>SVQO01000030.1 GCA_015065325.1 Oscillospiraceae bacterium | reverse complement strand
TTATGGGTAGTAAGTAACAGTTGCATGGCTGGCAGGCCAACCCCAAAACGCACTTGTGCGTCGCCAGTATTGTTTAGGGCTATGCCCGAAAATGAAATACCCCCCGTTATACGGGGGGATATTTATTTTTTAAGAAAGGGGATAGCGCTCGGGGAAGATGACGTGGAAGAGAAGAAGGATCGCATCGTCGGAATTCAGTTTTCCGTCCCCGTTCAGATCACCCGTCTGGGCGATGGGGTACTCCTCGGGAAAATCTACGTGGAACAGAAGGTGAATCGCGTCGTCTATGGTAAGAGTATCATCATCGTCCATATCACCGGGGATGGGGATCAAGGGGTTTCTCTCGTACAGCGTGACGGTGGTATCCTTGATGTTTTCCAGTTCCTTATTCAAAAGGGTCGAGTAGTAGTCCAGAGTGATCTTTGAGCCGTCCGCGGAGAAGTTCATATACAGAACCATTCCCGTATCCTGGGTTCCGCTGGAGATCGTTTCCGCATCGGTTTCCTTGGTGTCATACTTTTGGGGATTGACCAAAAATTGATGGACCGTGTTTCCGTGAACGCCGGTTTGGGTGTTGTAAACGGGATCCAGCGTGCCGGTGTGACCGCAGACCACCATCAAAAGGTTTTCGTGGTTCTTCAGCGCCATATCCCACAGCTTGTCCGCGGCATAGCCGAGAAAGTATTTGGTGCCGCCTTTTTCCGTGGTACAAAGCTCTCCCTTGGAGGTCAAGTAAGAATGGGTGGTAACGATGGCAAGGTGATCCGGATATTCGCCCAGGATCTGATCGACCCATTTTACTACGTTTTCGGTGGGATTATAATCGACCGTAATAAAAATGTACTTGTTTCCGCAGATCTCAACGGTTTTGTAGGAATTTACGATGGAATTTGCGTGATAGCCCGTTGTGGCGCTCCAGTAAATATATCCGTCGGGATTATCCGCTTCTCGCAAGGTAGGATGCTTTGCCAGAGAATCGCTGTAAAAGCCGCCGCAGTTCTTGAACTGATCGGTATAGGTGGGAACGTTGAAATAATCGTCCATCATATAGTCGTCGTGATTGCCGCGGCAAAGGGAATAGGGGACTCCTGCTTCGTTCAGCTGAAAGATCGCTTTCTGAGCCGTTTCCCACTCTCCCGTTACGGGTGGATCACAATAGGTGTGAGCAAGGTTTGCATCGTTGTTGTATCCCTTGTCCGTAATGTCACCCAAAACGAAAACGTGCTCCAGCTTTCGCTCCTCGGCAGTATCCGCTATGCTTCCGAACAGCTGATCCATTTTTTTGGTTCCCTGATAATAATCGCCGATGGAAAGATATTGGGGATCTCCCACGAAGGCGAAGGAGTAGGCGTGGTCGGTTCCGAATTCGGGTTCTGCCCAAAGTGCGGGCTCTACGGGGGTCTCGTATTGATATTCTGCCGAAAAGGCGGGAAAGGAAAGAACGGTCAGCAAAAGCGAAGCCGCCGAGAAAAAGGTAAGGACTTTTTTCATCTTAGATCCTCCTGTGAATTTGAATATCTTTCGTCAAAATAACGCGCACCCCTATTATAACACGGAATCGGAAGAATTTCCATATCTTTATTTGATAAAAAAACTGTCCCGAATTGTAGGAAGTCACGAAGAAAAAAAGAATGTTTTCTGTCGAAAAAGGCGGAATCTGTGAAATATATGTTGCGAAAATACGCGTTTTGTGATAAAATGTGGGAGTCAAATCGGCAAAAGCCCAAAAACGTTTCATCGGAGGAATTGCTATGGCACAAACCGTCGTTTCAATGAACTGCCCCAAGTGCGGAGCCCCTGTGACTACCGATCAGAAAAAGTGTGAATACTGTGACAGCCCCATTATCATTTCTACGTTCAACAGCGTATATGATATGCCGATGCCCCAGGTCAACAAAGCGGCGGGTACTTATCGCCAAGCTTTGGCGGAAAACCCCGACCACCAAGGCTTGAACAACTCTCTTGCAATGTGCTATCTGAAGCTGAAGCTGTACGACAAGGCGTTGCCCGTTTTTGAAAAGGCAATGGAGGATAACTTCGATAATTCCGAAACCTTTTTCTATGCGGCGATCTGTCTTTTGAAGGGGCAGAAGGCGTTTTTGCACCAAAGACCTACCATCAATAAGATCCTGGAGTATATCAACGCGGCGTTGATGATCGAGCCCAAGGGCATTTATTACTACTTCCTTGCGTATATTAAGTACGACTATTTTCAGAGAAAGTTTTTGATCACCTCCCCCAATTACAGGGAGGTTCTGAATACCGCCATCGGCGCGGGGCTTTCTCAGCACGACGTGAACCGGTTGTACGCAATTTTGGGCGTTCCCAAGCCCGACGTGCTTTAAACCTGTGACCTTTGCTTCTTAATTCGCATAGGATAGATATGAAGCAGATCTGCTTAAAGTTTTAATAAGCGGTCTTGAACCGGATCCCGATATGGAGGACCGAAAGCTTTCGGGATTTTTCAAAAACATTCATAAAAAGTTAAATTTTATCGAAAAAACACTTGCATTATAAAATAAAGTGTGCTAAAATATGGTCACCCAAATATTATACCTTTTGAGAGGAGAATTACAATGTTTTGTCCCAAATGTGGAAACACCATTCAGCCCAATGAAACCTTCTGTGCTGCTTGCGGTACCGCAGTAAATCAGCAGCCCGCAGCTGCAGCTCCCGCTGCAGAAGCAAAGAAAGCCAACCCCCTTGCAGGCATCCTTGAGAACAAGAAGATGCTCATGATCGGTGCAGGTGCACTGGTAGCAGTGATCCTCCTGATCGTTCTGTTCAGCTCCATCTTCTCCGTTCACAGCTCTGCCGAAAAAGTGGCAAAGGCTTACGTTGAGGCATTTGTTACCGAAGACGTTGAGGGGGAGCTCGATCTTTATCCCAAGTTCTATCTTGAGTACATGGCTGACGAACGGTACGATATGAAAGAGTACGACAAGGATAAGCTGATCCGCAAGATTGAAAAGTCTCGTAATTGGGAAAAAGATGACGACGTTGAAATAGAGTTCATCGAGGTTGAAGCTAAAGAGACCAAAGGAAAAGGCGATGATAAGGTCAAGGCGAAGGATGTAGTTAAGGACTTCTTGAAGGGTATTGACTGCTACGAAGAATATAAGAATGTTGATGATGCTATGTTCGTAACCGTTGGTGCTGAGGTTGATGATGAGGATGGAGAATTAACCATTCTCTGCGCTAAGATCTCTGGCAAGTGGTACGTTCTTGATTAAACAAATGCGTTTTTTCCAAAGATCCGTGGTTCGCAAGGACCGCGGGTCTTTTTATTCACAAACAGTTAATTTTTTTGGCGGTATCTATTGAATTGTGACGAAAAGTGTGCTAGAATGCAGTAAAGCAAAATATACTTTTTGAAAGGAGAATGATTATGCTTTGTCCCAATTGCGGAAATCCTCTGCAATCTGGTGCAACCTTTTGTGCCGTTTGCGGCGCCACGGTAGAAGCTCCGCAGCAATCGCAAGCTCCCGCGCAAGAGGAGTCCGTTGCAAAAAATAAGAAAAAGATCATTTGGGTAGCAGTTCTTGCTCTGGTCGCGGTGATCGTAGTTGCCGCTATTTGCATCGTTTTGAACCTGATGGATACCCCCGTTGAAACCGCGGAGGATTACGTGGTAGCAGTCAGAACCTACGATTTTGAAGAGACTTTGGATACCATGCCCGATTTTTTGGTGAAAGCGATAGCCAAAAAGCAGTTTGGTATGAAGGAGCTTGATCGAGAAAAGCTGGTTAAGACACTTAAAATGCTTGCCAACGTAGATGAGGATGAGATCGAGGATCTGAATGCCGAGATCGTAAAGTCCGAGGTAGATGATGATACCAGCGAGAAAAAGGCAAAGGATATGGTCAAAGAGGTTTTCAAAGCACTTGGCTGTGAGAAATACGTCTCGGATCTCGATTCTGCCGCCGTCGTGGATATCAGCTACGAGTGTGACGGTAAGGAAGGCGACGCCAGCGTGCTTTGCGCCAAGATCGACGGTGAGTGGTATGCCATTCCCACAGCATTTGCTTTTTAATAGTAAAGTAATTTTATAAAATAGATAAGGAGAATACTTATGTTCTGTCCTAAATGCGGTAATGAATTACAACCCGGTGCCGGCTTTTGTTCCGGATGCGGCTCTCCCGTAGGAGCCCCTGTTCATCCCCAGGCACCTGCACAGCCCCAGTACAATGCACCCGTAGAGCCCCAGGCACCTGCACAGCCCCAGTACAATGCACCCGTAGAGCCTCAGGCACCTGCACAGCCCCAGTACAATGCACCCGTAGAGCCTCAGGCACCTGCACAGCCTCAGTACAATGCACCCGTAGAGCCCCAGGCACCTGCACAGCCCCAGTACAATGCACCCGTAGAGCCCCAGGCACCTGCACAGCCCCAGTACACTGCACCCGCACAGCCCCAGGCATCTGCTATGCCCCAGTACAACGCACCTCCTCAGCCTCAGTACCGTCCTTCCGCCCCTGCACCTCAGCAGCAGAAGAAGACGGATCTTATCATTGCGATCGTTGCTATTATCGCAGTTCTCGCGGTTGTTATTGGAATCGCTTTGGGCGGTGGTTCCGGCAGCGGAGGCGGAGGAAAGGATGACGACGAAGAAGGCAGTGGCGGCGCAGGAGGATCCTCCTACGGCTCTGCGGAAAAGGTAGCCAAGGCAGCGTTTTCCGCGCTTACCTCTTTTGAATTTGAAGACTACCTTGCAACGATGCCCAAGGATCTTTTGGAAGCACAGGCAAAAAAAGATTTCGATATGGATGAATACGACGAAGATGAAATGGTCGAGATCATGGAGGGGATGACGTCAAGTGCCGCATCCAAGAAAACCGAAGTCGATATTCAAAGCGTTGAGGAAGATCCCGACCGCGCGGATGATGCGGAAGAAGAAATCGAATTGGTTTACGAAAACTATGATTTGGATGACGAGTTTTCCGAGATCGAGGACTTTGCATTGGTAGTTATTGAGTGTGAAGTGGGCGGTTCTTCCCGTACTGCGGAAGCTTTCTGTTGCAAGATCGACGGAAAATGGTATTGCATTTCGGTAGGTTAATGAAAAAATGAAGACGTTCCCCGCGGTTTTCCAGAAACTGCGGGGAATTTTTTTGTCTTTTTTTATTCATATAAAGTTAATTTTTGTCGAAAAATCCCTTGTATTCTAAAACGAATTATGGTAGAATATCGTATAACAAAATCATACGTTTTGAGAGGAGAATACTTATGTTCTGTCCCAAATGCGGTAAAGAATTACAACCCGGCGCCGGCTTTTGTACCGGTTGCGGTACTCCCGTGGAAGTACAGCCTCAGGCGCCCGTACAGCAACCTGCTCCCGCGGTAGAGGAAACGCAGCTTTTGACGCCCGATCCCGTTCCCGCGCAGCCTCAGGTGCCCGTACAGCAACCGACTCCCGCAGTAGAGGAAACGCAGCTTTTGACTCCTGATCCCGTTCCCGCGCAGCCCCAGGCTCCTGCACAGTCTCAGTACACTGCACCCGCGCAGCCCCAGGCTCCTGCCCAGCCTCAGGCATCTGCTATGCCCCAATACAACGCACCTCCCCAGCCTCAGTATTATGCACCTGCTCCCAAGAAAAAGGGAAAGGGGCTGATCGTTGCCCTTATTTCTTTGCTCGTGGTTGCCGCCCTTGCCGTAGGCGGATACTTTGCCTGGGATCTGTTTGTTGACACCGACGATGAAGACAAAGAAACCTCTGAGTCCTCCGAGAAGAAAGGCGAGGAAGACAAGAAAGCTTCGGAAGACGACAAGACCGAAGAAGACGACAAGACCGCGCAAGATAAGAAGACTGAGGAAGATAAGAAGACGGAGGAAGATAAAAAGACCGAAGAAAATAAAAATACTGAGGAAGATAAAAAGACCGAAGAAAATAAAAATACCGGTGGTTTTTCCTCCGCGAAGAAAGCTGCTGAGGCATACCTGGTCGCTTGCTACGAAGCGGATGCCGATGCGTATCTGGACTCCGTTCCCGTCTTCGTGCACGAATTTTTTGCCGAGGAGTACGGCTTGGGTCGGAAGTATGACAGAGACGATCTGATCGACGCTATGATGGACGTAATTGAAGAAGACGACATCTGCGAGGTAGAGATCATTCGTTCTTCCGTCAGCGACGATTACGATGCCGATGAGCTCGTAGAGAGCTATTTTGAAGAAAACTATGAAGACTACTACGACGAGGTTCAGGATGCCGAAGTCATTATGATCGAATGCGAGTTTGACGGCGAGGAAGAGGAAATTTACGTGCTCTGCATCAAGCTTGATGGCAAATGGTATTCCATTGACGATAGTTATTGATTAGGAGGTCGTTATGTTTTGTAATTTTTGTGGAAAACAGTTGCGCGACGGAGCGAAGTTCTGTCCCGAATGCGGAAAAGCTGTTGCAAGTGCTCCCACGCCCGTACAGCAGCCGGACCTTTTTTCGCCTGCCTGGCAGCCTGAGATCATTCTCGATCCCAAGCCCGCTCCTGTGAAGAAGGAAGCTCCCGCGGTAGTTGAGACTCCTACGCCCGTAGTGCAGGAAGCTCCCGCGGTAGTTGAGACTCCCGCACCCGTAGCGGAGGAAGCTCCCGCGGCAATCGAGACTCCTGTGCCCGTAGTGGAGGAAGCTCCCGCGGTAATCGAGACTCCTGCGCCCGTAGTCGAGGAAACTCCCGCGGTAGTTGAGACTCCTGCGCCCGTAGCGGAGGAAACTCCCGCGGTAGTTGAGACTCCTGCGCCCGTAGTGGAGGAAACTCCCGCGGTAGTTGAGACTCCCGCACCCGTAGCGGAGGAAGCTCCCGCGGTAGTTGAGACTCCTGCGCCCGTAGTGGAGGAAGCTCCCGCGGTAGTTGAGACACCTGCGCCCGTAGCGGAGGAAACTCCCGCGGTAGTTGAGACTCCCGCACCCGTAGTGGAAGAAACGCAGGCTTTTGCTTCCAATCCCGTGCCCGTAGCAGTTGAGACTCCCGCACCCGCAATAGGAATCCCTGCTTCGATTCCCGCGGTAAACGGGGTGCCCGTTGAACCCGTTTGGCAGAGCCCGACGGACTCAACCTTCACTCAGCCTGCCCCTCAGAACGCTGTTCCGACAAATGCCGCTCCTGCGGCTCCAAATCCTGCCGCAACCGTGAAGAAGGCACTGTCTTCTCCTCTGTTTATCATTGGTATTTTGTGCGTGGTTTTTTCCGTGGTAGCATCCGTTCTCTTTATGTTCGGACCTGAACTTGTGGAATCCGATGATATTGATTTCTCCTTTGTTGGTCTTGCAACCAAGCTGGGAACGGTTGCGCTGATCCTTCCTACGTTGCTTTGCTTGGTCGGTCTTATTATTCAGCTGATCGCATCCTTCCAAAAGAACGGCGCATCTACCCTTGGTCTTGGTTTTATCAAATCCGCTCTTTGGATCAAGCTGGTGGTTGCGGCAGTTCTGATCGTTGCACTTATGGTTTGTTCCGCCTTCCTCAGCGATGCCATTTCCGATCTTAAGGATACCTTCACCGAGTCTGCAAGCGAGATGCTTGCGCCTATGGTGGGCGAGGATGCGCTGGAGGAAAGCGATGCCGAAGAAATTATCGAAAAGATGTTCGAGTGCTTCGAGGAGGATTCCGTCCTGATTTGTATGATCCTTGCTTTGATCTTCGTGCCCGGCTTGCTCTGCTCCATCGCGTCTCTGATCGCTCTGAGCAGTATGTCTTATTCCTTGCGTCGCGGTGCTCCTGCTTCCCGTGGCTTCGGCTTTGCGATCGCAATGAATTATATCAGTGCCGGCATTGGCTTTATCCCGTTGCTTTCCACTTTGTTCTTGAAAACGGCTTTGGACGTGTACGTAGTGTTCAACGACGCGGTTACCGATCTGGAGATTTTCGAAGAAGTGATAACCTATGATTTTTCCGCGCTCATCTGGCTGTTTGCAGCCTCTGCTGCAATGCTGGTTGCACAGATCTTGTTTGCCGCAAATCTGTCTGCGCTGAAAAGAAAAATAAACAATTAATAAACCACTTGTGTCTTGAAAGGAAAAAAATGTTTTGTAAATTCTGTGGTAAAAATCTTCCCGAGGGGGCAAAATTCTGCACCGGATGCGGTGCCAATCTGGAAGGAGGAGCACCTGCAAGCGCAGCACCCGCAAATTCTGCTTCTGCAAGCGCAGCTGCCGTCGTTTCCTCTATTACCTCCAGTCCGATCGTCACCAATTTCCTGAATACCCTGAAGGGCTTCTTCTCTCCGAAAATGGTTGAAACCGTCGGGAAATCTGCTCAGAGCAAGGGGCTTGAGTGGTGCTTGACCGCTTTGATATCCATTCTTACCTATGCATTTGCCTTTGCTTTGAACATGAAAGCGATCTTCGGCGAAGACGGTCCCGAGGAATATGAATTTGGTTCTATGCTTCTCTTTGGCTTTTTGTTCAGCGTTCTCACCTTCTTCCTGTTCTCCTTCGCACTCTTTGGTGCACTTAGGCTTGTTTCCAAGAAGAACGTAGGTCTTTTTAACGTATTTAATCTCGTCGCTACTGCAAGCTTGCTTTTGGCTTGTGTTTGGATTTTGAACATCGTTTTGGCGTTCCTGTGGGCTCCTTTTATTCTGATCACTTCTCTGGCAGCGTTCTTTATTACCGTTCTTCTGATTTATATCGGTATGCAGAAGATTGATCGCTTTGAAGCTTCTCCTTTCTTTGCCTACGCAATTGCGCTCGTTGCATTCGTTTTTGTTGCTATTCTTGGCGGTGAAGTGATGATCAATGCGATTGCCGAGACTGACGAGAGCTTCATTAAGAGTGTTATGCAGCTGATCAGTGCGTCCTTTTATATGGGCACAGCTATGTAAAAGCAAAAAGACTGTAAAAAAACAGATCTTAGAAGGACCGCCGGCGGTTCTCGCGGAATCTCCGCTGAAAGTTCATAAAACAGAAAATGCTATAGAGACACAAAGTTGTGTTTCTATAGCATTTTTACATTTTTCAGAATTCAGTAGCGGTCAAAGATCGCGCAGAGTTCTTCGTAGTCTGTCGTCTTGGTCAGCGCAAGCTGAAGAAGGATCCGCGCCTTTTGGGGAGAAAAGCCGCCGCTTGGGATCAGCCGGTATTCTGCATCGTTAATATTGCCGCAGGGGCTGATAAAGCCGGAGGGAACGCGGGAAGCGCGGACGATCTTCGGACGCTCGGGGCAGGGAGCAAGTGCTTTTTTCAACTCAGGGGGCACGGTTCCGTTCCCTACACAAGCAAGGATGATCCCGTCGGGACGGGTCTGAATCGCGCATCGGAGCATTTCTTCACCACTGCCGATATGCTGATATACGATCTGCACCCGCGGGAGAGCATTTAGTTCTCTGACGTCAAATTCACTGCTTACGGTATGGGGACGGAGGGTGGCGTAATTGTACCGGACCTCGTCAATGACCGTTCCCAAAGGACCGCCTTCGGGGCAACGGAAAGCGTCTGTATGATAGGTAGAAAGTTTCATTACGTCTCTGGCAGGCCACAGGCGGTTCTGAAATGCCACCATTACGCCTTTGCCGCGACTTTCGGCGTCAGCAGCCGCTTGTATCGCGCACAGTAAATTCATGGGACCGTCTGCGCTGATGACCTCTGCGGGGCGCATAGCACCTGTGAGGACCACGGGCTTTTCGCTTTTCACGGTGAGGTTGAGGAAAAACGCCGTTTCCTCTAAGGTGTCGGTACCGTGGGTGATCACCACTCCGTCGATCTCCTCTTTTTCCAGCACTGAATTTACTCTTTTGCTGAGCGTCAGCAGATGATGATCCTCTAGACTGCAGCTGTCCAGGGAAAAGACCTGCTCTACCTCCGTTTCGTAGCTTTTCCGAATGCCGGGAATGGCGTCGAGCAGTGCATTTCCGTCGAATTCAATGCCGTGATAGCCGGTGGCGTCGGTAGGACCTGATGCTTTTGCGGCAATGGTTCCGCCGGTTGTCAGAATGACCAAGTGCTTTTTCCGTTCCGTCATAATTTTCCTCCCGTAGCGTTTTGTTTATTATACGGGTATTTTTTAAAAAAAGCAAGAAAGCCATCAAAAAAAGACCTCGATTGATCGTCGAAGTCGTTTTTGATGGGGCAGGGGAGTTATTCCTCCAGTTGTCTGCCCAAAAAGATCCCCGCGGTGCGGATCAATGCTTTTTCGGTTTCACCAACCTCGATTGGGGTTTCTTTCAGACACATAACGCCACCGATGACGTCACCCTCGGACAAAATGGGCATCATGGAGGAAACATGCCAGGATCCCCCGAGGGCAATGGCTTCTTCACCGGGCGTATAGCAGTAGAGCTGCCTGCTATCCATGATCTGCTCTGCTTCCGCAGGAACCTTTTGCTCCAGCACTTGCTTTTTCGGGGCTCCCGCACAAGCGATGACCCCATCCCGATCACATACCGCCACTACGATCCCGCAGCTTTTGTAAAGGGTCTCACAGTACCCCTGCGCTTCGCTCAGCATCTCCCCCACGGGAGAGTATTTTTTGAAAATTACCTCCCCATCCCGATCCGTATAAATCTCCAACGGGTCTCCCTCGCGGATTCTCATAGTTCTTCTAATCTCTTTCGGAATAACCACACGACCAAGGTCGTCTATTCTACGAACTATTCCTGTTGCTTTCATATATACATTTCTCCTTAAATTACAAATTGTGTTGTTATTATCTGTATTTCTGGGAGAAATATACCGCAAGATTTACTTTTGAAATGAAATGTGCTATAATAAAATAAAGGCGGTGATTTGATGATTATAAAAATTTCGCAAACGGCGTCAAACATTAAACAATCCTATGATATTGAGAGTGAAAACTTTTATTATAGTGGCGATGCCGGAAGTATCAGTCGCTTACAATCCATAACGCTTTCCAATAAAGAAAACACAATAAAAGGTGTTTATAATATTTCCAAATGGGTTAATTATATCCCATTGCGATACTTGTTCGGAGAGGCGAATCTAACAAGAGTTTTTCACCTTTACAAAAACGATAAAATTTATGGAAGTATTGTGTTTTCAAAACACGGTTTTCTAAAAAGTTTTTATGTAATAGCGTTAGACAGCGGAGAAATATTCCATTGCTATTCTCTATCTCGTGGCTCATTTAATTACGTTTCAATTTACCAAGGTGATACTCAAATTGCTTTGGTAGAAACCCATCTTTCGGTAAACGATTATAAATACACCCACAAGCTTTACTTGTTAGATGACTATAAACAGTTTGCTGATACACTTTCATTTTTTGTAGTATACTATGCAAGTTATAATTTTGCTCAAAGAATGCATATGAGCAGCGGTTCTGTAAGCGAAAAATCGTGGAGCTTTTCAAAATATGCTGATAAGTACGACCCAAAATGGCGCGAAACACATTTTCCTGATGAAAACTTTTTTGGCAAAACAAGTCTTATAAATAAATCATACGGAGATATTTAAAGCGGAGTGGAAATCCACTCCGCTTTTGCTCATAAAAAACATTAATTTAAAAGTATTTCAAGTGCCGAAACAATAGCGTCAATGCACGATCTTTTGTGAGAATTTAATGCTAAATTAGCATCATCTGGAATCGCATTTGCAACAGCAAGTTTGACTCTTTTTTCCATAGTATCGTTCCATTGTTTACCCTGAGCCCTAAAACAGTCTGCCATTCTATCAGACCACTTTTTGTTGCCTCTAAATTCAGCAACATTAACATTGACTCCAAACTCGTCTAATATAATATCTTCATATATATTTTTGGAGTAACAATCTTCAATTTCTGCATTAGGCGAACCATTGCATATGGTGTATGTTACATTTCTGACATTTAATAAGCCTTGCCGTTCAGCATCTTCTCCCGCCCGTCTTCCTGCATCATCATTATCTAATAGAACATGATATTTACATTGTAAATTTCTATAAAAAGACAGTTTGTAAGGAAGATTCCCAGATCCCCCAATATAATCTATAACTAGCGTGCCATTTTGAATAGCTTGTTTTATGACAGTGCTCATATTAGGCAGCAGTTTATCTAAAGAAATTTTATCATCTTCTCCTTCAACCATCAAAATATGTTCTGCATTTGTAAGATTATCAGATACGTGAGTTCCTAAAACATCTCGTATCTCTTTTATTTTTTTAACTGGTGTAGCTTTTCCTGCATTGACAATAATATTTTCATTAAGATTTACTCGGTTAACAAATAAGGGGCTATGTGTTGTAAGAACAACTTGGTGAGTTTCTGAAAGAGCCATAATTGTATCATATAATTGCCTAGCACTTTCAGGATGCAAGTGCGATTCTGGTTCTTCTATCGCCACTACAGAAACACGATCCGCACGCGCAGGAATGTTAAGCATTGCAAGAGCGGTTAAGCTTTTAATTCCATCCCCCTTTTGTTGTATTGGAGTAGGCGTTCCATCATCAATTATAATCTCTGTATTACGACGCAAAGCAACTTTGCGTTTTTCGTTTTCGATATGTATCTTAACATTTCTAACGGTGGGCAAAAACTCCTGTAAAGGACTAACTATTTGATTCGCGATTGTATCTAATACTTCTTGTTGTAAAAATTCTATTTTCTGTGCTGCTGCGATATATTCCTCATTATCATCCAAAGAAGCTAAAGATTTTTCTATCAGCGTTTCTATAACGCGCAGAGCATCATTCTCTGTTCGAACGGCAGGAATAAAATTAAAATCAATTTTAAAGCATACATATTCAATAATTTTCTTTTTGTTTTCAGTATTTGAAAATGCAGCTGTGCCCCTTTTCGGAATATCGACTTTTGCAGTAATACCGTTTGTGGAAACGCGCACAGGAATACATCCACTCATTCTAATACCAGTCATTGAGCGAATAGCAGAAATGTCTTGCTCATTTAATTCAAAATTCAAGTCTACCGATGAAAATCCATTAGGATTGCGTTCCTGTAATGACATGGGGTAATCTTTTTCCCATGAATAGTGATATTTCAAATAAAGACGAGCGGCTATCTGTAGTGCACGAGGATCGCTACTATAAATTTTCATAATATCCATTGCCAAAGTAAGGGCGCGAAGAATATTGGACTTGCCCTCGTTATTTTTACCAACTAATACGGTCATGTTATTTGTTTGTATTTTGCGTGCTGTTGTAATGCTTCGGAAATTATTAACAGAGAAATCAGCTAATCTCATATTAACCCACCTTTTCAAAAAAACTTATTATTATTATTATTATTATACTGCAAATTTTGGCGAATTTCAACATTCATCGACATAATGAAAAGCGAGGTGGTTTCACCTCGCTTTTGCTATGTATTCAAAACGTCAAAAACCCATTTTTGACACCAATGCGTTCAATAGGGCAAAATCGCGAAAAAACCAGTGTTTACGCGGGTTTTTGGCGTTTTTCCAATGACCACTCTGCCAAGGTCCTTATCTGGGACGAGTCGTTGCTTTTTTGTTCTTTGTTAGTATCACACTTTTTGTAGAAATTATGAGTAGAATTTCCAATTGTTTTAAATTTTCAAAAAAAGGCACCTCAAACTATGCCCTTAGTTACTACAATAGTATTCGCCTACAAACAAAAAACGAACCTACGCTTTCTTTTCGGAAAGGATAGGTTCATCTTTTTTACTTCTTCGACTTTGATTAGATGCTTGATTGACACATTTATAGTATTAATGAACAACATCACAGTAAATGATTATGTATTCAAAAGCATACACATTCTTAACAAACAGCGTTAAGGACGCATCCTTGCGTTGCAGGGTGGATTGGTCTGCGTTTTTCTCATAGCGAATATCGGTTACTGTGTATGAGAAACGATTACCTTCCATATCTGTGAAGAAAACGCTATCTCCTACGGAAATATCACGGTAAAAGTCATACTGACCTTTTTGGGATGTGCCGCCAATCTGCATAGTTTGATCATAAACGCTTCCGCTAAAACGGCAAGGGCATTTTGAGGGGGTTCCCCATTCAGCGCAAACCGGAAGAACCGACTCAAATTGTGGGAGTTCCAATATTCCCACAAAGTCTATTTCGTCAATGGACAGGGTTGACATCGTATTATCTCTGCGTTCCTCCGGGACGGCACCTTGCGGTTCGGGGATTAACTCACGTATTACGTTTACGTATAAAAACTCCTCTTTTACAATTTTAATGGGATATTAGTATCACACTATTTGTAGAAAATATGAGTGGAATTTCCAATTGTTTTTTTAATTTCAAATTGAGATGTGAAAAGGGCGATGACTTTTTTGAGTCACCGCCCTTTCGAAAATCCATCTTGCTTTTTGTTGATCTAAGAATAAATTATTTTTCGATAAATTTAACTGCCGTACCGTATGAAATTACTTCTGCTGCGCCCTGCATAATAGCGGAGGAAGCATAACGAATATTGACTATAGCATCTGCGCCGAGAGCTTCTGCCTCCGCAACCATTCTCTTGGTAGCAAGAGCACGAGCTTCATTCATCATTTCGTTGTATGACTTAAGTTCTCCGCCGACCAAGGTTTTAAAGCTTTGGGAAATATCTTTTCCTAT
>SVQO01000029.1 GCA_015065325.1 Oscillospiraceae bacterium | reverse complement strand
AAAAATGGGTTGAATTTCGCTTAAATGGTGCAAAGCCTGACGCGGGTAAGGAAAACCTATTTGTAATGGAGCAAATAATGAATGAAATGAGAAAAGATCTAGGCTTAAAAAAGGTAAAGAAAGGCAACTTGTTAGGCTTTTTTATTAACGATATTAAGGATGCACTTAAATAATATATTTTTTAAGAAATCCTCGGTTTTCACCCAGTTCTTTTTCGGACACGAATGACAAAAATAAAAGCAGGTCGATTGACCTGCTTTTATTTTTGGAAATGAAGCGCACCTGCGGTGCATGAAAAATGAAGCCGCCTACGGCTATGAAGCACGCCTTGCGGCGCATTTTGAAATTTGTGTGCGCTTTGCTTCATAGCGGCGAAGCCGCTGCTTCATGCAAGGCGGAGCCTTGTGCTTCATATTTGCGAAGCAAATGCTTCATGAAGTAAGGAGAAAAGATGAAAAACGATAAATTGTCAGTACATCCAAAGAATTTGCTGTTGCTATCATTCGACTCGTGCGTGATCTGAAGGGGAAGAAAGAAGCTATTATTTCTGGTCAAATCGGCAGATGCGGTACCAGCATCGGCGCAAACATCCGTGAAGCGCAATATGCTCACGGAAAGGCAGACTTTGTTTCAAAACTACAGATTGCTCTCAAAGAGGCTAACGAAACGGGCTATTGGCTAGAGCTTCTGGTAGAAACAGGCTATATTTGTGAAGAAGAATTTAAGACACTCGATCAAAAATGCACCGCACTCCGTGCTATGCTCATTGCCTCCATCAACACCACAAAACAAAATATGCAATAAAAATAAGCCGTGAATTTCACGGCTTATTCTTCGTCATCTATATATTGCATAATATCTTCTACGTTGCATTTTAAAATTTTGCAAAACATTTCGATCGTATGTGTGCTCACACTTTCGTTCCTTTTTAATCGGGTGATCTGTGCAGGACTTATATGATAATTTTTAATTAGTGAGTACTGTGTTACGCCTTTTTTATTCATTGTTTGCCATAATTTATCATAGGAAATCATAAATTTAATCCTCCCTATTGACATCATAATCGATTTTGGTGTATAATCATATTAACCAATATCGGTTAACAAAAGGAGGAGGTTATATGAAAAGAATTTTATCGGCTTTGTTATTGGTGGCAATGGTGTTTGCTTTTGCAGCTTGCGGTGAAACCAATAGTGCGAAGACGAATGGCGTGTCAGAACCGAAAATTACTTTTGAGTCGGTTGAGGCGATGAAGGAAGCGGTTGATGGAGTTTGGATGAACTGTAAATCCGGAGATTATATGATTATTAAGGATGGTCAACTTTCAAAACTCGATGAACTAACAAAACAAAATGCATTTAATAACTTGAAGAGAATGGGGTACAAATATAGCTCTTTTGAGAATTATTACGTTAAATTCTTAAAAGAGTGCGGAGAAGAAATAGAGTATGATTATAAAAACGGATGCGTAATTTTAAAGAGCACCAATATGACTTTCTTTAAAATGAGTAAAAATGATGAGGCAATTGACGAAAATTCCGTTGTGTTTATGAGGAATTTTATCACAGAGGATAAATTCAAGGAAGAGATGGAAGACGAATACATTAACTTGAAATATCCTGATGCGCTTACCAATAGAGACGTACAATTCGATAAATACGGAAATATTGATAAAAATTTTATAATTTCTGGTACGGCAGAATTAGATGACTACTATAATTACGGATATAAAAATATCGAAGCGGGTTACTTCTGTATTCAAGTAACGCCGATAAATGGCAGTTACACTGATCGATGGTATATATATGCTTCGCGCAGTGAATTTTCTGAATTGTTTAACCAATTGAAAAACGGTTCTCAAAATGTAATGATAATTGCACGGTTGACGTCTGCTAACACCGGTAGTGATAATATGGCTACCTTGGTAGAATGTGTGTGATCATTTAAGAGAGCAAAAAAGAACGAAGAATACCTTCGTTCTTTTTTTGCTGATTTATTTGATCGTATTTTTTCAAATAGTTGATTTTTTTTGTTATTATATAAGGAAAAAGAGGCTTCTTGGTTGTATAATAAAGTGAAGGGGCAGACGTGCCCCGAAAATAGGAGGAATTTCTATGGATAACGGCGCAAGTAGCTACCGCCGTTACCTTGAAGGTGATGAGAGTGCCTTTGACGAGATTATGAGGGAGCTGTTTGATAAGCTCGTATTCTTCATTGACCGTTACGTGCATGACGTTCACGCTGCCGAGGATATTGCCATCGATGCCTTTTCGGATCTTGTTGTCAATAAACATCGGTACAATTTTAAGGTAACGCTGAAAACGTATTTGTTTATGCTTGGCAGAAGTCGTGCCTTGAATTATTTGAAGCACCGCCGAGTCCTTGATTTCGTAGAGCTGGATGAGTCACATCCTTCTCTGATCGAGCAAGAAAGCCTGGAAGAACTCGTCCTTGCGGACGAACGAAAGCGTGCGGTGAATAAGGCTCTTTCTGCTTTATCGGACGATATGCGCGTGGTCATTCACTTGATATATTTCGAGGAATTGAGTTATGAGGAAGCGGCAAAAGTAATGAAGAAGAATCGCAAGCAGATCGATAATCTTTTATACCGTGCAAAAAAGGAGCTCCGCATCATTCTTGGAGAGGATGGTGAGCGATTGTTATGAGAAATTTTGAAGAAAGAAAAGCAGAGGTATTCCTTCGCAGCAAAAAAAGAATGAATGAACGCAAGAAAAGGCGCAACCACATTCTGGCATTTTGTGTTCCGCTATGCCTGATCGGTATGTTTGCGGCGTTCTTGATGCTGCCAACGAATAAAAAAATGCCTCCCACCGGGGGAGAAGAAGGGGGAGCCGAAATCGCAGAGGACAGCGAAATGAAATTTACTCGGATTGAGGTCGTTGGATCCGCGATCGGCGATCAGTCTTTTGTTTTAAATGAAGATCCCGAGGGCGTACAGCTGATGTATAACGGTGTTCAAGCCTGTTTTGCCGTAGCGGATGACGTTTGCAGGGAATCAGCAAGCGAGACCCTGTCCGATGACTTGGCTCCGGAATTAGGCGGCAATTACGCCCAATATGTAACCACTACGCTATCCGACGGTTATCGGATCGTTTTTTCGGGCAAGAGCGGAGCTCAAGAGATCTATTTTTTGTCAAAGGATAAATTGATCAACGCTGTGACGAAGGAGGAAGTTCGTTTGTCGGAGGAAAGAAGACTTTCTCTTTTGGAACTGCTTGGATTAACCGTTGCGGAGGAATCGAAATGAAACGAGTTGCGGGAATCGTACTGTGTTTTTTGATTTTGACGGGTCTGTGCTCCTGCCAAACCGAGGTACAAAAGCCTGCGCTCGTGAGATTTAATCTGGATAAAGCCTCCATCGAGGCCGGTGCCGTCCACACCGATTTTGAGGGAATGGAAATCCGCATTGTAAACGCCGTCTGGAACGATGACGAGATAAGGCTTGATATAAACTGGACCAACGGGACGGAATACGACGCTTTGTTCGGTGAATCATACGCGATCGAGCGCAAGGAGAACGGTGAATGGATCAGCTGCGTTACGATTGAAAATCTTGCATTTAACCTCGTTGGCTATGAGCTTAGATCGGGAGCAACCCAAAAAAAGAGCTACGAATTAACGGACGTTTTCGATATCTCCGAAAATGGGAGCTATCGCTTTTCCTCGGACTGCTTTATTTACGAGAAGGGGAGAGGAGGGGAAAGCACAAAATGTCGGTTGAGTGCAGAGTTTTCCGTTACCCGCACCGGAGACGTGAGTCAAGACGTGAAGAAAACGTTTATTGATTTTGTTCCCCAATTTATCAGGACGGACGGACCTTGCGGAGATCGAGCCGACCCGCTTGTAAAGCTGATCCGCTCCGTTGACGAGCTGCGTGCTTATTATCAGGCGAATAAGGATCGGTACGACCTTGAACGAAAGGAACCCGTTTATTCAGATACCACGGTCGGCTTTTTGGATGCCTGCGATCGGTATGACAGTACTTTTTTTGAAGATCGGCAGTTGGTGATGGTGATCCTCTGCGAACCCAGCGGTTCCAATCGACATAGCGTCGATTACGTGAAGGCGTCTTCGGACGGAAAATTGCACGTGAGCATTCAAAGAATCGTTCCCGAGGTCGGAACCTGTGATTTGGCAAGCTGGCACGTTTTGATCGAGGTGAAAAAGGAGGTATCAATTCTGAGCGAAGCGGACATTACGGTTTATTTAGACGGGGAAAACCTCAAGATGAAAGCAAGGCTCGTGTCTGAGACGGGTGCTTTTTCCGGTATGACCCTAAGCATTCCTCAGGGATGGAGCTACGCTACGGAGCGTGGGTATAATCCCGAGGATTACTGCATTGCCTTTTGGCCCGATGGACAAACCAAGGGAAAAATCAAGCTGTGGTATTACGGTGCCTTTGGCGTTTGCGGAACGGGGTTGGAGGTGGAGAGAATCACTCTGGGAGCATACGAAGCTGAAAAAGGAACCTACGACGGCTCAGCGCATTGGAGCTTTATCAGCTTTGCGGACCTGCCCGGGTTCTACGTTGCCACAAACGACGGCGCTCACATCTGGTGGGATGAATACGGAGAGGAAGCAGTGCAGATCCTTTCCTCTGCAAATCTTGCGGAGGGGATCTTGAGCCGAAGGCAAGCCATTGAGCTGGCAAAAAAGAAGGTTACCGTGGAATACGACCAAACCGATGCAAGCTTTGATACGGAGAAAGGGTATTGGACCGTTTCATTTTCGAAGAAAAACACGCTGGGAGGAGATCAGGTCTTTACCATTACCCACGAAGGAAAAATAATTGATATTCAATACGGTGATTAAGGAGCAAAACCGATGAAAAAGAAAACCAAGATTTTGTTTTCCGTTGCGATTCTCTTGGCAATTCTCATAATTCCGCTTCCAACGGGAGTTTATAAGGACGGCGGAACGAGAGAATATACGGCTCTGACCTATAAGATCGTAAAATGGAACCGCCTCAGCGGTGATCGCACCTACGATAAAACGCGAATATATTTTTTCCCCGAGCATTTCAAATCCATCGACGGACTTTGGAAGGGTGAAAAAGCACGGCTTGACCAAAGCAATTCGGACGCCATCGATGATAGCCGAGGCATTTTGTCGAAGCAAGAGGAGCACAGATTCGTTGCCACCGTGACGGAAATATTCGGTTCTTCCGTTGTCGTAAAGCCGCTTGAGGACAGTGACGTGCTTATGAGCAGCGACAAGGTTTCCTTTGGAACGGCTAAGCTGGAGAAAATCGAGCTTGAGGTCGGCAGTGTGGTTGAAATTACCTATCTGGGCTGCGTGATGGAGACCTATCCGGCACAGATCAACGCAGTCAGCTGGAAGCTTTATGACGATCGAATCAACGCGGAATATACCGATTTCTGGCTTGATAAGGATATTGCAGAACAACGCGGGGATTACGGTTTTGAACAGCTTCTTATCACGCAGATATATTCCAACTGCTTTTTTGCAAAGACGGTGGTCCCGTTGCCATACAAAATTAAGCTGAACGGAAAGCTTCCCGAGGAATGGTGTGTGGGAGATCAAATTGCCTGCACCTTTCAAAACACTTTCTTCGACCAAAAAAATCAACGAATGGAATGCGATTTTGTATCGGCAGAAGCGAGTGACTGGGTACCGGATCCCCTTGTTGCGTATAAGCCTGTAATTTATTTGTACCCCGAAACGGAAACGAAGGTATCCGTAAGCCTTGATATCCAAGGTAAGTTGACTTGCGGTTACCCGCTGTATCGCCAAGGCTGGTCCGTGACCGCTGCTCCCGACGGAACCTTGACAGATTCCGCCGGGCAAACCTATAACTATCTTTATTGGGAGGGTGAGACCGAGACACAGTACGATCTTTCTACGGGATTTTGCGTAAGAGGGGAGGACACGGCAAAATTTCTTGAGATCGCCTTGGAAAAGCTTGGTCTTACGCGGCGTGAAGCAAATGAATTTATCGTATATTGGCTCCCCTTGATGGAGCCGAATCCATATAACGTCATATCCTTTCAGACCGAGCTTTATACGGAAGCGGCAAAGCTGAAGGTGACGCCTGAACCAAATACCTTGATCCGCGTTTTTATGGTATGGCAAAAGGCGGAGTCGTATATAGAGCTTCCCGAGCAGGAACTTTCTGCTCCGAAACGAGAGGGCTTTACCGTTGTGGAATGGGGCGGAACAAAGATCCAATAATCAAAAAGGCGTCGCAAAAGTGCGACGCCTTTTCGTGTTATAAAGCAGCTCTTGCGCCGAAGCGGAGGATATGGTATAATGGTAATAATGAATATCATACGAAACGGAGAACGTGTTATGGACGGAAAAATTTCCAATCTTGCGCAGGTTGCCTCTTTGCGGCGTTATACGGTGACAAGCGGAAAGGAACAGGGCTTGGACATCATCGATTGTGACAACGGAAAGCTCCGTTTTCTTTTGAACGTCAGCAAGGCTTGCGATGTGATGCAGCTTTACGATAAGGGGCAAAATATGTCCTTTATTTCCAAAAACGGATTTATGAAAAGGGAGCTTCCTTTTGCCAAGCGCTTCGAAGGAGGAATGCTCTATACCTGCGGTCTTGACAGCGTTGGGGAACGGGAAGGCTTCGAGGAGCACGGCTCGCTCCATAATACGCCTGTGCAGATCCTGCGTGCAGAGTGTGACGATACTCAGATCGTCGTGGAGTCGCTTCTTTCCGATACGGAGGTGTTTGGAAAGAATCTGGTGCTCAGACGTACGATAACCTCTCGCACGGGAAGCGATAGCGTTTCGGTGATCGATCGGCTGACCAACTGTGGCTACCGTGACGAAAACTATTGCCTTTTGTATCACGTAAATCTCGGCTATCCTTTGATCGATGACGGTGCAAGGATCGTTGCCGAGACCCTTTCCTGTCAGCCGCGAACCCAATGGGCAGAAAAGAATATCGATACCGCCTTTGAGCTTTCGGAAGCCGTTCCGGAAATGGAGGAAACCTGCTATTATCTGACCGTTAAAAAGCCCGAGGTCTCGCTGGTCAACGAGAAGATCGGCAAAAAATTTACCGTCTCCTATTCAGCCGATACCTTGCCGAACTTTTTGGTATGGAAAAGCTTGGCGAGCGGTGACTATGCCGTGGGGCTGGAGCCTTGCACCACGAAACTGGATCACCTATTTGAATACAGCACCCTGAAAGCCGGCGAAACGCTGGAGTTTCGCGTAGAGCTTTCCGTGAAGGATCTGCCTTCTCGCTGATTCTATTGTTATTCAGAACAACCGGATTCGGAGGGAAATATGGACGATACTTTCTTGAAAGGCATATTTTTTGCCGTTGTAACCTGCTTGGTAATTGCAATTATTCTTTGGATCACGTCGATTGTAATACAGATTCGCCATCCTCATAAAAGAGCTCGGGCTGTTGCAATGAAAGTGATCGTGATTTTTCTTCTGATTGCCTGTATGTGCGGGATCGGCTTTCTCCAGTGGGTAAGGATTCGAAGCGAACTCAGAGAAAGAGATCTTAATAACCGAATGCTTGAGTTTGCGAGGGAGCAACAAAGCACGAAAAATCCTACTTGCCCGAATTGTGGCGAACCCGTATCAAGATACGTGCGTCACGTTTGCAAAAGCGAAGTGTAAATTTCAAAAAAATAAGCCGTGAATTTCACGGCTTATTTTTGTATAGTGGGGTTTTCGGTTTGATCCAGCAGATAGTCGATGCTTACGTTATAGTATTTCGAAAGCTTGATCAATACTTCTGCGGTTAGAGCGATTACACCTGTTTCATACTGTGAATAGGTGTTCTGGGACACGTTCAAATATTTTGCGATCTCCTTTTGCTTGAGATCCCGATCCTCTCGGATAGCCCGCAAATTTTTAAACTGCATAATTATCACCTCAAAACAATTATGCAATATCTGTAATAAAGATATTGACAAATATCTGTAATGCAGATATAATTATTTTGAGTTTAAAACTTTTGAACCGTTGAATATTTTGGAGGAAGAAAATGAAAAAAGTACTTGTATTGGTTTTGTCTGTTGCTCTGCTTTTGACTATGGTGGCTTGCGGAAACGGTGCGTCTGAGCAAAACCGGAAAAATGCAACGAAAGAGCAGACGGACGGTGAACAAGATATTGCTGAAAAAGAGAAAATCGGTGAGCAGGATCAAAAGTCTGAAAGTGAGGAAATTGAACACACGGGTAAGAAGATTGATGGCGAAATTACCCGAGCTTCTGTATTCTCTGAAGGATTGGCATTCGTTAACGTGAACGGGAACAAAGAGAAAGCCTATTGCATTAACAAAGAAGGCTATATTGTTTTTGAACTCGATTTTGAGCTTGATGGGCTTTTCGGTGAGCTTTACAGCAAATTTGTCAATGGTTTTGCCAAGGTTGGAGAGGGAATATGTGATAAAAAGGGGAAGGTTACGATGCCCTCCGACGTAGGGGCTACGAAATTTTCCGATTGTGCTTTAGAAGGAGGATATATTCTTGCAGAGAAAATAACCTCGGATTATTCTTCATCAAAAATGGAGTTGGGTGTTTTGAACACTGATTTTGAATGGATCGTTCAACCCAGTGAAGAAATCTATAATGCGACGGGCGGTTTGTGGCTTGCTCGCCTTAATCACTGTTATTACTACAATGACTATTTTTTCTTTGAAAAAGACTATCGCTACGATACTTATGAGGTTAGTGGAGTCTATTTAAACCTGAAGACGGGCGAGCTTCAAGATCAAATTGACGTTGTACCTTCTTCTACATGGCAAGCAGGCGGCGATACCCCGAACTTTTTCGATTACGGCGGCAACGTAGTATTGAATTTGGAAACATACAATACCATCGAACACGTTGAAGGAACCAAGTTTATTAACGGTAAAGCGCCGATTCGATTTTTCAATTCGGCGTACTACTTTACGATGATCAATGAAAAGGGGGAGTTCCTTTTTGAGCCCGTTGAAACCATTCAGAACCACCTTGTTGCTTACGACGGAGAGACCGTTCTGATTGCTGACGATATTCTCAATGCAAAAAAGTTTGCTTGTTATGACACGAGCGGAAATTTATTGGGGCAGATTGATTCGGAAACGATAGCTACCAACAAAGGAATAACCTGCGATATATCAGACGGTGTCATCGTATTGCGAGTCGGCGGAAATACACGATACGATTGCTATTTCTTCACCACTGATTTTGCTCCGCTTTTTTAAAACAAAAATAAGCCGTGAATTTCACGGCTTATTTTTTTATGCTCTATGAAACAGAAACAGTCCGGGATCCCGATTGTCGATCTCTTTTGCCAAAACCTCGGGGGCACAGAGAGCGATGCAGCCTGCTTTCACCTCTACCTTGCCTTTTCTGCCTTCCTCCTCGTAAATTCCTTCTTCGTACGCGGGATCAAGGATGGCGAGCCGTCCGTCCGGCTCAATTCCGATAACGGCGATATAATGACCGACGTGACTGAAAACACCGGTGTAGCCTTCTCTGTCACCGCCAACGTTGGCAGCGGCAGCGCCGCCGCTACGCAGACAACGGAAAAGTTTTTCCATATCGCAGGTTTTCTCGAAGGTCAGACCGTACCGTTCGGCAAACAGAGGTCCGAATTTCGGGAAATTCGTTCCGATCCTGCGGTTGGCACCGCTTTCAAAGGACAGCTCCATTGCCTTTTTCAGATCAAAATCGCAGTTTGGGATCAAGCGGTCTGCGATCATAACTGCGGTACAAAGTCCGCAGCCGGAGCTTTTTACGGTAGTGGTCTTGCCAAGCTCCTTGGCTTCCCCCTCAAGATCGCATCCCGTTACGTAAAGCATATCGGGGTATTGCAGCTGATTGACGTATTTCATAACGAGTTCCTTTCTATTCTTCGGTGAAGACTTTTTTCAGCGCTTCCAGATAGCCGTAGCCGTAAAGATCGTCGGGCTGTAGATAGCTTCCCTCGGTCCATTCATTCCAGGAATTCACGGTGATCAGAGGCGCGGGAAGATCGTGGGAGTCGGCGTAATCCTTTGCCGCGCGAAAGGCAGTCTCTAAGTTCTCGGGGGTATTGTTGGTAATGATGCTGGGCTTGAGCATTTGATAGCGGGGATTGGTGTCCCAGCCGCAGGAGATATGGGGGAAATAGGGGATGGAGTATTCTTTGTCGATCCGCTTCCAGGCTTCCTTTTCATTTTCCAGCTGATCGAGAAAATCTCCGTTGTAGCTGACAAGCTGACCCGTCTGATAGTTGGTAATGCTGTCAGCACCCAATTTCTCGGTAAGCTCGCAGTATTTGCAAGCAATTCCGATTTTTTCGGGATTGCAATCGCGGTCTCCGCGGACGCAGAACTGTAAATGCACGTCGGGAAATCCGGCATTTTTCACCGTTTCACGCAAATACTCCATCGCTTTGCGGGTGTTTTCGATGCCGCCAAAGCCTACCACAAGGTTTTCAATGTCGTAGATCATCAAAACGGGGCATCCGTCGATGGTGTAGTAATTGTCCAGGCAGAAGTATTTTTCCAACCAGCGATCTACAATGATTTGAAACTGTGCAAAGTCTGCCGCACCGTTCCATATAACGGTCTTTCCTTCTTCCGTTCCCGCAAGTCGGCGATCCCAAAGGTGGTTCACGTTGTGGTTTGCCCACATCAGGAAGAATTTCATCTTCTTGTTGTTCGCCGCCTTCAGGAACCCGTCGTTGAGACAGTTTTCCAGAAAAGGACGTCCGTCGTACCAGTACCAGTCGTAAATAAAGACGTTGACTCCGTAGCGGGTCGCTTGCTCGATCTGCATTTCCATCACGGCAGGATCCGCCTCATTGCAATAGCCCCATAAAGGCTTTCTCGGCCAGAGGTGTCCTTCAAATTTCGGCTTTGCTTCCAGCACCGTTTCCCATTCACCTATTCCGCGGGGCCAAAAAATGCGGGTGCGAAGCTCGTCGCCTGTATAAGAGGGCCAAATGTATGCGGCAATGTCGTAGTTTTTCATGGTAATCTCTCCTTTTAAAGCTCGAAGTCTATTTGATAAACGGATCCCGTAGCGTTGCTGTAATAGCAGGTATCGCCAACAAAATCCATCCATTCCGGTTCTACGGGAATTCCCGCGTCGCACAGATCAAAATAGGCGATTTGACAGCGCTTTGCAGGATCGATGATGCGGATGGCTGAACGGGAGGTTTCCTTTTCTCCGAAGCCCTCCGTGGAGTAGATCAGACCGCCGTGGCAGGCACCGCCTTGAATATACTGATGATAGGGGGTGTCAAACTGATCCAGAATGTCCTCCTTTTTCAAAACCGTGCGAGGGATCCCGAGTATGGGATCCGCTTCGCCATCCTTTGAGGAAGGGAGGCGAAAAGCAAAATAGCGGGTGGTTCTGTCCTTATCGCGCATGGTAAAGGCATAAAGAACGTTTTTCTCGAGATCTGCAAGAAAATTACCGTAGGGACGGACGTCACGCGCTTCCTCGCCCTCCTCGTAGGAGGTCCAGAGAGAGGAGTCGGCGGTAAATCCGATCTCAATGAGCTGAAGCAAGGTGGTGGCAAAGCCTTCTCCGTTGCGGAACAAGCGATAAACGCAAAGCTGACCCGGACGGCGGTCTTCCTCCTTGGAGTAATTGTTATAAACGTTGGCGTAGAGCAGGGGAAATTCATCGGCGGGATCAAATCTTTCATTTCCGAAAAAGACCGTGTTGCAATGAGGACAAACAAGCTCCTTTTGATCCAACTCAAATTCGGAGAAGTCTAAAGGCTCGTTGACATCCTGCGGATGCAGAACCTTCTCCATCGGATAAGCAAGCCCCGTTCCGCTGTGGGAGAAACGGAACAGCGTGCCGCCGAAAACCGCGCCGTCCTGCTTCTTGCAGACGGTGGAAATTTTCTTGTATTTCATAGTGAAATCTCCTTATCACTGCTTTACGTTAGGGTAACACAAAAAAAGCTTTTTTGCAAGAAAAAACACAAAATTATTACTGTGGGTCAAAAGATTTAAAAAATAGTGAAAAAAAGAAAGAATTTTATCAAATCTTTGTGAGAAATACCATTGACGGAACGAAAACCGGGGTGTATAATGTCTCAGTTCGAAAAAAATAAATATGAAGAAGGTATATATATGAGTGAGTACACGTTGCTTACGGTCTCCGTTGCCCTTTTGGCAGGGCTTCTGATGACCCGTCTCTTTAAAAAATTCAAACTCCCTTCGGTTACGGCGTACCTGATCGCGGGCGTTCTCATCGGTCCCCATTGTCTGGGTCTTGCGGGGATCGAGGGTCTTGGCTTTGCCTCCCACGAGATCGTGGAGAGTCTGGGACTTGTTTCTTCGGTCGCGCTCGGCTTTATTGCCTTTTCCATCGGAAACGAATTCCGTTTGGAGGATCTGAAGAAAACGGGTAAACAAGCTTTTGTCATCGGCATATTGCAAGCGCTTGCCGCCATGGCCTTGGTGGATCTTGCGTTGGTCGGTCTCAGTTTCCTGCTGCCTGATGGAAAGCTTTCCATTGCACAGGCGCTGACGCTGGGTGCCATTGCCACCGCAACCGCTCCCGCCGCAACTCTGATGGTGGTTCGTCAATATAAAGCAAAGGGCCCGTTGACCAAGCTTCTTCTTCCCATCGTTGCTTTGGATGATGCCGTGGGCTTGATCGCCTTTGCCGTTTCCTTCGGAATTGCAAAAAATTTGGGGAGCGGCAAACTGGATCTGATCTCCATTCTGATCAATCCCGTCATCGAGATCGTTTTGTCTCTGGCACTCGGTGCCGTTATGGGATGGGTCTTGACCCAATTGGAAAAGCTGTTTAACTCCAATACCAACCGTCTGAATTTGACCATCGGCGTGGTGTTTCTGACTGCCGCACTTACCGAGCTTGGCGGCGATATCGGACCCGTTCACGTAGGGCTGTCTCCTCTTTTGACCTGTATGATGCTGGGTACGGTATTCTGTAATATCTGTCCTCTTTCCCACGATCTGATGGAGCGTTCCGATAAGTGGACCTCTCCTCTGTTTGCGCTCTTTTTCGTAATCAGCGGTGCAGAGCTGAGACTGGATGTATTCAAGGATCTTTCCATTGTGTTTATCGGCGTCGTTTATATTATTTTCCGCAGTGCAGGCAAGTATTTTGGTGCTATGGGAAGTGCAAAGATGACCGATTGCAGCCCTGAGATCTGCAAGTATCTGGGTATTACTCTTTTGCCTCAGGCGGGAGTTGCCCTGGGAATGTGCACTCTGGCAATGGCGCTTCCCGACGGTCAGGGAAAACTGATCCAAAGCATTACTCTGTTTGCCGTTTTGATCTATGAATTAGTCGGTCCCCTCCTTACCCGTATGGCTCTGCAAGCCGCCGGAGAGATCAAGCCGATGTCCGATGAGGTGAAGAATCGTCGTCACGAAAAACTGAAAGCATTGGAAGCAAATAAGGAAAGCGAAGCAAAATAAGGGGGGAGCGTATGAAACAGTTTTATTTGACACCCAAGCTGTTTACCATTCTCAAGGACTTGCGCAAGGATCAGCTCGTCAAGGATATCATTGCAGGTGTGATCGTTGCGATCATTGCTCTTCCTCTTTCCATTGCACTGGCTCTTGCCAGCGGCGTAGAGCCTGCAGCGGGTATTTATACCGCCATTGCCGCGGGCTTTGTGGTATCGTTCCTTGGCGGAAGCCGCGTGCAGATCGCAGGCCCCACTGCCGCCTTTGCCACCATCGTGGCGGGCATCGTCGCCAAAAAAGGGATGGACGGGCTGATCATCGCCACGCTGATTGCCGGTATGATCCTGATCGTGTTGGGCGTTTGCAAGGCGGGCGGCTTGATCCGATTCGTTCCCAAAACCATTACCGTAGGCTTTACCGCGGGTATTGCCGTTACCATTCTTTTGGGGCAGATCAAGGATTTCCTCGGAATTCAGTACGGAGAAAAAACCGTGGCGGTGGAAACCGTTGATAAAATAAAGGCGAATTTCGAATTCTTGTCCACCTTCACCTGGCAGGCACTTCTGGTGGGTGCCGTGTCCCTTCTGATCCTGATCTTCTACCCGAAGCTGGAAAAAAGGATCCCTCCGTCTCTGATCGCAGTGCTGGTAGGGGCCCTGATGGTAAAATTCATTCCTGCCTTGGATCAAGGTGTATTCACCATCGGTGAGCTTTATCCTATTCCCGCGGGACTCCCCGAATTTACTCTGGATGACGTAGATTTTTCCGCGAGCAAAGTGATTTCTTTGATCCCCGATGCCGTTACCATTGCCGTTCTTGCCGCCATTGAATCCCTGCTTTCCTGCGTGGTTGCAGACGGAATGGTCAACTCCAAGCACAATCCCAATGCGGAGCTTGTGGCACAGGGCGCGGGTAATATGGTCTCCGTGATGTTCGGCGGCATCCCCGCTACCGGTGCCATCGCCCGTACCGCAGCCAATGCCAAAAACGGCGGCAGAACCCCCGTTGCAGGTATGGTACACGCTGTGGTCTTACTGCTGGTTCTTTTGTTTTTGCTTCCCCTTGCCGCTTTGATCCCCATGCCCACCATTGCCGCCATTCTCTTTATGGTGGCGTATAATATGAGCGAATGGCGTAAGTTTGTATCTCTTGTAAAAACGGAGAAGGTCACGGGAATTATTGTTTTGATCCTCACCTTCGTTCTCACCGTGGCATTCGACCTTGTAGTTGCCATTGCAGTCGGTCTTTCTCTGCACGTGATCTTTTTGCTCTTCGGAAAGAAAGCAAAGAAAGATAAATGATCCCTTTCTCCCACCGATCTCGGTGGGAGTTTTTTTGTACAACGAAAACCACCAGCAGTGCTGGTGGTTCCAAAAAGCTTTAGCTATGCGTTGAAAAAATAATCCTCCTTTTGTAAACTAAAAGCAGGTTCGCCAACCGCCAAAAGAACAAAAGGAG
>SVQO01000028.1 GCA_015065325.1 Oscillospiraceae bacterium | reverse complement strand
GATGGCGACCCTGTTGCGGTACCCGAAATTTTTTGCTTGCTATTCGCTACGCAAAATTTCGACCGCTGCCACTCGCTCAGGTCGCTTCTTCGCTTCGCGCGCTCCCATCGCTCCCCTCGACATCCCGCCCTACAGCGCAAACTCTATTTTTTGTCAAAGTCGGCTCGTCTTGGCGAATAGGCTTTTGGATGAAAAGTATTTTTCTTCCATACTTCTCCTTACTTCCGCGAGCTCCTATCGTCACCTTCGGTGACACTACCGCGTTGACACCGTGCTTCTGCCATCGCCGTTCGGCTCGGCACAAGCGGGTGTCGGTCTGCGGGACGTCGAAGGCGCCGTCCCCTACGATGCAAACATTGATAACACGTATTTGTTTTTGCAAAAATTATTGGTATTGATAAATAAAATTCCTTTTTTTATAAGTTTTTTGCGGAGCTTTTTTTCAAAAAAGCGACCAAAAGTCCCCTGCAAAAAACTCCCGCAAAAAACTCCCACCACGCAGGATCTTCCGTGCAAACAAAAAAGGTTCTCCGTTTTTGCGGAAAACCTTTTGATCTTGTGAAAAAACCGTCCGGAAGTTTCTTTGCTTCTTTCTTTTCAAAGAAAGAAGCAACAACCTGCCTTTTTACCTCGCTTTGAATTCTGCAACGGCTTGGTGTGCGGCATTTTGAAGAACGGAGATCTTTTCCTCGGTGAGGGAAAGGTCCTTTCCGTCCAGCTCGTATTTGGGACGGAAGGAATTGCCCAGACAGCTTTTGCCCGTGAGGATCTCGAACCAAACGCAGGCGTTGAGATACTGACCGCCGCCGATATCACCGTCGTGGCCAAAGTCGTCCTTGACGGCACCTTTCACAATGCGGGTGCAAAGGGTAAAGCGATCCGTTCCGGAAAGCTGAGGCAGGGGCGTGGTAAACAGGGGCAGATCGCGAACCTTTTCCCAGGCGTCTCCCGTGGGAACGCCCTCTACTCCGTATTCCTGCATCATATGGTGCATTACGTCCCGCTTTGCCTGATAGATCCGGGTGCGCTTTTCCACCGAATCCACTTGGAAGGTGGATTTTACGCAGCCCAGCTCACTTGCCCAGACTTCGTGCCAGAACAAACGGGCATCGGGGAAATTTTTCTTCATATATTCGTGCAGCTTTCCGAAATAGGGCTCTGCAACGTCAATCGCCTTTGACGCTTCTCCCGAGCCAAAGGAGGCGGCGTTGTTATCAAAGCTGATCACGTCCCAGTTTTTGATATTCATTGCCATTCTCAGGGAGTAATCCGACTTCATGGAAATTCCTCTTTCATCCACGATGCGAAGCTGATAGCCGGCATGATCCTGACGGAGCCAGTTGTAGTGCTTCTCCAGAGGGCATCCGCTGTAATACGCGAGGGCAAGGGTCACGTTTTCATAGCCTGCGGCGGTCAGAAGCCCGTATAACTCATCGGTAAAGTAGTAGCAGGTACTGTTACTGACAAAAAATACGTTCAATTCTCCGTCCCCCTTAGGATCCTCCCGATTTTCGGGTACTTCCTCTTGTTCTTTCGTTTCTTTTTTTTCGACTGTTTTCTTGTTAACTTCCGCCTTGGTTTCCCGTACCGTTTCTCTCTTTTCGGGAGTTGGCGGCACTTCCGGCTCGGAGGAACAGGCCGAAAGCGGTAAAAGCATTAACAGCGCCAGCAAAAGTATCAGAGTTTTTTTCATAGGATTCCTTTCTCTCGCTTTGGGAAAAAAACGAATCATCTGAATAAAGCAGATCCGACTTCCATTTTAAGGAATTGTGTAAATATAGCCTCCCTCCGGGAGGGAGGTGGATTTTGCGTAGCAAAAGACGAAGGGAGCTCGCGAAAGAAAAAATATTTTGCAAAAAACAAAACTCGCGCAGGCTCCTTCCACCACTGCGTGGTTCCGCGTTGGTACCGAATTTTTGTGCCTCCCATTCGGTCGTTCAAAAATGGGTACCTGCCGTCGAAAACCTGCAAAAATGATATAACATATCATTTTCTTGATTTCCGCCCCTCCCTCTCGGAGGGAGGCTTGTTTTAAACCGAAGCTTTTACTATTTTGTCAATATATTCGCAGATTCCTGAGAAATTCGTGTTGATTTGACGGTTTGTAAACCGTATCACTTTTAAATCATAACCTTCCAGAATTTCTGTTCGGAATTCGTCTTTTTGAAGTCCTTCTTCGGTTTTATGTTGTGCTCCATCAATTTCAATAATGAGTTTTGCTTGATAACAATAAAAATCTGCTATAAAGTTATCAATTGCTTTTTGCCTTTGAAATCGTATTTCATATTTTGATAAAAAATCATACCACAAACGGTTTTCCTGAGGAGTTGCATTTTCCCTAAGATTTTTTGCCAATGTAATATTTTTCTTATTGTATTTTAATGACATAAATCTATCCAAGTAAAGATTTTCTCCGTAATATAACGAAGTCGAGTCAATTCAATGCAGCCTTATTCCCGTCTCAGCTTTGCCATACGGATATCTTCCCCGCGGAAGAGCTTGACGCTGAATTCACCCAGCAGGCGGGACAGGACCGCGGAATCGTATTCCTTTTCCAGTTGACGGTAGGTCAGATTGGTGCTGATGATGGTGGGAAGTCCGCTGACCAGCACGCGCTGATTGATCAGACGGTAAATGGCGGAGGACGAGGTCTTGGTGGAGGGCTCGGTGCCCAGATCGTCCAGAATGAGAAGCTCCGCCTCCATCAGACGGCGGGTGCCCAGGGCATCCTCCTCCGACTCGAAGCGCTCCTTTTCAAAGATCGCCGCAACGGCGGGAGCTGATTCGTAAACCACGTCGAAGGCGCGCTCGATGACCGCACCTGCAATGGCACTGGATAAATGGGTCTTGCCCAGTCCCGTACCTCCGATAAAGAGCAGAGACGGTGAGGTCAGAGAAAAATTCTCGGCGTAATCCCGACAAAAGCCAAGGGTCTCCTCCATGATCTGGCGGGGGGACTCCTTCCCGTGCCCCTCGGGAACGTCGGAATAAAAGCTCAGGTCGAAATTGTCAAAGCGCTGTTTCTCCAAAAGCTTTGCAATGCCGCTGGCACGATACCCCTCTTTGATCGCCTTCTTTTTCAGACAGTGGCACATTTTCCCTTGGAAATAGCCGGTGTCGTTGCAGTCCTTGCAGTAAATGCGGGGCAAAATGTAGTCCTTGGAATAGCCCATATCCTCCAGCACCTTTTCGTATGCCTGAGACACGGCGGCGTGCTCCGCGCGGATCTTGGCGACCCGTGCTTCCAGACCCTCCTTGCCCTTCAGACTCTCCGCCAGAACCAGAGGCCCGAAGGAGCGCTTTTTCAGACCCAAAAGGCGCAAAGCTTCGTTTTTCTCCTCCAGCTCCCGCACTCTTTGCGCGGCAACTTGTTCCTCATACTTGCGGCGGGCGTGGAAGTCCTTTTCAACTTTTTCTAAAATTTCACGCTTGAACACGGCTTATACCTTCTTTCTGCCTTTGGAAACGGCACTTTGGAAGAAATCGTCCACGTCGTAGCTCTTTTCCGCCTTTGCTCCGGGGGCAGAGCCTCCTTCCGTCTCGGCGGGCGTTGTAAAGCCGGACGCGTGCCAGTTCTCCAAAATTCTGTGCATATATTTTATGGTAGGATTTTTCGCTGCCGCTACGGTCTTTTCGTACGCCGCGTTCAGCATATCCTCTCCGTAGCCGTAGGCGGTGCGCCAAAGACCGATGCATTCCTCCTCGGACTTGGTCAGCTTTCTGGTCAGACCGAACAGACTCTTGACCTGCCCTTGGTAGGATTGGCTTTCGTTGCGGGCGACGAAGTACGCCTCCGCTTTATCGTAGCTGTCGATGCCCTCGTCTTGGAAGGCACTCAGCACCTTGGTAATATACCGCAGGCTCTTCTTGTCGCGGGAGGCACAGTCCTCAATGACCAGAATGACCACGTTCAAGGGCATTTTCAGATAGTCCAGAAAGGAATAAAGCCGCGCCAGCTCACTGGTATTCATAACCTTTTCCAGCCTCTTTTCCGCAAAGGAAACGAGATTTTTAAAGTCGGGGTTGACCGCCGCCGCATTTGCCAGATCCGCGGAGGAATAAAAGGGTGCCTCGTCTGCGTCGATGGTCTTTTTCACGGCGGGCTGTGCCGCCTCCTCGGCTTCGGGCTCTGCCTTGGGGAGCGCTTCCTTTTTCACGCTCCGCTTCCCTTCCGTTTTAAAGAGTCCGCAGCCGCGCCAAAAGGCAAGGGCGGCAAGCACTTCCTCGGGTGCAAAGCTCTCCCGGCAAAGGTCCAGGGCTTCTTCCTCCTCCAGACCGCTTTTGGCAATGTGGGGGGCAAGATGCAGAAGCACCCTCAGTTCCGTTTCCGACGCCAGATCTGCTTTTTCAAAAAACTCGGCGGGCAGGAGCACCAGACGGTCGGGATAATTTTTTCCAAATCGGTAGAACATAGCTTCTCCTGTGAGATATATTTCAACGTATTTTTGTCGATACCTAATTTCATTATATCATAAACAGTACTGACAGTCAATGACAATTCTGATGAGGAAAAATGTTTTCTTGTCAAAGAAACAGAACGTTTGACAGAAGGAGACAAAATCCATCAGCACCCTTTGGCAAAATTTTCTGTTGAAAAAGAGTAAAATGCCGTTGAAAGGAGTTTTTTTTATGAAAAAGACCGGTAAGAGAACAGAAAAAATTCGTTTTTTGCCAACGGAGTCCATATTGCCAAATCCCCTGTTGGCAGGGCGGAAAATGCGGGATCCCGCTTTGGAAAGCCTGGCGGACAGCATTGACCGTTACGGGATCCTTCAGCCCCTGCTGGTGCAGCGATCTCCTTGGGGGTATCGGCTATTGTGCGGAAGCCGCCGCCTGCGTGCGGCAAAGAGTCTTGGGATGAGCCACGTCCCCTGCCGCGTTTTGCAGCTTTCCGACCGTGAAGCGGGAGAGATCACTTTGGCGGAAAACCTCAATCGCTTGCCGCTTGCCCCCTTCGAGGAGGCGGTCACCGCGGATCATCTTTTGAAAACCTATCCCTACCGCTTGGGAGAGCTGGCGGATCGGGTGGGGGAAAATCCCAGTGCTCTTTCCGCTAAGCTCCGACTTCTTCGCTTTTCTCCCGAGGAACGGAAGCTTCTGTTCCGTTACGGGCTTTCTACGGAGTACGCAGAGCCCCTTCTGCACCTAAGAGAAACGGAATTGCGGCTTTATGCCATTCGTCAGATCGGTGAAAACCGACTTCCGTTAAAGGACACCCGTGAGCTTTGTCTGTCCCTGGCGCTTCATCCCGAGGAATTTATGCCGCCCGTTCGTCCTCATCCCCAGCCGAGACCCGCTAAGGTACGTCGTTTCGTGGTAAAGGACTTTGGTTTCTTCACCAATTCCTTGGACCGAGCCATCGGTTCCCTTCGGCAAGCAGGCTTTGAAGTGGAAACGGAGAAGATCGATGGGGGCGATTATCTGTCCTATTCCATCCGTATTCCGAAATTTAAAATGGGGTAAGGAGTTCCCGAATGTTTCACGTGAAACATTCGGGGATTTTTTATGTGCACAGAGGAAAATGTTTCACGTGAAACATTCTGCGGGCAAAGCGCTTTTTCCATTGACAAAGGGAGGAAAAACATATATAATATAGGAACTAATATGGACAGAAAAGGATTGCTATGACCAAAATTATTGCTTTTGCCAATCAAAAGGGCGGTGTAGGAAAGACGACCTCCGCCATCAACGTGGCGGCTTCTCTGGGGAATCTGGGGAAAAAGGTTCTTTTGATTGATATGGATCCGCAGGGAAACTGCACCAGCGGTGTGGGCGTGGATCGTGATAAATGTAAATATTCCACCTATCAGGTGCTTTTGGACGGGGTTTCCATTGAGGATGCCACCGTAAAGACCTCTTTTCCCGGGCTTTGGTGCGTGCCTGCCACCATGGAGCTGGCAGGGGCGGAGATCGGACTATCTGCCGTTATGGCAAGAGAATCCATTTTGAAAAAGGCACTTTCCTCCGTAAAGGATTACGATTATATTCTGATGGACTGCCCTCCCAGTCTGGGCCTTTTGACCTTGAACGGACTCTGCGCCGCAAAGGAGGTCATCGTCCCCATGCAGTGCGAGTATTTTGCGCTGGAGGGGCTCAGCCAGCTGATGTATACCGTCTCTCTGGTAAAGAAGATGTATAACCCAACCTTGGAGCTGGGCGGCGTGATCCTGACCATGTACGACGGCAGACTGAACCTTTCCCTTGCCGTTGCCGCAGAGATCCGCAAATACTTCCCCGACCGCATTTTCCGTACCACGGTTCCCAGAAACGTGCGTCTCTCCGAGGCTCCCAGCCACGGAAAGCCCGTTTTGTATTACGATAAAAATTCCAAGGGTGCGCAGGCGTATCTGGAGATCGCCCGCGAGCTTGAGAAAAGAGGATCATAATGGCGAAAAAACCTATGGGATTGGGTAAGGGTCTGGGGGATCTGTTCGTAGAGTCCCCCGAAACGGAAGCGATTCCCGAGGGTGCGGTGGTGATTTCCGCCGCCATAGACCGCGTTTACCCCGACGAAAAACAGCACAGAAAGATCTTCCACGACGATTCCTTGCAGGAATTGGCGGATTCCATTTCCGCGGTCGGGGTCCTGCAGCCCTTGACCGTGCGGAAATTCGGTGCAGGCTACCGGATCATTTCCGGTGAGCGACGCTACCGCGCCTCCAAGATCGCAGGACTTTCCGAAATTCCCGTGATCGTAGTGGATTTCGACGAGAAAAAGGCACAGGCAGCCGCCCTCATTGAGAACCTCCAGCGCGAGGATCTGAACCCCATCGACGAGGCAAACGGCTACGCTACCTTTATGCGCGACTTCAATCTGACCCAGGAGCAGGCGGCGAAGGAGATCGGCAAGAGCCGTGCCGCCGTTGCCAACGCTCTCAGACTTTTGAATTTGCCCGCCTCTGCTCAGAGCCTTCTGAAGCAGGGGGTCATCTCCGCAGGCCACGCCAGAGCCTTGATCCCGCTGAAGGACGAGGGTCTGATCCAGGATATGCTCATTGCCATCGTGGAACGGGAAATGAGCGTTCGCCAGGTGGAGGAAGCGGTAAAGAATATGCTGGAGGGCGGTGCCCCCATTCGCAAGGTTACCCCTGCCGCCGCGAAAAACGAGGTCTATCAGGCGCAGATGAAGGAGATCGCGGGGAAGGCGGCCGCAAATCTGGGCAGAAAGGTTGCCATCCGTGACGACGGCACGGGCAGAGGCAAAATTACGCTGGAATACTACGATTCCAAGGATCTGGAGGAAATTCTGTCATCCCTCTGCGGAGAAGAATTTCTTTTGAATCTGTGATAAAGTTGACAAGAAAAACATATTTTGAATAGAGAAGGGTAAAGAACAATGCTTGACATCAAATTCATTAAGGAAAATCCCGAGCTGGTAAAGGAGAACATCCGCAAGAAGTTTAAGGAGGACAAGCTCCCTCTGGTAGACGAGGTCATCGCCTTGTACGATCAGAAGCTTGCCGCCTTGCAGCGCGGCGAGGAGCTTCGCGCCAATCGCAACAAGCTTTCCAAGCAGATCGGTATGCTGATGGGACAGGGAAAGAGAGACGAGGCAGAGGAGGTCAAAAAGCAGGTAGCCGCTCAGGCAGTCGAGCTGAAGGAGCTGGAGGAGAAGGAAGCCGTATCCTCCGCGGAGCTGAAGGAAAAGCTGATGAAGATCCCTCAGATCATCGACCCCAGCGTGCCCATCGGTAAGAACGACGAGGAGAACGTAGAGGTTGAGTGCTTCGGCGAAAAGACCTCCGTGGACTTCGAGATCCCTTATCACACCGATATTATGGCGTATTTCAACGGCATCGACAAGGAAGCCGCAGGCAGAGTTGCCGGCGAAGGCTTCTATTATCTGATGGGGGACATTGCCCGTCTCCACAGTGCGGTGACCGCTTACGCCCGCGACTTTATGATCGACAAGGGCTTTACCTATTACATTCCTCCCTTTATGATCCGTTCCGAGGTGGTTACGGGTGTTATGAGCTTCGAGGAAATGGAAGCGATGATGTATAAGATCGAGGGCGAGGACCTGTTTTTGATCGGTACCAGTGAGCACTCTATGATCGGTAAATTCATCAATACCCTCAACGAGGAAAAGACGCTTCCTATGACCATGACCAGCTATTCTCCCTGCTTCCGCAAGGAAAAGGGCGCTCACGGCATCGAGGAGCGCGGGATCTACCGTATCCACCAGTTTGAAAAGCAGGAAATGGTCGTGATCTGCAAGCCCGAGGAGAGCATGGACTGGTTCCACAAGATGTGGAGCTATTCCGTGGAGCTGTTCCGCAGTCTGGACGTGCCCGTGCGCACGCTGGAGTGCTGCTCCGGTGACCTTGCCGATCTGAAGGTCAAGAGCTATGACGTGGAGGCTTGGAGCCCCCGTCTGCAGAAGTACTTCGAGGTATGCTCCTGCTCCAATCTGGGCGACGCTCAGGCACGCCGTCTCGGTATCCGCGTGAAGGACGAAAACGGCAAGAAGTACTTTGCCCACACCCTGAACAATACCGTTGTGGCACCCCCCCGTATGCTCATTGCCCTCCTGGAGAACAACCTTCTGATGGAAGACGGCAAGTACCGCATCCGTATTCCCAAGGCTTTGCAGCCGTATATGGGCTTTAAGGAATACATTTGTTGAGAAAATGCGGGAGACTTTTGAAAAAGTCCCCCGCACCCCTCAAAACTTATAAGCGGAGAGGGAAGTATCAATACTATTTTTGAAGCATTCTTTGCCTGCTTTCTTTTTTGAAAGTTAAAAAATGTTTGTTGGAAGCTTTCTTTGCCTACTTTCTTTCTCGAAAGAAGAAAAAACCTTTTTTGAAGCTTTCTTTGCCTACTTTCTTTCTCGAAAGAAAGTAGGAGAAAGGTCCCGATGGGGGTGTAAAAACAATTATGGAACAAATTATAGAATCCCTTTCGGCGCTGTTGATCCCCCTGGAGGACGAATTCGGAGCCTTCAGCATCGTGGGTGCCGCCCTCTGGCTGATCTTTATTGCCGTGGCAGTGGGCTTTATCGTCATCCGCATCCAAAGCGCCACCCTGGGCAAGATCGTAAAGATTCTGCGGGAAAAAAAGGCGTTTACCGCGGAAACCGCACTCCCCCTCAGCACCTTTGAAAAATTCCCCTCCGCCCTTTTTTCGGGATCGGGAACCCTTTTCGCCAAGGTGGAGAAAGACTCCGAGGAACGCATCTACCTGCCCGAGAAAAGCAACGCCAAAGCAACCGCCCTTCTGAAATTCGGTTCCACCCGTCTCCGCATCGCTCTGCCGGAGCTTTTGGGACTGTACGCGTTGTTGTACGCGTTGTATTACATTTTATCCCCCTTGCTTCATAAATTTGCTTTGTAAAAACGGCTGCGACTTCGTTCTGCTTCGAGAAATCCGTCGGTCATTTACGGTAGTAAACTCCCTAGGATTTTCTTCGCACGCCTCGTCTCGCTCGTTTTTACTTCGCAAATCGGTTGGGACTTCGTCAAGGTGCGATAAATTGCTCAGTCATTTACAGTAGTAAACTCCTTCGCAATTTTCTTCCTTTCCTCGCTTCGCAGGATTTTACTTCGCAAATTGGTTGGGGCTTCGTCAAGGTGCACACTCCGCTTTTTTGCGGGAGAACGAGTTGTTAAAAATTCCCTGTGGGAAGTTTTTTCGGTTCCTTTTTTTCAAAAAAGGAACGGTGCTTACTTAAAAAGCGGCCTTTTTTTCAAAAAGGGTTTGCCCCGCACCCCTTAAAACGTCAAGAATAAATATTTCCGGAGGTTTTCTTTGCCTTTTTGACTCAAAGGGCGGGGAAAACGGAAAGGACGGATTATGACCAAACAAAAGAATCGCGCGCTGCTTACGGTGGTGATTTGCCTGTCGGTGCTGTTTGCCATCGGGCTGATCGTGCTGACCGCGTTTTTGTTCGGATTTCGGTACAAGACCTTTGACAACGGAGTCAAGTTTCTTGGCCGCACCTCCGACGGAGAAGCGGTGAAGGGCACCGCCTATTATCAGTACGGTACCGCCGAGTACGACAAAGAGAAAAAGACCTTGAAATACTCCAACGGTGACCTGTACGTAGGCGACGTAAAGGATCTGCTTCCCAACGGAAAAGGGAAGATGACCTACGCCTCCGGCGACGTATACGAGGGCTATTTTGTAGCAGGTGTCCGCGACGGAAGCGGCACCATGGTATACGTTTCCGGCTACACCTACACGGGTGCCTGGCGCGACGGCAAGCGCAACGGTCAGGGCGTTTACAAATTTACCGACGGCTCCTATTACAGCGGCTATTTCTCCGACAATATGAAAAACGGAGCGGGGGAATACGTTTCCGCTTCCGGCGACCGCTATAAGGGCACCTACGTAAACGATATGCGAAACGGCCAGGGTACCTATACCTGGGCAAACGGCGATACCTACACCGGAAGCTTCGTGAACAACGTTCGTACGGGCCAGGGCACCATTACCTGGGCAAACGGAGACAGCTACACCGGCGAATTCAAGGATAATAAATTACACGGAACCGGAACCTATACCTGGGCACTCGGCGAAGGCGAGACCCAGCAGAGGGTCTATACCGGCGAATGGGCAGACGGCCTTGCGGTCGTTACCCCGTAAAGGAGAAACAATCATGAAGTGTCCTGCTTGCGGCTATTCGGAAAGCAAAGTGTTGGATTCCCGTCCCGCAGACGGAAGCATCCGCAGAAGAAGAGAATGTCTGGGCTGTCAGCGCAGATTTACCACCTACGAAAGAATTGAAGAAACGCCCGTGATGGTCATTAAAAAGGACGGCTCCCGCCAGCTGTTCGACCGAAACAAGATCCGCGACGGCATTATGCACGCCTGCCAGAAGCGCCCCGTTTCCTACGAGGAGATCGAGGGTCTGGTCAAGGAAGTGGAGAGCGCGGTTCAGGAGGCACAGGTCAACGAGATCTCCTCTGCCAAGATCGGCGAAATGATCATGGAGGGGCTGAAGGGCATTGACGAGGTCGCCTACGTGCGCTTCGCCTCGGTTTACCGCCGCTTCAAGGATATCAATACCTTTATGTCCGAGCTGGAAAGCCTTTTGCAGGAGCAAAAAAAAGGAGACGATTAATATGGGCAACATTTGGCACGATATGAACCCCAAGCGCATCACCCCCACGGACTTCGTGGCGGTCATCGAAATTCCCAAGGGTTCCAAGAAAAAATACGAGTTGGATAAGGAGACGGGCTATCTGAAGCTGGACCGCATCCTCTATACCTCTACCCACTATCCCGCAAATTACGGCTTCATTCCCCGCACCTACGGCGACGACCAGGACCCTCTGGACGTTTTGCTTCTGTGCAGTGAGGAGATCGAGCCCATGACCCTGGTCCGCTGCTATCCCATCGGCGTGATCACCATGATCGACAACGGCAGAAACGACGAGAAGATCATCGCCATCCCCTTTGAGGATCCCACCTACAACCACTACACCGAGATCTCTCAGCTCCCCGAGCACATTTCCGAGGAGATGAACCACTTCTTCCGCGTCTATAAGCAGCTGGAGTGCAAGGATACCATCGTCAACGAGGTAGGCGACCGCGAAAAAGCGGTGGAGATCGTCCGGGAGGCCATTGAAAACTACATCGAGAATTTTTGTAAATAAACCGTAAACAGCCTTGACAAGAGGCGAAAACCGGTCTATAATAACAAGACACCAAAAGGAAGAAGAACTTTTCCGTTCTCACCTGCCGACCTTAGAGCCGGGCAGCGTTAATAGAAACAAGCCGATTTTTACTGCGGTATTTTTCTGTGCGGAGAGTTTTTCTCCGCACTTTATTTTTGGAGGTGACAGAACATAGCCGCAAAGGAAATGACCATCAACGAAAAGATCAGAGCCGCCGAGGTTCGCGTGATCGACTCCGACGGAAGCCAGCTGGGCGTAATGAAGACCGAGAAGGCCCTTGAGATCGCATACGACAAGGGACTGGATCTGGTAGAAATGAACGCTTCGGGTCCCACCCCCGTTTGCAAGATCATGGATTACGGCAAGTACCGTTTTGATCGCAGTAAGCGCGAGAAGGAATCCCGCAAGAAGCAGGTGACTGTGGAAACCAAGGAGATCAAGTTCTCCTGCCGCATCGGTCAGCACGACTTCGACACCAAAATTTCCCATGCGACCAAGTTCCTGAATGCAGGAAACAAGGTAAAAATGACCATTATGTTTTCCGGCCGTGAGATGAACAATACCCAGAGAGGTGTTGATCTGATGGCAAAGATTGCCGAGGCTGTTGCCGAGGCGGGCACTGTGGAAAAGAAGCCCAATCTGGAAGGTCGTTTTATGACCATGTTCGTATCCCCCCTGAAAAAATAACTAGTAAAGGAAGAAAGAAAAATGGCAAAAATCCGTACTCACAAGGCTAGCGCCAAGAGATTTTCCGTTACCAAGAACGGTAAAGTGAAAATGACCCAGCAGGGCAGAAGACATCAGGTTCACCTGAAGACCACCAAGCGCAAGAGAGCACTGCGTAAGGCTGCTTACATTTCCGATTGTAACGCAAAGAACATCAAGAAGCTCATCCCCTACGCATAATTGCGGGGAATACCAAAGAAAGGATAAGCGTTTTTTTTGAACGCAGTGTGTGAAAATGGCAAGAATTAAATTTGCAAAAGTTACCCGTGCTAGAAGAAAGAAAGTATTGAAGGCTGCCCGCGGCTACTGGGGTGCAAAGAGCAAGCATTTTAAGATGGCAAAACAGGCCGTAATGAAGAGCGGCAACTACGCATTCATCGGCAGAAAGCAGAAGAAGAGAGACTTCCGTAAGCTCTGGATTACCAGAATTTCCGCTCAGGCAAAGGCTTGCGGTATGAACTACTCTACCTTTATGAACGGTCTGAAGAAGGCAGGCATCGAGCTGAACCGCAAGATGCTGGCTGAGCTGGCTGTAAACGACAAGGCTGCATTCGCTGCTCTGGTAGAACAGGCAAAGAACGCAAAATAAAGGAAAGAAAATCCTGCAAGTCTCTTGCAGGATTTTTTGAGTAAAAAATGAGTATGAGCGAAAAAGAAACCATTCTCGGTTTTCTGGACGGGCACGGAATTCGCTACACCGCCTTTTCCCATCCCGTGACCGACGACCTGCCCGGCAAGCTTGCAAACGACGCCAAGGCGGGTGTATTCGGTGCCACCCACTGCAAAAATCTGGTGCTGGCAAATCGCCGGAAGACCAAGTTTTATCTCCTGACCATGCCCTTTGGCAAGCGCTTCCGCACGGGACCCGTTTCCCGTCAGATGGCAAGCGGCCGTCTCTCCTTTGCCGAGGACGGGATCCTGGAGGGGATCCTCCACACCAAGTCGGGAATGGTAAGCCCCCTGGAGCTGATCTTCGACGAGAAAAAGGAGATCGCCTTTTCCATGGATCGGGAATTGAAGGAGGCGGAATTGATCTGCTTCCACCCCTCTGACGACACTGTGACCGTCGTTCTGGAGAACAAGGAATTTTTTGAAAAATTTCTCCCTGCCGCGGGGATCGCGGTGAATTTTGTGAATATTGAGCTTGTGGAGGAAGAAGGATGAAAAGATCCACCGTTGCGTTTTTGAAAAAGGTCGCCATCACCACCGTCACCGCATTTTCCTGCGTGACCATGACCTTTCTCGCCTTTCAGAGTCTGATGTTTAATCTGGGAGAATACGGTACTCCCACGTCCGAGCTGCAGACCATCAACTATCTGTTTATCAAGCTTTGTCTTGCAGTTTTCCCCTTTTCCCTTTGTCTCGGCTTTGCGGCACGCATCTTCGATACCAAAAAGCCCCGCGCCTATCAGAGACTTCTCCATTTCTTAGCCTGTATGGCCGCCTACGTGGTCTTTATGGTTCTGGTCTTTGATAACGCTCCCGCTCTGGTCTATCCCGAGATCCAAAATAAGATCCTGCTCTCTACCTATATCAAGCACTCCATTCCCTTTTTCATCTTCTATCCCGTGACCGCCGGTATCAACGCCCTCGGCCGCGCCGTCTTTACTCCCGCCGAGGATAAGAAGGAGATGGGGATGAGTAGTAGTAGGGGAAAGAAAAAGAAAAAGAGCATTTTGGATTGAAAAATCGGCTGCGACTTCGTCAGACATCGAAAAAAACTCGGTTATTTGCGCTTAGCAAACGCCCTCGTTTTTTTCTTGCCTTCCTCGTCTCGCTCGATTTTTCTGCCCAAAAACGGATTGAAAATCGGCTGCGACTTCGTCAGGACATCGAAAAAAACTCGGTTATTTGCGCTCAGCAAACGCCCTCGTTTTTTTCTTGCCTTCCTCGTCTCCCTCGATTTTTCTGCCCAAAAACGGATTGAAAATCGGCTGCGACTTTGTCAGGACGTCGAAACCCTCAAGGAAGTGCTTTTCCGCTTGTGGAGAAGCACTTCTTTTTCTTTGCTCTGCTTGCAATATGTATATAGGGGATAAAAATGCGGCGGTTTGCGATTTTTGCGGTTGCGGCATATAAGAAAATCCCTTGATTTTTTGTTGACAAATCCGGGCGGGATATTGTAAAATAAAGAAAAAAGAACTCTAAGGAGAATAAAAAAATGAACAAGTTGATACCCTTTTTCCCTCAAGCTTTCAGAGTAAGAGAACCGATTGAATTGGTGATCGCTTTGGTGATCTACGTTCTGATCGGTGCCATCGGCGGTCTCATCATCGGCTTTTTGTCCAAGATCTGGCTCATCGGCTTCCTTTTCTCTCTCGTCGGCATTGTAATTGACGTGTATGCTCTGGTTGGTGTTGTTCTCTCTATTCTCGTTTTTTGTAAAGTGATCTGATAGAGTGCAGCAAAAGTCCCCGCTTTATGCGGGGACTTTTTGTCTTTTCGGAATGGATTTTTTAAGAGGACTTTTTTGCAGGGGACTTTTGGTCGCTTTTTTGCAGGGGACTTTTTTGCGGGGGACTTTTGGTCGCTTTTTTGAAAAAAAGCTCCGCAAAAAACTTATAAAAAAAGGGTAATTTTATTTATCAATACCAAATTAATGCAAAACAAAGATCGATCATCCATGTTTGCACCCGTAGGGGAGGCTATCAGCCTCCCGCGGGCGGCAGGTTGCCGCCCCCTACGATATGTCAAGGATTTTGCAAAAACAAATACGTGTTATCAATGTTCGCACCCGTAGGGGACGGCGCCTTCGACGTCCCGTTATTCGGCACAAAACAAATATATCCGCAATTCTACGGGATTGCACGGTGATTGTGACACCTCATCCGTCAGCCCGCGAGAGTTT
>SVQO01000010.1 GCA_015065325.1 Oscillospiraceae bacterium | reverse complement strand
AGGAAATCGTGCTTGGAAATATCTCTGATGCCGAGCTTCTCGCAAGCAACCTTGCTGAGAACTGCATTCCTAATGATATTTATACGATGGATGTTTCGTCTTATGATGCATTCTTGCTTGAACGTCGCAAGATGATGGCCGCTCTAATTGAAAGATACTATAAAGGGCTCTAATTACATGGTTAAAGAATTAATCCACGATCCGATCTTTCTCGCAGGAAAGTCGGAAATCGCAACGAAAGAAGATTTGCAGGTCGCGCAGGATTTGCTCGAAACGCTGATGGCGCACAAAGAGACTTGTGTTGGTATGGCGGCTAATATGATCGGCGTTAAGAAGCGCATCATCGCGTTCCTTGATGAGAGTGGACGAGCACCTACGTATATGGTGATGCTCAATCCCGAGATTATCAAAAAAGACGGCGCATACAATGCCGAGGAAGGATGTCTGTCGCTACTCGGCGAACCGCGACCTTGTAAGCGCTATAAATCCATCAAGGTTAAGTATCAAACCCTGGAACTGCAGACTCGCATCAAAACCTACACCGGCTGGACGGCGCAGATCATTCAGCATGAAATTGACCATTGCATTGGCGTGCTAATATAAAGTACACCTCATAAATAATTGTTATTACTGTATATTGACTTTAAGGAAAAGGATTTTGCCCAATGAGAATTGTAGATTTATTCTCCGGAGCTGGAGGATTAACATTTGGATTTTATTATCGTATAAGAAAAAATACTTTTGTAAAAAACAGAAAAAACTCATTTATTTTTGCAAATGAGTTTGATTCTCATGCCGCAAGAGCCTTTTCTCTTAATTATCCAGATATAAAAATGTTGGCTCAAGACATCAAAACGATAGACGAAGTTTCCATTAGGAATATGATAGGAAATGATCCCGTGGATCTCATTATCGGTGGTCCTCCTTGCCAGTCATTCAGCACTGTTGGGCAACGTGTATATGACGAAAAAGCTATGATGTATGAGGAATATTTTAGAATTTTGAGCATTGTTCGTCCGAAGATGTTTCTTTTTGAAAATGTTAAAGGCATATTGTCAATGAGAGAAACATTTTACAAAACTGATGAGAATGGTGAAATAATTTATACAACAACTAAAAATAAAGAAACTGGTCGAGAGCGTAAAAAGCCGGTTGTTGACCATTACGGAAGATATGTGATTAAAATCATAGAGGAAAAGTTTGCTAATATAAGCGAGGGTTTTGGATATAATATAGTAAAGAAAACCTTAAATGCAGTAGATTTTGGAGTTCCTGAAAATAGAGAGAGGGTCTTTATTGTCGGAATACGCAAGGATTTGGATATTAAGTGGGAGTTTCCGACTCCTAAAGCGACTAGAAAACTAACGATTAGAGAGGCTATTTCTGATTTGCCTCCAGTTGGTGAATTAGAAACTATAACGGAATATGATTTGCCAGTACAAAATTCATATCAAGAACTAATGAGACATAATAGTAATGGAATTACACATCATTATTGTGGAGAATACGGAGAAAAAATAAGAACAGTTATTGAAAACGTAAAACAAGGTCAGGGAAAGAATGATTTCAATGAACTTGTTGAATCCGGAAAAATTGATGAAAAATATCGACTTACATCTGGTTATGCTAATACTTATGGACGGCTAATCGAAGATCAACCATGTACAACTATAACAAATAATATGTCTACTCCCTCTGGTTTGAGATGCATTCACTATGAACAAAACCGAGCACTTACTCCGCGAGAAGGTGCGCGCATCCAATCTTTCCCCGATTGGTTTCAGTTCAATGGAGAAAAATCAAATGTAACTACGCAAATCGGTAATGCCGTTCCTCCGTTGTTAGCAATAGCCTTAGCAAAACAAATCGATTCTGCTTTGAAAGGATAATTTGTATGAAGAATACCAATAAGAAATATTTATATAGCTTAGAAAAAGAGGTCCTTAAAGCCCGAAACACTAACGATGCTATATTCTTTAATTTTTCGTATTCGGCATTGAAGTTACTTGGAAAAAACTTATACAGCAATGCTGCAAATGCAATATCCGAGCTAGTCGCTAATGCTATCGACGCTAAAGCTCGTGAAGTATATGTCTATATTGATATGTCTGATAAAGAACATTCTGTTATAGAAATACTTGATAATGGTACAGGTATGAGTTATGACGATCTGGCAGATAAATATGTGTGGATCGGGCGAAACAAACGAAATGATAGTGGATTGTCGGATGCTGAAAAGCAAACGGTTATGGGCAGAAAAGGAATTGGTAAATTAGCTGCTCTGTATTTGTCGAACAAATACTATATTATTACGAAGAAAATTACAGATAATGTTCCAAGTTATTGGAAAGTGGATTTAGATTCGTATGATGATTCTGACTATCCTAAGCTTGATAGGGTCCTCGAGCCGATTCAGTTAGTTAATGATGATATATGGAACAAGTTTGGTCATGGCACAGCAATAAGACTTCAAAATGTTGATTTAAGAAAAAATGGAGAACGAAAGATTGAAAGTCTTTGCAGGGTTTTTGCAGATTTCTATTTAATAGATTCACTGGATTCTTCTATCTATGTGGCTGTTAAGAAGAAAACTGGCGAGGATGTTTATTTTGAGCGCGTGAAAAAACAAATCGCATACAAAAATTTTTATGCGATATTTGATAATAGTAGTTTGAATATAAAAGAAAAAATGTCCCAAGCGATACCATTTGTTTGGGCATCACAATACGAGCATATTGCAACAGTTCCAAGACCGACTCAATTTTTAAATCCCGAAAAATTTCATACCAGCGGAAAATGTTTGTTTCACACTGAGGATGGTTCGGGAATCGAAAAAGACTATAAACTTACTGGATGGATCGCAATCCATAGCACTATAGAGCAAAAAAACGCGATCGATGATAGGTTTATTAGAAATAAAATATACCAACCAAATAGATTGAGACTGTATGTTAGAAATAAACTGGCTGTAGCAAATTATTATGATATTAGCGAAAGCACTCAAGCCATGTCATATTATATCGAAGGTGAAATATCGTTTGATATTTTAGATGACGATGATCTTCCCGATATTGCCACTTCCAGCCGTCAAGATTTCCTAGATGATGAACGTGTAGAATTATTAACATCTATTGTTGATCCTATTTTGAAAGCATTATTCAATCTCAGGATAGATGTTGGTCAGAAAATACGAGAAGAAAATGAAAAATACACTGATTATTTAATCGAAATAGAAGAAAAGAAACGCAAAGAGGAAGAAGAAGCTCGTGCAAAAGCAGAAGCTGAGGCTCAAGCAGCTCAAAAGGCAAGGGAAGAAGCCGAAAGACTACAACGAGAAGCTGAAGCCGAAGCAAAAAAATATCATGCACAGAGTAATACGGTTTTTAATACTGTAACAGAGGATCAAAAGAATTTTACTGCTAAAACACATTTGGTGAAAACGAATGCACTTACAATACGAAACAGTGTAAAAACTTTGGCAAAAAAAATCGGCATCGAAAGATATAAAGAGTTAGGAGCAATATCTATTGCATCCGATAAGATTTTGAGTGTTTTAAAATATAGCGCATTAGCCAAATTCAACATTGAGGATCAATATATTTGCGAGGATCTCTTTGTTTTTTGTGAAGAATATCTTATGAATGTATTGGGTAAACAATATTTTTCCATGAAAATAAAAGTTGAAAAAAATGGAAGTTATGTTGTAAGATTCAACCCCCAATATGTTACCTTGTTGCTAGATAACTTATTATCTAATGCAGAAAAAAGCAATTCCTCAGAAATTACTGTTGTTATGAACAACAAAGACAAACCCACGATCACCGTTTTTGATAACGGAGATGGTTTTGGAACAGAGGATTTGAGTCGAATTTTTGAATTTGGATATAGCAACACTGGTGGAACGGGCATAGGTTTATTTAATGTAAAAACAGTAGTAGAAAAAATGAGTGGCAATATTGAAGCTGTCAATAACGAGCCTCGAGGTGCGAAATTTGTCATTAAATTTTGCTAAAAGGAGAAACAACAATGAACACGATGTATAAAGTATTGTGGATCGACGATGATGATGATTATATTGAAGGAGCTTTTGAATTAGTTGAGGACACCGTAAAGGCAAATAATATGGTTCCTCAAATTAAAACTTATAGTATATTTGAAGAATATAAAGAGAAAGAACTTTCACATTTTGATCTGGATGTCTTTAATATGTACGATCAAATCATTATTGATTATGCATTATCAGGAACTACGGGAGATAAGATTATTGAGGATTTGCGATCACGTAATATTTATACGGATATAGTATTTTACTCTAGCAATTTTGGGAAAATGAAAGAAGAACTAAGGGCAGGAGATCGACATTTAGATGGCGTGTTTTTTGCCCATAGAGAAGATTTGACAAGCACAGTTGATAAGGTGATCAAGAAAAATCTTAAAAGAGAGTATAGTGTTGCTAATATTCGAGGCTTAATTATGGATAGCACTTCTGAATTCGATTATATTTGTAGAACAACTACTCTTGCTTTATTTGAAAAATTACCAATAGAAAAACAAACTGCTATAGTAGCGCAGGCTCGTGCATATGTGGCAAACGCTCTAAGTAAATCAAAAGGAAATTTCGAAACGCTTGATAAAATAACTTCTGATAAAAGCTTTTTGAAAAAGGCAATGGAATCAGTTGACTATGTTATGGATAATAAAGATCGGTACGCCATAATGTCGATGGTTGTTCGAGAATTTGACGATAGTGATATTTATAACGATGATTTTTCTGATGAGTATCATAAGAATTTGATTAAGCCAAGAAATGATTTAGCTCACAATAAGTTGTTTTATGGGGCGTGTTTAAAAAAATTACATATTGCAAAAGCCAAACAACCATTTGAGTGTGATAAAAATTGCCATGATTGCAAGAGTAAATATAGTATAGAGAGATGTGAAGAAATAAGAAAGATAATGTATTGGTACCATCAATTATTTAATGATTTGATTGAAAATAAAGTTGAATAATCTCTGGACTTTCGCAAACTCCTGTGGTACTGTTGTGTACTGCAAAGGAGGTGCGAATATGGCACGAATTACAGTAGAAGAAGTTTACAACGGCGAGAAGTACGGCGTGATGAGTGCGGCGATGGCGGAGTATCTCAAGGACGGTCGTCCGGCAGAGTATGACGAGCGGACGTGGGTGGAGATGCTGATCGTCAAGCATGCGTTGATCGCGGCGGACAAAATGAAATTTGAGGGCGACTCGATATCGGGAATGACCGATGCTGAGTCGTCCTCTTCTTATGTGAGGTGGGATGAACATGACAACGCTTGAAGATCTGTACTACGGCAACATCAGTCCGTGCGAGCGCGACATCAAGCGCGGCTCGCGGATGGACAAGCTGGTGAAGCTCATCTGCAAAAACGAAGAAAGCCTCATGTCAACGCTTACCGAACAGCAGAAAGAAACCTTCGAGAGGTTCAAGGACTGCCAAAGTGAGATCTGCGACCTCACGGCTCGCCAGGCCTTCGCTGACGGATTCATACTGGCAACGAGGATCATGGTCGAGGTCATGGACGGTATGGAAACGGTGGAAGAGATCTGACCTCTTCTGCCGTGGGTGCGGCCTGGTGCCGCGCCCTTTACCTTTTGCAAAAAATAGTGTAAAATAGTATTGACTCTGACGTAACGTTATAGTGTATACTCATAGCCGAGGTGAAGATATGAAACTACAGATCAAAGAATTTGCCGAGCTCACCGGCGTCAGCGTGCGCACACTGCATTATTACGACGAAATCGGGTTGCTGAAGCCGAGCTTTGTGGACGAGCAAAACGGCTATCGCTTTTACGACGAAAATTCTCTTGAACGGATGCAGGAGATCTTGTTTTACCGTGAGCTGGATTTTCCTTTGAAAAGTATTGCGGAGATCCTCGCCTCGCCGAATTACGATAAACAAAAAGCGCTTGCAGAGCAGAAGCGGTTGCTGACTTTGAAGAAAGATCGGCTGGAACGGTTGATCGCAGCTCTGGAACAAGCAGAAAAAGGAGAGATCACAATGAGCGCATTTGATAACAGCGAATACGAGACTGCCCGTCAGCAGTACGAGGACGAAGCAAAGCAACGTTGGGGTGCCACCGACGCCTACAAAGAGAGTCAGGCAAAGACCGCCGCTTACTCCAAAGATAAATGGAACGACGTTCTCGCTGGAATGAACGGTGTCTTCGCGGAGTTTGCTGAGTGCAAGAACTGCGGCAAAAGTGCCGACAGCGATGCAGCACAGTAGCTCGTAAAGAAACTGCAGGACTACATCACATCGCATTTTTATCACTGCACCGACGATATTCTCGCAGGGCTCGGTCAGATGTACGTCTGCGACGAGCGATTCAAAAACAACATTGACAGCCACGGTGAAGGCACGGCCGCATTCGTTTCCGAAGCCATCAAAATCTATTGTGGGAAGTAATCATCAACGCCATCGGAGATTCCGGTGGCGTTTACTTTCGCGGATTAAAATCTGCTCCACAGTAGACAAAGAAAAATAATTTTTTCATTCTGACTGGACAAATAAAAAACGCTGTGTTAAGATAGAACACCCGCGAGGCCGTGGGATAAAAATACATACAGAAAAAGCAAAGACCTATACATACGTGCGATACGGACAAACCGTTTCGGCTCACGGATGTGTAGGTCTTTTTTGTTTTCCTGCGCATAGAGGTGCCCGATTTTTCCTTTGTACAAGTAGAGGGATAATTATTTTTTGTTCTGTCCGCGCATAGAGCCGTTTGCTTTTCGGCTTAAAAAGTGAAGAAACTTTTTGAAATTCTGTTGTAGGGTGCCTTGTGAATTCCCTTGTATAAGTGAAGGGATAAATTAATTTTTTGTAAACAATCAAGCTTTCGGGTGTTCAACTATATGAATTTTTCCTTTGGACTAGTGAGGGAATAAAATTTTTCCGCTCAATCGTTAGCTGAAGTCCCATGAAAAGTGAGGGGATGAATTTTTGTGCATAGATAACTGTCCGAAGTCCCATGAAAAGTGAGGGGATGAATTTTTGTGCATAGATAACTGTCCGAAGTCCCATGGAAAGTGAGAGAACTTTTTTGGAAAAACAACTCCTCATCTAATATTCTACCGTCTCCCGGCGGCTATAGAGTGAGAGAATTTTTCCAGAGGGTGTGCAAAACGGTTTTTTCGTTCCTGTACTAATGAAGAAATACTTTTCAATCACGAACATACATAGGCGCAAGCCTAAAAAATTTATTAGGAGGTAAACGAAATGAAAAAATCAATCTACCAAAGCTACGATGACCTGCCGTTGTTTCTCAATGCGGAACTGGTCGCCAAGGTGCTGGGCGTGGCACCGTCGTCAGCCTACGAGCTGATGCATGAGAAAGGATTCCCGGTCATCCGTGTGGGCAATCGCTTGATCGTGCCGAAAGAAAAATTCAGAGAGTGGGTGGACAGCCACTTCTCAAAGTAAAGGAGTGATGAAAAAAGATTGCGGTGATGCCGTATGAAGTACAACCGATATCCAAAGCGCGACGCGGTGAAACATTATTTTCCTCTGCCGAATGAAATTTTTTGTTTGGGTCTCTCTGCAGGCGAGATCGCGGTGTACGCTTACCTGATGTTCTGCGAGGACAGGAAAACATTTCAATGCCATCCGAGCTACAAGACTATCGGCTCGGCGGTGGGGCTGAGCAAGAACACCGTGAAGAAACACATCTACGGGCTGGTTGCAAAGCAGCTCATCACCACCGAGCCGACCAGCGTGATCACCAAGAAAGGCCAAAAGCATAACGGCACCTTGCTCTATACCATCCGCCCGATCCAGGAAGCGGTGGAGTACCGTTATCAACAGCAGTTCAGGCGTTTTGAAGCGGAGATGTATCGTCAAAAGGCACTCGAAAAACTGGAAAAATTCCACCGAAAACAAGGGTCGAAAATCAAGCAGGTGAAAGAGTCGGGGTCGTAAGCGACCCTCGACTCGGTTCACAGCGGACGGCAACGCCGACCGCATAAGGGTTTTCGGCGGTTTCGGAGAAAGAGGTGAATTGGGGTTGTTCGCACAGCCAGTGGGCTGTGATAGGAGCTGTAAATGGCGAAAAGCCCCGTGTTGTAAGGAAAATTATAGGCGCTGTGATAGGCGCTGTAACGAAAAAGGAGAATTATTATGGGAAAAAGCAATAAAATCAAGTTTCCGCTTTGGGTGACACCAAAAACCATGGAAACGCTAAAAGAAATATACAAAGATGATGACTGCCGCAGCCAGTCGGAATTCATTGAAAAAGCCATTCAGGCATACGTCGGTTACCTTCGGGCGGATAACAGTCCGGGAATGTTACCGAACTATATGGTCTCGACGATGAAGGCAATCGTGGACAGCGGCAACACCCGAATGTGCCGAATGCTGTTCAAACTGGCGGTGGAGATGGCAATCATGATGAACGTCCTTGCCGCCTACTGCGATGTGGAGGAAGGAAGTCTTGCAAACCTTCGTCAAGAGTGTATCAACGAGGTAAAACGAATCAACGGTACGCTCGGATTCGAAGATGCCTACCATTGGCAAAATGATTGAGAAGTTCTCAAAACTGTTTCGGCAAACTCGCTGGATATTCCGAAAGAGTTGTGGTATGTTGTTGTGCTAACAAGGAAAGGAGATGAAAACAATGGCAAACAAAAGACCGGACGGCGACGGTATGGTGCGACAGAAAAAGCGCGGACAGTGGGAAGGCCGCATCACCGTCGGACACAAGAGCGACGGCAGACCAATCTACCGTTACGTCTACGGCAAGACGCAAAAGGAAACCCTGGAAAAATTGCATCAGCGCATCGAGGACTATCGCGGCGTGGAGCTGACTGAGGACAGCAAGCTGACTCTTGGTCAGTGGCTCGACCGATGGATGAACGAGTATATGATCTTCACCGTCCGCGAAAGTACCTGGGACGGTTACGCTTCACTGATCCGCATGCACGTGAAACCCTACCTCGGCGACAAGCCGATCGCGTTCATTACCACCGCCGACGTGCAGAGAATGTATAACAAGATCAAAAAGAACGGTCGGCAAGAGGCGCATCCTCTTCGCGGACACGAGCTCGCCGACAGTACGGTGCGCAGCGCTCATATGATGCTCCACGAAGCCATGGACGCGGCGGTGAGGGAACGGCTCATCGTCAAGAACCCCACCGACGGCACCACCATCCCGAAAAACAATTACGCGCCCAAACAGATACTCACCGAATCACAGCTGGAAAAGTTCCTGCGCATCGTGATGCAGGACGAGGTGTGGCGCGATTTCTTCTACACCGAGCTGACCACGGGACTGCGCCTCGGTGAGATTTGCGGACTACGGTGGTCGGACTTCGATGAAGCCACGGGACGGCTCAAGATCTCGCGGACGGTGAAGAGAAAGAAAGGCGGCGGCGTGACCTGGGGCGACACCAAGACCGAAACGGGAATGCGCAACATCCTGCTGCCGCCGAGCACCGCGGAGATCCTGCGAGAGCGAAAGAAGATAGCGATGAGCGAATGGATCTTCCCGAACATCTACAGACCCGAAGAGGCGATGCATCCCGAGTATCCCTACAACCGCATGAAAACCTTGCTGAAGCAAGCGGGACTACCGTTGATACGTTTTCACGATCTACGGCACACCTTCGCCACCCACGCGCTTACGGGCGGCGTGGATGCCAAGACGCTGTCCCGAATCCTCGGCCACACCAACGCCAGCTTCACGCTGGATACCTACACCCACGTGACCACCGACATGCAAAAGCGTGCGTCGGGCATCGTTGGCGGATTCATGGAAGACTTGATCATAAAGGAGTGAGATAAATGGCAAAACGCAGACAAAACGGTAAAGGAACTTTACGGCAACGCAAGGACGGACGGTGGGAAGGCCGAGTGGTGGTCGGTTACGATGACAAAGGATTACCGATCACCAAAAACGTCCTCGCGCATACCAAGACCGAGTGTGCCGAGAAGCTTGAAAAGCTGAAAGAGGAATACCGACCGCCCAGCACGCGGTGCAAGCCGGATATGCTGTTCGGCGATTGGATGGAGTTCTGGTATGAGAACTATTCCAAGCCGGCCATCCGGCCGCTGACTCAGCGAAACTACGAGAACCGCATCTACGATCACATCATTCCCGAGATCGGCAAGATACCGCTGAACAAGCTGACGCAGAACGACTTGCAACAGTTCTATGCACGGCTGAAACGAAACGGACGAAAACAGTACGTGGAAAAATACGGCCCCGGACTGTCCGATCGCATGGTGCGAGCCTGCCACGCAAGCTGCAGAATGGCACTGGAAAAAGCGGTAGCGGAAGGGCTGATACGGGTCAATCCTGCCATCAGTTGTAAACTGCCGCCCAAGAAAGCGCGGGAGATGCAGGTGCTGACCAAGGCCGAGCTGCAGCGATTCCTCGCCCAGGCCAAAGAGGACGGCTACTACGAGCTGTTCCTCTTGGAACTGGGCACGGGCATGCGCCGAGGGGAGCTGATGGGACTGCAATGGGGCGACCTCAACTTCCAAACGGGCGAGCTCCAAATCGTCCGCCAGGCGTGTGCGGTGAACGGCAAGATCGAAATCTCCGTGCCGAAAACAAAAAGCTCCATCCGCACGGTGGTACTGCCGCCGTCGCTGGTGGAGGTGCTGAGAAAGTATAAGGAGACAATCAACTCCCGATGGATGTTCCCGTCGCCGCAAAATCCCGACGTGCCGAGGTATCCTGCGTCAGTCGGCGATATCCTGTCGATCCTGCTCAAACGGGCGGGATGCAAGCACGTGCGGTTCCACGACCTACGCCATACCTTCGCAACCATGGCACTTGAAAACGGTATGGACGTGAAAACGCTGTCGGCAACCATAGGCCACGTGTCAGCGGCGACCACGCTTGATATCTACAGCCATATGACCGACACGATGCAAATGCAGGCGGCGGTGAGCATTGATCGCAAAATCGGCGGCACAAACGCGCAGATGCCCGTGGCAGAGCAAACACCCGAGGAGACGGTGAAACCGCCCGTAAACGCCCTGTGTGCGCCCACAGAACCCCATCCAGAACCCATCCCGAGAAAGATACGAAAATCCGGCACGGGATGCCTGTATCAGATAAACGATAATCTCTGGGAAGGCAGCTTCTTCCCACGGCTCCCCGGCGGCAAACGCAAAAAATTCAACGTCTACGCCGAAACAAAGGAGCAATGCGAAATCAAACTCGCCGAGATGATCGAGCGAGTCAAAGCCGAGATCGCGGAAGAAAAAATTAAATCACGTTAAATAAAACAATACAAAAGAAAACTGAACGGCAAAATCATAACGCTTTGCCGTTCAGTGGTTTATAGTTTGTATAAACAAACATTTGAAAGATAATACATGATATTCAAGGAAATGTGTAAATTTTATCATGCGTATAGTCGTCTTTAAATAACACCTCAATGTCGAACTCCATACAACCATTCTGATAATAGGTTGGCAGAAGCATTATAACCCGCAGATTTAAGTCGTTCGATTGCTACTATCCCTATATTTTCAAATCTATTGAAATCAATGATATTATCAAGAATAAATCTTATGCTTTCAGGATTAGAAAAATTAATTACTCTATCCACAAAAACTTGATTTGAATCGTAGCAACCTTTGTTCAAGGAGTTTTCAAAACATTCAAAATTTTGCATCAATTCAAAGCCTTTGGTGAAGTTCAAAATTACAAGTTGATCTCCATAATGCAAATAATTCAACACAATATGTACATCCTCGAATGTGATTTGTCCGGTGGAGTTTGAAAAATCAACGAGTTTTTCTAAATATTGATAATAAGGAAAATTACTGCCCTTAATATAATTGCAATTTTTACTTTTGCCAACCTTGCAATATCTTACACCTGCTTTTTCATTTTCTAAGAAATAGTTAATATCATATCTTCTCATTTTTATCTCCATCTAAATTCTTTGTTTTGTAAGTGTATTTATTCTACAAAAGCCAACTCTCCGTCTGGGTAAAATGCACTTCTATTTGTCCAAATCATCCCCCATTTTTCAGAATCTTTAAGCTCGTCCGATACATCTTTGTCTATGAATTTAATGCAGTCACATAGAGAATAATTCTTTTTGCAGTGGCTACATAATGTGTTCCTAACTCTAAAAAATGGTGCACCAATTATTTTATTTTCTTTAATATACTTCATTTGTTCTGGTCTTAATCGATATGTGGCATAAACAGTATCTCCTTCTATATTTACTTCTGATATTTGTTCAGGCGGTATTATTTTTCTTTCAAAACACAATACGTCTCCATGAATAAGCAAAAATTTATCTGGTGCATTGTTTGCACTTTCAAAGGTGTTGTTTGCTTGGTATATTGATTCGATCCATGCTTCCAAAGATGTTGTTGATGGGGAAGGGATTGTTTTAAACAGTTTCACGAAATCAGAAACGTGTCCCGCAAAAGATAGTTGTGCAGCATCATCAGAAAAATTAAGTGCAACCCCGAAAGCAATCAATCTATTGTCCTCGGAACTATTCCATGCCTCACATAAATCTGAAATTGCATCAATAATGTTATCCAAAACTGAAAGTTTTTCACATGCAAGTGTAGGGAAATTGTAAACCATATCGCCGAAGTCAACAAGAGTAGTATATGGTATTCTAACAGAAAGCCCTTTTCGTTTAAGTAACTTCAATAAGGTTATCGTCTCAGATTCAAGAATTTTTTCTTTTCTTCCGTCCTGATAAATAAATTCATCCTTATTTATTATTCGAATATCTCTACCTTCATCAATTGTAAATCTATCCGTATATCTTAGAAATGCTCTAATACCGCTTCCTTTTTGAAAATCGACTGGAACAAATTCATTTGGCTTTTTTATAACTTTATTGTGCTCGCTACTTTCTTTTTTTATTAAGTCGTATTTTTCGTCAACCCCTCCGAAATACTCACCAATCAATTGATTATCTCTATAAAATGTACTTATTAGTTCTTTCCATTTCGATACAGAAAAATCATTGTCAATTCGCCATAACTTTTTGTATTCAGCATCTTTGCCATATTTTTTAATATCAGTTTTATCGTCCAGTCTTTCGATTATTTGTTCATCTGTATATATTCTGATAGCGCCATCCAAATGGTTAGGATTACCGGTGTTTCGGTTAATCATACTATGAACATATCTGCAACCCCACAACCAAGTTTTTCCTTGATCAAATGTTATGTTTTCGCGATCACACAATTCTTCGCATTGAAATGAATTTTCATCATCTTGTGGATGCCAATAAAATTGAGTTTCCGTTATGTTTGAAAAAACATTATCGTAATATTCATTTTTATGACAAGTGACACCTTCGGGAATACTTGCCACGTCATCATTAAAATGAGGACCTCTTAAATACTGATATTCAAACTCAAGTCCTTCTGTGCCTTCCAAACCTATCATATCAAGATCAAGTGCGATTTTTAGTTCAATTGTTAAATCAGACCTCATACCTTCGAAAACATTGAAAAATTCTTCATTTGTTGTATTTAGTATAGAAAGGCTTCGTCTAAAATATTGATGTGCAAACAACAAATATCCGTTTCGTTTATATACACCTGGGACAAGATAAGCATCTTCTCCAGAATCATTGCTTTTATAAACTGGATCCAAAAGTCTTAGATCTATAAGACCATCTTTAATTTGTTCTGCAAGTTCAGGAAAAACTCTTGTAACAATATCTTGATCAATGAAGGCCGTTGCTTGCCCAATTGGTGCAACAGTTATTTTATCTGTTTTGTATTCGCCGAGCATCTCATACAATTTATCAAGTTCATCTTTGTGTTCCGTGCAAAATTTTTTATGATCATAAGTTCTATTAAATTGACAAATTTGTTCCATTTCCTCTTTGGTTTCAGCTGCACAGGCTTCGTTTGTCACATATGCTTTCCCGGGTTCAAGATATATGCCAGTTAGCTTTGTATACCCAATTGGCTTGCTCCTGTCATGCCCTAAATTCATTGGTATCGGATCGTTCCATGCTTTGTGATATGAATTTATGACGGTACTAAAAGAATAAAAATGATTTTTCCTGTTTAATCCATCTGTCATAGCAACGCCTTGATAATAAATCATATTTTTCCTCCTCGTTGTAATTAGAAAGTAGAAAGCAATCAATTGGTACAAAATTAAACCGCAATCCTATAGAGAATCGCGGTTTAATTTGGTCCGAGTGACAGGGATCGAACCTGCGGCCTGATGGTCCCAAACCACCCGCGCTCCCAGCTGCGCCACACCCGGATATTATTCGATTTTTTCAAGTTTTTGCGTAGAAGTGGGACAAACTGTGGTCAAACGCAAAATCTACGCTGTTTTGCATTTTCTCAAAGTGCCGAAAGTCCGCATAAGTAAAGGCTTTTCGGGACTTTTGCTTTTCTACGGCATTTCGTGCTAGGCACGCTCCCAAAGCAGGCGCGCTTCCTGTTGCGGTACCTGAAATTTTCAGCTTGCTGTACGCTGTGCAAAATTTCGACCGCTGCCACTCACTCAAGTCGCTTCATCGCTTTGCGCGCTCCTACCGCTCCCCAACTGCGCCACATCTCGATTGAAAAAAGGCAGGGAGCATTTTTGTAAAGAGGTTAAATCTCCTTCAGTTTGGCAAGACAAGACTTGCAAACGGATTTGTTTTCAAAGGAGGTCAGGTTTTTTTCACTGCCGCAGAAGGTGCAGGAGTCGTGCTCCTTACGAATGGTAACGGCGTTTCCCTCCAAAGCGATGCGAAGATCGTCCCATTCGTGAATTTCCAGAGCTTTGCGAAGGTCCATGGGAATAACGATTCTGCCGAGATTGTCAATTTTTCGGATGCTGTATAATTTTTTCATGCAGAGTCGCCTCCTTGTTTTTTTACGTAAATAATTTTACCAACGAATGGATTTTTTGTCAAGATGCCTTAACTTATTTTTTCCGTTATATTTTTCCAATTCGATTGAAAATTGACTTTTTCTGTGCTACAATGAAGGAAGTTAAAATGGGAAAGTGTAAATGTCGTTTTATGATGGATTTTCAAAAATTAGGTTTGGAGCATATCTCCTTGTTAAAAGGGTATTTTTCCGAAGTTACCACCCGCCTTTGTGATACGACTTTGGGCGGAGCGGTTATGTGGCGCAAGGGCTTCGATACGGAGCTTGCAAACACGGAAAACGTTTTGTTTTTGCGAAGCCGACCCGATGAAAAGGGATTTGTCTACACCGTCCCCCTTGGCAATTTAGAGAGGGGAGTGGAGCTGCTCACGGAGTATTGTCGAGAGAGGGGAGAACCCCTTCGTTTTTGCAGTGTCAGCCGCGAGGACAAGGATCGGCTCCTTGACCTTCTGCCCGGTTTTACGGCAAGGCCTACCCGGGACTGGTTCGATTATCTGTACCGTGCGGAAAAGCTTTCGACCCTGGCGGGAAAAAAGCTTGCGGGACAGAGAAATCATCGGAATTTTTTCTTAAAAAATCACCCTGATTGGCGCTTTGAGGAAATTACCGACGAAAATATTACCGAGGTTCGGGAGTTTTTCCGTATCTATTGTCGGGAAAATCAAAAGGATTCCGAGTATTTCCGTCAGGAGGTTGAGGCAGTCCGCGAGGTTCTGGAAAAACGCGATCTCTACGGTTTCGTGGGAGGACTGATCCGTGCGGAAGGAAAGCTCTGTGCCTTTTCCTTTGGAGAGCACGTGGGGGATACTCTGTTTGTTCATATTGAAAAGGCGGATCGCACCGTCCGCGGCTCCTATCAGATGATGGCGTCGGAATTTGTGAGTCATTTTGCAGGCTCGGCGGAATTTGTTAACCGTGAGGAAGACGTGGGGGATCCCGGGCTTCGTTATGCAAAGGAGTCTTATCACCCCCACGCACTCCTTGAAAAATACGTTGTTGAAAGAGGGTAAATTATGGAACAGCGCTACGAAAAATACAGCAAGCAGATCGATGCTCATAAGGAGCTTCTTCTGGAGGCGGAGCGGTATCTCTGGAAAAATCCCGAGCCCGGCTATCGTGAATGGAAGACTCACGCCTATCTGAAGGCATTGTATGAAAAATTCGGTTACCGGGTGATCGAAGCAGGGGATATTCCCGGATTCTACGTGGATATCGATACCGGTCGCCCCGGTCCCAAGCTTGGTATTTTCGGCGAGATGGATTCTTTGATCATTCCCTCCCATCCCGAATGTGATCCCGAGACGGGCGCCGTACACGCTTGCGGTCACCATCTGCAAAGCGTCGCACTTCTGGCAATTGCCATTGCTTTGAAGGCACCCGGTGCCTTGGACGGTATGTGCGGCTCCATCCGTTTGTTTGCCGTTCCTGCGGAGGAGGGCATTGAGATCGGCTTCCGCCGTGAGCTCAGAGCAAAGGGCGTGATCAAGTTTTTTAGCGGAAAAATGGAATATCTTGCCCGCGGCTATTTGGAGGGAGTGGATCTGGCAATGATGGTGCACGCCTCCGATACCCCCGGTATGGCTTGTCCCTCCGGTACCAACGGAAACGTTTTAAAGCGCGCGACCTTTATCGGTAAATCTGCCCATGCCGGCGGTTCTCCTCACAAGGGACTCAATGCCCTTTATGCGGCTACCACTGCCCTCTCTGCGGCAAACGCTCTGAGAGAAACCTTCCGGGAAAAGGACTATATTCGCTTTCATCCCATCCTTAGCAAGGGAGGAAACGTAGTCAACGCCATTCCCGACGAGGTAATCAGCGAAAGCTATGTCCGCGGTGCGGATTTTTCCGCCATCCGTGAAGTGAGCAAGAAGATCAACCGTGCTTATGCAGGCGCCGCAGCTACGCTGGGGTGCCGTGTGTATTTCGAGGATCAGTACAACCACGCGCCCCGTATCAACGATAAGAATTTCCGCTTGGCGTTCCACGAAGTGGCCAAAAATTTCTTCCCCGAGGAAGATCTGAATTTTGATAAGGCGTGGGGCGCGGGATGCAGCGATATGGGCGATATCTCCTGCGTGATGCCCACCGTTCACCCCTACGTGGGAGGCACGAAGGGGACTTCTCACTCCGCCTCCTACTACGTTGTGGATGCAGAAAAGGCATGCCTGACCGGGGCTAAGGTGCAGGTAGGCGTTGCCAATCTTCTCCTTTCCGACAACGGTGCCTATGCCAAAAAGATCATTGAGCAGGCCTACGTCCCCTTTGATTCCGTAGAGAAATTTTTTGAGTCCGTTGCCGAACTCAGCTACGAGGGAGACGGCGTCCTTTACAACGAGGACGGCACCGTGACTCTTCGCTATTAATCGGGAGGAACGATATGTATCGGAAGATATTTGCCGCCGTTGATGCGGCAAAGGAAACCGTTCTCGCCACGCAGGCAGCCCTTCACGGGATGCCGGAGCTGGGCTTTCGCGAGTGGAAGACCCATGGGTATCTGAAAGCGCGTTTCGAAGAATTGGGATATACGGTTACAGAGCTTGGCGACATTCCCGGCTTTTATACCGACGTGGATACGGGAAGACCCGGCCCTAAGATCGTGGTGTTCGGTGAGCTGGACGCGCTTCCTTGTCCCGCTCATCCCGAAGCCGACCCCGAAACGGGCGCTGCCCACGCTTGCGGGCACGACTGCCAGTGTGCCATTCTTTTGGGAGTGGCCGCCGCTTTGAAGGAAAAGGCAGTTTTGGAGGAGCTTTGCGGCTCTATCCGCCTGTTTGCCGTTCCTGCCGAGGAAGGGATCGACGCCGCCTATCGCGAGGAGCTTCGCAGAAAAGGGAAAGTCCGTTATTTCGCGGGCAAGCCGGAGGTATTGTATCGCGGTTTGTTGGACGGTGTGGATATGGCAATGATGATGCACTCCTCCTCCGCTATTACCTCCAAAATGAATATCTCACGCGGCTCCGTCGGCAACGTGCGCAAAAAAGCAACCTTTATCGGAAAATCTGCCCACGCGGGCGGCGCTCCCCACAAGGGGATCAACGCCCTCTATGCCGCGACCAATGCACTTGCCGCGGCGAACGCGCTCCGCGAGACCTTTCAGGAAAAGGACGTTATCCGTATGCACCCCATCATTACCAAGGGCGGTAACGTGGTCAATGCCATCCCCGACGAGGTGGTGATCGAAAATACGGTGCGCGGTGTCAATTACGATACCGTTGCCGAAATCAGCCATAAGATCAACCGCGCCTATGCAGGATGTGCCGCCGCTATGGGCTGTCGGGTAAAGCTGGAGGATATTCCCGGTGCCGCTCCTCGCTACAACGATAAAAATTTGCGTGACGCCTTTTATCGGGTGGGACTGGAATTTTTCTCTGAGGACGAGATGAATTTCACCGAAGGCACTTCCTCGGGCTGTACGGATATGGGAGATATCTCTTGCGTGATGCCCGCGGTCCATCCGATGATCGGCGGTGCTTCGGGACTGTGCCACGGTGCCGATTACGCCATTTCCGATCCCGAGCTTTCCTGTGTGACCGCCGCGAAGATCATGGGCGGTGTTCTGAAGGTTCTGCTTTGCGACGATGCCGCCTTTGCCAAAAAGGTTCTTGCGGAAAAGATCGTGCCCTACGCCTCCAAAGAGGAATTTTTCAAGGTGAAGGATGCACTTTCCTTTGAAAAAGAAGGCGTTTTGTATAATGAGGACGGAAGCGTCACTCTGGTTTATTAAGACAAAGGACGAAGCGTTATGTATCAAAAACTGTTCGATGCCGTAGAGGCTTATAAAGACGTGATTTTGAAGGCAGAGCGAGATCTGAACTCTATGCCCGAGCTTGGCTTTCGTGAGTGGAAGACCCACGGGTATATGAAAGCCCGTTTTGAGGAATTGGGGTACGAGCTCACCGAGCTTGGCAATATTCCCGGCTTTTATACCGACGTGGATACGGGGCGTCCCGGACCGAAAATCGTTGTTTTTGCGGAATTGGATGGCCTTCCTTGCCCCGGTCACCCCTTTGCCGATCCCGAAACGAATGCCGCCCACGCCTGCGGGCATCACTGTCAGTGTGCCGGCTTGATCGGTGTTGCTGCCGCGTTGAAAGCACAGGGAGTGCTGGATGAAATGAGCGGCTCCGTCAGACTGTTCGTCGTTCCCGCGGAGGAGGGAGTAAGTGCCGCCTACCGCGAAGAACTGAAAAAAAGCGGCAAGGTACGCTATTTCGCCGGAAAATCCGAGGTTCTCTATCGAGGACTTTTGGATGACGTGGACATTGCGATGATGGTGCATCTGCGCGCCAAGCCCTATAAAATGAGCTGCCCCAAGGGAACCAACGGCAACGTGCGCAAAAAAGCAACCTTTATCGGTAAATCCGCTCACGCGGGCGGTTCTCCTCACAAGGGGATCAACGCGCTCTACGCCGCAACGACCGCACTTTCTGCGGCAAATGCCATACGCGAGACCTTTCAGGAAAAGGATACGGTCCGTATGCACCCCATCATTACCAAGGGTGGCAACGTAGTCAATGCAATCCCCGACGAGGTGGTGGTGGAGAATATGATCCGCGGTGCGGATTACGAGGTGGTAGGTCAGATCAACCGAAAGATCAATCGAGCTTTTGCCGGTTCCGCCGCCGCAATGGGCTGCCGTGTGTATTTTGAGGACGTCAGCGGCTCCGCCCCCAGAATCAACGATAAGAATTTGATGGATCTGTTTCACAAGGTGGCACTGAATTTCTTCAAGGAAGAAGAAATGGAATTCGATAAGATCTGGGGAAAATCCAGCAGTGATATGGGCGATATCTGCAACGTGATCCCTTCCGTTCATCCTTATATCGGCGGCGCAGAGGGAATTGGACATAGCGCAAACTTTCTGGTGGTGGATGCATATACTGCTTGTGTGACCGGCGCAAAGATCATTACCGGTGTTTTGAAGGATTTGTTGATCGAGGATGCCGCTCTGGCAAAAAAAGTGATCGCGGAAAAAAAGGTGCCTTACGCCTCCAAGGAGGAGTTTTTCAAGGCAAAAGATTCTTTGAATTTTGTAGGTGACGGAGTCGTATATAACGAAGACGGAAGCGTTACCCTGCAAATATAATTACTTTGAAGGAGAAGTGCGATGTATCAGAAACTTTTTGAAGCTGTGGAAGCGCACAAGGATATGATCCTTGCCGCTGAAGAAGCCATTAAGAAAAATCCTGAGCTTGGCTTTCGTGAATGGAAGACCCACGCGTATTTGAAAGCGCGCTTTGAGGAATTGGGATATACCGTTACCGAGCTGGGCAATATTCCCGGGTTTTATACCGACGTGGATACGGGTCGCCCCGGTCCAAAGGTGGTGGTATTCGGCGAACTTGACGCCCTTCCTTGCCCCGGTCATCCCCTTGCCGATCCCGAAACCGGTGCGGCTCACGCCTGTGGACATAACTGTCAGTGCGCCGCTCTTTTGGGGGTTGCCGCAGGTTTGACAGCTCCGAACGTTTTGGATGAAATGAGCGGCTCCATCCGTTTGTTTGCCGTCCCTGCCGAGGAAGGTGTTTCATCGGCTTTCCGCGAAGAGCTGAAAAAGAACGGAACGGTTCGTTATTTTGCAGGCAAGCCCGAGGTGCTGTACCGTGGGCTTTTGGATGATGTGGATATTGCTCTGATGGTACATCAGAAGGAAACCAAGGGAATGAGCTGTCCAAAGGGCTCCAATGGAAACGTGCGTAAGAAAGCTACCTTTATCGGAAAATCTGCCCACGCGGGCGGTGCCCCTCACAAGGGACTCAACGCCCTTTATGCCGCAAGCAACGCTCTTGCCGCGGCAAATGCCATTCGCGAGACCTTCCGGGAACAGGATAAGATCCGTATGCACCCCATCATTACCAAGGGCGGCAACGTGGTCAATGCTATCCCCGATGAGGTTGTGGTCGAGAATATGATCCGAGGTGCCGCCTACGGCACCATATGTGACATCAGCCACAAGATCAACCGTGCCTATGCCGGCTGTGCCGCCGCTATGGGTTGTCAGGTGCACTTTCAGGATTTGGGCGGCTCCGCCCCCCGATACAACGATGAAAACCTGCGTCAGGCATTCAAGACGGTTGCCAAGGAGTTTTATTCCGAAAACGAGCTGGATTTCGACAATAATAACTGGGGGCCTGCATGCAGTGATATGGGCGATATCAGCTCCGTCATTCCTGCCGTTCATCCTTTTATTGCCGGTGTAAGCGGCACGGGGCACGGTGTGGATTACGTGGTGTCCGATCCTTATACTGCTTGTGTGATCTGTGCCAAGGTGATCTCGGGCGTAACCAAGCTTTTGCTTTGTGACGATGCCGCGTATGCCAAGAAGGTAATTGCGGAGAAAAAACTGCCCTACGCCTCCAAGGAGGAATTTTTCAAGGTGAAGGATGCTTTGAACTTTGATCAAGACGGCGTTTTCTATAACGAGGACGGAACCGTTACGTTGAATTTCTGAGAGAAGGAGATAAAAAATGAAATTTGAAAAGCTTTATGAGGCAGTAGAAAAGAATAAGACCTTGATTTTGGAAGCCGAGCGCCACATCTGGAAAAATCCTGAGCCCGGCTACCGTGAGTGGAAGACCCACGCTTACCTGAAGGAAAAATACGAGGCTTTGGGCTACAAGCTGGTGGAAGCAGGAAACATCCCCGGCTTTTACACGGACGTGGATACGGGCAGACCCGGCCCTACCATCGCCGTTTTCGGTGAAATGGATTCTCTGATCATCCCTTCTCACCCCGAGTGTGACAAAGAGACCGGCGCGGTTCACGCCTGTGGACATAACTGCCAGTCTGCCGCCCTGCTCGGACTTGCGGCTGGGTTGAAAGAGCCCGGCGTGCTGGACGGTCTTTGCGGTAAGATCCGCCTCATTGCCGTTCCTGCCGAAGAAGGCATTGAGATCGGGTTCCGTCTCGGCTTGAAGGAAAAGGGCATTATCAAATATATGTGCGGTAAGCCCGAATTTCTCTATCGCGGCTATCTGGATGGCGTGGATATGGCAATGATGATCCATACCACCCAAAAGGGCATTTCCTGCAACAAGGGCAGCAACGGAGCCATTATTAAATTTGCTACCTTTGCGGGAAAGTCTGCTCACGCGGGCGGTTCTCCTCACAAGGGAATCAATGCGCTCTACGCCGCAAGCAACGCTCTTTCCGCGTCCAACGCCATTCGCGAGACCTTCCAGGAAAAGGACACGGTTCGCTACCACCCCATTATGACCAAGGGTGGAAACGTGGTAAACGCCATTCCCGACGAGGTTCGCGTCGAGAGCTATCTGAGAGCTGCTACCGTGGAAGCGATGAATGCGGAGAGCAAGAAGATCAACCGTGCGTACGCAGGCTGTGCCGCTGCTATGGGTGCAGGCGTTCACTTCATCGACGTTCATGGCTTTGCACCGCGCTATAACGACCATACTATGAGAGAGGTATTTAAGAGGATCGGTGCGGATTTCTTTGCAGAAGAGGATATTTGTTTTACTCAGAATTGGGGTACCGCAAGCTCTGATATGGGTGATATTTCCTGCGTGATGCCTGCCGTTCATCCCAATGTCGGTGGTGCTACGGGAACGGCTCACGGTGACAACTACTACATCGAAGATCCCTATACCGCTTGCGTCGTATCTGCAAAGGTGCAGATCGGTGCTTTGGCGGCGTTCCTCGAAAACGACGCTGCAGAAGCCAAAAACGTTCTTGCAAACAAAAAGGTGCCCTACGCCTCCAAGGAGGAATACTTTGCCGCAGTAGATGCGATCTCCTTTGACGGAGAAGGTGTTGTGTATAACGAAAACGGAACCGTTACGTTGAAATACTAATGTTGAAAAATTAATAAGGAGAATAAATGTGATGAGCTACGAAAAACTGTACAATGCCGTTGAAAAGCATAAGGATATGATCCTTGAGGCAGAGCGCCACATCTGGAAAAATCCCGAGCCCGGCTACCGCGAGTGGAAGACCCACGCTTACCTGAAGGAACGCTACGAGGCATTTGGATACGAGCTTTGTGAGGCAGGCGATATCCCCGGCTTTTATACCGATATCGATACCGGAAAGCCCGGTCCCACCATTGCCGTTTTCGGTGAAATGGACTCTCTGATCATTCCTTCTCACCCCGAGTGCGACAAAGAAACCGGCGCAGTCCACGCCTGCGGTCATCACTGCCAGTCTGCCGCACTTCTCGGCCTTGCCGCCGCATTGAAGGAACCGGGTGTTCTGGAGGGGCTTTGCGGTAAGATCCGCTTGATCGCCGTTCCCGCGGAAGAGGGAGTTGAAATTGATTTCCGTCTTGGCTTGAAAAAGGACGGCATCATCAAATATATGTGCGGTAAGCCCGAATTTCTGCACAGAGGCTATTTGGACGGTGTGGATCTTGCGATGATGATCCATACGAGCGGTGGCGAAGGTCTTTCTTGTCCCAAGGGAAGCAACGGTGCTCTGATCAAATACGCAACCTTTACGGGCAAGTCCGCTCATGCAGGCGGTTCTCCTCATAAGGGGATCAACGCCCTTTACGCCGCAACTACCGCTCTTTCCGCGGCAAATGCTCTCCGCGAGACCTTCCAGGAGAAGGATACGGTTCGCTACCATCCCATTATCACCAAGGGCGGAAACGTGGTGAACGCCATTCCCGACGAGGTTATTACGGAAAGCTACCTGAGAGCCGCTACAGTTCCCGCAATGAAAAATGAAAGCTTGAAGATCAACCGTGCCTTTGCGGGTGCCGCCGCTGCTATGGGCTGCGGCGTGCGCTTTACCGATGTGCACGGCTTCGCTCCCCGCTACAACGATCCCAATCTGAAAGCGATCTTTAAGGAGATCGGTCTGGATTTCTTTAAAGAGGAAGAGATCCGTATTACCGATAATTGGGGAACCGCAAGTTCTGATATGGGTGATATTGCCTGCGTGATCCCTTGTGTTCACCCTTATATTTGCGGTGCACAGGGAGCTAGCCACGGTCCCGAGTGGATGATCGTAGATCCTTATACCGCTTGCGTCGTATCCGCTAAGATCCAACTGGGTATGATCGCCAAGCTTCTCGAAAACGGCGGAGAAAAAGCAAAATACGTTCTTGCAAACAAGAACGTTCCCTATGCCTCCAAGGAGGAATACTTCGCTGCCGTTGACTCCCTTTCCTTTGAAGGAGAAGGCGTTATCTACAACGAAGACGGAACCGTGACCCTGAAGATCGAAGAATAAAGATAAAGATAAAGATAAAGACCTGTGCTTCCTTGATGCACAGGTCTTTTTTGCGTTATTCAATGGCAACCAGCTTAACGGAAGAGACCCCGGAACAGAGGGAGATCGCGGAAACCAGATCCGCGGGGTCGATCTTCATTTTGGAAAACTCCACCGAAAGGGTAATGTAAGCCTTCCCTCTTACGGGCAGGTTTTGGTTGATCGTAAGGATGTTTGCATTCATTTGGCTGACCAGGGACAAAACCTCGGAAAGAGCTCCCGTCTTATGGGCAAGCTGAAAGGATAAGATCGCTTTTTTTCCGTGATTGGAATCCTTTCCCGGGGCAAATAGATAATCCTTGTATTTATAATAGGTACTGCGGGAAATTCCCGTTATTCGCACCGCTTCACTGACGTCCTTTGCTTTTCCCGTTTCCACCAATTCCCGTGCCTCCACTACCTTTTCATAGCACTCGGGAAGAATGGAAACGTCGCAGATCAGATACTTTCGTTTCATATCATCAACTCCTCACCGAATACTTTATCCTTTTTTTGCCGTCTTGTCAAGGCTTGTTTTCCTTGACAGAGAAAAAGAATATTGGTAAAATGAAACGAAACTTCTTTCTGAGAGGAAAATATGGATTTTAAAACGATTTTAAAAAACTATAAAAAATATTGGATCGTCGGAGCTTCGTCTCTTGTTCTGATGGTGCTAGGCTTTTGTATCGGATATTTCGCGCTTCCTCCGAGAGTGCAGGCGCCGCCGCCTTCCAAGGAAAATCTCGGCGAGGTGTCGGAGAAAAAGCAGAGCGAGAAAGAAACGAAAGAGCCCGTGGCTCCTGCTCCCGAAGAAAAAAAGAGAGAGCCATTTTCCAAAACGCCCCTGATGAAGGGAATCGACGTATCCAAGTGGCAAGGGAAGCCCGACTGGAAAAAGATAGCCGCAAGCGGAGTGGAATTTGCGATGATCCGCATTGGCTATCACGGCTCGAGCGGGTCCTTCGGTTTGGATCCCTCGGCGGATCATAATTTGAAGGGTGCCGCAGAAAATGGGGTCCTTGCCGGCATATACTTCTATTCTCTGGCAAAAAATACCTCCGAGGCAGAGGCAGAAGCCTTGTGGGTTCTTGAAAGGGCGGGGGAATATGAAATATCCTTGCCCGTGGTTATAGACTATGAAATGATGGAAAACGATGCCTCCGCCTCTGCCGCAGAACGCACGGAGATCGCATTGACCTTCCTTCGCATCGTACAGGGGGCAGGCTACGACGGAATGCTGTACGTTCCCATCAATGAATTGAATGACCCGAAGCTTTGGGAGAAGGATCGCATTCTGGAGGAATATATGATATGGGGAGCCGATTACGGAATCCCCGATGCCGAGCATCCCGACTCGGAGACGAATTTTGCTATGTGGCAGTATTCGGATCACGGGCGCGTAAGCGGGATCTCGGGAAACGTGGATTTGAATTTTGCCTATTTTACCGCAAAACCGCAGAAAGCAAAGTACGACTGCTTACTTTCCGAAGCCGTGACGGAGCACGGTCAGATCTTCACTCCTGCCAAGGAATACGTTACTGCCAAAATCAGGGTGAATTTGCGAAAGAGCCCCTCCGTAGAAGGGGAATTGGTTGCCGATCTGAAAAAGGGAGAATATCTTCTCCGGGTGGCAGACGGAGCGGACGGATGGTCCCGACTGGATTACAAGGGGCAGACAGTCTATGCCGTTACGTCCTATTTGATGGATAAAGAAGGACAGGGATTGACGCCCGCTTCCTGAGAAGAATAAAAAAATGCATTGCTTGTTGAAAGCAATGCATTTTTTGCAGCAAATCTTATACGCCGGAATAAGCGGAGAATCCGCCGTCAACGGGAAGAACGACACCGGTAATGAAGCCTGCCTTTTCAGCGTCGAGCAGGAAGGTAAGAGCACCGTTCAGCTCCTCGGATTCGCCGAAGCGCTTCATGGGTGTTGCGTTCAAGATCTTGTTGGTACGGGCGGTGGGGGTTCCGTCCTCGTTAAAGAGCAGAGCTCTGTTTTGGTTGGTAACGAAGAATCCGGGGGCAATGGCGTTAACGCGAATGCCTGCGGGAGCAAAGTGTACTGCCAACCACTGAGTAAAGTTGGAGATGGCAGCCTTGGCACCGGAGTATGCGGGGATCTTGGTCAAGGGACGAAATGCATTCATAGAGGAAATATTCAGAATGCTGCAGCCCTCTTTGCCGATCATATCAGGCACGAATACCTGAGTGGGGAGCAGGGTTCCCAAGAAGTTCAGGTTGAATACGAAGCCGATTCCGTCGGGATCCAGGTTGAAGAAGGTCTTGATGTCGTCGCGGGTCTCGTCACCGGGCTCATAGGTCTCGTGATCTGCAGTGCCGCGGGGATTGTTTCCGCCTGCACCGTTGATCAGGATGTCACATTTGCCGAAGTCCTTCAAAATCGCCTGATGTGCTTCTTCCATGGACTCTTTCTTCAGTACGTTGCAGCCGTATGCCTTTGCAATGCCGCCTTCTGCACGGATCTCTGCGGCAAAGCCCTCTGCTGCTTCCAGATTCAGGTCAAGGAGAGCAACCTTATGTCCTTCCTTTGCGAGAACCTTTGCAAAGCCGGAGCAAAGAACGCCACCGGCGCCGGTGATAACAATTACTTTCTGTTCCATAATATTGGCCCCTTTCATTTTCAAAAAAGCTTGGTGCAACGGAAAGTGCCTTGCAAAAAAAAGCAATTTTCAGATGCACGAACAAGGAAAGTATTTTTCCTTGTAAAGATTATAGCAGAAAAAATTGTGCAAGTAAATTACAATTTTTCTCAATATTTGTATAAATATATTGCAAATCGTGCTCATTTTTGTTATAATGCAAAAAATGACGAAGAAAGGAGAGGCGCAATGGAAAAGAAAATATGTGCATACCACGCGGAAGATCTGTTTTTTCATCATACGGTTTCTCCTTGGCGTGACCCGAAAAAATTCCCCCTACACGCTCACGAAATGAACGAGGTTCTCGTGATCCTTTCGGGAGAAGGGGTCATGCGTGTGGAAGGAAATGAATACGAGCTATTTCCCGGAGCTGTTTTTTTGATGCGGGACGGTGAAAGCCATAAGATCCAGGTGGAGGCGGGGGAGCCCTACGAACGGATCGCGATCCGCTTTTCCTCGTCTTTGCTTTCTCATTTGGATCCCAAGGGTGAGCTTTCCATCCCCTTTTGCGAGAGAAGACTTGGCTCGGGAAACGTGTTTCGGCTGCGTTCCTTGCAAGGACTTTTACCTTCGGTGATGGAGCTTGGAGAAAATACATCCTCTTACCGTATCCGTTTGACGGTTACTGCCTTTCTGTATTCGCTTTTGGTGGAAGCCAGCAATCAGTACGTCAGCGAGGAGCATTCCTTCGGAGAGCGGAAGGAATTGGGAAAGATCTATGAGATCATAGAATTCGTCAACCAGAATTTGTCCAAGGATCTGTCTTTGGATGCCATCGCCGCGGATTTCTATTTGTCCAAGTCTCAGCTTTCCCGCAGTTTTAAAAAGGCAACGGGATCGACTCTTTGGGACTACGTTCTCATTAAGCGCCTGTTTCTGGCACGCAGTCTGATCCGTGAAGGGGAGAGTATTTCCGGAGCCTGTGAGCGAAGCGGTTTTCGGGAGTATTCCTCCTTTTACCGTGCTTACAAAAAGCGCTTCGGCGTTTCGCCCAACCAGGATCGCGGTGACCTGAAGGACTGATTTTGAAAAACTCACGTTCATTGAATGGATGTGAGTTTTTTTCTATCTTAACAATGTAAAGCCAAAAATGACCATTCTTTAGTTTATTTTTGTAAAATGCTAAATATTTCTTATCTGTTAAATTGCATATTTTTTAACATTGTGGTACAATGTGTTATATCAAAAAACAAATGCCGTCATAAATAAAAATACATAGCAAGGAGTTCCAATGGATTACGCTGCAGAATCGTTAAAAAAGCATGAAGAATGGCACGGAAAGATCGAGGTCGTGACCAAAGTACCGCTTTCTACCAGGGATGATCTGTCCCTTTGTTATACTCCCGGAGTGGCATCGCCTTGCCTTGCCATTCAAAAGGATCCCGAAAAAAGCTTCACCCTTACCGGAAGGGGAAACTTGGTTGCCGTTGTGACGGACGGGACGGCCGTATTGGGTCTTGGAGATATCGGACCCGAGGCGGGAATGCCCGTGATGGAAGGAAAATGCGCGCTTTTCAAGTCATTTGCCGACGTAGACGCCATTCCTCTTTGCATCCGTTCCAAGGATGTTGATGAGATCGTCAATACCGTAAAGCTTCTCGCAGGTTCCTTCGGCGGTGTTAATTTGGAGGATATTGCGGCGCCTCGCTGCTTCGAGATCGAAAGACGGTTGAAAAAAGAGTGTGACATTCCCGTATTCCACGACGATCAGCACGGCACTGCCATTGTGGTACTTGCCGCCGTGCTTAACGCCTTGCGCGTAGTGGAAAAATCCATTGATTCCATTCGCGCCGTGATTAACGGTGCAGGTGCCGCAGGAACTGCCATTGCCAAGCTTCTTATGCTGGCCGGGCTGAAAAATCTTATTATGTGTGACCGCTGCGGCATCCTTTGCGAAGGTGAAGACTGCCTGACCGATGCTCAAAGGGAGCTTGCCGCAATGACCAATCCCGACCGAAGAAAAGGAAGTCTTGCTGATGCGATGCGGGGAGCCGATCTGATGATCGGTGTATCGGGACCCAATCTTGTTACTCCCGAAATGGTGAGATCAATGGCAAAGGATGCCATCATTTTCCCGATGGCAAATCCCGTTCCTGAGATCATGCCTGATCTTGCCAAGGAGAGCGGAGCCGCTGTTGTGGGCACGGGCAGATCCGATTTCCCCAACCAGATCAATAACGTGCTGGTATTCCCCGGGGTGTTCCGCGGTGCTTTGGACTGCGGAGCAAGTGAGATCAATTCCGAGATGGAGCTTGCAGCGGCAAAAGCCATTGCCGATTACGTTCCCCGAGAGGCTTTGAGTCGTGAGAATATCGTTCCGTCTCCTTTGGATAAGAAGGTAGCCTTTGCCGTTGCTCGGGCAGTCGCGGAAGCGGCACGAAAAACGGGCGTTGCAAGACGTTAAAGGAAAAGAGGAAGCAAATTATTTTGCTTCCTCTTTTTTGCTGTCGGGGCTGACAAGCAGATCTCCCAAGGGCTTGAAGGTGGGGATCTTTCGCACGGAAACCTTGATCTTTAGCGGATCAAAGCAAAAAGCTCTGCATACTGCACCGGGTTCCATAACTCCCTTTTTTTTGCAAATATAATAATCGCCGCCGAAGATCTCTTGACTGTATTCACAGAGAGCGCAGCTTTCTTCCAAATCGTTTCTTTTTTTCATAATCGACCTTCCTTTTCTTTATTCTACAATATTTTTTGATCGATTACAAGAGTTTTTGGAAAAAAAGAGTCATCAGGAACATAAGGAGAGAAAAGGTGATTTTTCCCGCCAGATGAGACTTTACGGAAAGTGAGGCGTTTTCCAGCAGCCCTGCCGTTTGCAAATGCACGGAGCATCCGCCCCAACCGCACCCCAACGCACAAAGAGGAAAGGCGAGGGAAGGCGCGAAGTACCGAAGATGAGATACGCCCCCGCAAAGCTCGGAAAAAAGTCCCAGCATTGCAAAGGAGAAGTGCGTCAGAGAAAATAAATGCCGCATCAATTCCGTGAAGAAAGAAAAGAAGATCACACAGGACATTATATATAGGAAGGAATTTGTCGATTCGCGCAAGGCATCGGGAAGACTTTTCCAAAAATCGGGAGCGTGAGCCTCCTTTTTTTCCTTTTTCTTTTCTCTGCGAAGCATTCTTTTTCCAAACCAAAAAAACAGGAAAAAAGCGGAGAGAACACTTTGGAGTAAAAAGAGAAAAAGACCCTTTTTTGTATCTCCCAGCACCGTTTTGCCACAATAAGAAATCAAAAAGGCGGGGCTGGCGTTATTACAGAAAAAGAGCAGTCTTTCACCGTCTTTTTTCGATAGTCTTCCGTCGCGGACCAGACCCGCCACCGACGCGGCTCCGATGGGAAATCCGCAAAAAAGCCCCAAAACGAAGGGGATCAAAAAGCATTTTTCTCCCCCTTTTCCGATCTGTCGTACCAAAATTCCCGATAAAACCAACGCGGGAAAAAGCGCGGGCAGTGCCGCATCCAAAGAAAGGCTCAGGCCTCTGGCAACCCCCTCGGAGCAAGCAGTGGGAAAGATCAGGCAAAGCGCGAGACAGAAAAAAGGAAAAAGAAAATTTGCAGTGGATTTGGTCATATTTTTGATCCCCGAAACGATATATTGAATTGATCCATTTTATGCAGAGAAGGGGAGGACTATGGCGAAAAACAAGAAAAAAACTTTTTCGGTTTCTTCGGAAATGATAACGGTATATAATCGCAATCGGGTGATTCTTGAGGGTGTGGAGTGTATCGTTTTCTGTAATTCGGAAAAAATGATATTCAGAAAGCAAGGGCTGATCAGCGTTTTGGGGGAAGATCTGCACCTGGAAGAATTGGGGAACGATAACGTGGGAGTTTCGGGGAAGATCTTCACGCTTTCATTTCGCGGTGCAGAAGAATGAGAGAGCCTTCCGCTTACGACGCATTCGCGCTGGAGATCCGTTTTTTTTCTCCCGCGCCCCAACGCTTGCTCAACGAGATCCTTCATCGCAATATTCCCGTTTGGGGAATTGAGCACAGAGAGGGCTTCGTTTCTTTTTTCATTCTACCTCCGCGAAAAAAGCTGTTTTCCTCCTTTTGCGAGCATTTGCTTCCGGGAGAAAGATGGGAGGAGACGCCGCGGGGACTTTTGCACCTTTTGGTTCTGTTTCGGAAGCGGATCGGCTTCTTTGCGGGGCTTCTGGTTTTGGTCCTTTCTTTATTTTTGTCAACTCGTTTTTTGTGGGGAATCGACGTTCGCGGGAATGCCGCGGTTCCTGCCCACAGGATCTGCGAGCAGCTTGCGGAATACGGCCTTTCACCGGGGAAACGTCTTTCGAAGCTGGATGACGACGAGATTGCCCTTCGTTTTGCCATTGACCACGAGGAATATCTTTACGTAGGGATCAACGTGGTGGGCACCCGTGCCAAGGTGGAGATCCGCGAGAGGGAAGATGTCAAGGAGGAAGCACCCTCCTACGAGGGCTCGTCCAATCTTGTGGCGCGTACCTACGGACGGGTGGTGCGTTACGAGGTTCTTTCCGGTCAGATCGAAGTAAAAAAAGGAGATTACGTAACGGAAGGAACTCTTTTGATCGGGGGCATTCGCGAAACAAAAAACGGAAGCTTCTATTCGGTTCGCGCGGCAGGGCGCGTCTTTGCGGAAACCGAGCGAAGTTTTTCCGTTACCGTTCCCCTCGAGCAGGTCGAGCGTGTTTACGAGGAGGAGGAAATCTCCCGAAAAACCTACGAAATCCTTGGCTTTTCCCTGACAATGCCAAATTTTTCGGGGACCTTGGAAGAAAAGGCCGAGATGCTTGAATTGGTAGAGCCCTTGCAGCTTTTCGGCTATGATCTTCCCGTGGTGGTTCGGGAGCGGATTTTTCTGAAAAGCCATGAAAAAAAGGCGGTAATAAAGGTTGACAGAGCTGAAAAATTGGCTTATGATAAGTATGAACAGTTTAAAAGGGATACTTTTGCCGAAGGGGACGAGATCCTGTCTGAAAACGTGTCGGTTTCCGCCGACGAAAAGGGCGTGACCCTTACCGCCGAGCTTCTTGCCGTGGAAAATATTTGCCGAGAAGCCCCCTTCCGTTTTACCGAGAACCCTTAGAAACGAGCAAATCCGAAAGGACGTATTATGTCAGAAAAAATCATAGAGATCTCAAGCTTGGATGCCATTGCGGACATTTTCGGCGCCTTTGATGCCAATGCCGCTCGCATCGAAAAGGAATTTGACGTTGCCATCTATACGCGCGACGGGCAGATCCGCGTTTCCGGTGAGGATGCCAATGTTCAGGCGGCGTCCCGCGTGATCTCCTATTTGGAGCGTCTGTATTCGCTTTCCGGACATCTGACCGAGCAAAACGTAGAGTATGCCATCGGTGTGGTACTGGATGGAGACGAGCTGTCTGCGGAGAAGCTGATCGGTGACACCGTTTGTATCACTGCCAAAGGACGTCCCATCAAGCCGAAGACTATGGGACAAAAGGGATTTGTGGAGTGCATCCGTAAGGAGACCATCACCTTCGGCGTAGGACCTGCGGGAACGGGCAAGACGTTCCTTGCCGTGGCAATGGCAACTGCCGCTTTACGCAAAAAAGAGGTTTCCCGCATCATTATCACCCGCCCCGCGGTGGAAGCGGGAGAACGGCTTGGCTTTTTGCCGGGCGATCTGCAAAGCAAGATCGATCCTTATTTGCGCCCTTTGTACGACGCACTGTTTGAAATGATGGGCGGCGAGACCTATCAGCGATTGATGGAAAAGGGAAGCATCGAGGTAGCGCCCCTTGCCTATATGCGCGGACGAACCTTGGACGATTCCTTTATTATTCTGGATGAAGCCCAGAATACTACGCCCGAGCAGATGAAAATGTTTCTTACCCGCTTGGGTCAGGGGTCGAAGGCTGTGGTCAACGGTGACGTTACCCAGATCGACCTGCCGGGCGGTGTGCCTTCGGGACTTGCGCAGGCGCTGGAGGTGTGCAAGGATGTTCGCGGCGTCGGAATTTACCGACTCAGTGCCAAGGACGTGGTTCGCAACTCCATTGTGTCCCGCATTGTGGAGGCGTACGACCGCTACGGAGGAAATAAAAAATGAAGCATCGCGTTTTTATTGAGAATACCCAGCAGGAAAAAGCGCCGTTTCGCGGTTATAAAACTGCTGTCAGACGTGCGGTTTCCAAGGTTTTGGAGGAGGAAGGTTTCGAGGGAAAAGCGGAGGTTTCCGTCACCCTGGTATCAGCCGAGGAAATTCGTGAATTGAATAAAGCTTGGCGCGGCGTGGACCGTCCCACCGACGTATTATCCTTTCCTTTGGAGGAGGAAGCGCTTTTTTGTGAGAGAGTGACCTGTCTGGGAGACGTGATCGTCTGTCCCGCCGTTATTGCCGCGCAATCTGCGGAATTCGGTACCACTTATCGGCAGGAATTCTGTTTGATGGTCATTCATTCCGTGCTCCATCTTTTGGGATGGGATCACGCGGAAGAAAACGAAAAGAAAGAAATGTTTGAAAAACAGGAAAAAATTCTTCGCTCTCTGGACGAGGGCGCGGTAAAAACAGAGGAGTAATATGCAGAATTTAACACAGAAAACAGGTTTTATCGCCTTGGTAGGCAGACCCAACGTTGGAAAAAGTACTTTGATGAATACTCTTTTGGGGGAAAAGATCGCGGCAGTTTCACGCAAGCCGCAGACCACTCGTACCTCCATTACGGGAATTCTTACCAAGGAAAATTGTCAGTACGTATTTTTGGATACTCCCGGTGTACATAAGCCTCGCACCAAGCTTGGCGATATGATGATGAAGTCCGTAGGTACTGCCACCACCGACGTGTGTATGGTACTGCTTTTGGTAGAGCCCTTGGCAGAGATCCATCCCATTGAAAGAGAGCTTTTGGATAAGTTCGGCAAAATGGGTGTGCCCGTGATTCTGATCATCAATAAGACTGATATTTATACCCCGGAGGATATTATCCGTACCATCGACGTATTCTCCAAGGAGTATTCCTTTGCTTCCGTGATCCCGCTTTCCGGAAAGACCGGTGACGGCGTTGATATTATTTTCAAGGAAGCAGAGCCCTTTTTGGAGGAGGCGGAGTGGTTCTTCCCCTCGGATATGATCACCGATCAGCCCGAAAGAACCATTGCGGGGGAGATCATCCGCGAAAAGCTGCTCAAACTTTTGGATAAGGAAATTCCTCACGGTATTGCCGTAATGATCGAGGATTTCAAGGAATCCGATAAGCTGATCGATATCCGTGCCGAGATCTATTGCGAAAAAGCCAGCCACAAAAAGATCATCATCGGTAAGGACGGTGCCATGCTTAAACGCGTAGGCTCCTTTGCCCGAGAAGATCTGGAAGCCTTTTTCGGGGTGCACGTAAATATTAACCTTTGGGTCAAGGTGAAGGAAAACTGGAGAGACAATGAAATGCTTCTTGGCTCTTTCGGATTTAAGAGGGACTGAGTATGACCCTGAAAATCGAGGGCTTGGTGCTGAGAGCTGTCAAATACGGAGAAAGCGATAAACTCATCACCATCCTCACCGAAGAGGGGAAGATCTTTTTTAAAGCACGGGGAATCCGTTCTCTGACCAGTAAAAACGCCGCGGGTTGTACTGCCTTCGTTTATTCGGAATTTGAACTGGAGCAAAGAGGGGATAAGTGCTACCTAAAGCGTGCCGTCCCTCTTTACGCCACGGTACGGCAGGGAGCAGACGTGGTCTCCCTTGCCCTTGCTTCCTATCTGGCAGAGCTTGCAGAGGATACGGCGCGGGACGCGGAAACGGGAAAAACCGTTTTGCGCCTTCTGATGAACGCACTTTTTCTCATTGCAAAGGAAGACAGACCCGCCGATCTGATCAAGTCGGTGTTCGAAATGCGCCTTTTGGTTGCCAATGGCTTGATGCCCAATCTTTCCGGTTGTGCATCCTGCGGAAAAGGAGTGGACGAAGTGCCCTCTTTCTTTTTCCGTTTGCTGGACGGCGATCTGATCTGTCCGGATTGTATCAACTCCTTCGACACGGAGCTTGTCCGCGTCCGTCGCGACGTGATCGCCCTTTGTATGCGAAGTATAGAGGCACCGGAGGAAAAGGCTTACGCACTGAAAGTACCCGAAGGGATCCTTCGGGATTTTTCCCGTTTTACAGAGCGTTATTTGCTGTGTCAGCTGGAGCGGGATTACCGTACCCTGGATTTTTACCGCCAGGTAAAAAAGCTTTCTGCGCCCGCAGAAGAAAAAAACAAAAAGGAAACACAAGAGGAACGTCAGACCAATGGCAACGAAACCCTTTGAAAAAGCAGTTACCATATTAGAATACGATAAGATCCTTGCTCAGCTTGCCTCCCTTTGTATGGTAGAGGCGGGCAAGGAAAAAATTATGACCCTTCGACCCGAATGGGAACTGAGTCGTGTGATCCGTTTGCAAAAGGAGACGGCCGCGGCAAAACGGATCTGCGCCGTGAAGGGAGCTCCGTCTCTTTCCGCTCATCCCTCCATTCCGTCTATTCTGGATCGAGCGGCAAAGGGGGCTGTGCTGAATCCTGCGGAGCTTTTGCGGGTGGGATCTTTGCTTCGCTCGGTGGATGCCGCTCATCGCTACGGCGAGGGGATGGCAGGTGAGGACGCGGTCTTGGGTGAAATTTTTCACAGACTGCTTCCCGAGCGCGGGCTGGAGCATGAGATCCATCGTTGTATTCTGTCAGAGGATGCTCTGGCAGACGACGCATCCCCCGCTCTGCATTCCATCCGTCGGAAGATGACCTCTTGCTCAGCCAGAATACGGGATTCTCTCCAGCATTATATTTCGGGTGCCTACGGTACCTTTTTGCAGGAAAACATTATTACCTTCCGCAATTCCCGCTACGTAATTCCGGTAAAAAGTGAATATAAAAACGAGATTAAGGGCTTGATCCACGATACCAGCGCCAGCGGTGCAACGGTATTTATCGAGCCTCTTGCCGTAGTGGAGCTGAACAACCAAATCAAGCTTCTGGAAGGAGAGGAAAAGGATGAGATCGAGCGAATTCTTGCGGCTCTGTCTCAGCGCGTTTCCGGCTTTTGCGACGCCTTGAGCCTGGACTTTTACAACGTGGTAGAGCTTTCCGTTATTTTTGCCCGCGCAGAGCTTTCCTATAAAATGGAGGCAACCGAGCCGAAGATCTCGGAAAAGGGAGAGCTTGTTTTCAACCGTGCAAGACATCCTCTTTTGGAGCGCAGTACCGCGGTTCCCATCTCTCTGACCTTGGGAAAGGAATTTGATACGCTTGTGATCACGGGTCCCAATACGGGTGGTAAGACCGTAACGCTGAAGACCGTGGGACTTCTTGCTATGATGGCACAGACGGGACTTCACGTGCCCGCCGAGGAAGCGGTGATGCCCGTGTATCCGGATATTCTTGCGGATATCGGCGACGAGCAGAGCATCGAGCAGTCCCTTTCCACCTTTTCTGCCCATATCGTGAATATTATTTCCATGCTGGAGGCGGCAAAGCCCTCCTGCCTGATGCTTTTTGATGAATTGGGCAGCGGAACGGATCCCGTGGAAGGCGCCGCTTTGGCAGAATCCATTTTGGAAACCGTACGGGAAAAGGGCGTGAAATGTGCGGCGACTACCCACTATGCGGAACTGAAAACCTATGCTCTGGAGACGGAAGGCGTGGAGAACGCCTCCTGTGAGTTTGATATTTCCACTCTGCGTCCCACGTACCGACTGATTATCGGTACTCCGGGCCGTTCCAATGCATTTTTGATCTCTACCCGTTTGGGGCTTTCTGGGGATATAATCCAAAAGGCTGAGCGCTTGATCAAAGCGGAAAACCGTCGCTTTGAAAACGTGGTCGGAAAACTGGAGGAAGAAAGAGTCTCTATGGAAAAGGACCGCGAGGAAGCCGAGCGACTTTTAAAGGAAGCACAAAGTGCCCGCGACGAAGCGATGAAGGAGAGGGAAGGGCTTCTGGCAGGAGCCGAGAAAGAGCTGGAGCGTGCGAAAAAGGAAGCGCTCCGACTGGTGAAAAGTGCCCACGCTTTGTCGGATTCTACCTTCGAAAAGCTGGAAGAATTGCAGAAAAAAGCCCTTCGTGACAAGGCGCAGGAGGATCTGGAGGAGGAGAGGAGAAAGCTTCGTTTGACCCTGCGAGGCGCCGAGGATCGAATCGCTATGACCGTATCCACAGCCCGTGAGGAAGATGATCACTATACTCTTCCCAGAGCACTTGCGGTAGGGGATCGCGTGTTCGTTACCAAGGTCGGCAAGGAGGGCGTGGTTGAGAAGCTGCAAGGCAACGAAGCTACGGTTTCCGTCGGAAATCTCAGGATGAAAACCGCCCTTTCCACCTTGCGTCTCATCACGGAACTGAAGAAGGGGCAAAAGGACAAAAAGAAGGGGAGCGTTACTTCTTCTCCCCGCAGTCATACCTCCAACAGCGTGGACGTTCGAGGGCTCGTAACCGACGACGCGTGGTTCGTGGTAGATAAATATCTGGACGACGTGATCCTGGTCGGATACGAGAGCGTAACGGTCATTCACGGCAAAGGAACCGGTGCCTTGAAGGCGGGTCTTTGGCGTTATTTTAAAAAGGATCCCCGCATCAAATCCTACCGTCTCGGACTCTACGGAGAAGGGGACGGAGGCGTCACGATTTTGGAAATGAAAAAGTGAATTTTTTGTAAACATGAAGCCGAGGAAAGCAAAAAACTTTCCTCGGCTTCATAGTATATAATATATATAATAAAAGGAAGCTTCGAGGAAAACAAAGGTTTTTTTTCTGAAAAAAAACAGGATTTTTTTGAAAATGAACGAAATGTGTCTCGTTTTTTAAAAAACAGCGAACAAGGTTGACAATCGAAAAAATTTTGCCTATAATCCCCAACGGCTTTTGAAATCCGTTGAAAAATGACGAGAACAGGAGTTACTATGACAAAAAAACTACCCGGGCTGTCCGGCTCGGTGTCAGTGCTTTCAGCGAGCCTGATTTTGGTTTTGGCGTTCCTGATTTCCCCCTCGCATTTGCCTGAGATCCGTGTTCCGAAGGTGCACCGAGCACAAAATCTTGATACTGCACCCACGGAAGCCGTATCTTACGATCAGGGCGTTGCAAAAACCGCGCCGGTTCCTGCGGAGAATGTGCTTTCCGCGAAGCCCAATGAAATTTACGGTGTAAACACCGGCTCTATGTCCAATACCGTTTTTGGACTGAGCGAACAGATTGCACAGGGCAGTAACCAAACCGAGTCCGCCGTGCTTGCGGCAAGCCGTTCGGTTGAAAATTTCGCCGTGACCGTATCCGTGACCCCCGAGGAATACGACCTGTTGCTTTACTGTGTAGGTCACGAGACCAGAAGCGGCTCCCTTTCCCACAAGATCTTGATTACCGAGGTGATCTTCAATCGCGTACAGGGACCGAAGTTCGGCTCTACCGTTCGAGACGTGATCCTTTCACCGGGGCAGTTCGACGTAATGGTAGGATACCGGGGTTGGGGTGATTGGACTCCCGATCCCACGACCGTAGAAGCGGTCAATCTGGTGCTTAGTGGCTCGGCTCCCAACTATTCCGAGGGTGCCGTGTATTTCTGCAATCCCTATATCGTAGGCGAAGGAAATTGGTTCGACCGTTGCTTGCAGGTGATCTGCGAGATCGAAGGACACAGATTTTACAAATGAGAAGAGAGACTCGGTCTCTCTTTTTCTTTTTGTGAAAATGAACAAAGCGAAAACTTTTTCTCGTTCCCTTGACAAAAGAGAGGGGATTGTGTATAATTCTTGATTGTGTCACGGTAAATATTTCTATGCCGTGCTTCTTGCTTCCCGTTTCGGGAGGCCGAATGTCCAAAAGGAGGTAAACATAATGGAAAAACTGAAGGGCAAATACGAGACTGTTTTCATCGTGAATACCGAGCTTGGCGAAGAGCAGGTACAGGAGCTCGTTGCCAAATTCAAGGGTAGAATCGAGAAGAACGCAACCGTTGAGAACATCGACGAGTGGGGCAAGAGAAGACTTGCTTACCCCATCAACGACGTAAACGACGGCTACTATGTGGTAGTGCAGTACACTGCAGACCGCGATTTCCCCGTAGAGCTTGAAAGACGCTTCAGCATCACTGAAGGCATCCTTCGCTCCATGACCATTCGCATTGACGCGTAAGGAACTGCGCTATGGCATCTTTTAACAAGGTCATCCTCATCGGCAACTTGACTGCCGATCCGGAGCTGAAACAGACCCAGAACGGAATTTCTGTTACTTCGTTCAGCATTGCCGTTTCCAGAAGATTTTCTTCTAAGAACGCAGACAATGCACAGCAGGCCGATTTTATCAATGTTGTTGCTTGGCGCAACACCGCAGAATTCATCACCAAGTATTTTCAGAAGGGCAAGAGCATTCTCATCGTCGGTTCTCTCCAGACCAGAACCTGGACCGATCAGAACGGACAGAAGAGATACGTTACCGAGGTAGTTGCCGAGGAAGCTCAGTTCGTTGAAAAGAAGGGTGAAGGAAGCCCTGCCGCCGGAGCAGCACCTGCTCCTTACGGAGCCAGCCCGAAGGATGTCGCCTTTGAGGAAATGAGCACTGACGACGACCTTCCCTTTTAATTTTTAGAAATACGGAGGAAATTTATCATGGATAAAGAACAAAAGGCATTCAGACCCAAGAGAAAGAAAAAAGTTTGCGCATTCTGCGCTGAAAAAGTAACTCAGATCGACTACAAGGACGCTGCAAAGCTCCGCAAGTTCGTTTCCGAGCGTTCCAAGATTCTTCCCAGAAGAATCACCGGTACCTGCGCTAAGCATCAGAGAGAGCTCACCACTGCAATCAAGCGTGCTCGTCAGATCGCAATCCTTCCTTACATCAGCGACTAATTCCGTTTAAGGAGTAGAAACATGTTGATTACAATTCTTTGCTCTGTAATGATCGTGATTTCCATCTTTTTGGTGGTCGCGGTTTTGATGCAGAGCGGAAAAGACAGCCATCTTTCCGGTACTATTGCCGGTGGCGCAGAGACCTTCTTCGGCAAAACCAAGGGTAAGACCATTGACCGCGTTCTTTCCAAGGTGACCACCATCGTTTCCATTATCTTTGTAATTCTCGTGCTCGTGGTTTACGTCCTGGGCTCTTACGAGGAGAACAACAGTGTTTCCGGCCAGACCGATATTCCCGATGCTCTCGAGAATGCTGTTGACGGCGGAGAGGAAGCAGGAGAAGCCGAGGTTGAAGGTGAGTCCACCGACGGAGCAAACTCCGACGCAAGCACTGACGGTACGACCGCTGACGGTACGGCCGCCGACGGTACTACTGCCGACGGCGCTGCCACCGGCGGAACCGCTACCGAAGGTCAGCCCACCGAAGGCGGCGCACAGACCGGAGATCAGAATCAGACCGCGGATACTGCGGCAAACTAAGTTGTTAGGCGCATAAAGCGCATTTGGAGGTAAATATTATGGCAAAGTGTGAAATTTGCGGAAAGGGCGTAACTTTCGGTCAGAGAGTATCCCATTCCCACAGAAGAACCAACCATGCTTGGAAGCCCAACGTAAAGAAGGTCAGAGCTGTTGTAAACGGCACCCATACCCGTATTTACGTATGTGCTCACTGCCTGAGAAGCGGCAAGGTTGAAAGAGTTTAATGAATGCTGAAAAAGGTCTCCGTAAGGGAGACCTTTTTTGTTGCAAAAAAACTCACGGCGATTTAATTGCCGTGAGGTTTTTCCAATTCTTCTTGCGTTTTTTGATAGGCGGTAAAGCCAAGGGGCAAAAGGATCATCCCCCATATTCCAAAGGTCTTCAGTCCAAGAAGCACCAAAACCAAGGATAGGATCGGGTGCAATCCGATGGAGGTTCCGACGATCTTCGGCTCAGCCATTTGATGGGCAAACAGGGTTACGAGATAGAGAACGATAAGCCCGACACCTGCACCGATATTTCCCAAAAGAAACGAGAAGATTGCCCAGGGGATCAGAACCGTACCGCACCCCAAAATGGGGAGCAGATCGACGAAGGCGATAAGAAATGCGGTGCCAAAGGCATTGCTGCTTTTCAGCAGTACCATTCCCAGATAAAGTATGGCAAAATTCAGAAGAAACAAAATCAGATACGCCTTGCTGAATTGCTTCAAGGATAAGAAAAAGTGCTTTTTTAAGAGGGAAAGTTTGCGGTGAAGCTGCGACGGGATCTTCTTGTCGGAAAACAGACGGATGCGCTCCCAATCGCAGGAAAAATAGTAGCAACTGATAATAAAAATAATCAGAGAAATAAAGAAACGAGGAAGAAAACCCAGGATCCCTCCGATCCAACCGGGAATCAGATCGAGAACCTTTTCCAGCAGATTTTGAAAAAGGCCGGGCAAATAGCGCGTGAATCCGTTTTCGGGATCTTGCCCCAAAAGAGGAGACAAAGCACTTTCCAAGCGACGAAGCTGCTCCTTGCAAAAGGAAACGATGTTTTCTGCATTCTCGGAGAGCAGCTCGGTAACCAGGGTCGTATAGTGTAACAGCCGTTCTGCCAGCAAAACCGCAAACAAAGAAAGAAGTCCGAAGAAGATCAGAAGCAATAAAACGGTCAAAATGCGTTTGACGGTCGGAGCCAGCGGGCGAAGTCTTGAAAAGCTGTTTCGGATCACTTCCGAAAACAAGTAGGCAAGGGAAATGGGGAGCAGGAGAAAAAAGGTCTTTTGAATCAAAAAATACGCTACCGCTCCGCAAGCAAACAGAATCAAAAATTTTACCGCACCGCTTTTTTTCTCCACTGTGTGATCCCCCCGTGCATTTTATCTTTTTCTAGTGTATCCGAAATCGCGCGAGGGTATGCAAAAGCGCAGACGATTTGTCTGCGCCTTTTCGTTACCGTATGAAATTGGTGCGGATGGGAGTCTCTTTTTCGGGAAAGTCGATCCCGTTTTTCCGTCCGGCCTCAATGCATTTTAAAAGCCAAGCCATGTTCTTTCCGAGACTGCGCATAATTTGCAAGCCTTCTCCGTCTTGCTCTACCTGCTCGGGTGTCTGACCGTGTACCATATTCCAGTACTGACCGGAAACGATGGGCATAGAGGAAATGGTAAAATACTTGTTCAAAACGTCGAAGGAGGCGCTGGCGCCGCCTCTTCTGCAGGAAAATACGGCGCAGGCCGGTTTTCCTGCCAGCTTTTTTGAGGAGGAATAAAAGAGTCTGTCCATAAAGGCGCAAATGGCGCCGGAGGGAGCCGCGTAATGCACGGGAGAGCCGAAGACCAGGCCGTCTGCCTCGCAGATCAAGGGGGCATATTCGTTGACCTTATCGTTTATCACGCATTTTCCCAGCTTTGCACAGGCACCGCAACCGCGGCAACCGCTGATGGCGTCGGTCCCAAGCCAAAGAATTTGGCTTTCGATCCCTTCGCGCTCCAACGTATCGGAAATCTCCTTCAAAGCTCTGGCGGTACAGCCGTTTTCGTGGGGAGATCCGTTGATGAGAATTACTTTCATATTGTTCACCTCGTTTGATTGTATGACGATTTTTGTTCAGTATAACTCCGAAAAGAGAAAAATTCAAGAAAATCTTATTTGATTTTTGAGAAAGTGTGCTATTTTTACTTGTGATTTTATTTTTTGTGTGATATAATACTATAAATTGGTATGCGTATATGCGAAAGGTGGAAAAGATGGGAACATTGATTGTAATTGACGGACTTGACGGTAGCGGGAAAAATACTCAGTCAAAGCTCCTTTACGACAGACTTCGGAAAGAGGGAAAACAGGTTTGCCTCGTATCCTTCCCCGACTATGAAAGCCCCGCCTGCGCGCCTGTGAAAATGTATTTGGGCGGTGAATTCGGGTCCGATCCCGAGGCAGTCGGCTCTTATGCGGCATCTACCTTTTTTGCAGTGGATCGCTTTGCCTCTTTTCGTCTGAACTGGAAGGAAGCTTACGACAACGGCGCGATCATCATTGCCAACCGCTATACCACCGCAAATGCCATTCATCAGCTGACCAAGCTGGACGAAGCGGAGCACGACGCTTTTTTGGAGTGGCTGTACGATTTTGAATTTGTAAAACTGGGACTTCCCGTACCGGATCTGACTCTGCTTTTGAAGGTCCCCGTGGAAAAAAGCTTGGAGTTGATCGATCATCGCGGTGAGAAAAAGGATATTCACGAAAACCGTGAGCATCTGAAAAAAGCGGCACTTGCCGCTGAAAAATGTGCCTTGTCTTGGGGCTGGGAAAGTCTTTCTTGCGTAAACGAAACGGGCGATCTTATGTCCCGCGAGGAAATTGCCGAGCGTGTGTATAGCTTGGTTTGCGAAAAGATCTTTTAAGGAGTAATTATGGTTACGGTATTTTTGGCGGAGGGCTTCGAGGAGATCGAAGCGGTAACTCCCATTGATATTCTTCGTCGCGGCGGTGTTGAGGTTCGCACCTGCAGTATTACCGATTGCCGCGTGGTATGCGGTGCCCACGGAATCCCTTTTACGGCGGATACCACTTTGTCGGAGCTTTCCGACGGCGAGGATGTGATCCTGCTTCCCGGCGGTATGCCCGGAACAGTCCACCTGAAGGAATGTAAAAAGCTGGCAGAGCGGATCCGCAAGCATCACGCCGAGGGCGGAATGCTCGCGGCAATTTGCGCAGCCCCTACGGTGTTCGGTGAAATGGGGCTTTTGCGCGAGGCTCGCGCAACCTGTTATCCCGGGATGGAGGACGGACTTTTTTGCAAAGAGACTTCTGTGGAAAAAAGTGTTCTCTCGGGCAGAATTTTGACCTCCCGCGGCGCGGGAACCGCTGCCGATTTTGCCTTTCGTCTCCTTGCCTTTTTGAAGGGAGAGCAAGTTTCTGCACAGCTTGCCAAGGCGATGTGCTTTGAGGAGGCAGAGGGTTGAAACTGAAACCGACTACCTACGCGCCGATCCTGTTCGGTGTGATCCTGATCCTTACGGAAATTGCCACGGTGGTGGGACGGATTATCGAGGGCGTTTCGGTGGATGCCTTTCTTTCCTCCACCATTATTCGTTTGATCGTTTTCCTGCTGCCCCTTGCTTTTTATTGCAGAGTCACGGAGTTTGACGTGGTTTCGGGTTTGAAATTCCGCTCCGTTCCCGTCAAGCGCGTTCCGTTTTTGATCAACATGGCGCTGATCTTTTTCGTGGGAAGCATGCTATTTCGTTATGCGGGCTTGTTTCTGTTTGATTCCGAGGCGTTTTTGGAAACTCCCGCCGCGGTCTGCTTTACCGCGAAAAGCAGAAATTCCTTTTTGCACTTTCTCGGCACGATGATCCTGCCCGCACTTTTGGAAGAGGTGGCGTTTCGCGGTGTCCTTTTGGAGAACTACCGCTCTTACGGCGCTTCTTGGTCTGTTTTTACTACGGCTTTGATGTTTGCTATGTTTCATCTTTCGGCCGAAAATCTCGCGTACTATCTGTTTATGGGTGTGATCCTCGGTGTGATGACTCTGGCAAGCGATTCCATCGTTCCTGCGATTTTGCTCCACGTTGGGATCAACGCTTCTTACGAATACCTTCGTCCCGGTGTGGTAGAGTATCTGCGCCAGGCGGGCAAGAGCTTGATCCTGCCGTATCTGCTTTTGGCTCTGTTTATGATCCTGTTTATTTTTATGTTTTCAGGCTTGGAAAACATTTATCGCTCCAAATCCTATCAGGAGGTTCTGGAGAGCCGCAAGGAGCTTTTGCGAAAAGAACTGGAAAAAGCCAGAGCGGCACAAAGAGAAGAAAAAAAGGAAACCCGCGGAAAACGCTTCCTTCGCATACTCCGAGAGATTTATTTATCCCCCACGTTTTTGATTTGCATCGTTCTTTTTATCTGTTTGGTATCCGATGTATTGTGAAAAGAGGTTAATGAATGAAAGAAACAAACGATCAGAGCAATCAGCAGCAAAAAGAAAATACCATCGATATTTTGGTGACTCCTTCGAAAAAGAGTACACCTTCCTCTGCACCCGCGGAAAAAAAGACCGCTCCTGCGCCGAAGCGCCCCGTCAACGAGCCTGCGGCTGTTAAGCGGATCACGCCGTCTCGTCCCTCCGCGGAAAAAGCACAGGTAAAGCCCGCCGCACCCAAGCGTCCCGTCGTCGAAAGGTCGGCGGTCAGACCCACTTTTTCCAAGGAAAGCGGCGGACAGAGAGCGTCTGAAACCAGAAAGATCGGCGCCGCCGCAGCTACGGCTTCCCGTGTTTCTGCGGCAGCACAGACCCGAGCCGGTGCTCCTGTTCCTCCCGCAGCGTCCCCTGTGGGGAAAAAGCCATCCGTCGGCAAATTCGGTGTGTCCAAAAAGGCGGCAAAGGGGGATGGGAAAAAGAAAAAGAGCTCCGAGGAAAAGGGTGAGCGTACGCCTCTTGCTTCCACGCTGATCATCGCCTTGATCTACATCGGTGTGGTAGTGGGGATTTCCGCCGTGCTTTCCATCTGCGGCATTCGCTGGGCAAACGATATTTTTGCCCTTGCCAAGGATGAGGTGGTTGCTACCGTAACCATTCCCGAGAACGCAACCGTTTCCGAGGTTTCCACCCTTTTGAAAGAGGCGAAGATCATCAAATATCCCGGAGTGTTCCGCTTCTACGTGAATTTCAAGAACCGCAAAGCCGATCCGCCCCTCGCCTTCAAGCCCGGCGCCTATGAGCTGCGCAGTACCATGAACTTCGATCAGATCGTCAATCTGATCAAGGTCAGAAAGGCACGCGGTATCGTCACGCTTACGATTCCCGAGGGCTACACGGTGGATCAGATCATCGATCTGTTCGTATCCCACGGAATGGGAACACGCGAAGGCTTTGTAAAGGCCATCAACGAATACGACTATAAGAACTATACGTTTATGGAAAAGCTGAAATCGATACAGCTTTCTCCCGACAGAAAATACCGTCTGGAAGGATATCTGTTCCCCGACACCTACGATTTCTATGCGGATTCCGGTGAGATTGCTATCATTGATAAAATGCTTTCCGCCTTTGATTCCCGCTTTGAAAAGGACTATTACGCCAGGTTGGACGAGCTGGGAATGAACGTGGATCAAGTGGTCACCATCGCTTCCATCATACAGAAGGAGGGTAAATTCAGTACAGACTTTTACCCGATTGCAGGCGTATTCTATAATCGCCTGAATAAGAAGATGCGTCTTGACTCGGATGCTACCGTGCTTTACGCCTTGCCCGAGCATAAGGCGGAACTGACCGATGCGGACCTGAACGTTGACAGCAGCTATAATACCCGTCGGCATCAGGGACTTCCGCCTTCTGCCATTGCCAATCCCGGTTGGGATGCGATCCAGGCGGCGCTTTATCCCGAGCAGAATCAGTATTTGTACTTTGTTTCCGATACGGACGGCTCTATGGTATTTGCCAAAACGGAGGCAGAGCATAATGCGAATGCCGCCAAACTGAAAGCAGCGATACAGAATGGAACCTCCATCGACTGAGAAAGGATTTTTGATTGGATACCCCGATTATAATCGTCTTGATACTGTCCTCGGTATCGGCTCTGCTCTCCTTATTTACCCTGCTCTCCCTCCGCTCAGGCGATGAAAAAAACGCTGCGGATCGGGAGGATCTGGAACGGGTAGGGGAAAGACTGGAGCGAAGCCTTGGCAACGCCCGTCGTGAGATCAATGAAGAAAATGCCCGCGCTCTGGAGACTTTTTCCCGAGCACAGCACCAGTCTCAAAGCGAAGTGTTTGCCCGTCAGGACAAGCGCCTGGCAGAGCTCAGCGAGCATTTGAATTCCGCTCTCAAGGGTGTGGATGAACGAATGGCGCAAATGAACGCGTTTCAAGAGAAAAACTCCCAAACCCTGCGGGATACGGTGGATGCCAAACTTTCCGAGCTTCGCTCGGGCAATGAGAAAAGTCTCGCCGAGATCCGCCAAAGCGTTGATGAAAAACTGCAAGCCACCTTGGAGGAGCGCATCAGCCGTTCCTTTAAGGAGGTCAGTGAAAGACTTCAGCAGGTCTATCAAGGTCTTGGCGAAATGCAGACCCTTGCCAGCGGTGTGGGCGATCTGAAAAAGGTTTTGTCCAACGTAAAGACCCGCGGTATTTTGGGAGAAATCCAGCTTGCCTCCATTCTGGAGGAGATCTTGTCTCCCGAGCAGTACGAAACCAACGTAGCAACCGTTCCCGGATCTGCAAACCGCGTGGAATTTGCCATTCGCTTGCCGGGAGACGGAGACGGGGTAGTGTATCTCCCTATTGACTCCAAGTTCCCCGCAGACGCCTACGTACAGCTCCGGGATGCCTACGACGCCGCCGATCCCGAGTTGGTTCGCGTTCAGCGTACCGTGCTGGAAAACCGAATCAAGGCGTTTGCTAAGGATATTCACAACAAATACGTTTCTCCTCCCTCTACCACGGATTTTGCGGTTATGTTCCTCCCCACGGAGGGACTGTACGCCGAGGTGGTAAAAATGGGAATGGTAGAAATTTTGCAACGCAACTATAAGGTCAATATTGCCGGCCCTACGACCATGGCGGCACTTTTGAATTCGCTTCAAACCGGCTTTCATACCCTTGCCATTCAAAAGAGAAGCAGTGAGGTCTGGGAGGTTTTGGGAGCAGTTCGCACGGAATTCGATAAGTTCGAAGGTGCTCTGCGGGATGCGCAGGCAAAGATCGATCAGGCAAATCGCGGTCTGGATGCCCTGGTCGGTGTGCGTACCAGACAGATTCAGAGAAAACTGAAAAACGTTTCCACTCTGCCGGCCGACCGTGCGGAAGAACTGTTAAAGGAGGGGTCTGATGCAGAAGAATGAGGGACTCCGAACCTGCGCCTCCAATCGGAAGGCGTTTCACGATTATTTCGTGGAGGAGCGCTTTGAAGCGGGAATTGAGTTGTTCGGTACCGAGGTGAAATCCATTCGCCAGGGAACCGTCAATTTAAAGGACTCCTATCTGATCATCGCGGACGGAGAGCTGTTTGCCAAGGGAGTTCATATCAGCCCTTATGAAAAGGGAAATATTTTTAATCGAGACCCTTTGCGTACCAGGCGTCTTTTGATGCACAAAAAGGAAATTTTAAAGCTCCGTGCGCTTTCCGAGCGCGACGGTTACACGCTAATCCCCTTGTCCCTGTATTTTAAAAAAGGACGGGTAAAGGTGGAGGTGGGCGTTTGCCGTGGTAAAAAACTTTACGATAAGCGGGAAAGCGCTTTAAAGCGTGACCTGGAGCGCGAAAATCGCAGAGGAATTAAATTATCGGATCGGGACTAATATGGAAAAAAATATTCGCAATTTTTGTATTATCGCACATATCGACCACGGAAAAAGCACCCTTGCCGACCGCATCCTGGAGCACACCGGCTCCGTTGAAAAGCGGGAAATGGAAGCGCAGGTGCTGGACGATATGGAGCTGGAAAAGGAGCGCGGCATTACCATCAAGGCGCGTGCCGTCACGCTGGATTACCTTGCCAAGGACGGGAAGACCTACGAGTTCAATTTGATCGATACTCCCGGTCACGTTGACTTCAACTACGAGGTTTCCCGCTCCCTCAGAGCCTGTGAAGGGGCGTTGCTGGTGGTGGATTCCACTCAGGGAATTCAAGCGCAAACCCTTGCCAACGCCTACCTTGCCGTGGATCACGACTTGGAACTTCTGCCGGTGATCAACAAGATCGATCTTCCCGCCGCAGACCCCGAGAAAGTCAAAGCGGAGATCGAGGACGTCATCGGGATCCCTGCGGATAACGCTCCCTGCGTTTCTGCAAAGACGGGATTGAATATCGAGGACGTTCTGGAGGGGATCGTTCAGTATATCCCCGCACCCAAGACGGTTCGTGACCGCCCGTGCAAAGCGTTGATCTTCGACTCCTTTTACGATGCCTATAAGGGTATAATCGTCTATTTCCGTCTGTTCGAGGGTTCTCTTTCCGTAGGAGACCGCATCCGTATGATGAATACGGGAGCAGAGTTTGACGTGACGGAAGTCGGTACGATGAAAACCTTTGGCTTTGCTCCTTGCAAGACCTTAGTTTCGGGACAGGTTGGATACCTGACCGCATCCATTAAGACCCTGGAGGACACCCGCGTAGGGGATACCATTACTCTTGCGGACAATCCTACGGATACCCCCTTCGAAGGCTTTAAAAGGGCACTCCCCGTTGTGTTTTCCGGTATTTATCCCGCGGACGGTGCAAGATACAACGATCTGCGCGAGGCGCTTGAAAAACTTCGGCTGAACGACGCAGCGCTTTCCTTCGAGCCGGAAACCAGTGCGGCACTGGGCTTCGGCTTCCGTTGCGGTTTTCTGGGACTGCTTCATATGGAAGTGATCCAGGAGCGTCTGGAGAGGGAGTTTAATCTGGATCTGATCACCACTGCGCCCAGTGTAATCTATAAGCTGGAGCTGACGGACGGCGAGACGATTTACATTGATAACCCTACCAATTACCCTGCGGTGGAAAACATTGCCACTGCATATGAGCCGGTAGTTCGCGCCAGTATTATTACCCCCGTGGAGTTCGTCGGCGGAATTATGGATCTTTGCCAGGACCGCCGTGGTGAATTCGTGGATATGAAGTATATTACCCCCACCAGGACCGAGCTGCATTATAACCTGCCCTTGAACGAGATCGTTTACGACTTTTTCGATGCTTTGAAATCCCGAAGCAAGGGCTATGCTTCCTTTGATTACAGTGATACGGTATACGTTCCCTCAAAGCTTGTTAAGCTTGACATTCTGCTCAACGGTGACGTGGTTGACGCCCTGTCCTTTATCGTTCACAGCGATAAGGCGTACCCCAGAGCAAGAAGAATTGCCGAGAAGCTGAAGGAGAATATTCCTCGCCAGCTGTTTGAGATCCCTGTCCAGGCTGCCGTAGGCGGCAGAGTGATTGCCCGCGAAACGGTAAAGGCAATGCGCAAGGACGTGCTTGCTAAGTGCTACGGCGGTGATATCACCCGAAAAAAGAAGCTTCTGGAAAAACAGAAGGAAGGCAAGAAGAAGATGCGCTCTCTTGGCTCCGTAGAGGTTCCGCAGGAAGCTTTTATGGCAGTTTTGAAGCTGGATGAATAAGTTGAGCTTGTATCTGCACTTTCCTTTTTGCAAGGCAAAGTGTAGTTACTGTGATTTTTATTCCTTACCGCGGCAGGAGTGGATCCCATTCTACGAAAAAGCCCTTGCCGACAGTTTTCAGGCTTTTTCTTCGCTTGCTCCGGACCGAAAGGTTGAAACCGTATATTTCGGAGGGGGAACGCCCAGTCTTGCGACCCCCGATGGCATTGAGAGGATTTTTACATCCCTGCGGGAAAGTTTTCTTCTTTCCGAGAATGCCGAATTTACTGTGGAAATGAATCCGGAATCGGCAAGTGAGTCTGTTTTGACCGCCTTTTCCAAGGCAGGTGCCAACCGAATCAGCTTCGGAATGCAGTCTGCCATCGACGGGGAGCTTGAAGCTTTGGGACGTCTGCATCGCTTTGGTGAAGTGAAAAAGGCGGTGTCCCGCGCACGGGAAGCAGGCTTTGAAAATATCAGTCTTGATCTGATGTACGGGCTTCCGTATCAAACCTGCGGCTCTTTCCGAGAAAGTCTGGAAAAAGCCCTGAGTCTTGATCCGAAGCATTTGTCCTTTTATTTGCTGACCCTTTCGCCGGAGGTGCCGTTGGCACGCTTTGCCCATTTGCTTCCCTCAGACGAAACGGTGCGAAAAATGTATCTTTTTGCGTCCTCATTTCTGCGGGAAAGGGGCTTTGAGCATTACGAGATCTCCAACGCCGCTAAAAAAGGCTTTCATTCCCGTCATAACACGGTTTATTGGACGGGCGGAGACTATCTTGGGATCGGACCGGGGGCTCACTCCCTTGTTGACGGGAAGCGCTTTTTCGTGAAAAATGGGATAGAGGAGTTTGTTTCGGCAAGGGATCCTCTTGACCGTCTTTCCGATTTTGAACTTTTAACCGCAGAGGATCGCTTGATGGAGTACGTAATGCTTTCTCTGCGAACGGCAAGAGGCATTTCTCTGAATAAGGTGAGAGACCTTGCCGATGACGACGCAGTAAGACGATTTCGTGAAAAATTCAAATTGTGGGAAAAGCACGGACTTTGCGTTTCCACGGAAGAAGGCTTCGCTCTGACTGCAGAGGGCTTCTTCGTTTCCAACGAGATCATCACGGAATTGATATGAAAAAGAAAGGTTTGAAAAAATGAAGAACTTAACCAGAACGATTTCTTTGCTTTTGGCACTTGTTATGATGACGTCCCTTTGTGCCTGCTCCCAAAAGGAGACCACGGAAGACGGGGTTGAAATCCCATCCGGCTTTCTTTTGGCGGAAAACAAAAACACGGACTATTACTTTTTCTATCCTTCCGATTGGACCTTGGATCGAAACGATGCAGGAATGACCAGCGCCCACGTATCGGATGACGATTTTTCCAACGTCAGCGTTACCTCCTTCACGGCATCCACTGAGTATCAGTCTCTGAGCGATTATGTAGAAAAATACTATTTTAAGCAGTTTGAAGATAATTTCAAAAATCTCAAAGTGGAAAAGAATCAGGATGGCAGCATCAAGCGAAGCGTCTTGAAGATCGACTCCTGTGAGACCATTGCCGTCAGCTATACGGCGGAGTTTGCCGGCGAGGAGTATTCCTTCCGCGCTTGGTTCGTTTCGAAAGGACTGTATCTCTATACGATCCTCTACACGGCGAAAACCCAGGCGTATGAGACCCACCTGGAAGTGGCGACTGCCATCGCGGAAAACCTGAAGTTCAGATAAAGGAGCAATATGGAAGAAAAAAAGAATTCCCGTTTGGGAAAAGTAGGCGGACAAGCGGTGCTTGAGGGAATTATGATGCGCGGACCTCAAAGCTATACCACCGCCGTTCGGAAAGAGGACGGAACCATTATCCGCGACAGCCATCCCAACGAGATCAAAAAGAAGAATTGGTTTAAAAAGCTTCCTCTGGTTCGCGGCGTAGTCAGCTTTGCAGAAAGTATGATCTTGTCCTTTTCTACCTTGAGTTTTGCCGCTGAAGCACTGGAGATCGAGGAAGAAACCAAGTTTGAAAAGTGGCTGACCAAGGTGTTTGGTAAGAGCTTGACGGGAATCGTAACGGCGATTGGAACGGTGCTGGGCCTTGTTCTGGGTGTAGGATTGTTTATCGTCCTGCCGGCCTTTTTGTCGCAATTTATCAAAAATGAGATCGCACGGAAGATCGTGGAAGGCATTCTCCGTATTGCCATCTTTTTGGCATACGTATCTCTGGTGTCTCTGATGAAGGATATCAGACGGACCTTTATGTACCACGGTGCAGAGCACAAGAGCATTTTCTGCTACGAAAAGGGGCTTGATCTTACGGTGGAAAATATCAGAAAACAAAAGCGCTTCCACCCTCGTTGCGGCACCAGCTTTATGATCCTGATGATGCTGGTCGGAATTCTCATCGGTCTGGCTATCGGCATCGTCTTTCGCGAGACTCGCGAAAACACCGTGCTTTACGTGGCGATCAAGTTGCTCCTGCTTCCCCTTACGGTAGGGATCGGTTACGAGATTATCCGCTTTGCGGGCAGGCACGATAATGCCTTGATCCGCTTTATTACCGCCCCCGGTCTCTGGATTCAAAGAATTACCACGAAGGAGCCCACCGACGATATGATCGAGGTTGCCATCGTCGCTCTGAAATCCGCTCTGACCGAGGAGTTTTCCGAGGAAGACGTATTCGTCGGAATTACTTTGCCCGAGCCTCCTGCCGAGGACGTTGAGGCAGAGCAGACCGAGAAAACGGAAGAACCTGCTGTCACAGAGGAGAAATAATGAACGTAAGAGATTTTTCTCTCTTGGTAAAAAAAGAATACAAAAGGTTGAACGGAGCGCGCTTTTTCAGCGAAAGAGCGCTCCTTTCCGCAATTTTGGAGCATTTCGGATTTCATCGGAATGCGCCGCTTATCACGCCCGAACAGCCTATCGGAGAGAAGGAAACGGATATGGCGGAGGATCTGAGAAAGCTTTTGGCGGGATACCCCATTCAGTATTATCTGGGAACCGAGTGGTTCTGCGGTTATGAATTTGCCGTGGCGCCCGAGGTTTTGATTCCGAGGCCCGAAACGCAAGCCCTTGCGGAAAAAGCAGCCGCGGTAGCAGAAGAAAAAAGCACGGTTTTTGATTTTTGTTGCGGCTCGGGCTGTATCGGGCTTTCCGTGCTTTTGAAAAGGGAAGACCTCTTTTGCAGAATGTACGATTTATCCGACGCAGCTCTGCACTTGAGTCGGGAAAACTGCGAAAGGCTTGGTCTGACCAAGCGTTGCAGCATTGAAAAAATGGACGTGCTGTCCGACGACGCGTACGAGCAGGTGCGGAAATATAAGCCCTCTTTGATCGTATCCAATCCCCCTTATCTGACGCCCGAGGAAATGGAGAAGATCGATGACAACGTAAAAAACGAGCCTGCCATGGCACTGCTCGGCGGAGCGGACGGTCTTGCGTTTTACCGCAGTCTGATCCATCTTTCTGCCAAAACGGGTGTGGATCTTCTTTGCGAGATCGGCTGTAATCAAAAAGAAGGGATCGAAAAACTTCTGAAATTGCAGGATCTTGAATATGAATTTTATCAAGATGATGCAGGACTTGACCGAATTTTTTACACCCAAAAAATAAAATGACGAAAAAAACAAAAAAAGCCCCATCTTCGGCAAAAAATCACTTGCAAAAAAGATGGGGCTTATGCTATAATATGTTGTAATTGTATTTGTAAATTAACGTGGAGGATTTTGTCATGCCAAAAACCGAAAAGACAACAAAAGCCAAAACCGAAAAAGATGCCGACACCAAAGAAGGCAAACTGAAAGCCATTCAGACTGCCATGGGGCAGATCGAGAAAAAATACGGAAAAGGCTCTATTATGAAATTGGGTGAGAATTCCGTTATGAACGTCAGTGCCATTTCCACGGGCTCTCTTTCCTTGGACCTTGCCCTTGGAATCGGCGGTGTACCCCGGGGAAGAATTATCGAGATCTACGGACCCGAGTCCTCCGGTAAAACCACCGTTGCCCTGCAAGTCATTGCATCTGCACAGAAGGCAGGCGGTGCCGCCGCGTTTATTGACGCAGAGCATGCCCTTGATCCCGTTTACGCCAAAGCGTTAGGTGTGGATATCGACAACCTTCTGGTGTCCCAGCCCGACAGTGGCGAGCAGGCGTTGGAGATCGCAGAAGCGCTGGTTCGTACCGACGCCATCGACGTAATCGTAATCGACTCGGTTGCAGCACTGGTTCCCCGCAGCGAGATCGAAGGGGAAATGGGGCAGTCCTCCGTAGGCGTACAGGCAAGACTGATGAGCCAGGCACTGAGAAAGATCGCAGGTGCCATTGCCAAGAGTCAGTGCGCTTTCATCTTCATCAACCAGCTTCGTGAAAAGGTCGGCGTTATGTACGGCAATCCCGAGGTTACCACCGGCGGCCGAGCCCTTCGCTTTTACTCCTCCGTCCGTATCGACGTTCGTCGCGGTGAGCAGCTGAAGGAAAAGGGTGACGTGGTGGGTAACCACATCAAGTGCAAGATCGCCAAAAATAAGGTTGCGCCTCCTTTCCGCGTAGCAGAGTTCGACATTCTTTACGGTCAGGGGATTTCCCGCGAAAGTGAGATCATTGAGATCGCACTGAAATTCGATATCATTCAAAAGAGCGGAAGCTGGTTCTCCTACAACGGTGAGCGGCTTGCTCAGGGGAAGGAGAACGTACGCCTGTTCCTGAAGGATCATCCCGAGCTTGCCGAGAAAATTGCCGAAAAGGCGATCGCTATGTCCAAGGAGGGCTTGGAAGAAAAGGTTTCCGGTGAGTCTCTCTTTGATTCCGACGAGGAGGACGATGACGAGCTTGGACTCGGCGATTTGGAATAAAGCATCATCCCGAAAGACAAATTGACGCATAGCAAATGAAAGAGAAGGACGGAGAATTTTTATGATTACAATGCCCGGGCAGAAAATTACCGCAGAAGACGTTTTCAGTGAGCAGGACCGCGTAGCGCCTTTGAAGATCATCACCCTGGAGGGGGCCAGCGAGCTTGCAAAAAAAGTCGACTATTATTTGGTCGCGTGGGCGAAGAACGCAGGCTGGGACAATTACGACACCTTCCTGCTTCCCGCAGAATGCCCCCGTTTCACCTCCGGTGAAGCAAAAGGAATTATTTACGATTCCGTTCGAGGCGATGACCTGTTTGTAATGGTTGACGTCGGAAATTACAACGTTCGTTATAAGATGTTCGGTCAAGAGAACCGTATGAGCTCCGACGACCACTATCAGGATCTGAAGCGTATCATTCAGGCTGCCAGCGGCCGTGCAAACAGACTCAACGTGATTATGCCCATGCTCTACGGCGGCAGACAGCACAGAAGAAGCTACCGCGAGTCTCTGGACTGCGCTTACGCACTTCAGGAGATGCAGTCGATGAACGTACAGAATCTGGTTACCTTTGACGCCCACGACCCCAGAGTGCAGAATGCGGTGCCGCTGATGGGATTTGATAACTTTATGCCTTACTATCAGGTGATCAAGGCTTTGTTCCGCGATTATCCCGATCTGATGCCCTGTAAGGAAAACTTTATGGTCGTCAGCCCCGACGAGGGTGCTATCAACCGCAATATGTACTATGCCTCCGTATTGGGTGTTAATATGGGTATGTTCTACAAGCGCAGAGACTACTCTCGCGTGGTAGAGGGAAGAAATCCCATCGTTGCACATGAGTATTTGGGCGAATCCATGGAGGGAAAGGACGTATTCATTGCCGACGATATCATCGCCTCCGGCGACTCCGTTCTGGATATCGCCTATGAAATGAAGCAGAGAAAGGCAAATCGCGTATTCGTTTACGCCACCTACGCCATCTTTACCGCAGGCTATGAAAAGCTCGACAAAGCGTACAAGGACGGCATTTTGGACGGCATTTTCGGAACCAACCTGACCTTTATCAGCAAGGAGACCCGTGAAAAGCCTTGGTTCCACGAGGTTGACGTATCCAAATATCTGGCATATATTATTGCGGCGCTGAACCACAATCTTTCCGTAGCGGCCCTTTTGGATCCCCACGAAAAGATCAATGCTCTTTTGAAGAAGCGCGGGCTTCGCTGATGGAGATCCCCAAGGATCTTTCGGAAAGTGTAAAGCGTGCACTGAACCGTCTCGCCATCGGTGATCTGACCTGCGGCGAGATGCAGGCGTATCTGACCGATTGCCGCCGAAAGGTGTTCTTCTCTGCGGAGGTTGCAGAGAGGACGGTTTGTCTTTTGGTGCAGGAGGGCTTTTTGGATGATAAACGGTACCTGAAGCTTCTCGTTCGCCATCTGGACGCGAAGTGCTACGGCCCCCGACGGATCCGTCAGGAGCTGGTCCGCCGCCGTTTTTCCCCCTCCTACGTGGAAGCTGCCCTTTCCAGAGGCGTTGATTACTCTGCAAGAGCGTTGAAGTTTCTGAAAGAGAGAAACGGTGCGGAGACTCTTTCCAAAACCCCTGCAGGCAGAAAAAAACTGCAGGATGCCCTGGTTCGGTATGGCTACGATTATTCTACCGCCGTCGCGGCGGTAAACAATTTCTCCCGAGATGACGATTTCTCGGACTGAAAGGATTTTTATGCAAGCAAAAATTGGATTTATCTCTCTTGGTTGTCCCAAGAACGAGGTGGATTGTGAAATGATGCTGGCAAGAGTGGCGAAGGCGGGATATACCATCGTACCCGAGGATATCGATGCCGACGTCGTCATCGTCAACACCTGCGCATTTATTCAGAGTGCCAAGGAGGAGGCAATCGAGAATATCCTCGATCTTACCTGGCTTAAGGAAAACCGATCCTTGCGCGGCATCATTGTAACGGGCTGTCTTGCCCAGCGTTATTTTGAAGAGATTCAGAATGAAATTCCCGAGGTGGATGCCGCCTTGTCCTTGGGGGACGAAGTGCATATCTGTCAGGCAATTGAAAAGGTTCTGGCAGGGGAGAAGTACTTCCGCCACTCCGACGCATCCCTGCTCGAGATGGAGGGGGACCGCGTGGTGACCCACGACAGCTTCGCGTATCTGCGCATTTCCGAGGGGTGCGACAACCGCTGTGCGTATTGTGCTATCCCCGGGATCCGCGGACCGCTCCGCTCCCGCACGATGGAAAATATTGTGGAAGAAGCAAGGACTCTGTCCGATATGGGAATCCGTGAGATCGTTGTCGTAGCGCAGGATACCACGATGTACGGCATGGATCTGTACGGCAGACTCGCTCTCCCCGAGCTTTTGGAAAAGCTTGCCGCTCCCGAGCTTGGCTTCCGCTGGATCAGACTGATGTATTGCTATCCCGATAAGGTGACCGAGGAGCTTTGCAAGGTTATGGCAAAGCACGATAATATTTGCAAATATATCGATCTGCCCATTCAGCATATTTCAGACGAAGTTCTGCAGAAGATGAACCGTCACGGCGGCAGTGAGGCGATCTACGGAGCCATCGATCTTCTTCGCAGATATATGCCTGAAATTGCCATCCGAACCACCGTTATGGTGGGCTTTCCCGGTGAAAAGGACAAGGATTTTTCCCTCCTTTCCAATTTCGTGAAAGAGACTCGCTTCCAGCGTTTGGGTGCCTTCATCTACTCCCGCGAGGAAGGGACTGCGGCTTATACGATGGAAAACCGTACCACAAAAAAGACCCGCGAGGGACGGCTTGCTTCCATTATGCAGACCCAGCTTCCCATTGCCGAGAGTTATAACGAAAGCTTCGTAGGGAAAACGGTTGAGGTGATCTGCGAGGGTTACGATCCCGGGATCCGCAAATATTTCGGAAGAACGCAGTTTCACGCTCCCGAGATCGACGGAGCAGTATATTTCTCCTCCAATAAGAAGGAGATCCCCGTAGGCACGTTTCTCAACGTGAAAATTGAAGAAGCGATAGACTATGATTTGATAGGAAAAGAGGAGATAAAAAAATGAAAATGAATCTTCCCAATAAGCTTACCATTATCAGAATTTTGATGGTTCCCCTGTTTATATTTTTCGGTCTCTTTACCTTTCCCGGTCCGTGGGGAGCGAATCTTTCCCGCCTTCTTTCCGCAGTGATCTTCGGTGCCGCCGCGGTAACGGATTTCGCAGATGGAAAAATTGCAAGAAAATACAATCTGATCACCGACTTCGGAAAGTTTATGGACCCCTTGGCGGATAAATTTTTGGTTTTCTCCGCAATCTTGGTTTTCGTTTCCTCTCCGATGTATCATCCCACCGGTGCCTTGCATATCGCTCTGGTGGTCAGCGGTGCCGTGGTCATCTTCCGAGAGCTTGCCGTTACGTCTCTCCGTCTCGTGGTGATGTCCAGCCCCACCCCCGTAGTCATTGCCGCCAGCTGGTACGGCAAGGCAAAGACCTTTTCCCAGTGTATCTGGGCGGTCGTTGTGATGCTGGAGCCCATTGCTCTGACCTATCTGCCTTGGCAGACCCCCTTCCTGACCTGGGTGATGACCGTGGTTATGACCGTGCTCACCATCTTTTCCGGTGCTGATTATATCAAGAGCTACTGGAAGTATCTTGACCCCAATAAATAAATTCTCAAGGAGAAAGCATGAAACTTTTTAACGATCTGTCCGGTAAAAAAGAAGAACTTGGACAAAAGGATAATTACGTCAGAATGTACGCTTGCGGCCCCACGGTTTATAATTATTTTCACGTGGGCAATGCAAGATGCTTCGTGACCTTTGATCTGCTCCGCAGATTTTTGGAATATCGCGGTAACAAGGTGGATTTCGTTCAGAACTTTACCGATATCGACGATAAGATGATCCGCCGCGCCAATGAAGAAAATACCACGGTAAAAGAGGTTGCCGACCGCTATATCGCCGAGTATTTTAAGGATGCCGAGGGGCTTGGCGTTCTGCCTGCTACCATTCATCCCCGCGCAACTGAAAATATCGACTCCATCATTAAGATCATCGAAACCCTGATCGAAAAGGGACACGCCTACGAGTCTCAGGGCGACGTTTACTACTCCGCCCGTTCCTTCAAGGACTACGGAAAGCTTTCCGGCAAGAACGTTGACGATCTGGAAAGCGGTGCAAGAATCGACGTTTCCGATATTAAGCGCGATCCGCTGGACTTTGCCTTGTGGAAGGCATCCAAGCCAGGCGAGCCCTTCTGGGAATCTCCCTGGGGCAACGGAAGACCCGGTTGGCATATCGAGTGCTCCGCTATGGTGGATAAGTATCTCGGAAAGACGATTGATATTCATTGCGGCGGCGTGGATCTGACCTTCCCCCATCACGAAAATGAGATCGCTCAGTCTGAGGGAGCCTTCGGTGTTCCTTTCTGCCGATTCTGGGTGCATAACGGCTTTATCAACGTAGATAATAAGAAGATGAGTAAGTCTTTGGGGAACTTCTTTACCGTGCGTGACGCTGCCGAAAAGTACGGTTACGCCGCGATCCGTTACTTTATTCTTTCCGCTCACTACAAGAGCCCCGTAAACTTCTCCGCCGAAATTCTTGCGCAGGCGCAGAGCTCCGTTCAGCGTCTCTATAATTGCGAAGAAAATCTTCGCTTCCTGCTGAAAAACGCGCAGGGCGAGATCACCCCGGAGGAAACGGAATTCATTCAGAAACTGGATTCCAGACGGGAGGAATTCATTGCCGTAATGGAGGATGATTTCAATACCGCCGACGGTCTTGCAACTCTGTTCGAAGCGGTGAAGGATATTAATATCTTCGTCAACGCCGAGCGCAGTCGCGGCGGCTTGGAGCAGATCCTTGCATTTTATGAGGAGATCTGCGGTTTGCTTGGCTTCCTGAAGCCCGAGGAGAAGGTGGAAAACGGCTTCGACGATGAAAAGATCGAAGCGCTTCTTGCAGAGCGTGCCGCTGCCAAGAAGGAAAAGAATTATGCCCGCGCCGACGAGATCCGCGCCCTTCTGGGTGAAAACGGAATCGTCATTGAGGATACCCCTGCCGGTGCAAAGTGGCACCGAGCATAACTTGAATTTTCAAAAGCCTTGGGTCTCCCAAGGCTTTTTGACTCTTTGGAGGGACTTATGATCTGCGAGATCGTTTCCGTCGGTACCGAGCTTCTGCTCGGGGACGTGACCGACACCAACGCAAGCTTTCTTTCCCGTGCTTTGCGAGAACTGGGGATTTGTGTATATCACCGACAGACCTGCGGCGATAACCCTGCAAGAATGCGAGAGCAGCTTTCACTGGCACTTTCCCGTTCCGACCTTGTGATCGTTTCGGGAGGTCTGGGTCCCACGCGGGACGATATTACCCGAGACGTTGCCGCCGAGCTTTTTTCTATGCCCTTGGTGCATAACGAAGAAGTGGCAGAGCAAATTCGGGGTTACTTTGTGCGCAGAGGAATTCCCATGAAGGAGAACAATCTCCGACAGGCGCAGGTTCCCGTTGGCGCGGAGATTTTGCAAAACGAATGGGGAACTGCCCCCGGGCTTTGGCTCAGAAGAGAGGGGAAGGGAATGATCCTGCTTCCCGGAGTTCCTTCTGAAATGAAAGCCATTTTTAACCATCGCGTAAAGGAACGTCTTGCATCGGAAAGCGGCGTGCGTTTCGCCAATCGCATTCTCCATTTTTACGGAATCTCAGAATCTGCGGTGGATGAGGTGCTTGGCGATCTGATGGCGCGGGAAAATCCCACGGTGGCTCCTTACGCCGGTAATGGCGAGGTGGAGGTACACGTTACCGCCTTTGGAGAAAGTGCAGAGACGGCGGAACGCTTTTGCCGTGAAACGGAGAAGAGCATTTTGGACCGCCTTGGTGAATACTATTACGGTAACGGTGATACTTCTCCGGAGCAGGAAGTAGTCAAGGCGTTTTCCGAAAGAGGCTTGACCCTTGCTGCCGCGGAAAGCTGTACGGGTGGTTTGGTGGCCCAAAGACTGACACGTGTTTCCGGTGCTTCCGAAGTGATCGGCTTGGGTGTGGTATCCTATTCCGAGGAGATGAAAAAGAAGATCTTGGGCGTTTCTGCAGATACACTCGCAAACGGTGGCGTTTACAGCAAAGCCTGTGCTATGGAAATGGCAAGGGGGATCCGCTCTCTTGCCGGAAGTGATTTGGGAATCGGGATCACGGGGATTGCAGGTCCTTCGGGAGGAACCAAGGAGGATCCCGTTGGCACGGTCTATATTGCACTTGCTTCCGAGAAAAAGGAGGAGGAGTACCGCTTCCTGTTCGGACATGTAAAAAGCTCCCGCGAGGAGATTCGGTTCCGTGCCGCTACGCAGGCACTGATACTGGCACTGCGTCATTTTTCCGATGAAGAATAATATGACTTTTTTTAGATATTTTTTAGAAAATGCTTGCTTTTTTGTGAATTTTCATTTATAATAGGCGTAATATTACCAAAGGACTGTGTTTCAAGGAGCTTAAAATGATTTCAAAAGAAGTTACGGTACTGAACAGCGTCGGTTTGCACGCCAGACCCGCCACCTATTTTATTCAAAAGGCAAACAGTTATAAAAGCTCTCTTTGGGTAGAATGCGGCGATCGCAGAGCCAATGCAAAATCCCTGTTGGGAATTCTTTCTCTGGGCATCACCAAGGGCACCCGCATCAATATCATTGCGGACGGTGCTGATGAAGCGGATGCACTGGAGGGGCTTTCCAATTTGATCCTCGCCGGCTTCAACGATTGATTGTCACCGCCTGCCTCAATGGGGCAGGCGGTATCTTTTTTTTGGAGATATTATGAAGGAATACATTCCGCAAAGGCTCTCGTTTGAAACACTTTTGGAAAAGGCGAAAAGCCTTCCTCTCCGACCGGGCATCTATCTGTTTTTCGATTCCCGCGGTGAGATCATATACGTGGGTAAAAGCCGAGCCTTGAAGAATCGGGTTCTGAGTTATTTTCAGAACGTAGGACGCCATCCTCCCAAAACGGAGAAGCTGGTTCGGACCGTTCGCGATTTTCAGACTATCGTGACTGCCGACGAAAGGGAAGCTTTGATCCTTGAAAACGAGAAGATCAAGCTTCACAAACCGAAATTTAATATCCGCTTGAAGGATGATAAGGATTATCCTTACGTCCGTCTTTCCGTCGGGGATGCATATCCCCGCCTGAGCTTCGCACACCGCAAGGAGAAAAAAGGGGATACCTCGCGTTACTTCGGACCCTTCAGCTCCTCGGGTGCAGTCCGCGTGGCCATTGATACTGCAAACAAGATCTTTCAGCTTCCCACCTGCCGCAGAAAGTTTCCGCAGGAGATCGGAAAGGGGCGCCCCTGTCTCTATTATCAGATGGGACGTTGCATCGGTGTCTGTACGGGTAAGGTGACCCCCGAGGAATACGCCCGTCGATTGGAGGACGTGATCCTTTTTTTCAAAAACGACAACAAGAAGATCGTATCCTCTTTGGAGCAGGAGATGACCCTTGCTGCAGAAAATATGGAATTTGAGCGAGCGGCATCCATTCGCGACCGCATTCGTGCTCTAACCAGCCTTTCGGGAAAAAAGCAGGTGGTTAAGGATCTTCATTTTCACGCAGACGTCTTCGGCTTTTTTGCCGACGATCTTGGAGGTTGTATCAATCTACTCTCCGTTCGGGAGGGGAGAGTTGCAGACAGCACCAATTATCATTTCGGAGCAGACGAGATTTTGTCTGCCGAAAGCTTTTCCTCTTTCCTCTTTTCCCTTTATCGCGGACGGGAATTCTTGCCCAAGAAAATTCTTGTTCCCAAGGAACTGTGGAGCGAGGAGCTTTCCGTTTTGAGTGAAAATCTTTCGTCGGAGGAGAGCAAGGTCAGGTTCCATTTGCCCGAGCGGGGAGAGGGACGCGCACTTTTGACTATGGCAAATGAAAATGCCGAGGCGGCGGCGCGTCACCGCCGAGCAATGTTTGAACGGGACGAGGCGGTTCTGGTTTCTCTCGCTTCTCTGTTATCGCTGGAGGTCTTTCCACAGAGGATCGAAAGCATTGATATTTCCAATTCGGGTACCTCTTCGGTCTATGCCGGCGTGATTGCCGTGGAAAATGCTCGCTTTCTGAAAAAAGCCTACAAAAGCTTTTCCATTGATCTTGAGCATCCGGATGATACCGCCTGTATGTACGAAGCGATCACCCGTCGCGTAAAACGATATCTGGACGGTGACGAGGCGTTTGCTCCCTTGCCCGATCTGATTTTGGTGGATGGCTCCGCAGGACAGGTGCACGCTGTGAACCGTGCCTTGTCCGAACTGGGAGTTTCCATACCCGTTTTCGGAATGGTGAAGGATGCCTTCCATAAAACGCGTTGTCTCACCGATGGGGAGAGGGAGATCTCCATCGCCTTCGATCCGGCAGTATTTCAGTTTATCTACGGGATCCAAGAGGAGGTTCACCGCTTTTCTCTGTCAAGAATGGATGCTAAGCGAAGAAAAAGCGTGAAGCGTTCCGTGCTTTGCGATATTAACGGAATCGGAGAAAAGAAAGCAGCCGCCTTGATGAAACATTTCAAGAGTCTCCGTGCCGTCAAGGAAGCAGAGACCAATGCGCTTGCCTCCGTGTCGGGAATTTCTCAAAAGGACGCCGAGTCGATCTATCAACATTTCAGAAATCAAGAATAGAAAAGGAATCAGTAATTATGATGAGAATCATTACCGGAAAAGCAAAGGGCGTTAAGCTTGCTACGTTGGCAGGTGATACTGTACGTCCTACGACGGAAATGGCAAAGGAAGGCGTTTTCAGCGCCATCCAATTTGATCTTGCGGAAAAGACCTTTTTGGATCTGTTTGCCGGATCGGGTCAAATGGGGCTGGAGGCCATCAGCCGCGGCGCCAAAAGCTGTGTGTTCGTGGACGCGTCTGAGGATTCCTTGAAGGTGATCCGTAAAAACGTGGAAAAAACCGGTTTTTCTTTGCATAGTAAGGTCATTCGCAGTGAATACGGTGAATTTATTAAGTCTGCGGGAAAAAGGGGGATGAAGTTCGATTTTATTTTTGCAGATCCTCCTTATGAAAAGGATCTGACTCCGGAGCTGGTCAAGCGCCTGGTACGTGCCGAACTTCTCAATCCGGGTGGCTTGATGATGCTGGAAACGGCCGCTGACTCGCTGGATGAAACCAAGATCCCCGAGAGTGTTCGCGAACAGATCGCGAGTATTAAGCAGTATAAGTTTTCTAAGTGCTACGTGTACTTTGTAAGAATGAAGGAAGAAGAGATCGGATGAAAAAGATTGCAGTATGCCCGGGAAGCTACGACCCCGTAACGCGCGGTCACGCAGACCTTGCCCGACGCGCCGCAAAGCTGTTTGGCGCTTGCCGCGTAGTCGTAATGAACAATCGGGATAAAAAATATCTGTTTTCTCTGGAGGAACGCTTTGAGCTGTGCAAGGCGGCTTTTTCTGCAGATGAAAATATTACCGTGGATTGGTTTGAGGGGATGCTTTATGAATACCTCGGAACTCTGGAGGAGCCCGTTCTGGTGAAAGGAGTGCGCAATGAAACCGATTTTCTTTACGAGAAAAATATGGCACGTTTCAATCTGGAGCACAGCGGGGTAGAGACCTTGTATTTGGATGCGTCCGAGAGCTTCGCTACGCTCAGTTCTACGCAGGTTCGTGAGAAAATAGCAAAAAAAGAGGATCTCTCGAGGGATCTTCCTCAAGAAGTGCTAAAACTTTTGCGAAACAAAATGTAAATAATTTGTGAACAACGCGATTTCGCGTGGAAAAACTATTGAAATTATAGAAATACTCTGCTAAAATGGGAGTCAGAAAGGTGAAAAGTGGTAAAAAGTGGGAGAAATCCTTTTCTTTTACTGCGTTTTTCCTTCGATTTCCATTTTGGTAGAGTATTTTTTGTTAGGAGGTGAACCTGTGGCTCGCTCTTTTTTAGGTGAATATAAGTGTTCTGCAGATGCGAAGGGCAGACTGATGGTTCCTTCCAAGCTGAGAGAATGCTTCCCCGAAGGGGAACAGATCTACTTGGTTCGCTCCCTGGACCATTGTATCAATTTATATACCGAGAGCCGCTGGAGCGTTTTTGAGGAAAAGATCCTGTCTCTCCCCGAAACCGAGTCCCGTGAGGTTCGCCGCTTCTTCTATTCTTCTATGCAGGAGGCAGAGGTGGACGGTCAAGGCAGAATTCTCCTTTCCGTCGGCTTGAGAGAATATGCAGGAATTACAAAGTCCGTTGTTGCGCTTGGCTGCGGTGACCACGTGGAGTTTTGGGATGAAGAAGCTTATCGCAATTACACCGACCAAGCACGCACTGCATCGGTAGAAGATATTCTGCGGAGGAACGGTCTCTGATGGCCTTTTTGCATAAGCCCGTTCTGTTTCATGAAACGGTTGACGGATTGAATATTAAGCCGGACGGTGTGTATATCGATTGCACGCTGGGCGGCGGCGGACACGCTTCCCTGGTTCTTTCGAAATTGACGACGGGAAAACTGATCTGTCTGGATCAGGATATGGATGCCATTGAAAATGCGAAAAAGGTTCTGGCACCCTACGAAGGAAAGTTTGAGCTGGTTCATACCAATTTCGAGCGAGTAGGGGAGGTCATTCGGGAGCTGTGTCCCGACGGCATTGACGGGGCAATGATTGATCTCGGCGTTTCTTCCCATCAGCTGGACACCCCCGAACGCGGCTTTTCCTACCATCACGAAGCAGAGCTTGATATGCGTATGGATACCGAAGCGCCGCTTACCGCAAAACTTGTGGTAAATACGTATTCTCAAAGCGATCTGTGTCGGATTTTGTCCGATTACGGCGAGGAAAAACGAGCGAGCGCCATTGCCCGCGCCATCGTTAAGGCAAGAGAGATCAAACCCATTGAAACGACCCTCGAGCTTGCAGAAATCATAAAAAGCGCGTTCCCGCCCAAGGAACGCTTTGAAGGAAAGCATCCCGCAAGAAGGAGCTTTCAAGCGATCCGCATCGAGGTAAACAGGGAATTGGACATTATTCCGAAAACCCTGGATCAGTTGGTTTCCGGTCTGAAAAAAGGTGGCAGACTGTGCGTGATCACCTTCCATTCTCTGGAGGATCGCGTGGTCAAGGAGTGCGTTAAGGGATATACCAACGGATGCACCTGCCCCAGAGATTTTCCCGTTTGCGTGTGCGGATTTCGTCCCAGTCTGATCAATCTGACCAGAAAACCCATCGTTCCCTCAAAGCAAGAGGAAGAAGAAAATCCCCGCAGCAGAAGTGCAAAATTGAGAATTGCGGAAAAGTGCTGAATCAATAAAAAGGAGGAGCCGTCATGGATGCTATGTATCGCAAAAAAAGCGCACAGGAAAAGGCAAAAGCCAATTCCAACGAAGTCCGTCGCAATAAGAAGCATGCAGGAGACGGATATACCCCCAAGGTTCGCCCCAGAGAGACTCATCCCGATTCCGTGGATGCAAAAAAACGCATCAAAGGGAATTTGAAGCAGTTGAATAAAAGGCTCGTGGATCACCCCGTTGCGGTAAAAGAGGAAGAAGCACAAAGCGTCGCTATGGAAAACGAGGACCGCGGTGCCAAGGTCGTGACCCGCTCCATCGCATCGGTATCTCCGATTCCCATCGCATATATTCTGACTCTGTTTTTGGTGGCGATGGTATTTATGTACGTGGTCTCCCTCTATGTGCAGGTGGAGGAGTATTCCCGTTCCATCGACGATATGGAAAGCCGTATTGCCGAGCTGAAGGAGGAAAGCACCCGACTCGAGGTCCAGCTTGAAAGCAAGTACGATCTTGGTGAAGTGGAGCGTATTGCTACGCAGGAATACGGAATGGTAGTATCTTCCACCCTTCCGAAAAAATATATTTCCGTGTCCGCGAAAGAAGATATTTGGGAAGAAGCTGAAAAAGAAGATGACGAAAACTTCCTGGAGCAATTCGTATCCGGAATCAGCAAAATGTTCGGACAGGATGAGGAATAACGGAAAAACGTTCCGAATAGATATAACAAAAGAGAAGTCGCGGTCAAGCGGAGTAAAGGTTTGCCTTTACTCCTTTTGCCCTTTCATTGAAGATACGCCGTAAATCCGTAAATACACAAAAAGGAGAGAGACGATGCCGGAACAGCTGCAAGCAGGAAGATTGAAACTGAATAAGCGATGCAACCTGGTATTCGGCTTTTTCGTTGTATTTGCCGTTGTTTTGATCGTCAGACTGTTCATTCTCCAGGTTCTGGACTACGACAGGTACCAATCCAACACCGTAGATCAATATACCAAAACCAATACCATCGTGGCAAAACGCGGTACCATCTACGACCGCAATATGAAGGTGCTTGCCATCAGTACCCCCGTGGAACGCGTGTTTATTTCTCCCAATACCATTCCCAATATGACCGTTGCGGAATACGTGGAGACGCTGGTGGAGGATATTTCCGATACCAAGGATCAGAGCGACGAAAGAACGAGACTTTTGGGACTCTTTGAAAATGCGGGCGTTACCGTAAAAGAAGATATTGCAAACGAGCTTTCCACCTCACTGGGGGTTACCAAGGAGCTGGTCTTGGAAAAGGCGGCAAAGGAAAAGCGCGCAGACGAGACCATCAAAAAGCAGGTAGAGCTGGAAGTCACCGCAAAAATCAAGAAAATGGTGGCAGACAAGCATTACGGCGCCTTTATCCATTTTTCCGAGGAAACCAAGCGTTATTATCCCTACGGTTCTCTTGCCAGCCACATCATCGGCTTTACCGGTACGGACGGCTACGGTCTGACGGGAGTGGAGGTGTATTACAACACCCTGCTTTCCGGTGAAAACGGAAAGGTGATCTCGGCAAAGGACGGCTTGGGCAACGATATGAGCACCAAGTACGAAAGCTATATCGATGCGGTTGACGGAACGGATATTATGCTGACAGTTGACTGGACCTGTCAAAGCATTTTGGAAAAGTATCTCAACGAGGCTCTGGAGGATTCCGGGGCAAGAAACCGAGTTTGCGGAATCATTATGGACGTAAACAGCGGTGATATACTGGGTATGTCCACCAAACCCGATTTTGATCTGAATGACCCCTATACGCTGGATGCTATTTCTCAATCGTTGGCGGATGCCTTTGAAGGTACTGAAGAAGAAAAAAGCAAATATAAGGTAGAGCTGTTAAACGAGCTCTGGAAAAACAAGGGCGTTACCGAGCTTTACGAGCCCGGCTCCACCTTCAAGATCATTACCTCCGCTATGGCGATGGAGGAAAACGTGGTTTCCGCCACGGAGATCTTCAAGTGCACGGGCCACATCTCTATCCCCGGTTTACAGCAGCCCATCCACTGCCATAAGCGTCAGGGCCACGGAGAGCTGACCTTTGAGGGAGCTTTGGGATATTCCTGCAACCCCTTCTTCGTAACCATGAGCCAGCGTCTCGGTAAGGACCGCTTTTACAAGTATTATAAGGCGTTCGGCTACAACGAGACCACCGAGGTCGATATTTACGGTGAAGCGAGAAATCTGTTCTTCAATCTGGATACCTATTCCGGAGTTGACGCGGCTTGTGCCGCCTTCGGACAGAACTTTAAGGTAACCCCCATTTCCCATCTGCGCGCAATCTGTGCAGTGGCAAACGGCGGTTATTTGGTAACTCCCCACGTTTTGAAGGCAAGTCTGGATGAAGACGGAAACGTGGTTGAGAACTACGGCACGGAAACCAAGCGTCAGGTGATCTCCACGGAAAACTGCCGTGTGATCTGGGACTATCTGTACCGAAGCGTATCCGAAGCAGGCGGTAACAAGAATGCAGCCGTTCCCGGATATAAGATCGCAGCAAAAACCGGTACCTCTACAAAAACCGAAAAGAGCCAGGATGGAAACAAATACTACGTTGCCTCCTGCGTTGCTTTTGCTCCCGCAGACAGACCCGAGGTTGCGGTGATCGTCATCGTGGACGAGCCCGTTGGCAGCTACTACGGCTCCACCGTTGCCGCTCCCTACGTAGCGAAGATCATGTCCGAGGTCCTGCCCTATCTTGGGGTAGAACCCGAATATACCGATGATGATAAAGCATCTCTTGGCAATGCAATTTCCGATTATACCGGAAAGACTCTGACCACCGCTTCCAACAATCTGCAGGCACTGCATCTTCAGGTGAAGATCGTCGGTTCCGGAAGCCACGTGGTTGCTCAGTCTCCTGCAGCAGGAACTATGCTGAGCGAAAATTCCACCGTGTACCTCTTTACGGAGGAGGGATTGAATACGCCCACCTGCACGGTGCCCAACGTAGTGGGACTCAGTGCCGCTGCGGCAAACCGCGAGATCATCAACGCGGGCTTGAATATCGATATTGCAACCGGCACCCTGGAAAGCGTAGAGGGTGCAACCGCCGTGAAGCAAAGCATTACACCCGGCCAGGCCGTTCTTCCCGGAACGGTGATCGTCGTAGATTTCAGACATCTGACAGGTGTTACCGACTAAATAACGGGAGAAATGAAATGAAACTGCAAGAGCTTTTTTCTGATATTGCCGTTCTTTCCTGGAACGCAGACCCAATGCTGGAGGTAACCTCCGTTTCCTCCGATAGCCGCAAGATCGAAAGCGGAGCTGCTTTCGTTTGTCTGAAGGGTTTAAAGGTCGACGGCAGAGTTTGGATCCCTCAGTCCTTTGAAAAGGGCGCAGTGGTTGCAATTTGTCAGGAAAAGCCGGAAGCAGAGGTACCCTACGTTCTGGTAGAGGATACCCGTGCAGCCTTGCCCTTGCTGCTTTCCAATTTCTATCAGCACCCCGAAAAAAGCTTTCGCCGTATTATCGGTATTACCGGTACCAACGGAAAAACCACCACGTCTTTTATGATGAAGGCGATCTTTGATCGTGCAGGCTGCAAAACCGGTTTGATCGGAACCACCAAGTATCTCGTGTGTGACGAGGAATTTCCCGTGGATGCAGGTTCTGCGCTTCTGACTACCCCCGACCCCGAGCTTTTGTTCCGTCTGTTTGCCGCAATGCGTGAAAAGGGTGTCGATACGGTGATTATGGAAGCATCCAGCCACGCCTTAGCGTTGAAAAAGCTGACTGGCGTTCCCTTTGATCTTGGCGTTTTCACCAATCTGACTCAGGACCATATCGATTTTCACAAAACGATGGAGGAATACCTGGAAGCGAAAAAAGGCTTGTTCCGCGTTGCCAAGAAAGGTATTTTTAACTGCGACGACCAAGCGTTTGAACGGATTTCCCACGAGGTCTCCTCTACGGTCGTAACCTATTCCGCTAAGGGTGAGGGAGACTATTCCTCCGCAAAGATCTTAAGCCACGACGATCGTGGAATCAAGTACCTTTTGAAATGCGAGGGCGAGGAAAAAGAGATCTTCGTTTCCGTTCCCGGATCCTTTACGGTCTATAATTCCCTGGCGGCGATCGCCGCCGCCCGCGAGGAGGGAATCGGCTGGGATTCAATTTTAAGTGCACTTTCCAATATGGAAGGCGTAAAGGGAAGAATCGAGCGTATCCCCACGAAAACCCCTTACTCTGTCTTTATTGATTTTGCTCATACGCCGGATGCGCTGGAAAATATCCTGAAAAATCTGAGAGAATTTACGACGGGAAGACTCGTCACGCTCTTCGGATGCGGCGGTGACCGCGATAAAACCAAGCGTCCCATAATGGGCGGCATTGCTTGTCGCATGAGCGATTTCGTAATCATTACATCGGATAATTGCCGCAGTGAAAAGAAAGAAGATATCATTGGCGATATCGTTGCGGGAGCGGAGGGTGCAGGCTGTGCCTACACGACCATCACCGACCGCACCGAAGCGATTTGCTTTGCACTGGATCAGGCAAAGCCGGGTGACGTGATCCTCCTTGCCGGAAAGGGCCACGAGGAATACGAGATCGATCAAAACGGAAAACACGAATATTCGGAAAGAAAAATCGTTCTTGAACATATCGGAGAATAAAGACTATGATGACATTAACACTTTCTGAGATCGCGCTTGCGATCGGCGGTGAATTGTTTGGCAACGGCGATAAAACCATTTGCGGAATTTCAACGGATTCGAGAAAGACCATGCCCGAAGAGATTTTCGTTGCCCTGCGTGGTGAAAAATTCGACGGACACGACTTTATCCCCGATCTTTGGGGAAGATGCTCCGCCGTAATTACCGAGGAGCCCGCTCCCGGCTTTGACGGAATTCTGGTCCCCGATACGCTTAAGGCGTTGGGAGCGCTTTCCGCCTACTGGAAAAAGAAGGTTTCTCCCCGCATTACCGTCGGCGTTACCGGCTCCGTGGGAAAGACAACGACCAAGGATCTGATCGCCTCCGTGCTGAAGGAAAAATTCAAAACTCATTGCACTGCCGGCAACTTCAATAATCACGTTGGCGTTCCCATTACTTTGATCCGCATTGAAAAGGATGCCGAAGCCGTGGTTTGTGAAATGGGAATGAGTGCCCGCGGCGAGATCGAGTATCTGACGGGTCTGGTTCGTCCCAATCTTGCCGTTATTACCAATATCGGTACCTCCCATATGGAAATCCTCGGATCCCGCGAGGCGATCATGGAGGCAAAACTTGAGATCCTTTCCGGTATGGAGAAGGGAAGCACCATTATTCTTGACGGTGACGAGCCTTTGCTCCGCAGTGAAAAGGTGCAAAAGCTGCTGTCAGACTTCCGCGTGGTTTACGTAGGATTTGACTGTGAAAACGACGTATATCCTCTGGATATCTATAAAGGAACGGATCACCTCGCTTTTGACGTGATCGCTAAGGGGAGAGAGTTCCGGGTAAAGGTTCCTGCTCTCGGAGATCACTTTATCAAGAATACTCTGTTTGCCGCCGCAGTCGGTATTTGCTGCGGAGTCGAGGACGAAGCGATCCAAAGCGGTGTGCTCTCCTACTCTCCCTCCGGTCTTCGTCAGAAGATCTATAATAAGGGAAACGTTCGCGTGATCGCCGATTGCTACAACGCTTCTCCCGAATCGATGGAGGCTTCTCTGAAGGTGCTTGCAGGCAGTGAGGGGAGAAAGATCGCCGTTCTCGGTGATATGCTTGAGCTTGGATGCCTTGCACAGTCAGCCCACGAAAAGGTCGGACAGATCGCAAAGGAATGCGGAGTAGACCGCCTTTACACCTACGGAAAGGTCAGCTACCATATTCTGCAGGGTGCGATCAAAGCAGGCTTTGATAAGGAAAATGTGATCAATTCCATCGATGCAATGCAGCTTGCTTCTCTTTTGAAAAAGGAAGTGAAAGCAGGGGATACGGTTCTCTTTAAGGCGAGCCGCAGAATGAAACTTGAGGAGATTATCGCACTGAGCGGTTTATCGGAACAGGAAGATTGAATATGGAAATCTGGATCTTGGTCGGCACACTTCTGCTGACACTCATCGTGACCTTTTTGTTGGAAAAAAAATTTATCCCGTATTTAATGCGGATCAAAATGGGACAAACCATTTTGGAGATCGGTCCCCGTTGGCATAAATCAAAGGAAGGCACACCTACCATGGGCGGCCTGTTCTTTGCGGGAGGAATTCTGGTTTCCGTTCTCGCATTCGGGATCCCGCTTTTGATTCGCGAAGGCGATATGAATTTGCTGAAGGTCTTCGTTATGACCGTTCTCTACGGAGCGGTCGGCTTTATCGACGACTTTGTAAAATTCGTAAAAAAGCGTAACAAAGGCTTGAGTGCGATCCAGAAATTGATCTTTCAGTTTGCTATTGCGGCAGGGTTCTTCTACTCTATGAAGGATAGCCTTACCACCAAGCTTGATCTGCCCTTTACCGATCTTTCTCTGGATCTCGGTGCTTTTTACTGGGTGTTTGCCATGGTCTTTTTGGTGTTGGTGGTCAACGCAGTGAACCTTACCGACGGCATCGATGGACTGGCGGGCAGCACTACGCTGGTGGTATTCGCGTTCTTTGCTGCCGTTGCGTGGAGAATTGAAAGTGCGGAGAGCCTTCTTTTCTCCTCTGCGATCTGCGGCGGTATGATCGGCTTTTTGATCTACAATATCTATCCCGCCAGAATTTTTATGGGCGATACGGGATCTCTCTTTTTGGGAGGAGCCGTCGCGGGAATGGCGTTTTGGTTGAACAATCCCTTGATCATCGTTTTCGTAGGATTTGTTTATTTGTTTGAGGCACTCAGCGTTGTGCTTCAGGTCGGATCCTATAAAATGACCAAGAAGCGCATCTTCCGTATGGCGCCCTTCCACCACCACCTGGAAATGTGTGGATGGAAAGAACCCCGAATCGTTTCCTTTTCTTGTATTTTGACTGCAGTGCTCTGCGTTTTGGCATATTTCGGCTTTTATTTTTGAATGTGAACCGATAATCAATCGGGAAAGGAGGGACTATGGCAGAGACCAAAGCAAAGGAAGGTGTGCCGGCCAAGAAGAAAAGTCCGGGGATCTTGCCCGTTCGAAGAAAGAAACAGGTGCAAAGACTCCGATCCGGCATCGACTGGTTTTTTGCCGGCATCGTGTTGTTTCTCCTGACCTTAGGTACGATCTTTATCTACTCCTCCAGCTACGTTTATGCAAAGCATAACTACGACGACAGCTACTTTTTTATCAGCAAGCAGATCGGCTGGGTTCTGATTTCCCTCGTGGTCTTGTTTGCACTCATCCGTTATTTTGACTATCTGATCCTGAAAAAGTTTTCCGGCATCGCTTTTATCGCCTCCTATTTGCTTCTCTGGTGCGTGTTCTTCTTCGGTGCCGATGCCAACGGTGCAAAGCGCTGGATCTACTTCGGAGTTAGCGTTCAGCCCTCGGAGATCGTAAAATTTACGGTTATTCTGGCGATTTCATCTTATATCGTTTGGCTTGAAAACAAAGGAAAGGATCTGATCCGTACCGTCAAGCACGGTATTATTCCTTTTGCTGTGCTTGCCATCGCAGTTGCGATCCCTCTTTTGCTCCAGCCTCATCTTTCCGCAACCATCATCATACTCGGCTTGATCTTTTGTCTGATGTATCTGGGCGGTGTTCGTCCCAGCTTTTTGATCTGGACTGCCGTTGCAGCAGGTGCCTTGATGCTCTGGATCATTTTGTTTACCAGCCACGGACAAACGCGAATCGATACCTGGCTCCATCCGGAAAACGACGTGCGCGGAGCCGGCTGGCAGCCCTTGCAGAGCTTGTACGCCATTGGTTCCGGCGGTCTCTGGGGCGTTGGCTTCGGTGCATCCAAGCAAAAGCATCTGTATTTGCCCGAGCCGCAAAACGACTATATCTTTGCCGTGATTTGCGAAGAAATGGGATTTGTCTTTGCCGCAGTCGTTATCATTCTTTTCGTGCTTCTGATCTGGCGCGGCTTTCGAATTGCAAAAAATGCACCGTCAAAGTTTTCATCTCTTCTGGTTATGGGAATTATTTGCCAGATCGGAATTCAGGTGTTTTTGAATATTGCGGTGGTCAGCGGAGCGCTTCCCAGTACGGGCGTATCGCTTCCGTTCTTTAGCTACGGTGGCTCGTCTCTGATGATCTTTATGGCGGAAATGGGAGTTGTACTCAATGTTTCCAAATATTCTTACAGCGAAAAAGCATAATAGGGAGGCAAATCGTGAGAGCAGTTTTAAGCGGCGGCGGAACCGCAGGTCATATCAATCCCGCAATTTTCATTGCTAAAAAGATTTTGGAAAAGGAGCCTGACAGCGAGATCCTTTTCGTGGGTACTCCCGCAGGTATGGAGAACCGTCTGGTTGCCAAGGAGGGCTTTCCCATTCGCCACGTAGAGGTGATGGGCTTTCAGAGGAAGCTCTCTTTGAGAAACGTGAAGGCAGCTTATCTTGCCTTTTCCAGCGTAGGGAAGGCAAAGAAGATCCTGCGCAGCTTCAAGCCGGACGTGGTGATCGGTACGGGCGGTTACGTTTCCTGGCCGGTACTTAAAGCTGCGTCTTCGATGAAGATCCCGACTCTGATCCACGAGCAGAATGCCTATCCGGGACTTACGACTCGAAAGCTTTCTCAGGTGGTTGACAGGGTGTGTCTTTCCTTTGATGCCTCCCGAAAGTATTTTTCTTGCGACGAAGGGAAAATGGTTCTTACCGGAAATCCCACTGCTCCCGAGCTCGGTACGCTTTCCGCGAGAAAAGCGCGCAGTGAATTGGGGATCAGTGCCCCTTTCCTTCTGTCCTACGGCGGAAGTCTCGGTGCTACCGAGATCAATAAAGCAGTCTTTGCCGTGGCAAAGGAGTATTCCTGCCGTAAGCCTATCTTTCATACCCACGCCTTTGGTGTGCGCGAGTATGAGGAATGGATGAATTTAGAAAAGACTGAAGGGATTTGCCGTTTCGGAAACGTCAAGTTCTGCGATTACATTTACGATATGCCCAAGCAAATGCTGGCGGCGGATCTGGTGATCTCCCGTTCCGGTGCCATCACTCTGGCGGAGCTGTCCTGTCTCGGCAAACCCGCTATCTTGATTCCTTCCCCCAACGTCACCGATAACCATCAATACAAGAATGCGCTGGTTTACGCCGAGGAGGGAGCTGCCGTTCTGATCGAAGAAAAGGATCTCACCTCCGAAAAGCTGAAAAACGAGATAGATCGGATCCTCAATTCTCCCGAAGTTTTGGCTAGCATGAGTAAAAATATGAAAAAACTTGCATTTCCCGGTGCTACCGACCGGATCTGGGAGGAGATCTGCAAGATTCGAAAATAGGAGACTGTTATGAGCGAAGACCTGTCGGCTTTTGCGAAAAAAAGAAGAACGAAGAAAGTAATTCGATTTTTGTTTCTGGGAGTTCTTTTGACACTTCTCCTGGGTACTGCAACGTATTTTCTTCTTGAAAATTTTTTCGTCGTAAAAGAAGTATCCGTAATGAAATCCGAAATCTATAAATCGGCCGATATTGCGGACTGTGCGAAAATCAAAAAGGGAACGCCCCTTCACAAAGTGGACGGGGAAGCCATTGCCAAGAGAATCGAAAATAAATTTCCTTATCTTGAAGATGTTGAAGTTTCCGCGGATCTACCCCAGAAAATCAAGATCAAGTTTCGAGAGGAGTACGGAAAGTTCTCCATTGCTCTGGGTGTGGAGCTCTTTGCCATAGACGATAATCTGCAGATCCTGGCGAAGGAGGACGGAAGATCCGGTATTGAAAGAATTAAGGTCACAAGCGGTGACGTGAAGCGCTGTGTCGTAGGCGAGAAGGTGGAATTCATTGACAAGGATACGGCTCCCATCCTTCTGAACTTGATCAAGGTGCTGAATGAAAACGGAATGATCAAGCAGATCAGATCCATCGACGTCAGCAATCAGTTTGACATCCATCTGGATTATGCGGGCAGATTTGACGTTGCAATGGGGGATCACCAGGATATGTCCTTAAAGCTTGCGATGGTACAGGAGATTTTGAAGGATAAGGACCTGGCTTCGGATGCTACCGGTTCCATCGATATTTTCGATTCGGATCAGGCTTATTTGAAGCTGAACGATCCCGTTGCATAAAGTTTTATACAAAAAAAACGAAAAATTCACATTTTTTTGAAAAAAACTATTGCATTTAGAAGAAAAAGCATATACAATATAGTATAAGACTCGAATTATCTGCGAAAAAAGCAGGAACATAAAATAGAAAGAATAACAGGAGGATGTCCAAATGTCTTACGAAATGGATCCCAACTACGAAAGCGTAGTGAATATTAAGGTAGTAGGTGTCGGCGGCGGCGGAAACAACACCGTTAAGCGTATGATTCAGTCCAACGTCAGAGGCGTTGAGTTTATCGCTTTGAACACCGACCGTATGACTCTGGCAGCTACTCAGGCACCCAAGCAGATCGCGATCGGCGAGAGAACCACCAAGGGTAAGGGAGCCGGCGCAAACCCCGCAATTGGTAAGCAGGCTGCAGAGGAGAGCACCGAGGAGATCACCGAGGCTCTCAAGGGCGCTGATATGGTATTTATTACCGCAGGTATGGGCGGTGGTACCGGAACCGGTGCTGCTCCTGTCGTTGCAAAGATTGCAAAGGAAATGGGCATTCTCACCATCGGTATCGTAACCAAGCCTTTCGCTTTTGAAGGCAAGAGAAGAATGGACCAGGCTGAGGACGGTATCAAGGTTCTTTCCGAGTACGTTGACTCTCTGGTCGTAATTCCCAACGAGAGACTGAAGTCTGTTTCCGAGAAGAAGATCACCCTTTTGAACGCATTTGAGATCGCTGACTCCGTGCTTGCTGACGGCGTTCAGTCTATTTCCGAGCTCATTAACGTTCCCGGTATCGTAAACCTCGACTTTGCTGACGTTACCACCATTATGAAGGATGCAGGTCTTGCCCATATGGGCGTTGGTAGCGCTAAGGGTCAGGGCAAGGCTGAAACCGCTGCTAAAATGGCAATTCAGAGCCCCTTGCTGGAGACCAGCATTGCAGGTGCGCGCGGCATTATCATCAATATCACCGGTTCTTCCGATATCGGATTTGAAGAGGTTGAGATTGCTTCCAGCATGATCCGCGAGCAGGGCCATCCCGATGCAAATATCATTTGGGGTGCAGCTTTTGACGAGTCCCTCGAGGACGAGATCAGAGTAACCGTGGTTGCTACCGATTTCGGCTCTAAGATCGAGACCGTGAAGGCGCAGTCCGAGAAGCCCGCTCCCTCCTTTGACGATGATTTGAGCATCATCACCGAGCAGAAGTCTGCTGCTCTTACCGCTGAAAAGCAGAAGGAGCTTGAGGAGCTGGTAAAGGATGAGGACAATCTGGACGACCTGATCGCAAGACTGAAGGAAAGCCGTAAAAAGACGTTTTTGGATGACTGATGAAAACCATTCGGAGGGGCAGATTTGCCCCTCCTTTTCTTTTGTTCGATGAAGCATTTGTTAAGAAAAATAAAAAAGTATTGCTTTTTATCTCGAAAGGTGGTAGAATAACGTCGGTTTTGCGAGAAAATAATTCTCTAAGAAAGGACTTTTCACAATGAAAGAAAAACGTTTTTCTTTTCCATTGAAAGATAAAATAGCTTCTCTTCATTTGAAGGAAAAATGGAAGGGCTTTCGCGATAAATACGGCCACAAAATCTATCCCTTTATTTTCTGCTTTGCACTGATCTTGCTTGACGTTTCCTTTCGTGCCATTCATCTTCAAGCAGGTTCGGTAGGATTGTTTCATTGGGCGCCTACGTTGTTCACGCTGTGCTGGTCCATTCTGTTATCCTCCGTAATATATTTGATTCCGGGACTTGTCAAGAAGATCCTGATGGGTATTTTACTGTTCATCTTTGCGATCTTGACACTTGTTCACGCAACCCTTTATCACATTGCGGGAAGCTTCCTGTCTTTCTCGGAGCTTGCCTTTGCCGAGGATGCCGCGGCGTTCTTCAGCATTGACTATCTCGGCTTCTCCTTTTGGATCTATTTCTTCGTGTTTTTATCCGTTGCGATCGGTGTTCTTGCAATTATCCTTGCTCCCAAAAAACAAAAATACCGTTGGCTGAATACCGGGATCGGCAGCGGTTGCTTTATCCTTTCCTTTGCCGGTCTGTTTGCACTTCATTCCGCATTCTACGTGCCCGGAGGCGCAAACAAGTTTTCTTGGACGGATACTTATGACCCCCATTCGGATTCCGCTGTTTATACCGAATTCAACGATGCAAATGCCAGTTTGATCTTCTGCGGAAGCTATGAGTATCTGTTCCGCTCCTTTACGAAGATTCTGGAGGATTCTGCCGGGATCAAGCAAACCCGAGAAGCGTTGGATGCCTACTATGCATCTTGCTCCGACGAGCGCATTCCCAATGAGATGACAGGCGTTCTGGAAGGGCAGAATGTGATCGCCATTCTGCTTGAATCCATTGATACTTGGATGCTCACGGAAGAATTTATGCCCAATCTGTATAAGATCAAGCAGCAGAGCGTGGATTTTTCCAATCACTATACCCCCCTCTTCTTGAGTGCGGGCACCTTTAATACCGAGGCAGCCTTGAATATCGGCTACTATTTGCCGGTAACGGGAACGAATGCTTATACCTACGCTACGAACCTGTATCCCTACTCTTTGCCTCAATTGTTTGTCAACAAGGGTTATACTGCAAATTCCTATCACACTCTGGATGGTAAGTATTACAACCGCGAGATCGTGCATCCCCACTGGGGATATGATTCCTTCAATGATCAGTCCACGCTCCATTTCAAGGGTGAACCCACTTGTGATACGACTCTGATGGAATCGTACGAAAAGATCGTTTGCCACGATAAGCCCTTCTTCTCTTATATCATTACTTATTCCGGTCACGGTCCCTATACCGAAAAACGCCAGGTTATTGCCGAGGCGCATCTGGAAACCGCAAAGCAGCTTGCTAAAGCAAGCGGCGTTCATTGCGACGACGAGGATACTTGGAATCAGTATGTGAGAGCAATCGCCCACGTTCGCGAGACCGATGCTATGATCGGACAGCTGATTGAAAAAATGGAGGCGGACGGAACCCTTGAAAATACCGCCATCGTCTTTTTCGGAGATCATTACAGCAAGTATTTGACCGATACGGACTTCATTATGGAGCTGAAGGGTGTTGACGATATGTATCGCATCTGCAATACTCCCTTCTTCATTTACAGCAATAAATTGGAGCATCAGGTAGTGGATAAGGTGACCTCCTCCGTGGATATGCTTCCCACCATTGCAAATCTCTGCAATCTGGATTACAACCCCCGTTATTCCATCGGTAACGATGCTTTCGGTGAGGGCGGTGGATTCGTATGCTTCAAGGATTATTCCTGGATCGATGAGAATATGCTTTGGACTCCCGATTACGAGGGTGAGCTGACTCCCGAGATCAAGGCTCGCTGTCAGGAGGTCGTGAGAGTGCTGAACGCTTCCTGGGATACCGTCAAGTGTGACTACTTCGGCTATTTGGCGGAAAAGGCTGAAAAAGAAAATTCTAAAAAATAGGTAAAAAAATAAAACGGAATTCTATTCCGTTTTATTTTTTTGTTGTACAACGAAAACCACCAGCAGTGCTGGTGGTTCCAAAAAGCTTTAGCTATGCGTTGAAAAAATAATCCTCCTTTTGTAAACTAAAAGCAGGTTCGCCAACCGCCAAAAGAACAAAAG
>SVQO01000027.1 GCA_015065325.1 Oscillospiraceae bacterium | reverse complement strand
GGAGTCGGCAGTGATGGAAATATCGGCGTCGCCATTATAGTTTCCCGCACCGATACCTCCCAGGCCCTCTACCTCCAAAGTGGTTCCGTAGAAGAAGAAACCCTCCCTCGCACCGATACTGATATTATCTCTGCCAACGAAACTAACGTCGGGGTCAAACTGGGCGCCGCTGGTGCTCTTCAAGGAGCCTTCGATGACCACCTCGCCCCTTGCAGTGTGGATGGTGCGATCATTGTTGGAATTCACCGTGAAAGCGCCCGTCATGTAGATGCCGCCGGTTTCGGCCTCTACCGCAATCCCGTTGGCGCCGATGTCGAAGGTGCCGCCGCTCAGGGTGATGTTGCCGCCGTTGCTGAAAATGGCGTTGCCATTGCCGCCGATGGTGGCGTTGTTGCTCCGGATATCGATGTTGCCCTCGGCATAAATACCGCCAACGATAAAGCTGTCGGCGTTATCAATATACACCGTCTCGGTCACATCAATGGCGTGCCAGCCGGGCTGAACAAACAGGTCGCTGGTACAGTGCAGACTCTTGACGTCAATGCCGTTGTCGCCACCGTTGACCGTCAGCTTGCCGCTGCCCTGAACGGTCAGAGCGTGATCGCCCTTGATATAGTCAAGGATCAGGTTGGTATCCATTTTCAGGACGGTATCTCCCGTCAATACCAACCCATCCTCTTCAGAGATTGAGGAAGCATTGATACTTCCCGAAACCTCCTTTGCTGACACAGACAATCCAAATGCGGGCACAACCCCGATCAGCATAGCCAGTGCAAGCAAGAGGCTCACAATTCGTTTGAGGCTTTTTGTTTTCATTTTCGTCCCTCCGTTGGAGATTTCAAAATTCAATTAATGCAAGGGATAGCCGTCGGGGAAATTGATGTTGAACAGAAGGTGGATGGCATCGTCCGTGTCCTCAATTCCGTTTCCGTCAAAGTCGCATGGCTGATTGACGGGATAGGTATCGGAAAAGTTGATATGGAACAAGAGATGGATCGCATCGTCCGTATCCACTGTTCCGCTTCCGTTTACGTCTCCCTTCAACGCGGAGGTGTCCTTTGTCATCACCACGTCAAGCTTTACGTTTTCATAAACACCGAGAACGGTTTCGCGCTTTACAAAGCCGTCCTTAGCAAAAAGGATCGTATAAAGACCGACCTTGACACTCGGGATGCTGTAAGCACCGCCTGATACGGTGGTTTGATATAGGATCTGTCCGTTTTCGGCGGATATCAGCTGAACGGTGGTTCCGTCGGCACTTCCCTGCGTTGCCTCGACGGAGCCGCTGACGGAAAAAGTAGCGGTGGAGTTGGGGGTATGATCGAATACGTACCAGATTACAAGTCTCTTGGAGGAGGAGGTCACCTCCTGCCATGAGTCTCCGCTGATCTTTTGCACCTGCACCCCGTTTAACGAAGCGGTAGTTTTATTGCTGCCGAGGAATTTACAAAGCTTGAGTCCTTCCTCCTCTGCAGGCTCCACTTGCACCGTCAAGTAGTACTTGCAGCCCTCCTTGAAAGTGTCGGAGGACGTCATTTCATTCATATTGTTGTCACAGTCAAACCAGGTGATCTCGGTCACCTTATAGTAGCCGGAATCGGTAGCGGCAGTAAAATCCGGCTTTGCTCCTGCCACAGGTACTTGCAGACCGTCCACAGCAACCGATTTCACCGTTTGAGGCTTGCAGGTAAAGGTAACAGAAAGAGACTGCTCAAGGCGGGCATCACTCTGAATTCCAAGAGTTGCATACGCTCCGTTGATATAGCCCCACCCCTTGGGTCGATAGCTGCTGCCGACGGATTCGGTATAGAATTCGTAGCCGCTTACAGCCTTTACATCCACAAATACCTTATATTCGTGACCGATTCGGAAGGTTTGATCGGGCTTTAACCACGTATCAAAGGTTACGTCATACCAGGAAACGCCGCCCTTACCGTAGGTTCCGTCGTAGGCGGTATTGACGGTGTAGCCCGTGCCTGCCACGGCACAGCCGTAGCTGGGCTTTGAGCCCACCACAGGCTCGGTAATGCCCTCGATATCGATCTGCTCGATGATATTGTCGTTGAGCTGACCGAAGTTATAGCAAACGCTGATCAGCTCGTCGGGATTGACTTCGGCATAGCGAGAGACGGCGGCATTATAGCTATTGACAGTTGCCGTAACATCGGGATCCAGTTGGGGATCCAAGGCAAACTTATAGCCGGCCAGGGGCATTACGTCGATAAACACCTTGTAATAGTAGCCCACAGTATAGGTATCGTTCAGATCCATAAGCGTCCAGCTCGTTCCGTCGGAGGACTCAAACCACTGCAAGGGCGCATCAAACATATTGACACTTTCGGGTGCCTGCTTATAAGAGCTGTTACCGCTGACGGCAGACTGATCGGGTAGACCATTCTGCTTGGGAGGATCGATGGTCAGTTCAATTTCTGAAATAACGGCAGGACATACGCCGAAGTTCAAAATCAGAATAATACCGTGTTCCGCGCCTACACCTTGGGCAGTAACGGTTGCGTTTTTAAAGTTGACGGTGGCGCTTTCCGGAGGATTTGCAAAACGAGCACCGGCATTCGTAGTGAGTGCGATTTCCACCGTGTAGTTTTTTCCTGCGATGAACTGTGAGGCAGTGGGTTTCTCCCCATCCTCCAACCAGGTCACACGCTGCACTCTGCAATACTCGGGGACGCCATAAACGTTTTCAATGTAGCTTGGAATATCCTTACCCGCTGTCGGGGCATTGATCAGAAGATCCACCTCGGAGATCTTTTTATAAACCTCGATGCATTTCCCTTCAACGGTACCGAAGCTTTTCGGATCACTCTCCACGCCGTCAACGGTCATCGTATTGTCGGCTTTTACATAATCGGCCATGTTGCTTGTGTTCGGCACCACGATACCGTGGAAAACACCGCCGGACAGTTCAACAACAGCGTTTTGATCGATATCCAGACCGCAAGGCGGATCAATGGTGTCGATCTTATTCTCGGTTTTGAAGGTGCCACCGCAGATCGATGCTTCACCACCGCCGATATACACGGCTGTTGCCGGCACGGGAAGCTTTCCCGGAGAAAGAGCATTTTCGGCAAGCAAGTGGCCGTCGGAAACACGCAGTTCGCCGGAATCCTGCCAGATGGCTTTTCCGTAAACGGCGGTATTGAAGGAACCGATCAGTGTGGCGCCGTCAACGATCACGCTACCGCCCTGGTTGTAGATAACGGCATTGTAAGAATTGTTTGCAACAGCGCGAAATTTCAGGCTACCCAAGCCGGTAACGGTGAGCTGGGCATTCTGCGTTGTGTGCAAAAGCGCACAAACGGTCTTATTTTCCGCACCTGCAGGAGCAGTAAAAGTCGCATCACCAAGCACATTCAGATGTTTGATTCCGTTGACCGAAATGGCCGGAATCAGACCTGACCCCTTGATCTTCGGGATCGTCTCATTTACATTGCCGAGAGCAACATAGAGGATATCGGAGCTTTCCATAGCGTACTTGAACTTGAAGTAGGAATCGCAGAAAACGGGGTTTTCCGGGGTAGTGCCTGCTCCCTCTGGGATCACCACCGTGGAAGGAGTGACAGTATGGGTCGTATAGCCGACGCCGCTGACGGAATTCGTCTCGGTTTTAAAGGATGCACCGACCTTCAGAAGACTATAAATTTTTTCATCCTCCAAAAGCTCGATACTCTGTCCGCTCCTGCGCATAATACCGGTTTCAAAGGTTCCGCCGTTGAGGGTAACGTTTTTCAGTGCTTCCTCATCGATGAGCAGACCCGGCAAGAGACAGGTTCCGCTTTCGCCCAGCTGTACCTCGCCGAAGGTACCGCCATTGATCTCTGCGTTACTGTCGAAATCCACGGATACGACACCCGCATTGGTAAACCGGTCGGTATAAGGCTCGTCTCCTACCAGCTGCTGACCCCGAAATTCGCCGCCGTTTATGATCAGACTACTGCCACAGGTCATAATTGCGCGTGCATAGCCTGCATACTGCTGGGTCTTGGCGATGATCTTGGCATCCTCCACCACCAAAAGGGATCCCATATCGTTCATAATTGCCGTAGCGGCATTTCCGTAATTGGGAGAGGTCAGTGTCACTTCAAAAGTTCCGCCGCCTGAGATCGTCAGATCACTGTTCATCTGGATCCCTCGCATAAAACCGCTGTCATCGGCTTCGTACGGGAAGCTATCGGCACTCAGCTTTAGATCGTGAGAAAGGATCAAATGTTTTCTGCCTTGGACATTAAGAGCGCAGGTATTCAGATCACGAATTCCGAGATAAGCATCGTGAGAGTTGAGATTGTCGGTCAAGTCGATTCCGGAAAGGTGCTGATAAAGTTCCTCTGCGGTAATCTGTCCCTGCCAATACTTCATTTTCCAACCGTAAGGATCTCCCCCGCCCCAATCATAAGAAAGGTAGCTCAGCTTCTTTTCCACGTCAGCACAAAGCTCCACGTACTCCACGTTTACGTCGAAAAGAGCACGGCGAAGCTCCTCAAAGGAGCTGACACGGACAGGGCTTGCCGCAGTTCCGTCACCGTCGTAAGAAAGATCCTTCCATTCGGCACGAAGATCCCGCTCAATGCAAAAGCTATGCCATTCTCCACCGTATTCATAGCCGTATTCAAACACGATCTTATAATTTTTGACCGTGGGCTGATCCATTACGCCCATATTATGCGTTACCTTCGAATTCTCGAAGGTGGCAACAACCGTGCGGGTATTTCCCGTCACCTCCTGAAGCGTAACGGACTTCAAAAAACTGCCAAACATCTTGTTCTTCGACGAATTCGAATACTGATACCGAAAAGAAAGCTCGGCTGACTCTCCCGTAGCCGCCATGGGGAAATTGGGAAGATACGCCAAGCCAAACGGCTCCCAGGTAACGAAATTGGAGTAATCACGGACGGATACGTCGGCATCCGTTTTGCTTAACAAACCGGAGGTAGTGGAATATTCGAAGTTGTGAATCATCAGATTCTCGCAGTTGTTCACGATCACGTAGGAGCCTTTTTGGTTAGAGGAATAGGAAAAGCTGCCGCCAAGGAGTGCAACCACGGTATTTTCCGCAGAAGCGGTTTCAATGACACCGCGGACGTAGGTAACGTCGGTATCGTGAGCGGTAAATTTTCCGTTTTTCACAAGAAGGTGTCCGTAGCTTACTTCAATGACGGGACCACACAGACCGGAAAAGCTGTTCTTGCTTTCAAACAGGCCTGTGAAATCCTCATCAAAGCAGACGTCGCCACCCTCGATCAGAACCATAGCGTTGGTTCCGTTTTCAAGAGCGGGATTCCAATGGATGCTTCCGGCTCCGGTAACGGTCAGCCTGACCCCTTCACCAACACGGATCAGATTTTCATAGCCGCTGTTTCGGGTCTGCTGTCCCAGCACCACCGCACCGTCCAGCTCCAGGGTCTTTTTGCCGGACGAGGAGACGACACTTATGGCTTCACCGCTTCCGACGATATCCTCAATAAAGCCCTTTACCGTAACCTTTTCCACGGAAGGGTTTTCCATAGCCGACTTTAATTCGGCAAAAGAACTGCAAACCGCTTCGTTCCCTACAGCAAGAGCCGACAGGTCGAATGCAGGAACAAGTCCGATCACGATGGCAAACGCCAAAATCAAGCTAAAACTCTTTTTCAAAAACGTCATTTTCATCCTCCGTGGAAAAAAACACATAACCTTTCTTTACAAAAAAGAAAAGTTGTGGTATAGTTAGATAGATAAATAAAAATTTATCTATCCTTTGTTCACATTATCTCACATTTTCCACCCTTCGTCACCACACCAAAACAGCCTTTGGGTAGGAAAAAACAGCTTTTTCGACCCTTGGGGTGGGAAAACGGGTAGGGATTTTCCAATACAGGAGGAAACCGATTTGGTCATTACCATAATTTACAGTATAGCACTGCTCTTTGCGCTTTTGATTTTCGGAGTCTACACCTTTTTCTTCAAAAGCCGCGAAAAGCTTTTCGTTCTTTTGTTCGGTTCCATCGCCATCACAAATCTTGGGTATTTGTTGGTTTCGCTTTCAAAGACCGAATCTTTTGCTCTTTTTTCCAACACACTGGCTTATTTCGGCTCCACCTTTTTGCCGATGCTGATGCTCCTGATCCTTCTGGAGTCGCTGGCTCAAAAGCCGAGAAAACGCACAGTAGTCGCTTTGGTCTGTCTTGCAGTATCCGTTTTTCTTTTGACCGCAACACAGCTTTTTCCAAGTATCAAGCTTTATTACGAAGACGCCACGCTCCTCTTCACCGAGGACGGCGCCGCCTATCTGGATAAGGAATACGGTCCCTGTCATATCCTATATACCCTTTATTTGATGGGGTACTTTATCACCATGATTTGCTTTTCCATGTCTGCCATCCTTCGCAAGAAAATGGAATCGGGAAAGCAGACCGCGGTACTTCTCGCAGTATTCGTCAATCTCTGCGTATGGTTGGCAGAGCAATTTACACTGCTTGAACTGGAGTTTCTGGCAGTTTCCTATTTGATCAGCGAAATCTTCCTTTTGATCTTCCGTCAGCTGATTTTGGAAAATGAGCGGCTTAAGGCAAGCCTTGCTGCTGAGACACAAAAGGCTGTCAAAGCCGCGGAAGATCCCGTCGATGAAAGACTCGCCGCTTTTGCGGAAAACCTGAAAGCCCTGACTCCTACGGAGAAGATCGTTCTGGGGCATTACGTCGCGGGAAAGACCACCGCCGAGACTCTGGAGGCAATGTGTATCACACAAAACACATTAAAGTATCACAACAAAAACCTTTACAGCAAGCTTTACGTATCCTCCCGCAAGGAGCTTCTGGAGCTTTACCGCAAAGCAGAAAAAAATCAATAGATAAAAAGATGCAGTCCCTCGGGACTGCATCTTTTTATCGGAAGATTATTATTTTTCATTTTCTACGGTGGCTCGGATATTCCAGCCGTGCTTTTCCAAAAGGACTTCCGCGCGGGCTTCGTCGCAACCGAGAATGGCAGAGGTAATACGGATCACTCTGCCGCGAAGCTTGATATTGCTGGGCTTCAGGTTGATCATCATATTTTCATAGACCTTACCGGTTCCGATCATTGCACCGGTGGAAAGCATATTCAAAACGAATTTCTGAGAGTTCCCCGCTTTCAGTCGGGTGGAACCCGTCAGGACCTCGGCACCCGTATCGCAAACGATGGCGATATCCGCCGCCTTTTCGATGGCTGTATCGGAATTTGAGGAAAGGCTGACGGTAATACAACCGATACGTTTCGCTTCCTCAATGGCTCCCACTACGTAGGCGGCTCCGCCTGCGGCGGAAATTCCCACCAGAAGATCTCCCGGATTCAGAAGATCCTTCACGTCGTTGACACCGTTTTCATAGCGATCCTCATCCCCTTCACCTGCGCGGAATACTCTTTCCTTTCCTCCCGCGATAATTCCCATAACAGTCTCGTAATCCACTCCGAAGGTCGGGGGACATTCGGAAGCGTCGATAATACCGAGACGGCCGGAGGTTCCGGCGCCGATATACACCATTTTTCCGCCTGCGGCAATAGCTTTGGTCGCTGCTTCCACGGCAAGGGCGATCTGAGGCAGAGCCTTTTCCACGGCAAGAACGGAATTCATATTTTCCTCGTTCATTACCTCGCAGATCTCCAAAGGGGTCATTTGATCCAGATGGGTGGTTTTTTCATTTCTCATTTCCGTTTTCAACATAATTCTATTCTCCCATAGCTTTTTTCAAAATTCGCCCGAAAATCTTCGGGGACCGGTTGCTTCATTCTGTAAAGCAATTCAATGCAAGAGCCGCACACGGGCGGCAAGGAGGGTTCGAACAGCTTGCATTTGCTTTTTTCAGTCACCATATTCCGAAACAGATCATTACGGAAAAAGCCTCCTGAGCAAATAAAATCTTTTGCTCCGTAACGCTCTGCAGCGCTTCGCAGTAAAAGCGCAAGACGATCCGCATTTTTCTCCAAAATCTGCAGGCTTTTTTCGTCACCCGCTTCTGCGGCATCACACACAAGAGGCGCAAGGGACGCAATATACGCTCTTCCCTTTTCGTAAATTTTCGGGATCGAAGCAAAGATCGGATCTCCCAATTCGTCAAGCAAGCGGCAAAACAAAGCACTTTCCTTCTCGAGACCGTCCTCTACTGCCAAGGCGTGGCGCACGGCATCCTTTCCTACGTCGTAAGCAGAGCCCGATTCGTCGAAAAGCTGCCCCCAACCGCCCAAACGGATCAATTTTCCGTCTCGACGGACGAAAACGCAGCTTCCCGTTCCGGAAATCACCATTGCAGAATTCTCAGGATCGGGTGCGAGACTCAACACGCAGACAGCATCGGTATCAACCCAAGACGTGCTGCATTGCTCGGAAAGCGCTTTGGAAAGAATTTTTTTCCAATTACCCGCACCTGCACCCGCAAGTCCCGCAAAAATTCCTCGGGGCTCTGCTCCCTTCAGCAAACGGGATAAGCCGTCGGTCAAAGTTGCAATGCAAGCACACTCTCCCACATCATTTGGATTGCTCCCTTCCGTCACGACTCGGTTCAGAACCGTTCCATCCGCAAGAAAGGACACAAACTCCGTTTTGGTACCGCCGCCGTCGATCCCCACGAAAATCTCCTCATCTTTCTCCTTTAAAAGCGCATCCACGGAAATTTCGAACAAACGGGAGAGCCGCACGGCGTTTTCCAAATCGGGAACGCTTTGTCCCCGCTCCCAGGCACTGACCGCCTGAAAGCTGACGTAGAGTTTTTCGGCAAGCTCGGACTGTGTCAGCCCCGCCGCTTCCCGATACGCACGAATATTCTTGCCAATTTGGTCGATATGGTTCAATATCATCACCTCTTGCTTCCATTATAAAACATAAATTGAAAAAATCAATCAAATCTGAATTTATTTTTGCCGTAAACTCAATTTGTAATTGAATTTCAACTTGATCTTTTTTTACTCCGCGGAAAAAAATTCGTTGACGAAAAAGGAGTTTTTATGGTATAATAGTTTGATTATTTATACGCTGAAAAAGGAAGCATTTCATGAACGAAAAGCGAATTTACGTAAACACCTTTGGGTGCCAACAAAACGAGGCGGACAGTGAAACACTGACGGGCATTGCCCAAACCCGCGGCTTCATTCCCACCGAGAAGATCGAAGAAGCGGATCTGATCCTTTTTAATACCTGTGCCGTCCGTGAGCACGCGGAGCTAAAAGCCCTTTCCACCACGGGACAGCTCAAGCACCTGAAAGAAAAGAATAAGGCTTTGAAGATCGGTCTTTGCGGTTGCATGGTCCAGCAGGAGCACCGCAAGGAGGACATTAAAAACAAATATCCTTACGTGGATTTTGTATTCGGCACCAACCAGCTTTCCCGTTTCGGAGAAATCCTGGATCAAGCCCTGGCGGCAAAGAAACGTTTATTCTTCGTAGAAGATTATGCCGTTAACCCCGGTACGATCTGCGAAGGTCTTCCCGTCAAGAGAAAATACGCGCATCGTGCTTACGTTTCCGTTATGTACGGATGCAACAACTTTTGCACCTACTGCATCGTCCCCTACGTAAGAGGACGCGAACGAAGCCGCGAGCCACAATGCATTTACAACGAAGTAAAGGGGCTGGTGGAAAACGGTTGCCGTGAAATCACCCTTTTGGGGCAAAACGTAAACTCCTACGGAAAGGACCTTGAAACTCCCTTCCCCTTTTCGGAGCTTCTGGAAATGCTGGACGGGATCGAGGGAGATTTCGTTTTAAAATTTATGACCAGCCATCCCAAGGATGCAAGCTTTGAACTTATCGACACCATCGCAAAATGCAAGCACGTGGAGCACCATTTTCATTTGCCTATGCAGGCAGGCTCCGATTCCATTCTGAAGGCGATGAACCGCCGTTATACCGCCGAGCGTTATTTTGAGCTGGTAGACTATATGAAAAAAAAGATCCCCGATATTGCCATCACTACAGATATTATCGTAGGCTTTCCCGGGGAAACCGAGGAGGACTTCGAAAAAACGCTGGATGCCCTGCGCCATTGCCGTTTTGACGGCGTTTTCAGCTTTATCTACTCTCCCCGAAAAGGAACCCCCGCCGCCGAAATGGATTGCCGCGTTCCCGATGAAGTGACCCGCTCGCGGATGTCCCGACTTTTGGAGCTGCAGATGCAGATCCAGACCGAAAACAACGAGAAGCTCGTGGGAAAGACCCTGCGTGCTCTTTGTGAGGGAGAAAGCAAAAACGATCCCGATTACCTTTCCGCAAGAAGCGATTCAGGCAAGCTCATTCACTTCCCAAAGCCCGAAAAAGAAATTCAAACGGGTGAGATCGTCACCCTGCGCGTCACCGAAGCACGCGCCATTATGCTGATAGGAGAAATTGCCGTATGAGCCCTATGATGCTCCAATACTTTGAGATCAAAAAAGAATATCAGGATTACCTTCTGTTCTACCGTTTGGGAGACTTTTACGAAATGTTTTTCGACGATGCCAAGATCGCATCCCGTGAGCTCGACCTTACCTTGACGGGCAGAGATTGCGGTGAGGATGAGCGCGCACCCATGTGCGGAGTTCCCTTTCATTCCTGCGACGGCTACATTGCCAAGCTGGTAGAAAAGGGCTATAAGGTTGCCATTTGCGAGCAGACCCAGGATCCCGCTACCTGCAAGGGGATTGTTCCCCGTGAGGTCATTCGCATCATTACCCCCGGAACGGTAACGTTGGGCGACGCTCTAGAGGAAGGGAAAAACAACTTCCTTGCCACGGTTTGTATCGATGGAACGAACGCCGCTTGCGCATTTTATGATATTTCCGACTCTACTATGTACGCCATCGCGTTGGAGGATAACGACAGGGCAGCTCTGGAGCGCAGGATCATCAACGAATTTGCAAAATTTGATCCCAAGGAAATGATCGTCAACCTCCCCGAGGAGGAATGCGCCACCCTCGCTGCCTTTATGAAACAGACGGAGGGGAATCTGGCAGACTGCGGAATGTACGACCTGTTTGAGGAAAAGAACGTTTCCGCTTTAAAGAGACACTTCGGAAAAAGCGTTGCGGAATTGGGACTTGCCACTGAGGCTTCCACGCTGGCAAGAGCCTGCGGCGCTCTGATCACTTACCTTTCCGTAACCCAGAAGACCTCGTTGACCTCCTTGGCACAGCTGAAGATCTACGACAACAACGAGTCCCTTTCCATCGATTCCAATTCCAGAAGAAATCTGGAACTTGTGGAAAGTGCAAGGGGCAAGGAAAAGCGCGGAAGCCTTTTGTGGGTGCTGGATAAGACCCGTACCGCCGGCGGTGCAAGATTGCTTCGCAGATTTATCGAGCAGCCTTTGACCCATCCCAGAGCCATCGCCAAGCGTCAGAGCGCCGTTTTGGAATTCTACAACGATATGATGCTCAAGGACAAAGCTCGCGATACCCTATCCCCTATGCAAGATATCGAGCGGATCCTTTCCCGTATTATTTACAGCGGAGGAAACGCCAAGGATCTGTATGCTCTGGCCAATACCCTGTCCTATTTGCCCGCTGTGGCATCCGTTATCGAAAATTGCACCGGCGAGGAGCTTTCCGAGCTGTATCAACGCCTAAAAGAGGACGTTCTTCCCGTTACCGATCCTCTTTGTGAGCTTCTTCTTCGCGCCATCCGCCCCGATCCGCCCTTTTCCATTCGGGAAGGCGGCTTTATTCAAAAGGGATACAATGACGAACTGGACGAGCTGAACGCCATTATGACCGAAAGCCAGAGCTACCTTGCCAAGATCGAGGCAACCGAGCGCGAGCTGACGGGGATCCCCAAGCTGAAGATCGGCTACAACCGCGTATTCGGCTATTATTTTGAGGTTTCCCGACTGCATAGCGATCAGGTCCCTGAGCGCTATATCCGCAAACAAACTCTGACTAACGCCGAGCGCTATATCACCAGCGAGCTGAAGGATATGGAAAGCAGGATCCTGGGTGCAAAGGACAGAGCCGTTGCATTGGAATACGATCTGTTCTGTGAGCTTTGCGACAAGGTAAAGAGCGCCGCTCCCTTCCTGCAGGATGCGGCAAAGCTGGTCGCAAGCGTGGACGTGTTCGCTTCTCTTGCCCACGTGGCACTGGAGAACAACTACGTTTGCCCGGTGGTGGATTACTCCGACCGCATCGAGATCCGCGACGGAAGACATCCCGTGGTGGAAAAGGTGACCAAGGGCTTTTTCGTTCCCAACGACGCCTTGCTTGATACCACCGCCAACCGTATGGCGATCATTACCGGCCCCAATATGGCAGGTAAGAGCACCTATATGCGCGGGTGCGCCATCATCGTCATCATGGCGCAGATGGGCTCCTTCGTTCCTGCCAAGGAAGCACACATCGGAATCGTGGATAAGATCTTCACCCGTATCGGTGCCAGCGACGACCTTTCCATGGGTCAATCGACCTTTATGCTGGAAATGAGCGAGGTGGCTTATATTCTGCAGAACGCCACGAAAAAGAGTCTGATCATTTACGACGAGATCGGCAGAGGCACCTCTACCTACGACGGTATGAGCATTGCCCGCGCGGTGGTGGAATACACCGCAGGCAAAAAATGCGGTGCCAAGACCCTGTTTGCCACGCACTACCACGAGCTGAGCGAGCTGGAGAATACCATGGAAGGCGTGAAAAACTATAACATTGCCGCGAAAAAGCGCGGTGACAGCATTATTTTCCTGCGCAAGATCCTGCCCGGCTCCGCCGACGAAAGCTACGGTATCGAGGTAGCAAACCTTGCGGGAGTTCCCAACGAGGTTATCCGCCGTGCAAAGGAGACTCTGAAGGAACTGGAAGCCAAAAATCCCAAGGAAAAGAAAGCGGCGGCGCAAGAGGAGGAGCTTCCCATCTTCGCCTCTTTGAAGGACGAGATCATCGATTCCCTGCGTGGGATCAACGTAGATACCATGAGTCCCATTGAAGCGCTCAGCAAGCTTTACGAGCTGTCGCAGGAAGCAAAAAAACTGTAAAGGAGCCGAAATGGCAAAGATCAATTTACTGGACACCCAGACCTCCAATCTCATTGCCGCAGGCGAGGTGGTAGAACGCCCCGCAAACGTGGTCAAAGAGCTGTTGGAAAATGCCATTGATGCAAAAAGCCGTACCATCGTAACCGAGATCTCCGGAGGCGGTGTGGATATGATCCGCATTACTGATAACGGAAGCGGGATGGAGAAGGAGGATATTCCTCTTTGCGTGCGCCGCCACGCCACCTCCAAGATCCGCACTCCTGAGGATCTTGCCGCCATCTCGACCCTGGGATTTCGCGGAGAGGCACTTGCCGCCATCTCTTCCACTTCCCGCTTTACCATTATGTCCAAGCGCCGCGAGGATGCGTTGGGACATCAGATGGTTATGGAGGGCGAGGAGGTCCTTTCCTTTGAGGAATGCGGCTGTGCCGACGGTACCACCGTCATCGTACAGGATCTGTTTTTCAACCAGCCCGCAAGAAGAAAGTTTCTCAAGCGAGCACAAACAGAAAGCGCGGCGATCCTTCAATATCTGCAACGCATTGCCATTTCCCATCCCGAGATCGCATTCAAGCACATTGCCGACGGACAGGTCAAGCTGCAGACCGTAGGCAACGGAAAGCTGTTGGATTGCATTTACTCGGTTTACGGACAGGAATTTTCCTCTGCCCTGACCGAGGTGGACCACTCGGAGGGGGCGCTTCGCATACACGGCTACGTTACCAGACCCGAATGCGGCAGAACCAACCACAACTTTCAGAGCTTTTATATCAATTCCCGCTTCGTGAAATCGGGCACCATGCGCTTTGCTATGGAGGAAGCTTACAAAAGCTTCGTAAAAAGCGAGAAATTTCCCGGTTGCGTACTCTTTTTGACTCTGGATCCTGAAAAGGTGGACGTAAACGTACACCCCGCAAAGCTGGAGGTTCGCTTTGACGACGAGCGCAGTATCTTCAACGCAGTTTATCACGCGGTCAGAGGCGCTCTCAATTCCCTTTCCAACCGTTTGGCAAGAGACGAATACGAACGCGCGGTAAAGCTTTCTCAAACCAAGCCCGAAACCGTACTCCCGAAAATATCCGAAACCAAAGAACGCCCCGTTCCCTCCCCCGAGGTGAAAAGCGGCGCCTTCCGTGAAACCAAAAACGAGCTTTCCCTCTTTTCCTCCGCACCAAGCCGCGGAAAAAGCCACCTGATCCCCGAGGAAAATCAAGTTGCACCGAGCAAAACCGTGGTGGAAAAGATCTCCGTCTCCAAGCTTTTCGACCAACCGAAAACAGCCGAAAAGCCCGCACCCGCAATTTTCTCGGTAAAGCCTGCGGCGGTGATTGAAGAAAAGCCGGCAGAAGAAAAGCCCACAAAGGAAGAAGCTCCCGCGCCCGCAAAAGAAGAAGCTCCCGCCGAGCAAATGGCAATGGAGAGCGTCATCCCTGTGGAAAACGAAAACAATCCCCTTTCTCTTACGGGAGCGATCCGCGGAACCGTTTTCAACGCTTATATTCTCTACGAAACCAGCGACACCCTGTACTTGATCGACAAGCACGCGGCACACGAACGAATTCTCTACGAAGCACTGAAAAAGAACCACAAGAGCGAGTCCGTTCAGCTGTTTATGGAGCCCTTGCTCCTGACTCTGACCCCGTCGGAAAGTGCCGCTTTATCCGAGCATATCAAGGAAATGCAGGAAGCAGGCTTCCTGCTGGAGGAATTCGGCGATAACAGCTTTCTCCTCCGCGGGATCCCGACGGAATTCGTAACGCTTTCGGGAGACGCCATCAAGAAGCTGATGGAGGAATCCGCCCAAGAGCTGATGCTCGGCGGCGTAGGACGCGGTGCCGGGGAAAAACGCTTCGACCGCACTCTGTATTCCATGGCATGCAAGGCAGCGGTAAAAGCGGGAATTCCCTCTACCGATGCGGATCACAAGTGGATCGTGGATAAGCTTCGCGAGATCGACAATATCATCGTTTGCCCCCACGGGAGACCCGTTCTGGTTCCCTTCACCAAAAAGCAGATCGAAAATCTATTTTTAAGAACGTAAAAGAGGTTTATTATGGCAAAAATCACTTGGCCCGGTGCGACCCTTCTCGCTCCCGTACCCGCAGTGATCGTCACTAGCGGCACCGTGGAAAAGCCCAATGCGGCAACCGTAGCCTGGACGGGGATCGTGAATTCCGAGCCCCCCATGACCTATATTTCTTTGCGGAAAAGCCGTCACTCTCACAAGATCATCAGCCAAACGGGAGAATTCGTGATCAATCTGACCACGGGCTCCCTTGCAAAGGCAACCGACGCCTGCGGTGTCTATACCGGTGCAAAAATGGATAAGATCAAGGCATACTCCTTGACGCCCGAAAAGGCCTCCAAGGTTTCCTGCCCCACCCTGGCACAAAGTCCCCTTTGCCTCGAATGCAAGGTAACAGAGGTAAAGGAGCTTGGCTCTCACGATATGTTCCTCGCCGAGATCGTCGCAGTGGACGTAGAGGAAAATCTGGTGGATGAAAACGGAAAGCTGGATCTGAAAAAAGCAAATCTCCTCGCCTATTCCCACGGTGACTACGTTCAGCTGGGAAAAAAGATCGGCTCCTTCGGCTTTGCCGTAAAGAAAAAGAAAAAGGGCTCGGGAAAAGCATAAAAAAAGTAAAATACCCTTGACAAAAACGGAAAGATAGCCTATAATATCTGAGTCCCCGAATTGGAGGGATATCGAAGTGGTCATAACGAGGCGGTCTTGAAAACCGTTTGGGAGCAATCCCACAAGGGTTCGAATCCCTTTCCCTCCGCCATAGAAAAAGACCACCGAGAGTGGTCTTTTTCTTACAACCACATAACGATTTGGAGAAGTACCCAAGCAGGTCGAAGGGGACGGTTTGCTAAACCGTTAGGTCGGATTATTCTGGCGCCGGGGTTCAAATCCCCGCTTCTCCGCCAAAAATCGACAGGTTTCGACCTGTCGATTTTTTATCCATTGCGAAAGCAATGGTATATCATCAACGATAGTAATGCTATCGTTGTATCTTATCAGTCCATCAGGACTGCATATCATCACACCT
>SVQO01000026.1 GCA_015065325.1 Oscillospiraceae bacterium | reverse complement strand
TCGGGGTTAACGGTAGCGTTTCCGTTATAGCCTACTGCCGCAAAGTGCATATCGTCGTATCCGGAGGGAAGGGTGCCGGGGTTCAGACCGGTACAGCCGTTGCCGAATACGATACCGGTCTCCAAAAGACCGTCTTCGTTGACGTTGGCTGCAAGCTTTGTTTCGTCCCAGCCGATGAAAGCGTCGGTCGCCTGGCAGTCACCGTAGTAATAGGTGTAACCGGTATTGTTGTGCTGCGTATTCTCGAATACCATTTTACCGCTGCCTGCATAGAAGGAGACGGAAGCACCGCTCTTACCGCCGTTAATGGTCAGGTTGGTAAAGTAGTAGTCGTTGGTTCCGTTGTAGCCGTTGGAGCCGCCCTTGAGCAGAGCTGCCTTATCCTCGTCCATACCGCGGATAACGATGGGGAGCTTGGTGTTATCCTCACGGAAAATGGTGGCTACCTCGAACAGAGTATAACCGCTGATCCCGTTTTCGGGATTGGGAGAAGCGTACATAGAAGAGTCTTCGCCAGAGAACTGGATCTCCAGAACGTCCGTTGCGCCCCAGGTTTCTTCTGCCGCTTTCTCAAGGCAAGCGCGAATGGTATCCCCGTCGGTACCGACCACGTAGATATCGGTGGCTACGGGAATTCTGCTGTCACTTGCACTGGCGCCCGTTCCGAGCATACCGACCACGCAAGCGCACAGAAGCACTGCCGCGAGAAGCACAGACCAAAGCTTTGCATTTCTCATAGTGTTTTTCCTCCTGAATTTCGTCTGCCGAGTACACGGCAGCGTTGAATTTGTCAAGCAAGTTTGCCCTCGTTTTACCGAAAAATGAGGGAACGAACCCACTTTGATACACTACCATTCTATAACACAAGAGATAAATTGTCAAGTTTTTTTCCCGTTTCGGCGTCCCTTTTCCCTTTTGCACAAAAAAACCGTCTTCCGTTTGTGCTTTTTTACTTTCTTTGGCAAAAAAGAAAAAAGTCTCGAAAAAAAACGAGACTTTCTTCATTATAGTTATAAATAGATGATCAGAAGACCCACCGCCATCCCCGCAATGGAGGAAAAGGCAGGCGCTTTGGAGTGATACATCAGATACGCCTGAGGCAGGATCTCACCGAAGACCACGTACAGCATAGCTCCGCTGGCAAAGCCCAGACTGAGGGCAAGGCCAAGAGCGCCGATATCTCCCAGCCAAAAGCCGAGAAGGGCACCGATCACGGTGGGAAGCCCCGACAAAGCGGTAACCAGAACGGCGCGAAGTTTTCCCATTCCGCCGCTGATGAGGGGAACGGAGACCGCCATTCCCTCGGGAATGTTGTGCAGACCGATGAGGACCGCCAGAGTCAGAGACTCGGCATCCAGCTTACCGCCGCCTACGGCGTAGGACGCGCCGATGGTCATTCCCTCAGGCACGTTGTGCAACGCAATGGCGCACGCCATAACCAGACCCGCAACGAACAAGGAAAGCTTCCCGTCCTCCTTAGCGGCGTGGTGCTTGAGATGATCCGCGTGGATCAACTCGTCCAGATCGTCTGCGGTGCGGGGATGGTGCTCGTCAATGTGGGAAAGCTCGGGATTGGTTTTTCGGTCGATCCAGTGGTTCAGAATATACACTACCGCAACGCCCAGCAGGATCGAGCCGATGACGGTCCAGATTCCTACCTGCGTCTCGATTGCCTCCAACACAAGATCAAAGCAAACCACGCTGAGCATCACGCCGCCCGCAAAGCTGAGCAGAAGACTGACTACCCGTTTGGAATCCTTTTGCAAAAGCGCGCCCAAAAGACCTCCCAGACCGGTTCCCACCAGACCTGCAATCGTCGTGGTCAAAAGAAGAACCAGCATCACTTCCGACATTCGCACGTACCCCCTTGGAAATTTCTCCTCCATCCTATCACAGACTGCGGCACAATTCAATCGTTTTTCCCGATTTTTTCATTTTTTCTTGCGAAAATCCCCTTCTCAATGCTATACTTGTAAAAAAAGGAGGTGGAGCTTTGAAAAAACGTCGGAATCATTCGTTTCTTGCAGTACTGCTTGCCCTGCTTTTGCTTTCCCTTTTCTCCTGCGAAGCCTCCACCCCCGCACCCGTAGCGCCAAGCACCGATGAGACACCGAGCTTGCAAGAGACGCCCGCAGAGCAAACGGAGTCCGTGGAGTCTGTCTTTTCCATCGGTCGGCGCAGCACCCTCTCCACCTACCAAAACAAAAGTGCCGAGGACTTCACCCAAGCCTGTACGGCATTCGAGGAGCAAGGCTACATCCTTTACGCCGCACGCGAGATCGGAGGAAACCTTTTCAAAACCTATACCAAGGCAGACGCGCTCGCCCACCTCTGTTACCACCCCGCATTACGGGAACTGACCGTCGCCCTTTCCGATCGGGAGGGCTCAACCCTGCCTCCGCCTTCCCCCGCTCAGACCGAAGCCGTGTGTGAAAGCCTGGTAACACAGTTGGAGCAAAAGGAAAACGGCGGAAACGGGATGGGCTACGTGATCCGTCTTTCCGACGGCTCATTTCTCATTTACGACGGCGGCTACGCCGAGGGAGCCGACGAGATCCTTCAAATTCTGAAGGAGCAGTCCCCCACCGAGATCCCCTTGGTGCGCGCCTGGATCATCACCCATTTTCACAGCGATCACTGCACCGCCTTTCACGAAATGGCGCGGCGGGCAAAGGAAGCTCCTCCCTTTACCCTGGAATACGTCCTTGCCGCCCCTCCCGTACAGAAAAGCTACGAAAGCCTGCTCTCCGTCTTTTCCGCGGATCTGGCAAGCTTTCCCGAGGCGCGCTACGTTTATCCCCACACGGGAATGACCTTCTCCTTTTCCGATCTGACCTTGGAGATCCTCTACTCCCCCGAATCCCTTTGGAAAAAAACGCCGATTCTTGAAAACTTCAACGATTCCTCCATCGTCTCCCGTCTGCAGGGAGAAAGCGGCTCGCTTTTGATCACGGGAGACGTTGCGCGGGAGGGAGCCGCCCTCATTGAGACCCTGTACGGCAACGCGCTGAAAAGCGATATGGTGCAAATGTCCCACCACGGTCTGGAGGACTGTCCCCTTTCCTTCTACGAAAAGGTACGGCCCACGGTGCTCTGGATCCCCTGCGGCGCCTCCTCCTACCATTCCTTGCGCAACAGAGCGGTGCGTCAAGCCGTGGAGGCCCTACCCTGCGTAAAGGAGACGCTGGTGGCGGGAAACGGCAGAGCCACCCGCCCCTTTTAATCTCATCAAAAAAGAACGGCAGTGCCGTTCTTTTTTCTTAATTCTATTCTTGAAAATCCCTTACGTCAAGGTTTTCACCCGCAAGGCCCACCTTTGCACCTTCCTTTGCCTCGGAAGAGTCGGGATGGGCAAGAAGCCATTTGTTGCAAGCGGTCATAAATGCATCCTCGGCGGTTTTGACGGGACTTTCAGGGCGCTCGGTGTTGGTTCCCTCGGGGAGCGCGATCAGCACCCGAAAGCCCTTTTCGGGATCGGTATGGCAGGGCGCGTAGTGCAAGGAGGTGGCGTACACCTCCACCAATACCCCCGCGGGTACGCGGAACGCCTTGGTCTTTGACGTGTGAAAAACGCCGTTTTCGATCTCCCTTTGCTCACCCAGAAGGAGCACGAAATCCTCCGTACCCAGATTGAATTCGCTGTTTCGATGGTATTCCAGGCAGTTCAGCCGGGTGTTGTGCCCGTTGCACCGGCCCATTTGTACGGGCATTCCCCCGAAGCAATGCTCGCTGATCTCCACCGCCGCAGGCAGTTCCTGCAAAAGGGGGTCGGAGGGCACGTAGCCCACGCCGTCGGGAAGCGGCGTCTGCCTCAAAGCGTCTGCGATCTCCGCAGAAGCCTGCTCCAACCCCGTCACCACCTGCCCAAAGGGCTTAAATTCCTCGTCATATACCGAATACAGTTTCATTGTCATTCTCCTTAAAATATTTAAACCATTTTTTGTTCCTTTTTTGAAAAAAAGGAACCGAAAAAACTTTAAACGAGGATTTCACAATCCCATTTTCACGTCCCTCGAGACAAGTTTTGAGGGGCGAGGGGGACTTTTTCAAAAGTCTCCCGCAAACAAAGTCGCAGTCAAATTTCAAAGCAGAAACCAGGAAACGCCAAAAAGCCCCAACGGCACCAAATGCACCAAAAGGGCGGGAAGAAACCATTCCTTTTTACGAAAGATCTCCGAGCAGACGATGGCGGCTACGGAAAAAAACGGGATCAGCATACAAAGCAGCTCTCCGAACATGGCAGCGGAGGGATCGAACATCATTTCCAGAACGAAGGCAAAAAATCCGGCAATGCCGATCTGCAAGGAATAGATCACGTACAAAACCGCAAAGATCAAATTGCAAGCAAGGCAAACTGCCGACCAAACCTTTTTCCGCGGGGATGCCGCTTCTTCCTTTACTTCCGCTTTTTCCTCGGGCTCCAAAATCGAATACATTTCCTTTCCCTCCGTTTTATCAATAGTCCTTGGGTCTGCACGCTTTCGCAGTATTCACACCGTACGGTGCTGGCTCCCTCCTCGGGCGCAAGTGCTCCGCCGCACATTTTGCATTTCAATACGATCATCTTCGTCTCCTTCCTTCATCCGATGGAATTTTTCGCCAGCATTTTCTCGCATTTTGACCTGCGCTGGTCGGAATCCCGATACGAGCAGAGCAAGCCGAATTCCACTCGCGCCCATCGGATATCATCAAGGCTTTTGGCGTGATCCATCGCTTGGCACGCCTGATAATAGATCGCTTCCCGGTCCAGCTTTTTCGTACCGACCAAAGCGTTTTGTACATGTTTTGACGCCTTGATAAAGCTCTCGGAGCTCAGAAGAACCTGCTTCAATTCTTCGTCTCTTTTCATTCGTTTTTCAAAAAAATCCTCTCCCGCAAGCATCGGTAAAACAGCGGCATCCTGCATCAGTGCCGCAAGCACTTGCCGATCATCCACGCTTCGGGCAAGAATCTTCAGCTCCTTTTTCAAAGGCTCCAGTTGATCGGACATATCGCGCGCCTCGGCAAGCAGCTTTTTAAAATTCTGATCGTTGCTTTCCATCTCCTCCTGTAATGCCGCTTCCTTGGGCAGCTTGATCAGATCCGTTTTGATCAGATAAATTTCAGCCGCGATCTGCTTTACGCGGGCATCCGTTTGCTTCGCCCGTTCGCCAAGCTCCTTCTTCTTGGAAAACGCAAACATTCCCGCAGAGGAAAGGGAACGTTGAGCAGCTCTCGACTGCTTTTCCGCGTTTTCCAGCTCCTTTTCGAGACCCGCTACCCTTTCATTCTTGCTTCTCACCATGCTCAGCACCGCTTTTTTCGCCAAAACGTCACTGTTGAGAGACTGAGCAAGCTCTCTCTTGGCATCGATCTGAGCCGAGGACTCCAGCACTTTGTTTCTCAGCTCGTTGTACTTCTGCCAAACCTCTGCCGCGCGCTCCCCGCGGGTCTTCCAGGCTTCTTCGTATTTTGCCTTTAATTCCGCCGCCGGGGCAAAATCGCCCAGCTCCGAAAGCAGCCGTATGCCTTGTTCAAACTTTTCTTGGGTGATCGCATTTTTCAGGATCTCCTCAGCCTTTCGGCACTCCTCTCTGTTCCGAGCCTCCGCAATCAGCTCCTGCCGCATTTCCTCACAGCGCTCGCACATCGTCGGGGCATCCCGGTAATCGCCCAGCGCCTCAAAGGCGGACTTTGCCCGAATGCAGTCGTCTTCCGACGAAGCACTTTCCATCATCTCGCTTGCTTGTTCATATTGGGTTTCGAGCCTGTGCTGTTCTTCTCGACGAAGACGTTCCGAAACGGCGGCGTTTGCTTGCTCCAGCGCGTTTTTCAGAGCCTCGTCTGCAAAGCGGATGGTTTTTCGGTAAGCGCTCTGTCCGTCAAAGGGAGCGTCACAGGAAGCGAGCTCCTTTCGGGACTTCACTCTCAGCTCGCACAGAAGCTTGCCAAGATAGGCCTCGGCACATTCCGGGTCGATATCCAGTGCCTTCTCGCAGTATTCGTCCGCCTGCTGCCATTCCTCGTCCTCCAGAAACAGAAAGGCTCGCTTCAAATAAGAGTCCACGGTAGGATTTGCCACGGATACGGGGGAAGAGCTCTCCTTTTTCAAAGGGATATACTTTTCCATATTGAAAAGAATATCCTGCACCGCGCCCATTTTGCCCAGATCAGCGCCCTGCAAATGCTTGAACTCGCGGGGCAGATCCTCCTCGGGGTCCAAATTCTTGTAGCAGGGGATCAGGTGCTTGTTGCCCGGGTCTGCGGCACAAATCCGCAGATAGCGGCTCCACTCGTTCTTCACCCACACCGCGTTATAATACTCGTAAGCCGTGCCCACCGCCAGCATCACCTTGGCGGAATTGAGGGCGGCGAAAATGTAGGGCTCGTAATCTACCCCAAGCTTGCTCCCCAGAGTAATGCGGGAGAAAAATACGCGGTAGCCCTTGTCGGTCAGAGCGGTGTAAAGATCCTGCGCCAGCACGGAGTCCAGCGTGCGGTCTCCGTTTTCGTCCGTTTCCTTGTAGCAGATGAAAATATCGTAGGGGTCCTCACCGGAGGATACCTCCAGAATTCCCTTGCGGATTCTCTCGAATTGCTTTGCCTCTTCCCGATAGACCTTTTGGGCGATGACGTCCGCGTTTTCCAGTGCCAGCTCCAGATTTGCATCCTCCAGAACCGACTCGTATCCGGATCGGTGGCAGGTAGGGATCTTCTTCCCCGTAGCGGGATCGTCCACGTACTCGATGCCGTATTTGCACAGCAAAAGTCCCCAGTACGCCTCTGCCTCCTCGCGGAAGTCCGCCAGAACAGACTCGTAAACGCCTGCGGCTTTGTCAAACTCACACTGCTTTCTCAGCTTTTCCGCACGCTCGAACAAAAGCAGCTTTTTCTCATCGTCTGCCTTCGGTACGGTCTGCACGCTTTCGCAGTATTCACACCGTACGGTGCTGGCTCCCTCCTCGGGCGCAAGTGCTCCGCCGCACATTTTGCATTTCAATACGATCATCTTCGTCTCCTTGAAACTTTGTTTTTACCAGTATAGCATCACCGCCGAAAATGTGCAAGAAAAAATCTGCTTCTTTTCGCCGCTCCACGAAAAAAAGCACCCGAAGCGGGTGCTTTTTTTGCTTGATTTGAATTACTGCTTTTTGAAGGTCCAGGGGAATTCCAAAATGTCCAGATTTTCTCCTACGGGATTTGCTTCCTCACCGTCGGAGATCACCTTGGTAATGGTCAGCTTCTTGCCGCTGAGCTCATATTCCATATAGTCCTCTGCGTCGTCCAGATCATCCTCGTCCTCGGCAATGTAGATGCGGCCCTTCTTGGTATCAACCTTGTAGTAGCCCTCCTTGGACTGGGAAAGCTGATCTCCTGCCTCCTCCAGAGCAGCCTTCATGGATTCCTCCAGATAGTCCTCGACACCGGCGCCGTTGGCAGCGGAAAACTGAGCGTCGAAATCATCCTTGGACATACCCTGGCTTTCAGCCATATCGTACATATACTCCAGCATTACGTCAACCAAAGCGTCCAGATAATCCTCGAAGTCCTCTTTGTCCACGCCCACGGTCAGAGTGAATTCATCGTCCTCAAACTCGAAGGAAAGGTTCATCATAACCTTTTCGTCGGGAAGATCGATCTGCTCGGCAATCTCGCCCATAGCGGCGCCGAATGCCTCGCTCATATCTACGCTGTACAGCCACTCACCCTCAAGATCGACGGAATCAGCCTCGGTCTTCTTGTCTTCCTCTTCCTCTTCTTCCTCTTCTTTTTCGGCGGTCTTGGCGTCTTCCTTATCCTCGTCCTTCTTTTCCTCGGTTACGGTTTCTTCCTCCTCGGTGTCGCTGCTCTTCTTGTCGTCGCAGGCTACCAAGGCAAAAATCATAACCAGGGCAAGCATCAGCGCCAAAAGCTTCTTGATGTTTTTCATAAAATACTCCTTATTTCTTCAAAGTGTCGCTTCAAATCGACCTATATTCATATTATACCCAAATCTCAAAAATGTCAAGAAAAACTACAGTCGTTTCCTCCAAAGAATCTTGTCCTTATCTCATTCCGTTTCCGTAAAAGTCCTGAAAGATGCCCATGTCGAAGCCGCCCGTTTGCACGGCGCCGCCGCGCTCCAAGGTCTGGATCTGGGTACGGATCGTTTGGACGGCGCTCTCATATTCAACAATGGAATTTTTTAAATACGCAATCAAAAGCTTTCTTTTTTGATTTACGGTTATTTTTTGGAACAAGTTGCCGGCGCAACGGCTTCCGAACTTTTTCCACATTTTTCCGACCTTGTGATTATTGATTACAATGACAATGATCCATACAAGGTAAGTTAGGAACATCGCGCTGTTACTCTGGCTTCCGGGCTGATTCACCATATGGGAAATGAACAAAACGGTGAGGACCAGTGCACCGATTACCCACCCTGTAATGGACATTCCCTTCAATCCCTTACGCCGCTCGGCAAGTAAGTTTTCATTTTCATTCAGAAGCCCCCGCAAGGATTTCAAGCTGTTCTCGCGGTTTTGTTGAATTTGGTCCTTTGCTTCCGCCGATTTCTGCGCCAGAACGCCGTCCACCTGATTCAGGAAAGCGGCGTAACGCTGCCCCAGTTCGTTGCGGGCACGGTTCTCCTCCTCGCGAAGAACAGTGCTTTTTTCCTCCAGCTCCGAACCCAGCTGAGCTCTCGCCTCCTCCAGCATCCTTGCAAGCTCACCGTCGGCAAATTGTGCGGCTCGGTGCAAGAAGCGGTTTTCGTTCCAGCGCTTCAAAACCTCCTCTTTCTGCTGCTGCCATGCCTCCACCCCGCTTTCGTAGGTCAGATCGAAGGAATAGCGCTTGCGGATCTCGGCGGCCTCCAAATACCCGGGAACCGCGTTGTTCGTCACCGACATGGAAATACGCCCTTCATCGGAAGGAATGGAAAGCTTCTGCTTTTTCAGCTCGTTGACGGCACGGTTGACCTGTGCCACCGCCATTTCCCGCAGACTGCCGCACCGTGCCTGTGCCAATGCCTTTCCGACGTATGCTTCGGCACATTCCGCGTCTCTGTTCAAAACCTCCTCGAAGTGCTTCTCCGCCTCTGCCCAGGCTCTGTCCTCCAGAGACATTTTACCCCGTTTGAGAAGCTGATCCTTTCCGCCGGCTGCCGCGCTCTGCACCACGGGGGTCTCCTTCTGTCGGGGGATGTATTTTCCCATATTGAAAAGGATGTCCTGCACCGCGCCCATCTTGCCCAGATCCGCGCCCTGCAAGTGGTTGAACTCACGGGGCATATCCGAAGCGGAAATGTCGCGGTAGCAAGGGATCAGGTGTTTTTCCTTGTCCTCCTCGCAGATCTTCAAATAGCGGCTCCATTCGTTCTTCACCCACACCGCGTTGAAAAACTCGTAGCGTGTACCCACCGCCAGCATCACCTTGGCGGAATTGAGGGCGGAGAAGATATAGGGCTCGTAATCCATGCCAAGCTTTCCCTTAAGGGTAATGCGGGAGAAGAATACGCGATAGCCCTTTTCGGTCAGCGCGGCATAAAGATCCTGCGCCAGAACGGAGTCCAGCGTGCGGTCTCCGTTTTCGTCCGTTTCCTTGTAGCAGATGAAAATATCGTAGGGCTCCTCGGCAGAGGATACCTCTAAAATACCCTTGCGAAGCCGTTCCAGCTCCATTGCCTCCGCACGGTACAGGCGCCGGGCGATCACGTCCGCGTTTTCCATCGCCTGCTCGAAATTATCGTCCTCCAGCACGCTGTCGTAGCTGGAGCGGTGACAGGTGGGGACCCTTCTTCCGTCGGAGGGAGACTCCACGTACTCGATGCCGTATTTGCACAAAACCAGACCCCAGTACGCCTCCGCCTCCTCGGGGAAGTCCGTCAGGATCGCCTCGTAGATCCCCGCAGCTTTATCAAATTCGCAAGCAGTACGCAAGCGCCCGGCTCTGCCGAACAGCGTCATCTTCTTTTCATTGTCCGCACGGGGCACGGTCTGTACGCTTCCGCAATATTCACATTCCGCGGTGCTGGCACCCTCTGTGATTTTTAGGTCACCGCCGCACATTTTGCACTTTAAAACTGCCATCTCTTCCTCCGGATATCGTTTCCAATTCATTTCAGTATAGCATTCTTTTGCGACAAAAACAACCTTTTCCGCACAAAATATCTGATTGTTCGCAGAAAAATTCTTGACGTTTCGTGCGCGGAACGGCAAAAAGCCGTATCAAGCAAAACAGGCTTTTGGCAAAACGCCAAAAGCCTACCATAACATTTTTTCACCGAGCCGCAGGCCCGATTTCACGGATAATCCTTTCCTCCGTTGGGGGGATGACAGCGGAGCAAACGGCGAACGCCCTTGAGCACGCCGCGGATGAGACCGTATTTGTTGACCGCCAGGATCATATACTCCGAGCAGCTTGGCTCAAACACGCATTTGAGTCGGGTACGGTCGGATGCCTTATTCTGATACAAATGCACCGTCCAGATCAGCGCACGCTTGGCGATCAGCGCAAAATACAAAAGCGTCCAGCCAAGACAGGCAAGGAAGGTGTAGCGAGGAAACCAAAGCACCCCGCACCGGATCAGTGCCCCCAAAGACACCAGCCAGATCACCGCCGCCAAAATCGGCTTGCGGTAATGGATCTCCGGACGGTGAAGCGGGTTATAGGGAACGGGCGGACGGGTGGAAAAAACCACCGGAGCACCCTCCACGCGGAAATCAAAATCGCTCATAAAACAGCCTCGGGAAAGGATCCGGCAAAGCATAAACGCCTTGCCGGATCGAATCACTTAAATATATTTCTTTTCGCGGAGCATAGCCTTTGCAGCCTGAATGCTCTGCTCGATGGTATCGGAATTGCGCAGAGAGAAGGCGTAGGTAGCACCGGGAACGATCACTTCCAGACGGTCAACCACGTAGTGGTTCTTGGTAACGGTCTCACTGCTCAAGCAGCCGGAGCCTGCGGCAATGTCGATCTTCTCCTTGATGGCACGCTCTGTCTTGAAACAGGTAACGTCGGTATAGAAGAAGTCCTGCGTGATCTCCCAGGTGTTGTCACTGGTGGTATCAAAAATATACTTGTAGGTGTACATCTGGGTAGAGCTGAAGAAGATCCAGGTGATGCTGTACTGGCTGGAAACCGCGATATTGTCATCCACGCGGATCAGACAGTCGTCGTCATAAACGAAGGAGCTCAGCACGATGGGGGGAATTTCCTGTACCTGAGAGGGGTCCAGGCCGATCTTTGCCATGGCACGGGACTGAAGGTCCATGCTCTGGCACTTATTCTGAACCAGGTTCAGATAAGTCTGCATGGTCATATTGGAACCCTTGCCAAAGCAGCCGCATCCGCTGCTCTCACCGATGTTGAACAGAAAATCGATCACTCTCTTCTGCTCATCGGTCTTGCCTTTTTTCATTGCTTCTCTTTTTGCAGCCAAAGCCGCAGCTTCTGCAGCTACGCCCGCTGCACCGCCAACGAGACTCATAACGTATCCTCCTAAAAATGTAACGTTTTTTTATACCAAAACGCGCAATCCACGCCCGAAATGATATTGTAACAAATTATACACATTTCAGCCGAATTTGTCAATAGCTGACGGCAATCGACAAAAAATCCTCGGAAACCTCCGAGGATTTTTGAAAACGGGCTTTTACCCGTCGATATCGTCCAGCGTTTTGACCACGTCGTGCTTGATGGGCTTCCAGGTAACGTGCATAAACAAAGACGCGAAACAGATAAAGGGGTAGATCATATCGTGCAAGGGCCAGGTAAGCAAATAAAACGCAAGACGCAATTTATTGGGGCAATGGATATGCTTCCACTCGCGGATCACCACCATCAGACCGCCGAGCATAGCGGAAATATAGGACGAAAGCGTTCCGAACAGAGCTCCCAGAAGCCCTGTGGCAACGGGACCGAGTCCGTCGGCAAGCAAGGTGCCCGCCTTCCACCCGATACAGAAATTGGCAACGTAAAAGGCGATCCAGACCATACGCTTGAAAAAGCCTACGGGGAACAGATACAGGATCATATCAAAATTGGTAAAGTTCTTGGCGATCCACTTAAAGGGTCTTGCAAAGGCAGACACCGCAAAGCTACAAAGATCCATGACCCGATCAATGACAAAGCCGATCTTCCCGAGGAAGGAGAGGGTCTTGAAGCTGCCCTTTTCACAGTCGAACACCTTCAAAGGTCTCTCTTCTACCTTTTTCTGCTTTTTAAACACGCGGACCAAGCCGAAAAACAGCTTTGCGCCGTAGCGGAAGAAGCACGCCATACGTCCCTTTGCCCAGCGGATTCGCTGGCGAAGCATAACGCGGATCTGATAGGGCTGCTCGTCGAAAAATTCCGCCGCCTCGCAGTACTCGATCCTCTTTCCCTGTACCGCAAAGTCCATGGTCGCCTGCGTATCCTCGGTCAGACTGCTGTAGTGCCATCCGTCCTTAAGCATTTCGGAGGAGAGCAAATACCCGGTTCCCGCGATATGGGTACAGAGATTCAGTCTTCCTCTCGGTCTGTGAAGCTGCATAGAGCTGCGCATAAAATGAATGGAGTAATGCGCGGAGATCCAGTTCTGATCAAAGTTTTTGGAGTTGCGGTAGCCGATCACTCCATCAACCCCCGTGGAAAACGCTTCGTTCATCCGTTCCAGATAATCGTGGGACACCACGTTATCCGCATCGAAAAACAAAAATCCGTCAAAGCTTTGGATCCCGAAGTCCTTTTCGATATTCTCAAACAAAAACTCCAGCGCCCATCCCTTTCTCGCTTTTTCGGGGCAATGGCGCTCGTAAACGGTCGCACCGCATTCTCTTGCGATCTGTGCCGTGCGGTCTCCCTCGTCACAGTTGTCGGCAACCACGAACACGCGGAAATTCTCCCGCGGATAGGTCTGATCGTGCAGGCTGTTCACAAGATTCCCGATGACCAGCTCCTCGTTGCGCGCGGCAATGACGATTCCGTACTTTTTCGTTTTCGGTGCAGGCGCAAAGGTCTTTGCCTTGCAAAAAAAACCAATGTATTTATAAATGACCTTATAATAAACAAGGATTCCCAATATGAAGAAAACCTCGGTGCGCAAAGCTACCCACCAATCCATAGAACGACTCCTTTGATTTTTATATCTCCACGCCTTGCGAGAAAATCCCGCATCGCGACTTTTTTCGACTCATTCTACCAAAATAACGGAATTTTGTCAACAAGCTTTCTTTTTTCGCAAAGCGTCGCGAGAAATAACCCACCCCAAGAAAAAGCTCCCGAGCTGTGCTCGGGAGTTTTTTTCAGTAGGTCAGCTGATTCAATGTTTCGTCATCGGGGAATTTCACCTGCACGTCAAAGCCAAGATCCTTCAGCACGGCGTTGTAAATCTGGGGACGGATCGACTGGTTGGGAGAAGCCAAAAGGTGCTGGCTGTAATAAAGGCTGATCCCGTTTTTCCTGTCGATATGAAGGCTTGCTCCCGCGGCACCGCCCCAGCCAAAATCCGCCGCAGCGCTCCCCGGTCTGCGCATACGCATTCCCAAACCGTAGGTATAAGCATTCAAGGGATAGCTTCTTGCCTCCGATTCATTCAACCAGGGCTTTGTGATCAGATCGACGGTCTCCTTTTTCAAAAGCGTGTGGGTGCGCAGACCCTCGGCAAAGCGAACGTAATCCTCCACCGTGGAAACGCATCCCGCGCCGCCGCTGGCGTGCTCGGTGCCAAGACGGTAGCCGGGAACCTTGGTGATCGGAACGGGTTTGCCCTCCATAAACTTATAGAGGGTCGCCACCTTGTCGTAATCCTCGATAGGCAGCAGAAAATCGGAGCGTGTCATTCCCATAGGCAGGAAAATATGCTCTTTCACGTACTGCTCGAATTTCTGTCCCGAGATCACCTCCACCAAAGCCGCCAGAACGTCGTGGCAAAGGCTGTAACGGTATTCGGTGCCGGGCTGAGCGTGCAGGGGCTCCCGCGCCAGATAACGGGCAAAGTCGCGGGTGGCGCACCGTCCCTCGGTCTCCTCCCTCAACTTTAAAAGCTCGGGGGATTTCAGAGCATAGGACAAGCCCGCAGTCATGGTAAACAGGTTGCGCACCAAGATCGGGCGCTCGGCGGGAACGAGACCGTTTTCCGTTTGCACGGTCATTTTCCCGAATTCGGGCAAATACTTGCTCACCTCGTCCTCGAGATCAAACAGACCCTTTTCCCAAAGCTGCATTGCCGCCGTCACGGTAATGGGCTTGGAGCAGGAATAAATGTTGTAAAGCTCGTTTCCCTGTACGGGAATTTTTTTCTCCAGATCCATATAGCCGCCCATGTGACGGAGGATCTCCTTTCCGTCCCGCATCACGATCAGATCAAAGCCGGGCACACCCATTTTCGGAAAAAGCGCACAAAGCGCCTTCGTATTCTCAAACATTTTTAAACCCTCCTTGTTTACTCTTTCATATTAAAAACAACAGCCTTTTTACAAAAAATATCCTCGGATCGCTCCGAGGATATTTCGAATCAAATCGTCATTCGCCGAGGCGGAAGAAAGAACTGAAGTGGGTATTTCCGTAAACGTCCTCGATAACGAATACGGCGTAGTAGCCGTCGTCGTAATCAATGGGGCGAAGCTCCAGAGAAAAATCGTCTCTTTCGTATTCAAAGCCGTAGGAGCTGCCCGTAAAGGTCAGTTGGGTATTGCCGTTATCGTCCGTTCCCACCGTATAGGAATTGTTACCGAAGAAGTACAGCTCGTAATCCTCGGCGTTTACAAGGTACTTGTTGGGGAATTCCTTGTTCTCGTCCGACGCCATATCGTAGGCGTTGAGAAGCTGGGGCTTTCCGTCGCGGATCCTCATCAGCCAGTTGGCGGGAAGCAGATCCGGGAAATCTCCGTTGTCCAGATCGTAGAACATACAGGGGAAATAATACTTTTCCTCTAAGGTTCCGTCGTAGATCTGGTACATAGACAGAGGAAATTCGGAGTATTCTCCGTCGGAGGTCTTCTTTGCAAAGACCGCCTTGCCCTGATAGGTGGCACTCAGCTCACCGCTTGCAGAGAGGGTCACGTCCTGACCGGAGAAGATATTGAGGTATTCCTTCTGCTTGGAGAAGGTCTCCTCGGCGGGGAGCTCCTTGAAAATATAGTATTTTGCAGAGGAGAAGGTCTCCAGTTGCTCCTTCGTCAGCTGCATGGAAAGATCGCTCTTGTCACCGCTTACGCTGACCTCGCCCGTATTTTTGGAGAAACTGCGGTAATTGGAGCCGGAGCCCGATTTTCTCAGCTCCTTGGAGAAATTATTGATATAAGTAACGTATTTGGGCGCAAAGGACAGAGCGTTCAGAAGCTTTGACGCATCCTTCGCAAGAGTGGGGGTATCGTAGGGGTGGTAAATAGAAACGCCGCCGGCGTTTTTCACGTTGGAATCCTCATATACCACGTATTCCTCCAGTGCGTCCAGCAGAGCCTCCGCCTCGTCGGGATACTCGTCCTCCAAAAGGGTGGCAAGATGCTTCAGATCCACCAGATCGTAGCTGGTAGAGCTGGCAAATTTACCGAATGCCTTGGATTTATAGCGGCAACGGGAGATCTCCTTGATGGTTCCGTCTCCCAGATCGTCGTCGATGTTCTCAAACAGCTCCTCCAGCGCCTTTTCCACGTCGCCGAGAGCATAAAGGTCCACGCAGGAAAGGGTGATCTCCGTTTCTGCTCTGGGGCTCTTTTTAAACAGATCTTCGTAAAAATCAAAGTAATATTCAACAATGACCTTGCCCACCTCGTCGCCGTTCTTACATCCGTCCAGCTCCGAAAGGAAGGCGTAATCCCAGCCCTGACCGGGCTCGATCTCTTGAGACGCCACGAAATATTCGGCGTAATCGCGGAACACCCAAGCGGTCTCAATGCTTCCCATCAGACAAGCGTCGAAGCCCAGAAGCTCCAGCTTTTTGCTTTTTCCGAAGGGAGAGTCCTCCAGCGCATCCGAAAGCTCCTGCAGGGACAAAAGATCTCCGTTTTTCTCGTCCAGACCGTAGCCGTAAAGAGGGCCTGCACCGTGGTTCCAGAAGATCAGCTCGTATTCGTCCGCGGGGTAATTTTCCTCGCAATATTCCAAAAACTCCGTCAAGGTAGCCGCCTTGCCCATATTCTTCGCCTTGTGGGACTCCACGACCGTCAGCTCCTCGTCCTCCAGAAGCAGAATATAGTTTTCATCCTCGTCTACCAGCGTGTTCTGCCATTCCTTTGCACCGCCGGTGTAAACCAGAACGTTGGTCTTTTTCTCATTCACGCCGGAAGCCTCGATCTCCATAAGGTCCATGGTAGCGGCACCGTAGCGGCTCTCCAGATCCGAACCTACGACGTAGAGCATCACGGTACGGGAGGGAACCTTGGTATTGGGCTTTTCGCGGGTCTCGTTATCCTCGTCCGCTTCGGTAGCGGGTGCGGTCTTTTTGTCCTCGGTATCGGGCACCTGGGGCTTTTTGTTGCTTTCCCCGGTCAGCTTCTTGTCCGCCGAAGCGGAGACATCCTCGGAATCAGAAGGCTCCTTGTCAAATACACCTACGAGCACCAGTCCCACCACCACTGCCACCAAAAGCACCAGAACGACCAAAGGAAGTACCCACTTGGGCACCTTCTTTTTTTCTTTCGTCACGGTAGCTTTGGGAAGCGGATCGGTACCGAGCACCTCCACAGGTGCGGGGGCTTCCGCGGGTGCGGGTGCTTCCACGGGTGCGGGTGCTTCCACAGGCGCGGGTGCTTCCGCGGGTGCGGGGGCTTCCACAGGTGCGGGCACCTCCACGGGCGCGGGGGCTTCCACGGGTGCGGGGGCTTCCACGGGTGCGGGGGCTTCCAC
>SVQO01000009.1 GCA_015065325.1 Oscillospiraceae bacterium | reverse complement strand
ACAGCTTACCACAAAGATGCTCCTAATTGGACACCAGAAAACCCAGCGTTAGGTCAGTGCGCTATAACAGCACTTCTGTTTAATGAATACTTCGGAGGAAAAATATTTAGTGGAGTGTCAGAAACAGGTATAGTACACTATTGGAATAAAATTTTAGGAATAAAAGTAGATCTTACAAAGCAACAATTTCAAAGTAATTTAATCTTCAAAAATGTTACCTATTGGAATAGAGATGATCTTTTAGAAACAGGTAACGTTGCTGAACGTTATAACATTCTTAAGCAGCGGGTGTTAGAAAACTATAAAAAGCTTTGACTTGTTCCACAATAATGCGTTTGAATTTTTCGTTTGGTTTTATATATGTGTTTATGACATATTCATATAACTAAAGTTGCACATCTAACGTTCTTGATTAGATGTGCAACTTTTTTGTTTTATATTTTACTGACAAATAGGAGACTCATTTAGTGTATATAAGTGCTTCTAAATTTATAGTATCGTGATGCCAATAACTCCTACAAAAATATTGCTTCTGTGTTGACCATTTCAGTTACACGCTTACGGATGTTGTTCATCTTCTTCACCCACTTCATTGGGTCGGTGGCTTTGAGTTGTTCGGTGATGCATTCTTTTTCGGCGTGTTCTTTTACGAGCCGAGAAAAGAGGTCTTGGGCTTGTTCTTCGATGTCTGCGAGGTGGGAATGGAGCTTACCGGAAGTGAGAAGGTTATAGTACAAGACTTTGCGATGGTGCTTTAAATAATTCAGTCTGCGTTGTCCCCACACACCGATAGGGCGTTCTTCTTCGGTGGGTGGGAGCAGGTTTGGCAAGCGGTAATCGCCCTGCATCGTATAAGTGCCGCCCTGTTGTTCAAATATTGATTTCATATGTATCCTCCTTTACGATTCCTTCAGCAGATCTTCAAACGGGGTTTCGGTCGAGATAAAAGCATCGTAGGTGAAATTTGCGCCGAGACGAAAACCCATAATAAAGCTATCAAGATTAGATTCACCGTTGACGATGCTCCAAGCGTTTGAGAAGTCGAGGAACCATTTCTTTTGCTCGTCTTGCAGGGCGTTGGTGAGCTGTTCCTCGGTTTTTGTTAGAACCGCCATTTCCTTTTGTACCGTCTTATTTTGCTTTGTGCTACGAGCCTGTGGATCGATGTTGCCGTAATAAAATTCTTCAATAAATCGTGCCATTGTTTGCACCTCCTTACGGCTATAGTGTAGCAAAAAGCTTTTTGGAGTGCGATTGTGCAAATTTTGAAATCGCACATTGAAAAAGCACCCACCCGAAGGTAGGTGCTCAAAAGCTGTTATTTGCTCTGTTCTTTTTGCATAAGGTGGTGGAACTCATTGATGGTCTGTATATGCCAAGAGGTTTTACGGATAATACTGCGAAAATACGGTGAGCAAAAGAACTCGATTAGAAATACTTTGGGGATGTAATAGGTATTATGCTTTATAAAGTGCTTAAGCTGTCCTTTACCGCACCAATTATTAATGGTGGTCTTTGCATATCCGGTCAACTTAACGACCTCATGAGAGGAAATAACGTTCTTGTAGTCGGATAAAAGATCGGAATAATACTCGTGAAGCAATTTTAACGTGGCATCGGTCATATTCGTCGGAAGCGATATTTTTCGATAACCCCTATGCCAGCCTTTAGGTGTGGCATAGTATTCGGGGAATTTACCTTTGCTCTCCAAATACTTTTTTACATCATCTTTCTTGATTTTGTAGCAACGGGTTTTCTTGCCCGAATACTCACAAGGGACTGCTCCGCTTTTTAGCAGATACAGAGCCGTGGATTTACTAATATGGCAGATGCGATAGAATTGCTCTTTCGTAATAACGTCGGGAACTTCGTTCCAGTTAATCGGTTTGTGATATTTCATAGCAATACGCCTTTCAAACTAATTTGTCGGTTTGAAGTTCGTCCTGTGTGTATTGCCAATGTGTTTTGTTTTGCGGCTGTTCTCTCCTGAGTTCTCTCCAAAACGCCCTCAGTTCTCTCCTAAATGCGATTTTTGATTCGATTCGAACGCACTTAGGGAAAGCGGAGCTTTGATGGAGCGATGTCCGAAAAAGCCTTATTTTATGCGGGTTTCAGCGAATATAAAGCCACCTAAAAAATCCTGCAAAAATCAGCAAGTGTCCAAAGGCTAAAAGACTCGAAATCAGTTTGTGCGAAAGCACACGTGGGTTCGAATCCCACTCTCTGCGCCAAAAATCGACAGGTTTCGACCTGTCGATTTTTTATCCATTGCGAAAGCAATGGTATATCATCAACGATAGTAATGCTATCGTTGTATCTTATCAGTCCATCAGGACTGCATATCATCACACCTTTAGGTGTGTATCAAAACCGCTTTCGCAATGATGATATACAATTCCTACGGAATTGATGATATGCAAGACTTCGTCTTGATGATATACACGGCTTCGCCGTGATTTTTGTAAGAGTTCGAATTCATACGCTAAAACGGCAAAAATATCTTTTTTGTAGACCATAGACAAAACAAAAAAGTCGTGCAAAGCACGGCTTTTTTTGTTTTTACAACTTTTTTACGAACAGGGCGCGAATGGCGTTGAGGACGGCGAGGATCATCACGCCCACGTCGGCAAAAATGGCAAGCCACATACCGGCTGCACCGAAGGCAACGAGGACAAGGGACAGGATCTTTACGGAGATGGCAAAGACGATATTTTGGTGCACGATCCACAGGCACTTTCGGGCGATCTTGATTGCTTTGGAGATTTTCAAAGGATCATCGTCCATCAGAACCACGTCGGCGGCTTCTATGGCGGCATCGGATCCCATAGCGCCCATCGCGATTCCGATATCCGCGCGGGAAAGCACGGGTGCGTCGTTGATCCCATCACCTACAAAGGCAAGCTTTGCTTTTGTTGGTTTTTTTGAAAGAAGTGCTTCTACGCGGTCAACCTTATCCTGCGGCAGAAGCTCACTGTAAACGGTTGCGATGCCAAGGGTATCAGCTACCTGCTCGGCAACTGCTTTTGTATCTCCGGTCAGCATAACCGTTTGTTTTACCCCGGCTTTTTTCAGTTCCGAGATCGCTTTGAAGGAGGTAGGCTTGAGCTCGTCGGAGATCAGGATATATCCCGCGTATTCATTTTCAACGGCAATATGGATCACGGTGCCCGTTTGCTGACAGGTGGAACATGGTACGCCGATTTGTATCATCAGCTTCTCGTTTCCGACTGCGACCCGTCCGGCATCGACCGTGGCGAGTACGCCGCCTCCGCCGATTTCCTCCACTCGGCTGACTCTGTTTCGGTCAAGAGGGGCGCCGTAGGCGCGCTGCAAGCTTTGGGCGATGGGGTGAGAGGAGGCGATTTCCGCAAGAGCGGCAAGTTCTAAAAGAGCCTCCTCGGAAAGGGACTCGCAGTGAATTTTCGTAACCTCGAAGCTTCCTTGAGTCAAGGTTCCCGTCTTATCCATTACTACGCAGTCGGTTTGGGACAAGGCTTCCAAAAAGTTGGAACCTTTGACCAAAATGCCCTCCTTGCTCGCACCGCCGATTCCCGCAAAAAAGGTGAGAGGAATGCTGATTACCAGTGCACAGGGGCAGCTTGCTACCAAAAAGGTCAGCGCGCGGTAAAGCCAAATGCTCCAGCGAGCGCTTGTTTCAAGAAAGAAAAGGCTGACGAGAGGGGGAAGCAGTGCCAGCGCCAAAGCGCTGATACATACCGCTGGAGTATAGATCTTGGCAAAGCGGGTAATAAAGGCTTCGGTTTCGGATTTACGTGAGCTTGCATTTTCCACCAGGTCGAGGATCTTGGATGCTGTGGATTCACCGAATTCCTTGGTACTGCGAAGCTTTAAAACGCCGCTTATATTGATGCATCCGCTGTGAACCTCGTCTCCCATTCCCACGTCGCGGGGGAGGCTTTCTCCGGTCAGAGCGCTTGTATTCAGAGAAGACGTCCCTTCTACGACTATACCGTCCAGAGGGATTTTTTCACCGGGCTGAACAGTAATGACCGTTCCGATCTCCACCTCGTCGGGAGGCAGGCGAATCAGCGCTCCCTCCTTCTCAATATTTGCATAGTCGGGTCGAATATCCATCAGCGCACTGATGCTTTTGCGGCTTTTTCCCACTGCGTAGCTTTGGAACAGCTCGCCTACCTGATAAAACAGCATTACGGCGATGGCTTCCACGTAATCGCCGCTATGTACCGCGCCGATGATCATTGCGCCTACGGTAGCGATAGCCATCAGAAAGTTTTCATCAAAAATCTGTCGGTTCAGGATGCCCCTTCCCGCCTTGATCAAAATGTCGTAACCTATGACCAGGTAGGGGATCAGAAACAGGACGAAGCGAAGCGGACCCTTGATGGGAAGCAGAGACAGAAGGATCAGCAATGCCGTAGCCGCAAGAATTCTCCAAAGCATCTTTTTTTGTTTTTTTGTCATAGCAGTCTCCTTTCATAAAAAGCGTCACCCGACTCCCGACGACCGGGAAGCAGAATGCCGTATGGAGGCTCAGAAATAGATCTCGCAGTCGCTTTCCACCCTTTTGCAGCTTTTGAGAACTGTCTTCATTACGGCATCCACATCTGTACCGTCCTCGAATTCCACGACCATTTTTTGAGTCATAAAGTTGATCGCGGCATCCGTTACTCCGTCGGTCTTTTTGGCAGCATCTTCCATTTTCAGCGCACAGTTGGCGCAATCCACTTCGATCTTATAGGTCTTTTTCATATCAAAATATCCCTTTCTGATTTGATTAAAAGATTGTTTAATTGTCAGTTTCAGTATATGGCGCAAGGATGAAAATGTCAATATATCGGGAAAAAAGGCTTCTTATCGGAATAATCTTTTGTCTGAATGGATTATTTTTTTTGCTGTAGTATTGTAAAAAAGGGGGCGGAATGATATAATCGGGATGAAACGGGAGGTGAAAGGATGAATTGGAACCCATTGCCCCATAACCATGGATGCGATGCAGATCGTCTGCGGACGGAAATGCCCAAAGCAGAGATTTTTGAACGGGTTTCCGACCTGATGAAATTAATGAGTGACGCCAAGCGCATACAGATCTTTTGGATCCTGTGTCACTGCGAGGAGTGTGTCATCAATCTGTCGGCGCTTCTGGATACCAGCAGTCCCGTGGTATCGCACCATCTCAAACTTTTGAAAACCGCGGGCTTGATCACGAGCCGTCGGGAAGGAAAAGAGGTCTATTATACGGCGGCGAAGACCGCGCGGGCGAAGGTTTTGCACGAAATGATCGAGCAGATCGTGGAGGTGGCTTGTCCGACGGAGAGTTCGTTGAGTGAGGCAGCATCTGCCGCAGTGGATTCTGCCGTGCAGATCGTAAATGAGGTGCATGAGTTTCTTATAAGGGACCTTTCCGGACGATATACTATCGAGGAGCTTTCTTTACGGTTTCATATTAATCAGACCACGCTGAAAAATACCTTTAAAAGGATGTTTGGGCAATCCATCGGCGGATATATGAAGGAATATCGGATCAAGCGTGCAAAGGAGCTACTTTACGGAAGCGGTGCTTCCGTAGCCGAAATCGCCCGTGCTGTGGGGTATGAAAACCAAAGCAAATTTACCGTTGCCTTTCGCGACGTTACCGGGATGCTTCCGCGGGATTATCGAAAAGCATATACAAAAGAATAAAAAGCAAAGCACCTGATTATGAGCAAAAAGAAAAAGCCGCGTGGCTTTTTCTTTTTTGTCAGCTTGCTTGGAATTCTCCCGTTTCGGAGCCTACGGAAACGGTATAGGTTTCGCCTTTTTTGATTTCGGGATCCGAAAGGATCACCACGGCAAAGCTTAGCTCGGGCGCGTGCTCCAAAATGGTTTCTCCGCTTGAATTCTTCAGAACGATCTTGGTATCTGCCGATTGATTGCCTACGTTCAGAGCGATGACGCCCTGCTCGGAATCGCTGAAGGTCTGTGCCATTCCGCCTGCACCCGTTCCGATGAAGGTGCCCCCGGTGATAACGCCGCTCTTATCGTAATCCAGCGTTGCCGTATCGCCTTGGGTGGGGCCTGTCACCACGGTATAGCCACCGCTGATCTCCAGCGTTCCGTTGGCATCCAGCCCGTCGCCGGAGGAATTGATATAGAGCTTTCCCCCGGAGATCTTAATGCTTCCGTTGGAATTGGAGGGCATCCCGCCTCCTCCCATACCGCCGGGCTTTCCGCCGCCCATACCGTCCGGTTTTTTGCCTCCCATATCGCCGCGGCCGCCGCCGTACATTCCGTCACGTCCGCCCGTGGTGCCGCTTTGGTCGGTTCCGCCCGCGGCGTTCAGTCCGTCGTCGGAGGCGACAAGCTTGATATCTCCGCCGCGAACGTCGATGTTCAAGGCTTCAAGCCCCTCGTAGCTCTCGGTAATGACGATCTTTCCTGCTGTGACCGTCAGGACTTCCTCTGCGTGGATGGCGTCGTCTCCCGTGGCTAGGGAAAAGGTGCCGCCGTTGATAAACACGGAAACGTTGGAGTGAATGGCGTCGTCTGCGGAGTTCAAGGTGATTGTTCCGGCGGAGATCAGAAGGCTGTTTGCCGCCTTCAAGCCCTTCATACTGGTACTGCTTTCATCGGCAGAGGAGGTGGCGGTGTTTTGCATACTCATCGGGCGGGCGCCGCCACCGGGTCTTGCGCCTCCGCCTCCCAAAAAGCTTCCGTAGTGGTCAGATTGCGCCTTGCTTCCGTTTTCGCTTCCGCCGCCGGTCACAAGATCCACCGTGCCGCCTTCCATCTGAAAATAAGAGCCTGCGTCAATGCCGTCTCCCTCCGCTTCGCCTTTCACCGTTCCGCTTGAAATATAAACGAAGCCCAGGGCAGTGTCGTCCGAATTTTCTGCGTGGATGGCGTCCTTGCCCGAATCAAAGGAAAGAGTCGCGTTTTTAATGCGTATGCTGTCGTTGGCATCCAGTCCGTGAGAAGCGCTTTCCACTACGTAATTGCCGCCCGTGAAGACCAGATCGTCCTTGCAGACGATGCCGTGACCGCCGGGGGAGGACACGGTCAAGGAGCCCGAACCGTTCAAGGTCAGATCCTGCTTGGAAAAGACGGCGCCGTCAATATTGTTGTCGTCGATGGCAGTAAAACTGCCGCCGTTTTTCAAGGTGTTTTCGCTTCCCTTTGCAAGGGTCACGAAGACCTTATCTGCCTCGATGATATAAAGGGGTGCCGAGGTTTTGCTGGTGATCTCCGCTCCGTCGAAAATCAGTCTGATCTTTGCGGTGTCGGGGGCGTCCACGATGATCATACCGTCACTCAGCTTTCCGGAGATCAGGTAAGTAGCTTCCTCGGAGATCAGAATTTTCGAATTGGTGATCTTTACGCTGTCGGAGCTTGAGGAGGCGCCGCTTCCGTTCAGCTTGACGGTAACGGCACTGTCTTCGTCGTATTCATCGTCCAGGTCGCGGTCGGTAAACAGATCCGCGTCGGTTTTGGAAAAATCCACCTTCACGGGAGAGGCGTTAGCAGAGCCTTGCGTTTTTTTCTGCTCTGTTTGCCCCTCGTCTGCACATCCTGCAAGGCAGGAGAACACAAGAAGAAAGGATAAGAAAAGTATCAAAGCTTTTTTCATAAAAGTCTCCTTATAATTCTGCACCTACGGTTTCCTGCGCGGATACGGTGATCTCAAGATTTCCGTTTCTGCAACGGATCTTGTCGATCATTTCCTTTTCCCGCTTGGGGTCACGCAGAACCACGTTGTACTTCAGCTTGAACATACTTCCCATATTGGTACTTTTTACGCGGGAAAGGGAATGGGATACGGTAAATTCACGGAAAATATCGTCAAAAATTTCGGAATAGTCCAGATCTTCGGGAATCGTGACCGAAAGGACCTTGTAGGTTGCCGCCCGTCTTTTTTCGCCGAAATCCAAAAAGCTGTAAAGCAAAAACATTACGCACATTACCACCGTAAACAAAACGGAAAAGCCAAGGTACCCCATTCCCGCGATCAGCCCCGCACCCATTGCGAGAAACAGCGCGCAGATCTCCTTAGCCGTTCCCGGGACGGAGCGGAAGCGCACGAGGCTGAAGGCACCTGCCACGGCAACACCCGTGCCTACGTTTCCGTTGACCAGCATAATGACCACGCACACCACCGCGGGCAAAAGTGCCAGGGTCACCACGAAGCTTTTGGTGTAACGGGTGCGGACCATATAAGTCAGCGACATGATCAGTCCCAGCCCCAAAGAAAAGCCGAGACAAAGCAGGAAGTCGGTGATACTGATCACCGTAACCAGATCGGAATCAAATAAACCCTTAAACCATTGATCGAGCATTTTGTACTACCTCCGTTATCGTTTGATTCGTTTTGTTCAAAAGCGGGAAAATTTCGGTTTTGTACGCCGTTCCGTATTTGGAAAAGGACGTTTTGTAAATTTTTTGCTCCGAGAGGAGCCGTGTCATCCAAAGGGGCATCCCTCCGCCGCATTTGATCTCCATCAGGATCCGCCCTTCGGGAAGCAGGGGCGTGCCTCCTACCTCGGATCGCAGGGAAAGATCACTCTGCCTGGAAAGGACGTTTTCGTCAAAGGTTATTCGAAAGCCGCCGTCGTCCTTGGCGTAATAGGCTTCTCTTTCGTAGGATAGAAATACGGTGGGGTGAAGGGTACCGTAATAGGAGAGAACGTAATCGATCTCATCGGAGATCTGGGTGCGCCCGTCGGGGTGGCTCTTTCCCGCCAGCCATTGCATCGCTTCACTTTCCTTCAAGGAGATCCTGCGCTTATAGACAACCTTTTCGAATTTCTTTTTCAGCTCCACGAAGACCGTACTGTCGTCGTCTGCCTTTTGATAGCTGCGTACCCGCAGCTTTTCCTTGTACATCGGCTTTTCGATGGAGCGTCGGATCAAAAGAAAGGTATCCGTATCGAAATACAGATTGCGGATGGTGGTCCTGCCGTAAGGGTCCGGCTTCATATAGGGTGTCATAACCTCCAGCACCTTTTCCTTTTGCTCCGGCGTCAGCAGGTATTTCAATTCGTACCGCTTGAATACGGTTTGAAACGCCATAAAAAAATCCTCCTGTTTCGCAATGATGCGATTTTACAGGAGGAAGATTGAAGTTTGATTGAATTTTTCGGAAAAATTACAAGGCGGGGATCAGTACTCTGAATTCTACCAGACCGTTCTTGCAGTGTACCTCGATCTGTCCCTTGTGAGATTGCGTGATCGCGCGGGCGATGGACAGTCCCAGTCCGTAGTGCCCGTCTTCACCGTTGCGGGCGGGATCCATACGGTAAAAGCGCTGAAAGATCTTTGTCCTCTCGGCAATCGGGATCTCGTCTCCTCGGTTGATTACGGAAAGCTTTGCAAAGCCACGCTCCCGCGTCAGTGTCAAAAGCACCTCTCCTTGCTCCTTGCTGTGGCGGATGGCGTTATCCAGAAGAATGGAGACGAGCTGCTTGAGCTGCGTGCTGTTGCCGTTTGTACCGATGCCGTTTGCAATACGGGTATTCAGCACCAAGCCCTTTTCGAAGGCAACGCTTTCAAAGGGGAGAGCTTCTCCCGCCACCAGACGGCTGAAATCGATGGCTTCCGTTTGGGGTGCGGCGTTTTCGGTTCTTGCCAAATCCAGAAGCTGGGTGATCAAAACCCTCATACGCTCATTTTCATAACGGATGTTACTGAGCCACTGATTGTCTCCGATCTGGCGGGAAAGCAGCTCCGCGTTGGCGTTGACCACGGATACGGGAGTTTTCAGCTCGTGACCCGCGTCGGAAATAAACTGCTTTTGCTTTTGATAGCTTTCCTCCAGGGGATCTACGATCTTTCGTGCCAGAAATACCGACAGAAAGAAGAACAGAACCAAGGCCGCACCGCCGAAGATCAAGGTGTAGCGAAACAGGGTCATGGCGCTTTCGTTGACCACGGTATTATCCATAAAGGCAACCAGAACGTAGGAGCCTTTATCTGCTTTGAAAAACGTAAGGTTGTTTTCCGAGCCCGATTCCTTTCCGTCCGCCACGATGCGCTTTGCCATTTCTTCCAGCTCCTTGTCCGTATGCACCGCGGAAAATTCGTTTCGAGTCTCGAGCACCTCGCCGTCGGGAGATAGGGCTACGGTATAAAAGGTGGATAGGTGAAACTGAGGAGAGTTGGGATCAAAGTCGGGCTTCCTGCCCCGAGCTCCGTCCGGCTTGGGGCGAAAATCCGTGAATTTGCTTTCCCCTTGCCCCGGTGCGTACAGTTCCGCGTGTGCCCGGAGCATCCGCTGGTTTTGCATCTTCATTTCGTAGTAGCTGGAAGCATAGATCACCCCCAGCGTTCCCACCCACAGGAGCACCAGAACGGTCATTACGGTTGCGACGATCTTCCATCTGGTTTTTTTAAACATCGTCACACCTCAATTCATAGCCTACGCCCCGCACCGCCTTGATCTTGGTTTTTGCCTCCACGAACGCCAGCTTTTTGCGGGTAAAGGACATATATACCTCTACGTTGTTGTATTCGGTCTCGCTCTGAAAGCCCCAAATCTTCAGGGCAAGCTGTTCTCGGGTCAGGATCTGACCGCCGTTTGCGATCAAATATTCCAGAATGCGGTATTCCTTCTCTCCCAGTCTTACGCTCAGGCCGCTTCCCGACGCCTCCAGCATCAGAGTATTGGTATCCAGGGTGATATCGCCAAAGGAAAGAAGCCCGTCGGCGGCACCCAAACTCCGCCTGCCCAGGGCACGAAGCCTTGCAAGAAGCTCACCGGTCATAAAGGGCTTGGTCAGATAATCGTCCGCACCGCTGTCCAGTCCCTCCACCTTGTCATCCAGCTCCGATCTTGCCGTAAGCATCAAAATCGGCGTTTTGATCCCTTTTTTTCGGGCTTGCTTTGCAATTTCAAAGCCGTTCATTCCGGGAAGCATGACGTCCAGGATCACGATATCGTAGATGCCGCTCTCTATGGCAGAAAGACCGTCGAGACCGTTTGCGAAATGATCGACCTCGTATTTTTCAAGGCGCAGAAGCTCGCAAAGTGCCTGCGCCATTCTTTGTTCGTCTTCAACAAGTAAAAGTCTCATGGCAAATCCTCCGTATTTCCATCATACCACGAAAGATTGAAAAAATATTGAAGAAAGCGTGAAGGCAAAAAACAAAAAACACCCGATGGGTGTTTTTTGTTATTCGTTTAGGCGGGATCTGCCGCGTAGTAGCAATCCCAGCAATAGCCATCGTAGAGGTCTCCGTGTTCACCGCACTCTTCACAGTCGCCGTGGTCGGAGTCTTCATAGTAGAACAAAGGCTCGCCGCATTCCTCACAGGTGTTTTCCTCGATCAACTTTTCCGTCTTTTCAATAAATTCCTCGATTTCTTTTTCATCGATCTTGGTCTTGTTGATATCGAGGTAATCCATTTCCAATTTTACGAGAGCAGAGAAGCCCATAGCCATTTCAAGCTCAATCTTGGAGGCATATCCGTCTTTTTCCGTAACGGAGAAGCTAAAGTCAATTTGCTCAATGCCCAGCGTTTCCATCAGATCATCATCGGAAAGGAAGTTTTTAACAGCTTTCTTTGCATCTTTGGTCAAAAGATCGGATTCAACGAGAGCTTTGCTCAGATCTTCAAAAAGGGCGGGAAGATCAGGCTCGAAGGAATGGGTATTGCCGTCCTTCTTATAACCCAGGTAGGTTTCCTGCCACTTGGGGTCGGAAAGCTTTTCTCCCAGTTCCTTGAAGAAGGGCTCGATTTCGTCGGAGTCAATGTAATCGGTAAGATCAGCCTCCTCCAGAAGTTCTTCCATATCGACTTTCACTTCGCTCTTTTCCTGTGCTTCCTTCAGGCTCTTGAAGAATTCCTTTTCATCAAGGACGTCTTCCTGGATCTCGGCATAATCCTTTGTGTACAGATAACCGTCACCCTTGTAAAGCAGCAGCTTGACGTCTTCGCCTTCAGCTTCTGCTTCACCGAAAATAATGAACTTTTCTTCTTCGGGATCAAGAACGAAGCGGAAGGAGCCTTCTACCGTGCCGCCGTTTACCTTAGCTTTCATATTGCAGGTAAGGTTTTTCATCGGCTCGGGCGTTTCGGCAGGCTTTTCATCCTTGGCGGTCTCTACTTTTTCCTTGGGAGCTTCCTTCTCGGTTTTTGCAAGACCGAACCAATCGGTGCAAAATCCCACCACTACGGTAGCGATGGCCAAAACGAGAATACCCAGGATTACAAACAGAGCGATTTTCTTCGCGCCCTTCTTCTTGGCGGCCTTGGTTGCAAATTTTGCAGGAGTTTCGGCTACCAAAGGGGCCTCGGGTGCAACGGGAGTTTCGGGTGCAGCAGGAGCCTCGGGTGCAACGGGAGTTTCGGGTGCAGCAGGAGTTTCGGGTGCAGCAGGAGTCTCGGGTACTACAGGAGTCTCGGGTGCAGCAGGAGTCTCGGGTGCAGCAGGAGTCTCGGGTGCAACGGGAGTCTCGGGTGCTACGGGAGCCTCGGGCACTTGCTCAAAGGGGGTGCCGCAAGAAGCACAAAACCTTGTTGCGTCGTCATTTTCTCTATTGCAATTCGGACAAATTTTCATTCGTTTTCCTCCTTTTTGTAGGTTATCTTTATGTTATCATCTTTTCGGAAAAAAAGCAAGGATTTTTTACTCCAAGCCGTAAAAAGGAAATTACCCGTTGCAGCGGCAACGGGTAATTCTTTACCAATTTGAAAAAATCAATAACAATCGTAGCATTTTCCGGAACTGTACAGATATTCGTAGTCTCCGCATTCGAAGCAATATCCTTTGTTGGAGGAGTAATAGTAATTGTCTTCGATACAGCTTTCACACATCCGGTACTTGTAATAAGAATAATAGGTCTCTCGGTAGTATCCGCAATCGCAGCAGTATCCGCGTCCGGCGTAGCTGTAATCGGGCTTATTGTAGCAGTCCCAGCAGACCTTGCCGTCATAGCCGATGTACCCGTGTGCGCCGCATTCGCTGCAATCTCCGTGATTTTCCAGGCCGTAATGTCCGCATTCCTTGCAGGTGTTTTGCTCTATGATCTGCTCCGCTGCTTTTTTGACCTTTTTAAGCTCGGAGGAGGAGATCTCGGTATTGTTCGGGTCGGTGATCTCAATTTCAATGCTGAGCGTTTCTCCGCCCTTCACCTTCAGATGAAATTCGATCTCGGAGATATATCCGCGCTTTACGGTAAAGGCGATTCTGACCTTTACGTTGTCCAGATCGACGTCTTCAATATCGTCACGGAGATCCTTAAGGCTGTCTCGTGCGTCGCGGGACAACACGTCGGAATCGATCAGAACTTCAAGCATTTCCTCGGCCAAATCGTCCGGATCCGGTTCGAAAGCGTAGGTGTTGCCGTCTTTTTCAAAGCCGAGATACTCCTCCAGCCACTCGGAGTCGCAAAGCTTGTCTTTGTAGAAATCTTCAAAGAAGGCTTCGATTTCGTCGGCGTCAATGTAGTCCTCCAGCCCGGCGTTTTCAACGTATTCCTCCCAATCGGGATCCTCTGCCTCCTCCTTGAGATCTTCCAGCTTCTCGAAGAAATCGTCTTCGTCCAGAGCATTCTCTTGAATGTTCGCATAATTGTAGGAATCAAAATCCATATTATCCGAGGTAGTGATCCGGATGAGGTCGCCCTTGTAGAGAGCAATCTTTTGGTTACGGCCGTCTTCTTCCATTTCACCGAGAAAGGCCAGCGTTTCCTCATCGGGATCCATTACGTAGCGGAAGGAGCCCTTTGCTTTTTCGTCTCCCATCTTTGCTTTTACGGAGATCGTCAGGCTTTCTGCCTCTGCGGTTTTGGCAAACGCCTTAAATAAGCCCTGCAACGGGGAAACGAGACCGAACCAGTTGGTCAGAGCACCGATGAGCACAACGATACCGGCAACGGAAAGAGCGCCGCCTAAGATCAAAAAAAGTCTTTTGCTCAGAAAATTCTTTTTCTTGGGCTTCTCGGCGGGTGCTTCGGAAGCGGGGGCGGAAGGAATCTCCGTGAAAGCAGGATCTGCCGCGTTCGGTGCGGGAGCTTGGGCGGATTGTTCGGTCAGAGGAGATCCGCAACCGTCGCAGAATTTTGCGGAATCTTCGTTTTGGTGATTACAAATTGGACAAATCTTCATACTTTGCCTCCATAATTGAGATAATTCATTTTAGCACTTTCCGTCGAAAAATGCAAGGCTTACTTGATTGCCCGTTCCGCAACGATTGTTTTTACTTTTTTTTGCCGCGCGCTTTGTAATCCTCGTCGATTTTTTGACTCCACTCGGCGCTCAAGGGAGCGTTTGCACGGATACAGCATACGGCATCGGATACCGAGTCGTACAGAACGCCCGTACCCTTGGCGTCCGCGTTGTAATTGACGGCGCGATCCTTTGCGATGCCGTAACGGGCGGCGGTTTCCACCGCGTCGATGTTGGCACCGATGAAGAGAAATTCCCAGCCCAGCTCCTTTTTCTGTTCGATCATTTTTTTGACAGTGTCGGAGTCGTAGCGGAAGCTGGCGTTCTCCATTCCGTCGGTGGTGATGACGAACATGGTATGACCGGGGACGTCCTCGGGGCGGGCGTATTTGTGAATATTGCCGATATGCTTGACGGCGCCGCCGATGGCGTCGATCAGAGCGGTGCATCCACGGACGGTGTAGTCCCGATCCGTCATTTGAGGAACGGCCTCCAAAGGAATTCGGTCGTGGAGCACCTCGCTTTCGTCGTCAAACAGAACGGTGGAAACGAAGCATTTCCCCTCCTGCTTTTTCTGTTTTGCGATCATGGCGTTGAAGCCGCCGACGGTGTCGCTTTCCAGGCCTGCCATAGATCCGCTTCGATCCAGAATGAATACCAGCTCGGTGATACCTTTTGTTTGTTTCATAAGAAAAAACCTCTCTTTCATTTGATGGCTCTATCTTACACCGTTGAAAGAGAGGTTTGGTCGCTTCGCAGGCGACAATTTACAGAAGAGCTTTTTCCCACTCTGCTTGCTTGAAGCCTACCAAAATGAAATCTTCACTCAAAAGCAGGGGTCGCTTGACCAGCATTCCGTCGGAGGCAAGGAGCGAAAGCATTTCCTGCTCCTCCATTTCGGGAAGCTTGCTTTTCAGATCCAGGGATCTGTAAATGAGACCGCTGGTATTGAAAAATTTTTTCAGGGGCAAAGCACTTTTCAGATGCCAACGGGTCAGTTCCTCGTAGGAGGGGTTGTCCGCTTTGATATCCCGAAAAACGTAAGGGATCTTTTTTTCGTCCAACCACCTTTGGGCTTTTTGGCAGGTGGTGCACTTGGGGTAACAGATCAGTGTCAGCATGTTTTTTCCTCCTTGTTTTGCGGTGCAAAATAGTGTTTGACGGCGTATTGGAACCGCTCCTCGAAGGCGCGGATCGCCTTTTTTCCTTTCGATGTGAAGGGGAGAAACAGATCGTAGGAATGGAACCATTTCGGATAGACGTCCACCGTGGCTTCCACACCCGCTTTTCTGAGGTTTTCCACGTAGGTCAGGGTCTCTCGATAAAAGGGCTCGATATCCCCGACGAAGGTGTAGGCGGGAGGGAGCAGACGGTAGTCGGTCTGACGGGCAGGCGCGGCGTAAGGGGAGATCTCTTTTACGTCCTTCAGGTATTTTTTCCACGCGGCGTGGTTGCGGCGGGTATTCCAGACGAGAGCGTGGTTGTTGCGGGAGGAGTCGGTATCACGGTCGTCCAGCATAGGGCACAGAGGCATCTGATAGGCGATCCTTACGCTGTCCTTGTCCCTCGCGTACATACAAAGCGCCGCGGTCAGTCCGCCACCCGCGCTTTCGCCGCCTACCATAATTTGACTGCTGTTTACGGCAAGCTCCTCGGTGTGATCCCGAAGCCAGCATAGGGCACTGTGGCAATCCTCCAGCGCGGCGGGGTAGGGAGCTTCTCCCGAAAGACGGTAATTCAGGCACACCACCACCGCCCCGTATTTTTTCACCAAGGCAAGAGGGCGGGAAAAATACGCCATTTCCGCCATACCGGTTGAATAGCCGCCTCCGTGGATCCAGAGGATCCCAGGGGTTTGCTCGGGCGGCTTTTTTGATTTGACGGGTCGAAGGATCAGAAGCTTGATATCCCGTCCGGTGGAGGGAATCCACCGCTTTTCCGTTTCGTAGGATCTCATTTTACGCCCCCAAAAGGCTCTGATCAAAGGCAAAGAGAGCCTCGTTGATCGTAAGAAGATCGTAAATGCCGCGGGTGATGAAATACTCGATGATAATGTCGAACTTATTGCTGTGAGAGAGGGCAAAGCCCGCCTTTTTCAAAAGTTCCTCGGTTTCCCCCAAGGACAGCTCCAGCGCAACGGCAAAGGCGATGGCGGTGGGCTTACTCGGCTTGTAATTCGCGTCCCCGCGGATCTTGGAGAAAAGCTTGCGGTCAATGCCCGCTTTTTTGTAGCAGTCGGCGTCGGTCATCCCTTTTTCGTCGATTTTGCGCAAAAGCATCCGGGAAAAGCTTTCGTCCAGCTCTTTCAGTTTTTCCTCCAGGGAAAACGGGGTGCTCTGACAGCGGTGGAGGATCTCCTCCGGGGCACTGCTCCCGCTTTGCAGACCCTTCTTTGCCGCAGGACAAACCGTTTCCTTTACGGGCTTTCGCTCCGTAAGATCTTCAAGGGGTGCGGGCATTGCACAGCACACCGGCGGTTCGGGAAACGCGGTCAGACGCGTCTCAATATATTGGGAAAGCCTTTGGTAAAGCTCCTCGCTGATCCCCTTAGCAGTTTTTTGGGGGTCTTGCTTTTTGGAATTCGGCAGCATAAAAGCACCTCTTTTGCAGTAGTTTTACAAAAGCATTATATCACAGCTTTCGGCATAATTCCATATCGGCGGAAAAAATTTCGTCTTTACAGAAGGCAGAAGAAAAAAACGGCGATGCCGAGCAGGATGCGATAAACGCCGAAGGAGGCGAAGCTGTGCTTTTTTACGTAGGAGAGCAAAAAACGAATGACGAAAAGAGAGGTGATAAAGGCGCTGACCGTTCCGATCAGAAGCAGTCGGAGCTGATAGGGAGTAAACGCAAAGCCGAATTTGATCAGCTTCAGTGCCGAGTAGCCCAGCATGACCGGAACGGCAAGAAAAAAAGAAAACTCTGCGGCAACGCTTCGCTCGATCCCCAGGCTCAGTGCACCGATGACGGTAGCGCCGGAACGGGAGGTGCCGGGCAGAATGGAAAGGGTCTGAAACACACCGATGCAAAGAGCATCCTTACAGGAGATCTCCTGCAGAGTGTGAATGCGAGAGGGTCTCCGTTTTTTTTCGATGAAAAGGAACCATATACCGTACAGGATCAGGGCGGTGGCAATGACTGCGGTCATCAGGGAAATCCGCCCGATTTTCGTCCCGTTGAGAAACGCTTCCAGGGCATCGTCAAACAGCAGGGTGAAAATGGCACCGGGAATGCAAGCGAGCGCCACCTTCGTCCAAAGGGAAAGGGTCTCGGGAATTTGATCCTGTTTCGCAGGGACCATTTTCCCCCAAAAGTGAACGAGGACCGCCAGAATGGCACCCAGCTGGATCACCACGAAAAACACCTCCTTGAAGGCATTGCTTTCATCCAAATACAATAGATTATCAAACAATAGAAGATGCCCCGTACTGCTGATGGGAAGCCATTCGGTGACTCCCTCCAGAATTCCCAAAAGCAAAACCTTGATCAGTTCGAAAAGCTCCTTCATTTGCTGTTCCTCCTTGCTTGATGCTTGGTTCATTATACGGTGCAAGTTTACGGAATAACACGAAAAAATTCCGTTTTTATGCGTTGTGATCTATAGACTTTTATCTTTTGTTATGCTACAATCGAAAAAAAGCTTTTGGAGGCTTGTATGAAACAGTTTTCTGTAATATTGATCGGTGCGGGAAACCGCGGACTTGCCTACACCAAGGTAATGCTGAGATCCCCTGAAAAATTTCAAGTGGTAGCCGTGGCAGAGCCCGACGAGGCTCGCCGTAAGACTGTTCAGCAGTTGTGCGGAATTCCCGATGAAATGTGCTTTGCTGACTGCGACGCTATCCTGTCATGTCCCAAAATGGCGGATATTGCGCTGATTGCAACGCAAGACGATCAGCACCACGATATGGCACTGAAAGCAATCGATTTGGGGTATGATCTGCTTTTGGAAAAACCCGTGGCACGAACTGCCCGGGATTGTGCGGACGTTGCACTTGCCGCCAAAGCAAAAGGTGTAAAGGTTCTGGTTTGCCACGTGCTTCGTTACACTCCCTTCTACGGTAAGATCAAGGAGCTGGTGATGGAAGGAAAGGTGGGCGAGATCTATTCCATCGTTGCGGTGGAGGCGGTGGGACACCGTCACCAGAGCCATAGCTTCGTTCGCGGCAACTGGCATACCGAAGAAACGTCGGCACCCATGATCCTTGCCAAGAGCTGTCACGATCTGGATATTTTGCAGTGGATCATCGACAAGCCCTGTAAAAAGGTGTCCTCCTTCGGCGATCTGACCTACTTCACCCCTGCAAACGCTCCCGAGGGAGCACCCGTTCGTTGTGTGGACGGCGGTTGCCCCGCGGCAGACACCTGCCATTATAACTGTATGAAGCTGTATTACGAGGACGAAAAGAACACCTGGTTCCGCGGTGCGGCTTGCCGTGGCTTTGCCAAGGGCAGCGTTCCCACCAACGAGGAGGTCTTGGAGGCATTGAAAAACACGGATTACGGTCTTTGCGTGTTCCATGCCAATAACGACGTGGTGGATCACCAGGTTGTGAATATGGAGTTTGAGGGCGGTGCTACCGTTTCTTTCAGTATGAACGCTTTTAACAAGGGCGGCAGATACATCCGTATTTTCGGATCAGAGGGTGAGCTTTACGCCAACGCCTCAGACGATCACATTACTCTTTATTCTTTTGACGACCGTCAGCTGCACGAATTCCCCGTTTTGGCACAGGGTGAGAGCATCACCAGCGGCCACGGCGGCGGAGACCAGGGGATTATCGCCGAAATGTACGAGTATTTCTCCGGGGAATACAAGGGCTTCCGTGCCGCAGATATTGAGATTTCGGTGAAAAACCACTTTATCGGTTTTGCCGCCGAAAAGGCAAGACACAACGATACGGTAGAGAGCATCGACGAATTTTTTGCCGAATACGGTCTGAAAAACGATTAAAATTCTTGGTTGACAGACCCGTTTTTCCGTGTTATAATCAGTAAAACGGCGTTGAAAAGGACACGGTGCATTTGTTGCCTTTCCAGAGAGATCGGACGTTTGGTGAAAGTCCGGTTATTGAGCGATCCTGCATTACCACCTTGGAGCTGCCGACGAATCGCGTCAGTGAAAAAGTCGGACGGGGTCGCCCGTAACAGCGTAAAAAGTGACAGGTTTTCCTGTAATCAGGGTGGAACCGTGAGATAGTTTTTGATTATCCCACCCCTGACCAAGCGGTCAGGGGCGGGATTTTTTATTCAGGAGGTTATTATGAGCGAATATACGTTTGAAAACGAAGAATTCAGACAGACCTATTGGCACACCTGTTCCCATATTATGGCACAGGCCATTAAGCGCAAGTATCCCGAGGTAAAGCTTGCCATCGGACCTTCCATTGCCGAGGGTTGGTATTACGACGTGGATCTGGATTTTTCTCTGACTCCCGAGCATCTGGAGGAGATCGAGGCAGAAATGAGAGCCATTTGCAAGGAGAAGCTGAAGATCCAGCGCGAGGTTCATTCCAGAGAAGAAGCCTTGGAAATCATGGCTTCCGAGCCGTATAAGATCGAGCTGATCAACGATCTTCCCGCCGATGCGGAGATCTCCTTTTACAGACAGGGAGAATTCGTTGACCTTTGTGCAGGTCCTCATTTGGATTCCACCGGCAGAGTTAAGGGCAACGCCATCAAGCTCCTTTCTGCCACCGGTGCATATTGGCGCGGTGACGAGAAGAACAAGATGTTACAGCGTATTTACGGTATTTCCTTCCAAAAAAAGGATGAGCTGGATGCCTTTTTGCTTGCCCGCGAGGAGGCAAGAAAGCGTGACCACAACAAGCTTGGCAGAGAGCTCGGTTACTTTACTACCGTGGATTCCATCGGACAGGGTCTGCCGATTTTGATGCCCAAGGGTGCCAGAGTCATCCAGCTTCTTCAGCGCTGGGTGGAGGACGTGGAGCAGGATCACGGCTATCTGCTGACCAAGACTCCCTTGATGGCAAAGAGAGACCTTTACAAGATCTCCGGCCACTGGGATCATTACCGTGACGGTATGTTCATTTTGGGCGATCCGGACGACGAGGAGAAGGAATGCCTTGCCATGCGTCCCATGACCTGCCCCTTCCAGTATCAGGTTTATCTGAATCAGGCGAGAAGCTACCGCGATCTGCCTATGAGACTGGGCGAGACTTCCACGCTGTTCCGCAATGAGGAATCCGGCGAGATGCACGGTCTGATCCGCGTTCGTCAGTTCACCATTTCCGAGGGCCATTTGGTGCTCCGCCCCGATCAGCTGGAGGAGGAATTTTCGGAATGTCTTTCCCTTTGCAAGTACTTCCTGGGAACCGTAGGGATGCTGGAGGACTGCACCTTCAGATTTTCTCAGTGGGATCCCCAAAATACCAAAAAATACGAGGGTACTCCCGAGCAGTGGAAGATTGCGCAAGATACCATGGCAAAGATCCTGAAGGATCTGGACGTAGAATACGAGATCGGTATTGACGAAGCTGCCTTCTACGGTCCCAAGCTGGATGTTCAGTACAAGAACGTATTCGGCAAAGAGGATACCATCGTTACCATTCAGATCGATATGCTCCTTGCAGAGAAATTCGGTATGTACTACACCGACAGCGACGGACAGAAAAAGCTGCCTTATATCATTCACAGAACCAGCCTTGGCTGCTACGAAAGAACCTTGGCTTACCTTTTGGAAAAATACGCGGGTGCTCTGCCTACCTGGATGGCTCCCGAGCAGGTTCGCGTGCTTCCCATTACCGACAGAGCTTTTGAGTATGCACAGGAAGTGAAAAATTCTCTTGCAAAAGCGGGCTACCGCGTTACCGTTGACGAAAGTCAGAATACCCTGCGCTATAAGATCCGTAACGCGCAGATGGAAAAGATCCCCTATATGGTTATTCTGGGCGACAAGGATATGGAAAACGGTACCGTTTCCGTCCGCCATCGCTCCGGAGAGGATCTGGGAGCGATCACACTGGACGAATTCAAAGCGGTAATCGGCAAGGTCGTTTCCGAAAAAATGAAAAAATAAGAGAAGCAAAAAAGAAAAAGCCACAAAGTGGCTTTTTCTTTTTTAATGCAAGGGATAACCGTCCGGGAAATTGATATGGAACAAAAGATGAATGGCGTCGTCCGTATCCACAGTGCCGCTTCCGTCGTAGTCGGAAGGCTGATTGAAGGGGTAGGTTTCGGGAAAGTTGATGGCAAACAGCAGATAAACGGCATCCTCAACGGAAACTGTTCCGTTGCCGTCGGCATCTCCCTTTTCTGTGCCGCCTGTGGTTTGGGTGGTCCAGCCGGAAACGGTTCCCGTAGGCTCGGTGTCAGTCAGGATGAGATGGCTTTCTCCTACGGTACCGCTTTCATTTTTTGCTACGCCGTAAAGACTCCCCGCGTTGCAGCCTTCCAGGGCAACGGTTACACTGCCCAGAACGTTGCCGTCGTCACGGCTTCCCGCATAAAGCTCGGCAATGGTACAGTCCTTGGCGGTCAGCGATACGTTTCCAACCACGTCCTGCTTTGCGGCGTTGCCGCAGAGGATACTGGTCTGAACGGTTACGTTTTCCAACTCGATCGTAACGTTTCCTTCCGTTTTGCCGGAATAGGAGTTTTGAATGTGGGAAACAACGGTGCAGTTTTTGGCAATCAGAACTACGTCCTTTTCTACGCCGCCGCGGTAACCTCCTGCGTAAATGTTGCGCCAGGTACCTGCAAGCACGGTCAGGTGGGTGCTTTCCACAACGCTTTCGTGGCCTCCGCCCGTTGGCATATAATATACGTTCTTTTCCGCTACGGAGCGGACTTTTTCGCCAAGGGTCACCTTGTGTCCGTTTGCAACGATATAAACGTAGCTTGTACCCGTGTAGGTGAAGGTGAAATCATCCACCACGGTTTCGCCGCCGAAGGTGATGTTTTTGGAGCTGCGAATTCCCTCCGAGCCCGTTTTAGAGGTGACAAACAGAGGATAATCGTGGGCGGGGAAGGTAAGGGCAGCGGTGGTGTTCAGGACCTCGGTAAAGATCAACGTGGGTTTTTCGTCGCTGTAACGGTGCAAAACGTGCATCAGCGCCATAGCCTTGTCAAGGGTCTTTACGGGATCGCTTTCCGTGCCGAAGGCGGTATCCGAGCCGCTTTCGGGAGCAAGATAAACCGTAGGCAGAGCAGAAGCGGGAGGTAAGATCTCAAGCCTTGTAAGCTTGGAGGCGGGAATGGTTTCGGTTGCCGCCACGCGAAGCTCCACGAAGCCGAACAGGACGTTTTCTACGGTGGTGCTCCCTGCGGGAAGGGGAGAAAAGCTGCTTTCGCTTTCGTGACGGATTTCGTACAGGATCGTGGGATCCAGTCCCGTAACGGTGCCCGTCAAAGATCCGTTTGCATCCTGTGAAACGGAAAGTCCCGCGGGTGCGTCAGGCGCGGCAATGGCTTCGATCTTGCCCTCCGTCAGATCCCGCTGACTGCGATACATAGCAAAACTTCCGTCCAAATAGGGGACCATTCCCCTTTGAGCCAGGGTATAGGTTTTGTCCGAGGTGTTGTAAATATCCAAATTATCCGGCTCGAACATAGCGGCAAGGATCAGAGCACCGTCTTGATTCATGGGGAAAACGTATGCTCCGTCCGGGAAGGAGACCAAAGCCTCCCGGGTCAGGGCAACCTCCGTGACTGCCTTGGAGGAAGCGTCGTAGGCACCGTTATAGCCCAGGAGAAACGCGGCGGTATCGGGGGCAAGCTCGTAGTAAGAAATATTGTGCGCCCGAATTACCCGCAGGATCGCATCGCTGTAAGAATCCCTGGGAATCACGTACGCGGTGGGGAGCGGGCGGGAAGCGGTAACATTATCGTTGCTCTTTGCGGTTGCGTTTTTGGTTCCCGTGGCAAGACCCGTGGAATAGTTGTAAACCGTTTTGGGGTAGGTTTGGGAGTGGGTAACGGCTTCCGTCTTTAGAGGAAAGCTGCGGTCTTCGGAATAGGAGGAGCCTGCGTCGATCAGATCCTTTCTGGATTTTTCGGCAAGGCTGCGAAGCTCGGCGCTGTGGGTCTTGGCGTAATTCAGATAGGTCTCCATACAAAGGAATTGGGTGATAACACGGCGGTGAATACCGTTCTGACCGCCGTGAATACCGCTGGTTTCCAAAAGCAGAGAAACGGCTCCGCGCATCTGATAGTAAGCGCGGGCGGTAGTGGGATCGGTGCTGTCGTCCTGACTCGTGTAGAAATGACCTTGAAGCCCGTTTTCAGCCAGATGATCGAATGCCTCCAGCATCATTTCAACGCCCGTTTCTTCAAAGCCGGGATCCGCACTTTCGTTGCCGCCCGTGCCCAGTGCCGCATCGTTAAAGGCGCCGGAGGAGGAAGCGGTGCTGACGGTATATTCGTGACCGTCCACCACTACCTGGGGACGGAACAGATTGTAGGCCTGCAGGATCATGGGGATCTCGTCCGCCTCCAACAAAAGATAGTCGCGGTTCAGGTTGCGGTTGATGGTGACCTGGTTGCGGGTGTAGGCGTAAGAGCCGTCGGTATTGATACGGGGGATGATGCAGATATTCATATCATCGATAAATCGGTCGCCCCAGCCGCTTGCCAACGCGCCGATCATTGCCAGTGCGCCTTCCCCTGCAGCAGGCTCGTTGCCGTGGACCTGTGCCTGATACTGGAAGGTCAGCTTTCCGTTTTCGCGGCAGAGCTCTGCCGCTTCGGCAAGGGTCTTTGCCTGCGACAGATCGGAGGAGGTGAAGATCACCATAGGAATATCAAAGCCGTAGGAGGGAGATTTCCCCAGAGAATACAAATATAGATTTTTGTTTTTCTCCACGCATTCTTCCAGATAAGCCATCATTTCCTCTTGCGTGGTGGCTTGGTGGAGACCCGTTTCATAGGAATCGCGGGTAAAGTAGGGGGAGTTAAATACGAAGTCGTAATCGGGCCAAGCCGAGGAATCGGAGACAAGGTAGTTTTCGCGCATCTCGTCGGTATAATCCTTCACGTTGGCATTGGCAGAGGGGGAAGGCTCAAAGCCCGTTTCCGCACGCAGAGGGGGTGTACAGTCGATGAGAAGGTCATTCTTTACCTTTTCCTCGGTCAGCAGGATGTTTTTGGTTACCTGATAGTAAGAGCCGCCCTTTACGTTGTAGCGGTATTTCCCGGGAGCAAGTCCGTAGAAAACGTAAAAGGTCTCGTCTTGCTCGGTATAGGAGAAATCGCAAGGAACCTCGCTTCCTTCGTCAAAGCCGGTGCTGAGGGTCAGAGTCATAGCTTCCGGAGCTTTCAGGATCACGGCACTTGAAAAGGTCCAGATCTTTTCCCCGTTCTCGGTACGGATCTTCAGGGCGGGAGAGCCCTTATAGACGAAGGCGGTGTCTGCCGTTTCGGCAGGAGCGCGTACGTAAGCCTTTTCGGCAGGGGTGCCGCCCGCAAAGGAAAGGGTGGTGCTTCCGTTTACCCGTTCGGCAACCAGAAGTCCCGCGTCTCCGAGGATCAGCGTTCCGCCGCCGTTGAAGGTGGTGGCGTTGAAGGTAGTGGCGGGAGTCAGATCAAGAGTCTTTCCCTCCGAAGCGCAAAGGATGATCTCGCTTTCTCCCGTTGCGGTGACGGAGTAGGCGTCCTTTACGGTGCAGTTCTTTACCGTGAGGGAAAGGGGAGCGGTGATGGAGCGCTTGAAGCCGACTCCGAAATCCCGTACGTTGCAATCTTCAAGCACCATGGTCAGCTTGCCCGTCAGATTGCCTGCGGCGTTGGTGGGGCCGCCTTGGAGCATACCGGTACTCTTTACTGCAAGCTCGCAATTTTTCAGCGTAATGGTTGAGGTACCCGTATGGGTTTTGGTATAGGCAGTACCTACGTTGGAATGAACGGTACAGTTCTCGGCGTAAAGGACGGCGTCACCCGTCTGGCTGTCCTTATAGCTTCCGGCGTACAGGGTCTCCCATTCTCCGGAAAGGACGGTCAAGGAGGAATCGGAGACGAAGGTGGTTCCCGTATCACCGTAAACACCCCCGGTCACGTTCAGATAATAACCGTTTGCATTGGGAGAGCAGGTCAGTCCCGTGCCAAGCACCAGCTCGTAGCCGTTGGCGCAAAGGAAGGCGTAATTGCTGGTGGAGCCTTGTGTAAAGTGCAGGTTTTCGTAGCGGGTATTCCCTGTGTGATTCAGGCAGAAGGAGGTGGCTTTGATGACCTCGTTTCCCGTTTTTCCCGTTACGGTCAATTGAAAGGAAAAGGGGGCGGTTCCGTAAGGGTTTTTGGCAACGGCCAGGTTGCTGAGCAAAACGAAGCGAACCCTTGCCGAGGCTTGACCTCCTGTTTTTTCATTGGCAACAGTAACCGCTTCTCCCAGAGTGGAAACGGGCTTGTCCTCGGTCAGACCGCTGTTTTCTCCGTTTCCCGCGGAAGAAATATAAACGGTAAGCTCCGTGGTTTCCGCTGAACCGATAAGCCGCAGGGGCGGAAGAAGGAGAGCGATCAGTAAAATGACGAAAATAAAAGAAAGACTCTTTTTCTTGTACATGGAAATTCTCCTTTTGCGATTGGGCTGCCTTCATTTTACCAAAAAAATGAGCAATGTCAATTCAAATGATAAAAAAATTGGCTCAGGCGCGGCATTTGCCGCGCCTGAGTAGGGGATATGGATTGGGGGAAAGCCTCCGGAGCCTTCTCTTTTATTGTATGCGGACAAGAAAAAAAGAGAAGCCGAAAAAAGCTTCTCTTGAAAATCATTTTTCCAAATCTCGTTCCGCGTCCTTTTGAAGCTCGGGGTCGTAGGAAAGGATGGGTTTCACGTTTTTCTTTCGGATCTTACGGTCTACGTAGTTTTTGGTGATCTTGACCACCAGCGGGGAAAGAGCGATAACGGCGATCAGGTTGGGGAACATCATCATTCCGTTGAAGGTATCGGAAACGTCCCAGGCAAGGGTGGAAGTCATTATTGCACCGAAGATAATGGTGCAAACGTGGATGATCTTAAATACCACGACGCTCTTGGTGCCGAATACGTATTCCCAAGCCTTTGAACCGTAGTGGCTCCAGCCGAGAACGGTGGTGAAGGCAAAGAGGAACATTGCAACGGCAACGAACTTTGCACCTGCTCCGCCCCAAGGCAAAATGGTGTTGAAAGCGCCGCCCACCAAAGTCGCGTCGGTATATCTCGGGTCAACGGCACCGCTCACAACGTTAAATACGCCGCCTTCCAGACCGCCTGCGGTCAAAATGACCAGTGCGGTCATGGTACAAACGACCATGGTATCTGCAAATACTTCAAAGATACCCCACATACCCTGTTTGACGGGTTCCTTGACGTTGGAGTTGGAGTGGACCATAACCGAAGAACCGAGACCTGCTTCGTTAGAGAACACACCGCGCTTGAAACCGTTGGTCATTGCAAGGATGATACCGCCGACCAAGCCGCCGCCCGCGGAGGTAACGAATTTTTCGGGAGCGAAAGCGTTTTTGAAGATTGCTTTGAACGCAGGCAGAATTGCCTGATAGTTGATGCCGATAATAATAAGGCTGCCGACGATGTACAGCACTACCATAATTGGAACGATCTTCTCGGCAACGTTTGCAATGCGTTTGACACCGCCTATGGTGATAATGGCGACGAGTACCATAATCAGTATGCCAATCACCAAATGATACACAGTGACTTTGGTGACCTGAGTTTCTTTTATAACGATTTCGTCGTCAGTTTGGTTTACAACCTCGCCTTTTGCCAGAATTTCCTCCACGTCACTTTTTTCGTCCAGCTCGTAGGTAACCTCCTTCGTGTTAGTCGTTTCATAGATTACCTTTTCAGACAGTGCGGGGATATCAAAGGCGGTGGTGACGTTTGCCACGATTTTGTTTACCTGACCCATGGAGCCGATACCGAAGGATGCCAGCAGGGTGAAGATACAGAAGAAAACGGCAAGGATGATGCCGATCCATTTGCATCCTTTTTTCTTTCCCAGACCGTCGCGCAGGTAGTACATGGCACCGCCCGACCATTCTCCTTCCTTGTTGCGACGACGGAAGTAGATACCCAGTGTGTTTTCGGCGAAGTTGGTCATCATACCGAAGAAGGCGGCAACCCACATCCAGAACACGGCGCCTGCGCCACCGATGCAGATCGCGGCGGCAACACCTGCAATATTGCCCGTTCCTACCGTTGCGGCAAGGGCGGTGCAAAGTGCCTGAAAGGGAGAGATGGTGCCTTTTTCCTTGGTGTGGGAAATGACTTCCTTCTTAAAAAGACTTCCGATGGTGTTCTTCCACCAGTGCGCCAGATGGCTGATCTGAAAGCCGCGGGTCAAAACGGTCATCAGAATGCCCGTGCCGATGAGCAGAGCAAGTCCGACGATTCCCCATACGAAGCCGTTGATCTCGCCGTTTACGTTTTCAATGATTTTTAGCATAATTTGCCTCCGAATAAAAAATAAAAAAGGATTGCGCGGCAAAGCACAATCCTATCCTGCGAAAAAAAGAGGAATTGTCTTTGTCCTTTTGCCTGAGAGATCGGCTGAACGCCTTGCACCTTCGGCACTCAATCAAATGAGTTTCTCCAAAGTTTCGTCAGATCGCAGTCCTCATCCCTGTCGGGACACCTGAGAGTGTTATTCCTTCGGTAGGCAAAACGCCTTCTCCCGCGATCATCATTCGAAATCCTAATTCTACACCATTATACACATTTTTTTTAAAATAGCAAGAGAAAAAACTGTCTTCTTGCGAAAAACAGTGCTTCCCACAAAAAGACAGTCGAATTTTGTATTTTTTTATTTCTTTTTCACAAAGGCTCAGCCGATCTCCTTTTTCAGACCCGCTACGTCGTCTACGGGAAGGGAGATCACGATGCCGTGGGCGTCGGTTTTGGCACCGCAATTTTCGCCGATGCCTTCACCCAAGGGGGTCATTGCCATTTCGGCACCCAGCTGGAACAGCGCCATACCGATCACCAAAAGGCAGGCGCCGGTCAAAAAGAGGGAAATGCTGCCAAGATCCATCGGTGCAAGAAACACGCTGATAAAAAGAACGATTCCCGTAATGGGCAAGACTGCCGCTACCGATTCCGTGATTTTTTCCTTCAGTTTCGGATTCACACCTTTCCCTCCTTTCCGTTTTTTTACCTATTTATATTAAAGGATACCATAAAAAAGCCTTTTGCGCAACGAAAAAACCGCGGTTTTTCCGCGGTTTTTTCAATTTCTTTACATTTTTCTTTACTCAGCCAGGCTCTTTCCTTCCCATTCCTCGGGAACCGGGACGCCCATTACGTCTGCAATGGTGGGAGCAAGGTCCAGGATGCTCACTCCCTCCAATTGCTTACCGGGAGTGAAACGCTTGCCGATGAAGAAGGTGGGGATGGTCATGTCCTCCTCCAGATTGGTTCCGTGGCAACGGTCGTGTCCGCCGTGGTCGGCAGTAACGATAATGGTGTAGTCCTGACCTGCCAGCTCGTAAACGCGTTTGACGTTTTCGATGGCAACCTTGATATAGCCCAGATATTCCTCGGTCATCCAACCGTGATCGTGACCGCCCTTTTCGTCCGTCTCTACCTGATAGAGGAACATAAAGTCGGGGCCGCCCTCACGCAGTCTGGCCAAGGCGAGCTCGGTCAGCTTATTGTCGGTGTCATCCTCCATTCTGGCGCAGATGAAATGATCGCGGCACAGCGTCTTGGGACCTGCAATGTCGCGCAGGGGCTGCCAGCCGAAGTACATATCGCTTTTTCCTCCTACTGCACGGATCTGCTCAAACAGGCCGGGCAGGGGACGAACCATGGGAACGTAGGTGTTGGAGAGAATTCCGTGGCGTTCCGGAGGAACGGAATGGAACATAGACATATGACAGGGCAGGGTGGAGGAGGGGAATACCGTGCGGCTGCTCAGACAGTAGGAGCCCAGCTTCATCATCTCGTGGATGAAGGGGTTGCCGCACTGCAAAAATCCGTCGGGGCGCATAGAGTCGATACACATCAAAATTACTTTTTCTTTGAATTCGAAAGCCATAACTGTTGTTTCCTTTCCGAGAGGGGGGGACCTCTTTTTTTCGTTTAAAACAATATAACACATTTTCCTTTGAAAAGAAACTGTTTTTCGAAAAGAATATTCTATTCTTGTTTTAGTTTTTCCAAAAGCTGGGCTTCGGTGAGAACGGGAATGCCAAGATCGTTTGCCTTTTTCAGCTTGCTGCCCGCCGCTTCGCCCGCTACCACAAAGCTAGTCTTGGAGGAAACGGAGCCGGAAACCTTTCCTCCCGCATCCTCGATCAGCCTTGCCGCCTCGTCCCGTTTCAGCGAGGGAAGGGTGCCGGTCAGGACGAAGGTCTTTCCTGCAAACAGGGTGCCTGCCTGCTTGCCCGCGTAGGACATATTGACTCCCTCCGCACGAAGTGCGTCCAAAAGGGCAGTCGTCTTCTCGGAAGCGAAGAAGCTGACGATGCTCTCTGCGCAGATGGCACCGATATCATCCACGGAGCAAAGCTCCTCGACCGTTGCCTTTTGCAGGTTTTCCATAGTGCCGAAGCGTTTTGCCAGCGTGGCAGAGCTTTTTTCTCCGATGCCGCGGATCCCCAGAGCGTTGATCAGACGGGACAGACAGTTCTTTTTGCTGTTTTCAAGTGCGTCCTTCAGCTTGGAAATGCTTTTTTCTCCCATTCCCTCCAAAGCGGCGGCTTTTTCCGCGTCGAAGGTGTAAAGGTCGGTGATGCCCTTGATCACGCCGTTGTCCAAAAATGCCTTGACCACGGCGGGACCCATTCCGTCGATATTCATTGCTCCCTTGGAGGCAAAGTGGATAATGTTACGCTCCAATTGTGCGGGACAGGAGGCGTTGGTACAGCGAACGGCGGCGGCATCCGCGTCGCGGAACACCTTTTCGCCGCAGGAGGGACAGGTATCGGGAAAGGTGAAGGGAGCCGCATCCGCACTTCTTTCCTTCATTTCCACTCGAACCACTTCGGGGATAATCTCTCCCGCCTTCCGTACGATGACCGTATCTCCGATTCGGATATCTTTTTCGCGGATAAAGTCCTCGTTGTGCAGGGTGGCACGGGAAACGGTGGTACCTGCCAGCCGTACGGGGGCAAGCTCTGCAGTGGGGGTCAGTACGCCGGTCCTTCCCACCTGAACGGTTACGTCCAAAAGCTTGGTCGGCTTTTCCTCGGGGGGGTATTTGAAGGCGATTGCCCACTTGGGAGCGTGAGGAAGCTCCCCAAGCTCCTCCCGCTGACCGAAATCGTCGGTCTTGACCACTGCACCGTCGATATCAAAGCTCAATTCCTCGCGGCTCTCCCCGCGGCGCAGGATTTCGTCGTAAACGGCGTCGTTGTCCTTTAAGATCACGAAGGGAGAAACCTTAAAGCCAAGCTCCCCAAGCCATTCCAGGCTTTCCCGATGGGAGGAAAAGCTTTTTCCCTCCACGGACTGAATGTTGAAAATAAGGATGTCCAGCTCCCGCTTTGCGGTAACGGCACTGTTGAGCTGGCGCAAGGAGCCTGCCGCCGCGTTTCGGGGGTTGGCAAACAAGGGCTCTTCCAGCAGCTCACGCTCCTCGTTCAGCTTTACAAAGCTCTTTTTTGGCATAAAGACCTCACCCCGAACGATCAGATGAGGGACCTTTTCCTTCAGAACCAGGGGGATGGAGCGAACGGTCTTCAGGTTTTCCGTAACGTCCTCCCCCACCAGTCCGTCTCCGCGGGTCGCGCCGCGCAGGAACTTTCCGTCCTTGTATTCCAGCGCAACGGAAAGACCGTCGATCTTATACTCCACCGCAAAGGAGGGAGATTGAACCTTTTTGCGAATACCGTCCAGGAAGTCGAACAGCTCCTCCTTGGAAAAAACGTTGGAAAGGCTCTTTAAAGGAACGCTGTGAGAATACTTTTCGAATTTGTCCAGCACCGCACCGCCTACCCGATGAGTAGGAGAGAGGGGATCGTCCAGCTCGGGGTGGTCCTGCTCCAGCTTTTCCAGCTTTTTGTAAAGCATATCATATTCGTAATCGCTTACCGTGGGGGCATCCAGCACATAGTATTCGTGGGAAAGGCGGGAAAGAGTCTCCCGCAGAGAGAGGATCTCTTGCTTGACGGAATTGGTATCCATAAAACGCTCCTTTTCTTTTCTGACTTCTATTATACCCCGCACCGTGTGAGAAGTCAATTCGGAGCAGAGGAAAAAAGAGAAAATTTGCTCTTGACAGGAAAAAAAACTTGTGATACTATAATAAACTGCGCTATAATCGCGGTACATTCGGCTTTTGAAAGAAAGTATGTAAATCAGCCGTAAAGAGATGGAAAATTTTTGTAAACATTTTCTGCTGTGATTTGTAAAATTTCCATCCTCGTTTCCTTTATTATATTAAGTGTGCCGAATTTTTTTGAAATTTTCGGCGAAAAAGGAATACTGCGAAAAAGAAGACGAGAAAAACAAAGAAGGAGAGGTTACTATATGTTGATGACCCATCCCCAGAAATGCGGAACCGGTGTTCGTTACAGCTTTGCGAAAAACGACGAACCGCTGGATCTCCCGAATCTCATCGAAATTCAGAAGGAGAGCTTTGACTGGTTCCTGAAGGAAGGACTGATGGAGGTCCTCCGCGACATTTCTCCCATCGTGGATTACTCCGGAAATCTGCTGATCGATTTCGTGGACTACACGGTGGAAAAAACGCCCAAGTACTCCATCGAGGAGTGCAAGGAGAGAGACGTAAACTATGCGGTTCCCCTGCGCGTGACCGTCCGTCTGACCAACAAGGTCACCGGCGAGATCAAGGAGCAGGAGATCTTCATGGGCGATTTCCCTCTGATGACCGAAAACGGAACCTTCCTGATCAACGGTGCAGAGCGCGTTATCGTATCGCAGATCGTTCGTTCCCCCGGTATCTACTATCAGAAGCTCCAGGAAAAGAGTGAGAAGGTGACCTTCGCTACCACGGTAATTCCTTACCGCGGCGCTTGGCTTGAGTACGAGACCGATCAGAACGATATTTTCTACGTTCGCATCGACAAGAACCGCAAGATGCCCGTAACGATTCTGGTTCGTGCACTGGGCGTATCCACCGATGCTGAGCTGAAGGCTATGTTCGGCGACGATACCATGCTTCTGCTCACCATGGATAAGGATATGATCACCGCTACCGCGGAGAACAACAATACCACCGCATACGAGGAGGCTCTCAAGGAGCTTTACAGAAGACTTCGTCCCGGTGATCCGCCCCTTGTTGAGAGTGCTGAGATCCTGGTCAACAACCTTTTCTTTGATCCCAAGCGTTACGATATTTCCGCTGTGGGCAGATATAAATATAACAAGAAGCTTTCCCTTGCAAAGCGTGTGACCGGACTGAAGCTTGCTGCTCCCGCAGTCAGCCAGCTGACCGGCAAGACCGTTTTCAAGAAGGGTGAGGTGCTGGATGCAGAGAAGGCACAGAGCCTGAACCGGAACGGTATCACCAATCTTACCGTCGTAGCAGAGGACGGTAAGGAGGTAAAGGTATTCTCCAACGGTATGGTTCCCATGACCGAGTTTCTGTCTGAGGAAGCTTGCAAGGCAACGGGAATTAAGGAAATGGTATGCCTGTCTGTTTTGGGCGAGATCCTGAACGAGACCAAGGACGAGGCGGAGCGCATTGAGCTGATCCGTGCCAGAAAGGACGAGCTCGTTCCCAAACATATTACCCGTGAGGATATTTATTCTTCCGTAAACTACCTGCTTGCCCTTTCCCACGGAATCGGCAGTGACGACGATATCGACCATCTGGGCAACAGAAGACTGCGTTGCGTTGGTGAGCTTTTGCAGAACCAGCTCCGCATCGGCTTCTCCAGAATGGATAAGATCGTCAAGGAGAGAATGACCATTCAGGATACGGAGTCCGTTACGCCTCAGGCACTGATCAACGTGCGTCCCGTGATCTCCGCCATTAAGGAATTCTTCGGTTCTTCTCCCTTGTCCCAGTTTATGGACCAGAACAACCCCCTGTCCGAGCTTACCCACAAGCGCCGTCTTTCCGCTTTGGGTCCGGGCGGTTTGTCCAGAGACCGTGCATCCTTCGAGGTTCGTGACGTACACTATACCCAGTACGGCAGAATGTGTCCCGTAGAGACCCCCGAAGGTCCCAACATCGGTCTGATCTCCTATCTTTCCACCTATGCCAAGATCAGCGAATTCGGCTTTATTATGGCTCCTTACCGCAAGGTGGATAAGGAAACCGGCGTGGTCACAAGCGAGGTCCGCTACATGACCGCCGATGAGGAGGACGATTACACCGTTGCTCAGGCAAACGAGCCCCTGGACGAGGAGCACAAGTTTATCAACAAGAAGGTAACCGCAAGAAGACGTGAGGAAATTCTCGAGGTACCCAGAGAAGAGATCGACTATATGGACGTATCTCCCAAGATGCTGGTATCCGTTTCCGCTTCTCACATTCCCTTCCTGGAGAACGATGACAATACCCGTGCACTCATGGGCTCCAACATGCAGAAGCAGGCAGTTCCGCTGATGGTCAGCGAAGCTCCCATGATCGGTACCGGTATCGAATATAAATCCGGTACGGATTCCGGTGTGTGCGTGCTTGCTAAGGAGGCAGGCTACGTAGAATACGTTTCTGCCGATGAGATCCGCGTGAAGAACGACCAGGGTCACGTCGATGCATACCACCTTGTAAAATTCAAGAGAACCAACCAGGGCACCTGTATCAACCAGAGACCCTTCGTCGTGAAGGATCAGAGAGTTGAGAAGGGTCAGGTATTGGCTGACGGCACCGCTACCCGCGGCGGCGAAATGGCGCTGGGTAAGAATATGCTCATCGGCTTTATGACCTGGGAGGGTTATAACTACGAGGACGCAGTTCTTTTGAACGAGCGTCTGGTAAGAGAAGATATCTACACCTCCATTCACATTGAGGAGTATTCTCACGAAGCGAGAGATACCAAGCTCGGTCCGGAGGAGATCACCCGCGATATTCCTTCCGTAGGCGAAGAAGCGCTGAAGGATCTGAATGCAGACGGTGTGATCCGCAAGGGTGCCGAGGTGCACGCAGGCGATATCCTGGTCGGTAAGGTTACCCCCAAGGGTGAGACCGAGTTGACTGCAGAGGAGCGTCTTCTCCGTGCCATCTTCGGTGAAAAGGCAAGAGAGGTCAGAGATACCTCCCTGCGTCTGCCCCACGGCGAAAGCGGTATCGTCGTTGACGTACGTACCTTTACCCGTGAGAACGGTGACGAGCTTCCCGCAGGCGTGAATAAGGTCGTCAGAGTTTACGTTGCTCAGAAGAGAAAGATCTCCGTGGGCGATAAGATGGCAGGCCGTCACGGTAACAAGGGTGTTATTTCCCGCATCCTTCCTCCCGAAGATATGCCCTTCCTTCCCGACGGTACTCCCCTTGATATCGTATTGAACCCCCTGGGCGTACCTTCCCGTATGAACATCGGTCAGGTGCTCGAGGTTCACTTGGGCCTTGCCGCGAAGAAGCTGGGTGTCAACTTTATGACTCCCGTATTCGACGGTGCCAATGAGAAGGATATTCAGGATCTGCTGGAAGAGGCAGGCTGTTCTCCCGACGGTAAGACCGTCCTGTACGACGGTAGAACCGGTGAACCCTTCGATAACCGCGTAACCGTCGGTTATATGTACTACTTAAAGCTCCATCACCTGGTTGACGATAAGATCCACGCCCGTTCCACCGGTCCTTACTCTCTGGTTACTCAGCAGCCTCTGGGCGGTAAAGCTCAGTTCGGCGGTCAGAGATTCGGCGAAATGGAGGTTTGGGCATTGGAGGCGTACGGCGCAGCCTACACTCTCCAGGAGATCCTTACCGTGAAGTCCGACGACGTGGTAGGCCGTGTAAAGACCTTCGAGGCAATCGTAAAGGGTCTGAACATCCCCACTCCCGGTGTGCCCGAGTCCTTTAAGGTATTGGTTCGCGAGCTCCAGGCTTTGGGTCTGAACATCGAGGTCCTCGATAAGGATGACAACATTGTTGCCCTCAAGGAGATCAGCGAAGAAGAAACGGGCGGCATCCAAACCATCGACCAGTCCGAGCTGGGCGAGCAGATCTACGATGCCGTGGATCCCATGTTTGACGATGAGGAAGGCTCTACCGAGCTGACCGAACAGCCCGAGGAAGATCTTTCCGATTATATGGGCTCCGCTTCCGTCTATGAAGCTGAAGACGGAAAAGATGACTAAGGTAGGAGGAGAAGAGAATGGAACACAATGTTTTTGATAAGATTAGAATTGGTCTGGCTTCTCCCGAGGATATCAGAAGTTGGTCTCACGGCGAGGTAAAGAAGCCTGAAACCATCAACTACCGCACCCTGAAGCCCGAGATCGACGGTATGTTCTGTGAGCGTATCTTTGGTCCGACCAAGGACTGGGAATGCCACTGCGGTAAGTATAAAAAGGTAAGATACGTAGGCAAGGTCTGTGAAAAGTGTCACGTAGAAATCACCACCAGCAAGGTTCGTCGCGAAAGAATGGGTCATATCGAGCTTGCCGCTCCCGTGTCCCATATCTGGTATTTCCGTGCCATCCCCTCCAAGATGGGTATCCTTTTGGATATTTCTCCCCGTCTTTTGGAAAAGGTTCTGTACTTTGCTCAGTATATCGTAATCGATCGCGGTAACACTCCTTTGGCGGATCAGCAGCTCTTGACCGAGCAGGAATACCGTGCCGCCAGAGAAAAGTATGAGGATGACTTTGAAGCGGGAATGGGTGCCGAGGCCGTTCTGAAGCTTTTGGAAAAGCTGGACCTCGATGCACTCTCCGAGGATCTTCGCAAGAAGATGGACGAGGCAAACGGTCAGAAAAAGCTTCGTCTTTCCAAGCGTCTTGAGATCGTTGAGGACTTCCGTCTCTCCGGTAACAAGCCCGAGTGGATGATTCTGAAGGTCCTGCCCGTGCTTCCTCCCGAAATCAGACCCTTGGTACAGCTGGATGGCGGCAGATTTGCTACCAGCGACATCAACGATCTGTACCGCAGAGTTATCAACCGTAACAACCGTCTGAAAAGACTGATGGAGCTTCACGCTCCCGAAATCATCATCCGCAACGAAAAGAGAATGCTGCAGGAAGCAGTTGACGCTCTCATCGACAACGGTCGCAGAGGACGTCCCGTAACCGGTCCCAGCAACCGTGCACTGAAGTCTCTTTCCGAAATGCTCCGCGGTAAGCAGGGTCGTTTCCGTCAGAACCTTCTGGGTAAGCGTGTTGACTACTCCGGCCGTTCCGTTATCGTCGTAGGACCCGAGCTGAAGCTGTATCAGTGCGGTTTGCCCAAGGAAATGGCAATCGAGCTGTTCAAGCCCTTCGTTATGAAGCGCTTGGTTGAGACCGGCAAGTCCACCAACATCAAGGACGCCAAGAAGAAGGTCGAGCGCATGATGCCCGAGGTGTGGGACGCTCTGGAATACGTTATCAAGGAGCACCCCGTTCTGCTGAACCGTGCACCTACCCTGCACAGACTTTCCATTCAGGCGTTTGAGCCCGTTCTGGTAGAGGGAAGAGCCATTAAGCTCCATCCTCTGGTATGTACCGCATTTAACGCGGACTTCGACGGTGACCAGATGCCCGTTCACGTACCCCTTTCTCCCGAGGCTCAGGCAGAAGCAAGATTTTTGATGCTTTCCGCCAACAACCTCCTCAAGCCCGTTTCCGGTAAGGCTGTTACGGTTCCTACGCAGGATATGGTGCTTGGTTCCTACTGGCTGACCTACGTCCGCGAATTTGAGGACGAGCAGCCCACCTTCCGCCCCGATGAAGTGGGTGAAGGTAAGGTGTTCCGCGACTTCGACGAAGCGGTAATGGCTTACGAGAACAAGGATCTGGGTATTCACGCCCGCATCAAGGTTCGTCAGACCCGTATGATTGACGGCAAAGAGGTTTCTCAGTTGGTAGATACTACCTACGGAAGAATGATCTTCAACAACGTGATCCCTCAGAAGCTTCATTTCGTAGATCGTGAGAATCCCGAAAATCTGTTCAAGCCCGAAATCGACTTCGTCGTAACCGTGAAAGAGCTTGGCAAGATCATCGACCGCGCCATCAAGTATTGCGGATCCACCGAGACCGTTGAAATGTTGGATAAGATCAAGGCTCTGGGTTACAAATATTCTACCAAGGCCGCTTTGACCGTATCCGTATCCGATATGACCGTTCCTCCGGAAAAGGGTGCGATCATCGCCGAGGCTGACCAGAAGGTCACTGAGGTAACCAAGCACTTCCGCCGCGGTAAGCTGACCGACGAGGAAAGATACCGCAGAGTCATTTCCATCTGGGAAGACTGTACCAAGGAAGTTACCAACGCCCTGCAGAAGAACCTGCGCAAGGATAACCCCATCAATATGATGGCAGTGTCCGGTGCCCGTGGTTCTATGAAGCAGATGCGTCAGTTGGCAGGTATGCGTGGTCTGATGGCTACCGCTACCGGTCGTACCGTGGAATTGCCTATCAAGGCAAACTTCCGTGAAGGTCTGAACGTACTCGAATACTTTATCGCTGCCCGTGGTTCCCGTAAGGGTCTGGCAGATATGGCACTCCGTACCGCTGACTCCGGTTACCTGACCCGCCGTCTGGTTGACGTTGCGCAGGAGGTTATCATCCGCGAGGAGGATTGCGGTACCACCGAGGGTATTTGGGTTGAGGATATTACCGAAGGCAAGGAAATGATCGAAAAGCTTGCCGACCGTATTTTGGGCAGATTTGCCGCCGCTGACGTGATTCACCCCGAAACCGGTGAGGTTCTGGTTGAAAATGGAAAGATGATCGGCGAGGATGCTACCGAAGCCATTGTGGCAGCGGGCATCAAGCGCGTTTACGTCAGAAGCGTTCTGGGCTGTAAGTGCCGTCACGGCGTTTGCGCTCATTGCTACGGTGCTGACCTTGCCAATGGCAAGAAGGTCAACATCGGCGAAGCAGTCGGAATCATCGCGGCTCAGTCTATCGGTGAACCCGGTACTCAGCTGACCATGAGAACCTTCCATACCGGCGGTATTGCAGGTGGAGATATTACCCAGGGTCTTCCCCGTGTCGAGGAGCTGTTCGAGGCACGCAGTCCCAAGAAGCCTTCCATTCTTGCAGACTTTGACGGTACCGTCAAGATCGACGATACCAAGAAGAATCGCCACGTGATCGTAACCTCTCCCGACGGAGCAAACGAAAAGAGCTACCTCATTCCTTACGGTTTGAGAATCATCGTTGAGGACGGTCAGGCAGTGATCCGCGGTCAGGCATTGACCGAGGGTCTCAGAAAGCCCACCGATATCATCCGTATCGACGGTACCCAGGCTGCATACGAGTATATCGTGAAGGAAATTCAGAAGGTTTACCGTCTGCAGGCAGTAGAAATTAACGACAAGCACGTTGAAGTCATTGCCCGTCAGATGACCCGTAAGGTTAAGGTGGATTCCACCGGTTCTACCAAGCTCCTTCCCGGCTCTATGGTTGACGTTTGGGAATTCGAGGATGCAAATGCCGAGGTTCGTGAAAGAATCGCCGCAGGCGAGGCTTTGCTGGAAGCTACCGCAACGCCCTTGCTTCTCGGTATTACTAAGGCTGCCCTTTCTACCGAGTCCTTCCTGTCCGCCGCTTCCTTCCAGGAGACCACCAAGGTTCTGACGGAGGCTGCCATCAAGGGTAAGGTTGACCCGTTGCTCGGTCTGAAGGAAAACGTGATCATCGGTAAACTCATTCCCGCCGGTACCGGTATGCAGAAATATCGCTCCGTTCAGGTATGCGATACCAATGCCGATCCCGAGGAGAGCATTTTTGGTTAAAATTTCTTGTGGATTTTAGCGTAAATTTAACAAAGGTTTTTGCCGAGTTTTGTGCAAAATGCAGAAATACATTTTGCACTCCTCGGTGAGTGTTGCATTTTTTTTGAAAGTGTGATACCATAAAACGAATATTGAAGAAAGGAGATGCGATATGCCAACATTCAACCAATTGGTGAGATTTGGTCGTCAGAAAGTAACCTATAAGTCCAAGTCCCCCGCTTTGCAGGTAACCATGAACTCTCTGAAAAAAGAGACCGTTGATATTTCCTGCCCTCAGAAGCGTGGTGTCTGCACGAAGGTTTCTACCAAGACTCCGAAGAAGCCGAACTCGGCTCTCCGTAAGATTGCAAGAGTCAGACTGACCAACGGTAACGAAGTGACTGCTTACATCCCCGGTATCGGTCATAACCTGCAGGAGCACTCTGTAGTTATGATCCGCGGCGGAAGAGTCAAGGACCTCCCCGGTGTCCGTTACCACATCATCCGCGGCACTCTGGATACCCAGGGCGTTAACGGAAGAAACCAGGGTCGTTCCAAGTACGGAGCGAAGAGAGCAAAGGCTTCCAAGTAAGAGTAAGCTCTCGGTTGTGCTTAGCATATTGTATCATTTATTTATATTGTGATCTGTGCCAAGCACTTCACCGGCAGGATTCCCTGTCGGAGTACCAAAGATATCATACTATATTATGAAGGAGGGAAGTTCTAGTGCCACGCAGAGGTCAGATTTCCAAAAGAGATGTTCTGCCGGATCCTATCTACGGATCTAAGCTTGTTACCAAGCTGGTAAACAACATTATGCAGGACGGTAAAAAGGGTGTTGCACAGAAAATCGTTTACGATGCATTTGAAATCGTAAAGGAGAAGACCGGCAACGATCCCCTTGAAACATTCCAGAAGGCCCTTGAGAACATCATGCCCCAGCTCGAAATCAAAGCAAGAAGAGTTGGCGGTGCAACCTATCAGGTTCCGATTGACGTTCGGCCCGACAGAAAGCAGACCTTAGGTCTTCGCTGGCTCATCACTTATTCCAGAGCACGCAGCGAGAAGAATATGTGTGAGAGACTTGCAAACGAGATTATCGACGCAACCAACGGAATCGGCGGCGCCGTTAAGAAGAGAGAAGACACTCACAAGATGGCAGAAGCAAACAAGGCTTTTGCTCATTACAGATATTAATCGTATTTCCCGTATGGATCTTATCTTTTCGGGAAGAATCTAATTGAAGGAAACGGAGCTTACAATGCCGAGAGAGTATCCACTTGAAAGAACCAGAAACATCGGTATCATGGCCCATATCGACGCCGGTAAGACCACTACCACTGAGCGTATCCTGTACTACACGGGTAAGACGCACAAGCTGGGTGAGACGCATGACGGTGCCGCTACCATGGACTGGATGGAGCAGGAGCAGGAGAGAGGTATTACCATCACTTCCGCAGCTACCACCTGTTTCTGGAGAAACAACAGAATCAACATCATTGACACCCCCGGTCACGTTGACTTCACCGTTGAGGTGGAGCGCTCCCTGATGGTGCTTGACGGTGCAGTTGCCGTCTTCTGTGCCAAGGGTGGTGTCGAGCCCCAGTCTGAAACCGTATGGCGTCAGGCTACCAAGTATAACGTACCCCGTCTGGCTTACGTTAACAAAATGGATATCGGTGGCGCAAACTTCTACAGAGTTGTGTCCCAGATCCACGAAAGACTGAAAGCAAATGCCGTTCCGATCCAGCTGCCCATCGGTGCTGAGGACGAGTTTGTCGGTTTGATCGACTTGGTCAAAATGCGCGCTTTCATCTACACCAATAACGACGGCACCGACATCCGCGAGGAAGACATTCCCGCAGAGCTTGCCGATAAAGCAGAGGAATACAGAACTCAGCTTCTGGAAGCTGTTGCCGAGAGCGATGACGCACTGTTTGAAAAGTATCTCGAGGGCGAGGAGCTGACCGAAGAAGAAATTCACAAGGCGATCCGCACAACTACCATTGCCGGCAAGATGATCCCCGTGCTTTGCGGTACCTCATACCGTAATAAGGGCGTTCAGAAGCTTTTGGATGCCGTTGTTGAGTATCTTCCTTCTCCCTTGGACGTTCCCGCTATCACCGGTACCTTGCCGGACGGCGAGACCGAGGAAGAGCGTCCTTCCAGCGAGGATGCACCCTTTGCGGCTCTTGCATTCAAGATTGCAACCGACCCCTTTGTAGGTCGTCTTTGCTTCGTTCGTGTCTATTCCGGCTCCGTTGCAACCGGTTCTACCGTTTACAACGCAGTCAAGGGTAAGCGCGAAAGACTTGGCCGTATCGTTTTGATGCACGCAAACCACAGAGAAGACGCTGATATGATCTATGCAGGCGACATTGCCGCAGTCATTGGCGTTAAGTACACCACTACCGGTGACACTCTCTGTGACGAGAAGAACCCCATCGTTCTGGAATCTATGGACTTCCCGGATCCCGTTATTCGTGTAGCCATCGAGCCCAAGACCAAAGCCGGTCAGGAAAAGATGGGTATCGCCCTTCAGAAGCTTGCTGAGGAAGACCCCACCTTCAAGGTATCCACCGACGAAGAGACCGGTCAGACCATCATCGCAGGTATGGGTGAGCTTCACCTTGAGATCATCGTTGACAGACTTCTCCGCGAATTCCGTGTGGAAGCAAACGTTGGTAAGCCTCAGGTTGCTTACCGCGAGACCATCCGCAAGGAAGCTACCGTTGACGTTAAGTACGCCCGCCAGTCCGGTGGTAAGGGTCAGTATGCTCACGTTAAGATGACCATCGAGCCCAACGAACCCGGCAAGGGATACGAATTCATCAACAAGGTAGTCGGCGGTGCGATCCCCAAGGAATACCTCCCCGCAGTGGATGCAGGTATCCGCGGTGCTATGGAGAGCGGTGTTGTAGCAGGCTACAACGTTGTTGATACCAAGGTTACCGTATTCGACGGATCTTACCACGAAGTTGACTCTTCCGAAATGGCGTTCAAGATCTGTGGTTCTATGGCTTTCAAGGAAGCTATGAGAAAGGCAGATCCCACCATTACCGAGCCTATCATGAAGGTAGTTATCGTTACTCCCGACGATTACATGGGTGATGTTATCGGTAACATCAACCAGCGTCGCGGCAGCGTGCTTGGTATGGAAGCTGTTGGCGGCGGTCAGCAGATCAACTGTGAGGTTCCTTTGGGCGAAATGTTCGGTTACGCAACCGACCTTCGTTCCAAGACTCAGGGCCGCGGCACCTACGTTATGGAGCCCGACCACTATGCAGAGGTTCCCAAGAGCATTCAGGAGCAGATCATTAAAAAGGCTGCAAACTAATTTGATCTAAAAAACAAAAATATAAAAACAATTATCTTAGGAGGAAATTACAATGGCAAAGGCAAAATTCGAAAGAAACAAACCCCATGTAAACATTGGTACCATTGGTCACGTTGACCACGGTAAGACCACTCTTACCGCAGCCATCACCAAGACCCTTTCTCTGTGCGACGGAAAGGCAGAGTTTATGGCTTATGACCAGATCGACAACGCTCCCGAAGAGAGAGCAAGAGGTATCACGATCAACACCAGACACGTAGAGTACGAAACCGAGAACCGTCACTACGCTCACGTTGACTGCCCCGGCCACGCTGACTACGTTAAGAACATGATCACCGGTGCTGCTCAGATGGACGGTGCTATCCTGGTAGTTGCTGCTACCGACGGTCCTCTCCAGCAGACCCACGAGCACATCCTGCTCGCTCGTCAGGTAGGCGTTCCCGCAATCGTAGTATTTATGAACAAGTGCGATATGGTTGACGACGAAGAGCTCCTCGAGCTGGTTGAAATGGAGATCCGTGATCTTCTTTCCAAGCACGACTTCCCCGGCGATGACATCCCCGTTATCAAGGGTTCCGCAAGAGATGCTCTCGAGTCTGCTAACACCGATCCTTCCGCTCCCGAGTACGCTCCCATCCTTGAGCTCATGGCAGCTGTTGACTCTTACATCCCCACTCCCGACCGTAAGGCTGACATGCCCTTCCTGATGCCTGTAGAGGACGTATTCTCCATCACCGGCCGTGGTACCGTTGCTACCGGTAGAGTAGAGCGTGGCCAGCTGAAGATGGGCGACGAAATCGAAATCGTAGGTCTGAAGGAAACCAGAAAGTCCGTAGTTACCGGTATCGAAATGTTCCGCAAGCTGCTCGACTATGCTGAAGCGGGCGACAACGTAGGCGTACTGCTCCGTGGTATCGACAAGAAGGAGATCGAAAGAGGTCAGGTTCTTGCTAAACCCGGTTCCATCAATCCTTACACCAAGTTCGTTGGTCAGGTTTACGTTCTTACCGAGAAGGAAGGCGGCCGTCATACTCCTTTCTTCAACAACTACAGACCTCAGTTCTACTTCAGAACTACCGACGTTACCGGCGTTATCAACCTTCCCGCTGACGTTGAGATGTGCGCACCCGGCGACAACGTTGATATGAACGTTGAGCTGATCGCTCCCATCGCAATCGAAAAGGGTCTCCGCTTCGCTATCCGTGAAGGCGGCAGAACCGTTGGTTCCGGCGTTGTTACCGAGATTCTCGGCTAATTGAATATCGATCTTCAGGGGTTGGTGTAATTCCACACCGGTGGTAAAGTCCACGAGCGCAAGCTGAGCAGGTGAAATTCCTGCACCGACGGTACAGTCCGGATGATAGAAGGTCGCTTGTAACTTACGTTACGTCTTTTCGGCACCCCTGCAGCTTTGCTTGCAGGGGTGTCTTTTTATTTTCGGAGGGGTTATGAAATCCAGTGTTTCGGTTAAAAATATTGCCGTGATCGGTATGTTTGCCGCGATGGGCTTCGTTGCGGTACTGCTCGGAAAGGTCATTCCAAACGTAGCAGGCTTTTTAAGCTATGATCCTAAGGACGCAGTGGTTGCCATTGCCGGCTTTTTGATGGGGCCGCTTTATACGGTGGTAATATCGGTTCTTGTTTCTTTGGTAGAACTTGTTACTATCAGCTCTACAGGTATCATCGGCTGTCTGATGAATATTTTTTCCACCGTCAGCTTCGCCTTTCCTGCTGCGATCCTTTATAAAAAAGTGAAAAGCTACCAGGGGGCAATTCTTGGACTGATTCTGGGAGTTAGCTTTATGACGGCGAGTATGCTGCTTTGGAACTATTTCATTACTCCGTTCTATATGGGAGTGCCGAGAAACGTCGTGTCAGAAATGATCGTGCCTGTTTTTCTTCCCTTTAATGCGATCAAGGGTGGCTTGAATGCAGCTTTGACTCTACTTTTGTATAAGCCGTTGGTTACGACCCTGCGGAGAGCAAAGCTTGTGCCGGAATCCTATTCCGTCGGTGCCACCGTAAAGGTCCGTGTTTTCCTGCTTGCGATCGCTCTTGCTTTACTTGCACTGTTTACCTTTTTGTTTTTGTATTTGATCGGGGTGATCGCTTGAAGCGGGTTTTGGAGCAAATCAACGCCCTGCTTGCAGAAAAAGATCGGGTGGTGGTAACCATTGACGGTCCCTGCGCTTCGGGAAAAACCACTTTTGCAAATGCACTTGCTGAAAAACTGGATTGCAACCTGATCCATATGGACGACTTTTTTCTCCGTCCCGAGCAGAGAACACCCGAGCGCCTTGCGGAAGTAGGCGGAAATTTTGATCGCGAGCGCTTCTGGGACGAGGTGATGAATCCCATCGTCCGTTTCGATGACATTGCCTATCGCCCCTATCTTTGCAGTCAAGGGAAATTAGGCGATCCGATTTTCCTTCCGTGGAAAAAGCTTTATATTATAGAGGGAAGTTACAGTCAGCATCCCTTCGTCGGGAAGACCACCGTGAATTTGCGGATCTTTTTGGATATTTCCCCCGAAAAACAAAAGGAGCGTCTGGCAAAACGCAGTCCTGAAAAGCTGGAGCGCTTTCTCACCGAATGGATTCCTAAGGAAAAGGCGTATTTTGAAAAATTCAATATCCGCGCAAAGGCAGATCTTTGCCTGGAACTGTAAGGACGGACTCTTGACAGAGTCCGCCTTTCTTTTTATAATGAGAAAAAGGAGGTGGGAAGATGACAGATTTGCTGATTGTTATAGGCGTAATTGCTGCGCTGATCGCATTGCCCCATCTGATCCTCTGGATAAAGCTGTTTTTCTTCGAGAAAAAGTTGACCTCCTTTTGCCATGAAAAGGGGTATGCCGTTGAACGCATATCCGATCCTTTGCCGGCTGCCTTCTTCCGGCGTCAAGGTGTTCATTGGGTCATTTGTGCCGGCGCAAAAAAATACCACGTCACCTTCTGCTCTGCACCGCATCGCTTGAGGGAGTATTCCTTTATTTCTTCTGACGAAATTTTGATCCACCACGTGATCGTTCTGAAGATCGTGGGGAAGACCAGAATGTTTTCTCAGCTCCTGGATCTTCCCATCGTGAGAAACAGCAAGGCAGGAAGGATCGATCTGAATACTGCCGTTCCCGACGGGGACGAAAAGATCCTTCTTTTTTATCCCGTTGCCAAGGACGTGACCTGGATCGCGCCGAGCCGCGGAAAATGCTATTTGGGAAACGGGGATCTGTTTTTTAACGATTACCGTTTTTTCACCAAAAGCGGGTTTTTGGACGAGCTGGAAGCTCCCGGAAAGTATTTGCGCCATCCAAAGCCTTGGGAAGAATATTGAATCGATAAATATGAACAAAAAAAGACTCAGATGAGTCTTTTTTGTTTTTCTCTTGACAAAATGAATTTTATCGGTATAATAAACGGGTGTAAAGAAAAAATATTTACAGAAGGAGAAGGGAAGTATGTTCGAGAAGGATCTGTCCCTGTCTCTTTTGTACGATATTTACTCCCCTCTGCTTTCCGAGAAAAAAAGGGAAGCCTTTGAGGGATATTATCTTTCCGATCTTTCTCTTTCGGAAATTGCTCAGGATACGGGCACCAGCCGTCAGGCGGTTCGGGATCTGATCTCCAGAACCTGCACCGAGCTTCGGGAATACGAAGAAAAGCTGGGACTTTTGGAAAAGCGAAAGGAGCTTGTCGCTCTTTGCGAAAAAGCTGAGCAGGCGGGAGCATCCTCGGAGATTTTGGATCAGATACGAGAAATACTTTAGGAGGGCGTTATGTTTCAGAGCTTGATGGATAAAATGGCCGCAGCTCTTGGTTCTTTTAAGAACAAGGGTAAGCTTACTCCAGCCGACGTTAAGGCGGGAATGCGCCAGATCAAGCTTGCTCTTTTGGAAGCAGACGTAAACTTCAAGGTCGTTAAAGAATTTGTGAGCAAGGTCAGCGAGCGTGCTGTGGGAGCTGAAGTGTTGGAAAGCCTTCTGCCGCATCAGCAGGTAGTAAAGATCGTTCGCGAAGAGCTCATTGCCATTATGGGTGAAAAGAGTGAGAAGCTTTCCGTTTCCCCCAAGCCCCCCACGGTCATTATGATGTGCGGTCTTCAGGGTAGCGGTAAAACCACTCATTCCGCAAAGCTGGCAAAGCTTTTGAAAAAGCAAGGCAAGCGTCCGATTTTGGTTGCTTGTGACGTGTACCGTCCCGCCGCCATTACTCAGCTTAAGGTCGTGGGTGAGCAGGTGGAGACCCCCGTGTTTTCCATTGACGGTTGCAAAGACGTTGTCCGCATTGCCCGCGAGGGCGTGAAGTTCGCCGAAAAAGGTGCTTACGATACGGTGATTTTGGATACGGCAGGTCGCTTGCACATCGACGAGGAGCTGATGGATGAGCTGAAGCGTGTCAAGGCGGAGGTGGCGCCCACCGAGATCCTTTTGGTTGTGGATGCCATGACCGGTCAGGATGCGGTAAACGTTGCGGAGAGCTTTAACGGTCTGCTGGATATTACCGGTGTGATCTTGACCAAGCTGGACGGCGATACCCGCGGCGGCGCCGCACTTTCCGTTCGTCACGTGACCGGTAAGCCCATTAAGTTTATCGGCGTAGGCGAGAAATTGGATCAGATCGAGCCCTTCTATCCCGACCGAATGGCAAGCCGCATTATCGGTATGGGCGACGTGATGACCCTCATCGACAAGGCGGAGGCGGCCTTCGATGAGAAAAAAGCAAGAGAAATGGAGCAGAAGCTCCGTCAGAATTCCTTTACGCTGGAAGATTATATGGAGCAGTTCGACCAGCTGAAAAATATGGGCTCGTTGGAGCAGATCATGGGAATGCTTCCCGGAATGAAAGCGGGCGCGTTGAAGGACGTAAACTTCGACGAAAAACAGATCGATCGAACCAAGGCGATCATCCAATCGATGACCCCCCGCGAAAGACAAAAGCCCGACATTATCAATGCATCCCGCCGTCGCAGAATTGCGGCAGGTTGCGGTCAGACCGTTGAAGACGTGAATCGCTTGCTTCGTCAGTACGAGCAGATGAATAAGATGATGAAGCAGTTGACAAGCAAAAAGGGCAAATTTGGCAGAATGAAATTCCCGTTTTAATGGGATTTTAAGAGATTTGAAGGAGGTGAAATCATGGCAGTTAAGATCAGATTGAGAAGAATGGGTGCTAAGAAGGCTCCTTTCTATCGCGTTGTTGTTGCTGATTCCCGCTATCCCCGCGATGGCAGATTTATCGAGGAGATCGGTACTTACAATCCCCTTATGGATCCCCCCGCAATCAACATCGACGTAGAAGCAGCTAAGAAGTGGATCGGCAACGGCGCACAGCCCACCGAAACCGCAAAGAGCATTCTGAAGAAGAGCGGCGTCATTGACTAATCAAGGAGAAAGTATGAAACAGACACTCATTGATATCGCCAAGGCGCTCGTAACGAAGCCCGATGAGGTGTCCGTGGCAGAGCGTATGGACGGAAACGTTCTCCATCTTGAGCTCAGCGTCGCGCCTGAAGATATGGGTAAAGTGATCGGCAAGCAGGGCAGAATCGCAAAAGCGATCCGCTCCGTTATGAAGGCTTGCGCTACAAAAGAAAACGTCAAGGTTATGGTAGATATTATCTGACCCGGACGAAAAAAAGACAGGGAATTGTCCCTGCCTTTTTTTGTTGCGCAAAAATCTTCTTATTATAATATAGATTATTTTGCTTGAAGTTTTCTTTGCTTATATTGCACGCCGTCGATCTTCCTGCGTCGAATCTATTGCATCGGTTCCGATTATCGTAAAAAGCTTCTTATTATAATATAGATTATTTTGCTTGAAGTTTTCTTTGCTTACTTTCTTTTTCAAAAGAAAGTAAGGGAACCAAGCTCAAAAGAAACCAGTAGAAGGAAAAGCGCGGGCTGATCTGCCCGAGAAGGTTCAGGGGAAGGGCGGAGTAGTCCCAAACGGCAAGTCCGAGTGCCAGATTGACGATCACCCCGCAAATGAATTCAAGCTGTGTGATCAGAATTGCGGAAAGAAGTGCTTTCAGCAAAAGCGGTCCTTTCTCCAGTGCGTGATGGACGAAATAAATGGAGCAAAGGCAAATTCCTCCCAAAATGCTCATGGAAATGTGGGTTCTTCCTCTGAAAAGCAGTTCGATGATGGGGTATAAAGCAGCTCCGAGCAGAAAACAAAGTAAATAAATACGTATTTTTCTCATATAAACCTCGTGATACGGTTGTTTTTACTCTTATTATCATACGAATTTACTGGAAAAATCGGAGAAAACGGAAAAAAAGTACGGTATTTTTAGGAAAATATGTAAATATTTTTTGAATTTCTTTGTCAGCTATTGCATTTTAACTACGGATTTATTATAATAAACTTCGCTTTGATGTGCTGAGAAGCGGGAGGTTGCTGCGTAAAACGCAGGTTTTTCCGTGGAGTATGTCCGGATATCGGGCGAAAGCAAGCTTGTGCTGCTTTCTCCGCCTGAGGCATCCGCCTGAGGCGGAGTCATTTACTGAGGGTGAAAAGAAACACCCGAGGGCGTAAACAGCGCAGACTTGCGCTTCCCGTCAAAGCAAATCATGCTACCACTTGCGGGTAAGCAAATATTTTAAGGAGGCAAAAAATGGCAAAGAACGAAAAGATTCGCATCAGACTGAAGGCCTATGATCACACGATCATCGACCAGAGTGCGGAGAAGATTGTGGAAACTGCAAAGCGTCAGGGTTCTAAGGTATCGGGTCCCATCCCGCTGCCCACCGAAAAAGAAATCGTGACCATCTTGCGTGCAGTTCACAAGTACAAAGATTCCCGCGAGCAGTTCGAGTTGCGCACCCACAAGAGACTCATCGACGTTCTCAATCCTTCCAAGGCAACCGTTGACGCGTTGATGTCGATCGAGCTCCCCGCCGGCGTTGAACTGGAATACAGATTCGAGTAAGACGTCAAAACCGACCCGGAAACGAGTCATGTTGGACCCAGTCCAACCAATAACATGTTTTTAGGAGGAAAAAATGAAGAAAGCAATTATTGGCAAGAAAATCGGAATGACCCAGATCTTTACTGAAAACGGTGCTGTTATCCCCGTAACTCTGATCGAGGCCGGTCCCTGTGCAGTAGTTCAGAAGAAAACCATGGACAAGGACGGTTACAGCGCACTTCAGCTCGGTTTTTCCGACATCGCAGAAAGAAAACTCACCAACCCCGTAAAGGGACATTTCAAAAAGAGCGGCGTTGTTTACAAGAAGTACCTCAAGGAGTTCCGTCTTGAGAACGCCGAGGCTATGAACGTAGGCGACGTGATCACCGCTGAGACCTTCGCAGAAGGCGAAAGCGTTGACGTAACCGGCATCACCAAGGGCCACGGTTACACCGGTGCCATCAAGAGATGGAACTTGCACCGCCTTCGTATGACCCACGGTACCGGCCCCGTTCACCGTCAGTCCGGTTCTATGGGTGTTATCGACCCCGCCAGAATCTTCAAGAACAAGAAGATGGCAGGTCAGTACGGTAACGAACAGGTTACCATCCTCAACCTCAAGGTTGTTAAAATCGATGCGGAAAAGAACATTATCGCAGTTCGCGGCGCCATCCCCGGTGCAAAGAACGGCATCGTGTTCATCCGTGACAGCGTAAAAGCTTAATCCAAGAGAAGGGAGAAAAATAAATGCCTAACGTAAAAGTTTATGATATGGCAGGACAGGTTACCGGTGAAATCGCCCTTTCCGAGGAGCTCTTCGGCGCTGAGGTAAACAAGAGCGTATTGCACAGCGTTGTCCGCGCATATCTGATCAATCAAAGACAGGGTACTCAGTCCACCAAGACCCGCAGCGAAGTTTCCGGCGGCGGCAAGAAGCCCTGGAAGCAGAAGGGTACCGGCAGAGCCCGTCAGGGTTCCACCCGTTCTCCTCAGTGGACCCACGGCGGTATCGCTTTGGGACCCAAGCCCCGCACCTTCCATGTCAGCGTGAACAAGAAGGTGAAGAGAATCGCTCTCCGGAGCGCACTCTCCGCAAAACTTGCAGATAATGAAATCTTCGTAGTTGAAGGATTGAAGGCTACCGAGTTCAAGACTCGTCCCATGGTAGAGATGCTCCGTGCACTCGACGCTGAGAGAAAGCCTCTCGTAGTACTCCCCGAAGTTGACAAGATGACCATTAAGAGCTTTGCCAACATCCCCGGTGCCGCTACCTGCCAGGCAAACAACCTCAACGTTTACCAGATCCTGAACCACAGAAAACTCGTTATCTCCAAGGAATCCGTTGAAGTAATGGAGGAGGTATACAGAGCATGAAGACCGCTTACGATATTATCCTGAAGCCCGTAATCACCGAGGCTTCCATGACTGCAACCGCAACTCAGAAGAAGTACACCTTCCGCGTTGCAAGCGATGCGACCAAAATCGAAATCGCTCGCGCAGTTGAAGAACTGTTCAAGGTAGAAGTTAAGGCAGTAAACACTGTTTCTATGAAGGCTAAGTCCAAGAGAATGGGCTACCACGTTGGCAAGACCGGCGAATGGAAAAAAGCCATCGTTACCTTGACCGAAAACTCCAAGACCATCGAGTTCTTCGATGGTATGATGTAAGGAGGTATAAAAATGGCTGTAAAAGTATATAAGCCTACTACCCCCGGTAGAAGAAATATGAGCGTGCAGGACTACTCCATGCTCACCAAGAAGGCTCCCGAGAAGTCCCTTCTCGCGCCTCTGAAGAAGCACTCCGGTCGTAACAACCTGGGTCGCATCACCGTTCGTCACCACGGCGGCGGAAACAGAAGAAAGTACAGAATCATCGACTTCAAGCGTCAGAACGAAGGTGCAGCTACCGTAATCGCGCTGGAGTACGATCCCAACAGAACCGCGAATATCGCTCTCATCCAGTATGAGGACGGCAAGAAGAGCTACATCATCGCTCCCGTGGATCTGAAGGTTGGCGACAAGATCGCCGCCGGTGCAGACGCCGACATTAAGCCCGGCAACGCACTTCCCATCGCAAACATCCCCGTAGGTACCATGATCCACAACATCGAGCTTTACCCCGGCAGAGGTGCTCAGATGGTTCGTTCCGCAGGCGCTATGGCTCAGCTCATGGCAAAAGAGAACGGCATGGCTCAGGTAAGACTTCCTTCCTCCGAGGTAAGACTTGTTCGTCTGGATTGCATCGCAACCATTGGACAGGTAGGTAACCTGGAGCACGAGAATGTGAAGATCGGTAAAGCAGGTAAGACCAGACATATGGGTATTCGTCCTACCGTACGCGGTTCCGTAATGAACCCCTGCGATCACCCCCACGGTGGTGGTGAAGGTCGTTCTCCCATCGGTCGTCCCACTCCTGTTACTCCTTGGGGCAAGCCCACCATGGGTTACAAGACCAGAAACAAGAAGGCGCGTACCAATAAGTTTATTGTGAAGCGCAAGAACGATCGCTGAGAGAGGAGATAGAAAACATGTCCAGAAGCATTAAGAAAGGACCTTTCGTCCAAGAGAAACTTTTTGCAGCAATCGTTGAGATGAACAACAAGAATGAGAAAAAGGTTATCAAGACCTGGTCCCGTTCTTCCACCATCTTCCCCGAATTTATCGGTCACACCATTGCTGTTTACGATGGCAGAAAGCATGTTCCGGTATACGTTACCGAGGATATGGTCGGCCACAAGCTGGGAGAGTTCGCTCTCACCCGTACCTTCAAGGGCCATTCCGGCTCCAAGGTCGCTAACAGCTAATCTTAAAGGAGGAAACTGACAAATGAACGAAACGGCAAAGAAAAGAGCCGTGGCACACAGAAACGAAGTCCGGATTTCTCCGAGAAAAGTTCAGATTGTTCTTGACCTGATCAGAGGCAAGGATGCTGAGCTGGCAAAGGGAATTCTGAAGAACACCACCAAGAGTGCCGCAGAACCTATTTTGAAGATTTTGAACGAGGCGATTGCCAACGCCGAGAATAATTTCCAGATGGACAAAGAAAAGCTTTTCGTAGCTGAGTGCTACGCAACTCCCGGTACCACGCTGAAGAGAATTCAGCCCAGAGCACAGGGCAGAGCATTCCGCATCTACAAGAGAGCTTCTCACATTACCATCGCAGTAGAAGAGAAAGGAGGAAATTAAGAGATGGGACAGAAAGTAAATCCTCACGGCCTTCGTGTCGGTGTCATCAAGGATTGGGATTCCAGATGGTTTGCTAAGGATGAAGATTTCGGCGACACTCTTGTTTCCGACTACAAGCTTAGAAAATATCTGAAGGAAAAGCTGCAGGCTGCAGGCGTTCCCAAGATTGAAATTGAAAGAACCGTTTCCAAGGTTCGCGTTACCATTCACTGTGCAAAGCCCGGTATCATCATCGGCCGCGGCGGTGCAGAGATCGAAAAACTCCGTGCAGAGATCGAAAAGATGCTCGGCAAGTCTGTTGCGGTTAACGTAGCAGAGGTTAAGCTCCCCGATCTGAATGCTCAGCTGGTTGCTGAGAACATTGCAGGTCAGCTGGAAAGAAGAATTTCCTTCCGCAGAGCCGTTAAGCTTGCCATCGGCAGAACCATGCGTCTTGGCGCACGCGGTATCAAGGTATGCGGCTCCGGCCGTATCGGCGGTGCAGAAATCGCACGTACCGAGCACTACCACGAGGGTACCATCCCGCTGCAGACCATCCGTGCTGACATTGACTACGGCTTTGCCGAAGCCAATACCACCTACGGTAAGGTTGGCGTTAAGATCTGGATTTACAGAGGAGAGGTTCTCCAGACTGTAAACCGCACCAACCCCAGAAGACAGGACAATCGTCCCGACCGCCGTCCCCGTGGCGACAGAAAGCCCGGCGAGCGTAGAGGCGATCGCAGATTCAATAATTCTTCCAGAGAAGGAGGACGCAGAAATGTTAATGCCTAAGAGAGTCAAATATCGCCGCGTTCACCGTGGAAGATTGACCGGCAAAGCATACCGTGGCAATAAGGTTACCGACGGTACCTACGGTCTTATGGCACTGGAGCCCGCTTGGGTTACCAGCAACCAGATCGAGGCTGCCCGTATTGCTATGACCCGTTACATCAAGCGTGGCGGTCAGGTATGGATCAAGATTTTCCCCGACAAGCCCATCACCGAAAAGCCTGCTGAAACCCGAATGGGTTCCGGTAAAGGTTCTCCCGAGTACTGGGTTGCGGTTGTTAAGCCCGGCAGAGTGATGTTCGAAATGGACGGGATCAGCGAAGAGGTTGCGAAGGAAGCAATGCGTCTTGCATCCCACAAGCTGCCGATCAAGTGTAAATTCGTAACCAAGGAAGTTAAGGAGGATACACTGTGATGAAATTAAGCGAAATCAGAGAAAAGACGATTGACGAGTTGAATGCAGAGCTTGTTGCAAAGAAAGAAGAACTTTTCAACCTCCGCTTCCAGCACGCCATTAACCAGCTTGAGAATCCTCAGAAGATCGTGGAGGCTCGCAAGACCATTGCCCGCCTGATGACCGTGATCCGTGAGAAAGAGATCCAGGCTGATAAAGACTCCGCACAGTAAGTAAAGGAGATTGAAGAACATGGATAGAAACCTGAGAAAGACCCGTGTAGGAAAGGTCGTTTCCAACGCAACCGATAAGACCATCGTTGTTGCGATTGAGGACAACGTAAAGCATCCCCTGTACAGCAAGATCATCAAGAAGACCGTAAAGTTTATGGCTCACGATGAGAAGAACGAGTGCGGTGTAGGCGATAAGGTTGAGATCATGGAAACCAGACCCCTTTCCAAGAATAAGAGATGGCGCCTTGTAAGAATCATCGAAAAGGCGAAATAATCCGACCAGGAGGTAACGAAAAGTGATTCAGCAAGAAAGCAGAATGAAAGTCGCCGACAACACCGGCGCAAAAGAACTGCTTTGCATCCGCGTACTGGGCGGTACCGGCAGACGCTATGCTGCAATCGGCGACGTTGTCGTTTGTGCAGTAAAGAAAGCAGCTCCCGGCGGCATGGTTAAGAAGGGCGACGTTGTGAAAGCCGTTGTCGTAAGAACCGTACAGCCCACCCGCAGAAGCGACGGATCCTATGTGAGATTCGACGAGAATGCAGCAGTCATCATCAAAGAAGACAAGAACCCCAGGGGAACCCGTATTTTCGGACCGGTTGCAAGAGAGCTTCGTGACAGAGATTATCTGAAGATCCTCTCCCTCGCTCCCGAAGTACTCTGAGCCTTGTCCCACTGAATGTAACATACTGAAAGGAGACAAGTGCTGAGCAATTCTTGAAAGAAGGATTGTAGGCAGCACGCCTAAGAATATGAGTAACAAGCTTCACATTAAAAAAGGCGATACGGTCGTATTGAACGTGGGCAGCTTTTCCAACAAGTTTGTGAAAGCAGGCGAAGTTAAGACCGGTAAGGTTCTTGAAGTCAGCCCCAAAGAAGGCAAGGTAATCGTTGAAGGTATCAACATGGTAACCAAGCACGTGAAGCCCAGAAAGCAGGGCGAGACCGGCGGTATCGTGAAGGCAGAGGCTCCCATCAACGCATGCAAGGTAAGCATTTACTGCCCCAAGTGCAAGAAGGGTGTCAGAACCAAAGTTAAAGTAGAAGACGGCAAGAAGACCCGCGTTTGTGCAAAATGCGGCGCTGAGCTGTAAGGGAGGGTGCTGAAATGGTAAAAATGAAAGAATTTTATCGCAATGAAGTTGCTCCCGCTTTGATGGAGGAATTCAAGTATAAGAGCGTTATGCAGATCCCCAAGATCGACAAGATCGTGGTGAACGTAGGCGCAGGCGAGGCTAAGGAAAATGCAAAGGTGATCGACAATATCATCGACGATCTGTCCGCTATTACCGGTCAGAAGGCAGTTCCTACCTACGCAAAGAAGTCCGTTGCAAACTTTAAGATCCGTCAGGGTCAGAAGATCGGTGCAAAGGTTACCCTCAGAGGCGACATTATGTATGAGTTCATTGATCGTCTGTTCCACCTGGCTCTTCCCAGAGTTCGTGACTTCAAGGGTATCAATCCCGACGCATTCGACGGACGCGGAAACTACTCTCTCGGTATCAAAGAGCAGTTGATCTTCCCCGAAATCGAATACGATAAGATCGATAAGATCCGCGGTATGGACATCGTGTTCGTAACCACCGCTAACACCGATGAGGAAGCTCGCAAGCTTCTGTCCCTCATGGGTGCACCGTTCGCAAGATAAGGTAAGGAGGAAAAGAAAATGGCAAAGAAAGCAATGATCTTGAAGCAGCAGAAGAAGCAGAAGTATTCCACCAGAGAATACACCAGATGCAAGATCTGCGGCCGTCCCCATGCTTATCTTCGTAAATTCGGTATCTGCCGTATCTGCTTCCGCGAGCTGGCATACAAGGGTCAGATCCCCGGTGTCAGAAAGGCTAGCTGGTAAGAATCCGGCAGAATCTGTATTCAAGTGCGGCTCTGCCGCAAACTAAATGCAAATAGGAGGAAAATTTAATGCAAATTTCAGACGTTATTGCTGATATGCTCACCCGTATCAGAAATGCAAATGCTGCAAAGCATGAAAGTGTTGATATCCCCAATTCCAATATGAAGAGAGCTATCGCTCAGATCCTGTTGGACGAGGGTTATATCAAAGGTTTTGAGGTTGTGGACAACGGCAACCAGGGTATCATCCGCGTTACCTTGAAGTACGGTCCCAACAAGCAGCGGATCATTCAGGGCATCCGCAGAGTATCTAAGCCCGGTCTTCGCATCTACGCTAGCTGCGAGGAGATCCCCCAGGTTATGCACGGTCTCGGTGTTGCCATCGTTTCCACTTCCAAGGGCATCATGACTGACCGCGCTGCAAGAAAAGCAAACGTTGGCGGCGAAGTGCTCGCTTTCGTTTGGTAAGGGAGGGTAAAGAATATGTCAAGAATCGGACTTAAGCCCATCGCGATCCCCGCAGGCGTTAAGGTTACCGTTAACGGTAACACCGTAACCGTACAGGGACCCAAGGGCACTCTCACCAGAAACGTTCATCCTTTGATGCAGGTTGAGGTAGCAGGAGCTGAGATCCTGGTTAAGCGCCCCAACGACGAGAAGGAAGCAAAGAGCCTCCACGGTCTTTCCCGTACCCTCGTTGCCAACATGGTAGAAGGCGTTACCAACGGTTACAAGAAGGAACTGGAGATCAGCGAAGGCGGTTACCGTGTCGTTAAGAAGGGCAACCAGATCGTTATGAACCTTGGCTACTCCCACGACGTCGTTATGACCGAGGAAGACGGCATTACCTTCGAGGTACCGGATGCAAACCACGTCAACGTTTGCGGTATCGACAAGCAGAAGGTTGGCCAGGTTGCTGCTGAACTCAGAGGCAAGCGTCCTCCCGAACCCTATCTGGGCAAGGGCATCAAGTATGTTGGCGAGCGCATTCGCCGCAAATCCGGTAAGGCCGGCAAATAAGGAAAGGAGTGGAATAGTATGGTTTCTCGCGTTGATACGAACAAAAAGCGTATTAGAAGACATAAAAGAGTTCGCGGAAAGATTTTCGGAACTGCACAGAAGCCGAGACTTTGCGTTTTCAGATCTCTGAAGAACATCTACGCTCAGGTGATCGATGATGAAAACGGCAAGACTCTTGCCTCCGCTTCCTCTCTTGATAAGGAATTCAATCAGTACGGCGGCAACAAAGAGGCCGCAAAGCTTGTGGGACAGGCAGTAGCTAAGGCTGCTCTGGACAAGGGAATCACTGAAGTAGTGTTCGACCGTGGCGGTTACATTTTCCACGGACGTGTTCAGGAGCTTGCTGAAGGTGCCCGCGAAGCTGGTTTAAAATTCTAAGGGAGGAAATGATATGGCACAGAAAATTGATGCGGCTACTCTCGATCTGAGAGAAGACGTTGTTTACACCAAAAGCGTTTCCAAAACCGTAAAAGGCGGTCGTGTCCGTAAGTTCTCCGCACTGGTTGTAGTAGGCGACGGACAGGGTCACGTAGGCTACGGCCTCGGAAAGGCTTCCGAGCGTCCCGAAGCAGTCCGCAAGGGCGTTGAGGACGCAAAGAAAAATATGATCGAGGTTTCCATGAAGGGCACCACGATCCCCCACGAGATCGTTGGTATCTTCGGCGCAGGTCGCGTTCTTTTGAAGCCCGCCCCCAAGGGTACCGGTATCATTGCCGGCGGCAAGGTAAAGAGCGTTCTGCAGCTTGCAGGCATTTCCGACATCCGTGCTAAGTGCCTGGGCACCAACAACCCCGGCAACGTTGTGAAAGCAACCTTCGAGGGACTTCGCGCTCTCCGCTCTGCTCAGGAAGTAGCAGCAATGCGCGGCAAGACTCCCGAAGAAATTCTGAACTGAACGAGGAGGAGAAACAATGGCTCTTAAAATTACTCTCGAGAAAAGCCTCATCGGCAGACTCGAAAAGCAGAAGAAGACTGCTGCTTCTCTCGGCCTGAAGAAAATCGGCGATTTCACCGTTCAGGAAGATAGCGCTGCAGTGAAGGGCAAAATCGAAGTGATCAAGCATATGGTTCGCGTCGAGAATGCCTGAGAAAATTAGGAGGAAATACAATGAAGCTTCATGAATTGGCTCCTGCCGTGCCCACCAAAAAGGCATGGCGTAAGGGCAGAGGACCCGGATCCGGCAACGGCAAGACCGGCGGTCGCGGTCATAAGGGTCAGCAGGCTCGCTCCGGCGGCGGTGTTCGCATCGGCTTCGAAGGCGGTCAGATGCCTGCATACAGAAGACTTCCCAAGCGTGGTTTTAACAACGACAGATTTGCTACCAACTATGCAATCGTCAACGTTTCCGATCTGGAAAAGCTGTTTGACAACGGTGCAGTAGTTGATCTGGTAGCACTTGTGGAAGCAAATGTTATTTCAAAGCCGCTCGACGGTCTTAAGGTTCTCGGAAACGGCAATCTTACCAAAAAGCTCACTGTTAAGGCTCAGAAGATTTCCGAGACTGCTAAGGCTAAGATCGAGGCAGCCGGCGGAACGGTTGAGGTGATCTGAGGTGCTGAAAACGTTTGTCAATGCTTGGAAACTCCCGGATCTTCGTAAGAAGATTCTTTTCACGCTGTTGATCATCGTGATCTACCGCGTTGGTTGCGCATTGCCCGTTCCCTTTATCGAGGGCGACCTGATCAGAGAATGGTTTGGCAATGAAACCGAGGGTACAATGTTTCAATATATGGACATCTTGTCCGGCGAAGCATTTTCCCAAGCGACTTTATTCGCACTTTCTGTATCTCCTTACATTACTTCTTCCATTGTTATTCAGCTTCTTACCATTGCGATTCCCGCACTGGAGAGACTGAGCAAGCAAGGCGAAGAAGGCAAGAAGAAACTGACACAGATTACCCGCTATACCACGGTCGGTATCGCTCTGCTGACTTCTTACGGCTACTACGTAACCCTGAAGAACGCTCACGCGATCAAAGACCCCTCCGTGTTCAAGGCGATCGTAATCATCTCCTGTCATTGTGCCGGTGCAGCTCTTATTATGTGGCTGGCTGAGAAGGTCAATGAAAAGGGAATCGGAAACGGTATCTCTATGATCCTGTTTGCAAACATCATCGCATCTCTGCCTACCATGGCTGAGGATTTCGTTGAAAACGTTACTCAGGAGGGTAGCTCCGTTGCAAGTATCGTTATGACGGTTTTGATGTACGCGCTGATCGCAGTGATCGGTATTCTGATCGTAGCTTTCGTTGTCTTTATGACTGAGTCTGAAAGAAAGATCCCCGTACAGTATGCAAAGCGCGTTGTCGGACGCAAAATGTACGGCGGTCAGAGCACTCACCTTCCCATCAAGTTGAACATGTCCGGCGTTATGCCGATCATCTTCGCCTCCAGCATCCTGATGCTGCCCGCGACCCTCGGCATGTTCTTCCCGCCGAAGGAAGGCTCTTTCTGGAAAGGATTCATCGATCTTTTCAGCACTCAGAGTGTATTCTACATTGTTATTGAGCTCATTCTCATCGTTGCGTTTTCTTACTTCTACCTGGCGATCTCCTTTAATCCCGTAGAAGTGGCAAACAACCTCAAGAAGAACGGCGGCTTTATCCCCGGTCTTCGTCCCGGTAAGCCCACCAGCGACTTTATCGCAAGCTCCTTGAAGAAGATCACCCTGATCGGTGCTTTCTTCCTGGCAATCATCGCGGTTCTGCCTATGGCAGTAAACGCTTTGACTTACGCGATCTCCAGTGGAGCAATCAGCTTGGGTAGCGTAGCATTCGGTGGTACTTCTATGTTGATCGTAGTCGGCGTTGCACTGGAAACCGTGCGCGATCTGGAATCTCAGATCACCATGCGTCACTACAAAGGATTCCTGGGGTAAACTGAAAATGAAACTCATATTTCTCGGAGCACCCGGCGCCGGAAAAGGAACGCAGGCAGCGCGTATCAGCGCCGCCCTTGCGGTTCCGGCGATTTCAACCGGCGACATTATAAGATCGGCCATCAAGGAAGGGACTCCCTTGGGTCTTGAATTCAAGCGTTATACGGACGCAGGCTGTCTGGTTCCCGACGACCTGGTAAATGCTTTGGTCAAGGAGAGACTGTCTAAGCCCGACTGTGTAAACGGTTTTATCCTGGATGGCTTTCCCCGAACAATCGAACAGGCAAAATTCCTCGATGAAAACGGCATCGAAATCGATCGTGTCGTAGATATCGAAGTGAGCGATGATACCATCGTGAAGCGTATGGGCGGCAGAAGATTTTGTCCCCGTTGCCAGCGAACCTATCACGTTCTCTATAACAAACCCGCGGAAGAGGGCATTTGCGATACCTGCAAGGTAGAGCTTTGTATCCGTGAGGATGACAAACCCGAAACCGTTCTGCACCGCCTTTCCGTCTATCACGAGCAGACCGAGCCTCTGATCGCTTATTACGAAAAGAAGCTTTGCCCCGTGGACGGCACTAAGTCTCCCGAGGAGATCACCGAGAAGATTCTCGAGAAAGTGCGTGTATGATCCGGTTGAAAAATTCCGCGCAGCTTGCACTGATGCAGGAGAGTTGCAAGCTGACGGTAGCAGCCCTTTACGAAGGGGCAAGCATCATCGCTCCGGGCGTAACGCTCGGTGAGATCGATCTGAAAATCCGCAAGTTTATCGAGAAGCACGGCGGCGTGCCTTCCTTCCTCGGTTATGCGGGTTTTCCGAAAAGCTCCTGCATCAGCGTAGGTGATGTGGTGATCCACGGAATACCGGGGAACCAGGTGCTGAAGGACGGTGACATCGTTTCGATCGATGTGGGCGCATATCTGAATGGCTTTCACGGAGACTGCGCACGAACCTTTCCCTGTGGTAAGATCTCACCTGAAGCCGAGCGCCTCATTCAGGTCACAAAGGATAGCTTTTATGCTGGGCTTTCCAAGGCCTGTGAGGGAAACCGCGTGGGCGATATATCTGCGGCTGTTCAGACTGCAGCGGAGAGCGCAGGCTTTTCCGTTGTCAGGGAATATATCGGCCATGGCGTCGGACAAGATCTCCACGAAGCACCCGACGTACCCAATTTCGGGGTAGCGGGAAAAGGACCCAGACTTTACGCGGGTATGACCTTGGCAATCGAGCCAATGATCAATGCCGGCAAGAAGGAGGTCTATCAGATGCCGGACGGCTGGACCGTACGGACGATGGACGGATCCCTTTCCGCACATTATGAAAATACAGTTGCGGTCACCCGCGACGGCGCTAAAATTTTAACCGAACTGTAATGATGCCAAGATCAAAGGAGTGAGTTATTTTGGCAAAAGACGATGTAATGGAATTCCAGGGCACGGTCATCGAGACCCTGCCGAATGCCACGAGCAAAGTTAAGCTTCCCAATGATATGGTGATCCTGGCTTACATTTCGGGTAAGATGCAGCAACACTATATCAGAATCATCCCGGGCGACAAGGTGCTGGTAGAAGTCAGCATTTACGATCCCACCCGCGGAAGAATCATCCGTCGGCTGTAATTTTTTTAAAACCAATATGGAGGAAATCAAATGAAAGTTAAGCCTTCCGTAAAGAAAATATGCGAAAAGTGCAAGGTCATCAAGAGAAAAGGCAAAGTTATGGTGATCTGCGAGAACCCCAAGCATAAGCAAAAGCAAGGTTAATTAAGAGGAGGAAAAACAGTATGGCACGTTTAGCAGGTGTAGACCTTCCCAGAGAAAAGCGCGTCGAGATCGGTTTGACCTACATTTTCGGTATCGGTCTTACATCTTCCAAGAAGATCCTCGAAAAGACCGGCATCAATCCCGATACGAGAGTCAAGGATCTGACAGATGATGACGTAGCAAAGCTGCGTGAAATCATTGAAAACGAATATACCGTAGAAGGCGATCTCCGCAGAAACATCGCATACGATATCAAGAGAATGAAGGATATCGGCTGCTACCGCGGAATTCGTCATCGCAAGGGTCTGCCCGTCAGAGGTCAGAGAACCAAGACCAACGCAAGAACCAGAAAAGGTCCTGCAAAGACCATTGCAAACAAGAAGAAATAAAGGAGAGTAGAAAAACATGGCTGCAGTTTCTAAAGCTAAAAGAACGACCAAGAAGCGCCGCGAGAAGAAGAATATCGAAAAAGGCGCAGCTCATATCCGTTCTACTTACAACAACACCATTATCACTCTTACCGACGTGAATGGTAATGCTATCTCCTGGGCATCTGCCGGTGAATTGGGCTTTAAGGGCTCTAAGAAGTCCACTCCCTTCGCTGCACAGATGGCAGCAGAAACCGCTGCAAAGCTGGCTGTTGATCAGGGTCTGAAGACTGTTGAAGTTTTCGTTAAGGGCCCCGGACAGGGAAGAGAATCTGCCATCCGCGCTCTCCAGACCGCAGGTCTTGAGATCACGCTGATCAAAGACGTAACTCCCATCCCTCACAATGGCTGCCGTCCTCCCAAGAGAAGACGCGTATAATTTGGAAAGGAGAGAGAAATAATGGCAAAATATACTGGCCCTGCGTGCAGACAGTGCCGCAGAGAAGGCGTAAAAATGTTTTTGAAGGGCGAAAGATGCTTCTCCGATAAGTGCCCCATCACCCGTCGTGGTACCGTACCCGGACAGCATGGTGCAGCCCGTGCCAGAATGATGAAGAACTACGGACTTCAGCTCCGCGAGAAGCAGAAGACCCGTCGCTACTACGGCATTCTGGAAACCCAGTTCAGAAATTACTACGAGAAGGCAGACGCACAGGAAGGTATGTCCGGTGTTAACCTGCTGATCATGATCGAGAGAAGATTCGACAACGTTGTTTACAGAATGGGCCTGGCTGAGAGCCGTAGAGACGCTCGTCAGTTGGTTCGTCACGGCCACTTCACCGTAAACGGCAAGAATGCTAACATCCCCTCTATGCTTCTCAAGGTTGGCGACGAAATCGCCATCAAGGACTCCAAGAAGGACCGTCCCAAGATCAAGACCGTCATCGAGAAGTGCGAAGGCAAGATCATTCCCAAGTGGCTTGAAGTTGATAAGGAGAACGGAAAGGGCAAGATCATTGCAATGCCTCAGAGAGAAGACATTGACTTTGAAATTGACGAACAGCTCATTGTCGAACTTTACTCCAAATAATCCCTAAATTTTTAAGGAGGTTATTTCATGATTGAAATCGAAAGACCGGGTATAAACACTGTTGAGCAGTCTGAAAACGGCGCTTTGGGCGTATTCGAAGTAGAGCCTTTGGAAAGAGGCTTTGGCATTACCTTGGGTAATGCTCTTCGCCGCATCCTGATCAGTTCTCTTCCCGGTGTTGCCGTAACCAGTGTAAAGATCGACGGAGTACTCCACGAGATCTCTACCATCGACGGCGTTAAAGAAGATGTACCCGAAATTATTCTGAATATCAAGAGTATCCGTGCAAAGCTGTTCACCGATCAACCCAAGGTTTGTGTGATCGACGTACAGGGTGACAAGGTGGTAACCGCAGGGGATATCAAGGCGGATTCCGACATCGAGATCCTCAACCCCGATCTTTACCTTTGCACCGTTGCACAGGGCGCAAAGCTTTATATGGAATTGACCTTTGAAACCGGCAGAGGATACGTTTCCGCCGAGCGTAACAAGGCTCAGGGAACTCCCTCTATCGGAACCATCTACACCGACTCCATCTATTCTCCCGCCAAGAAGGTGAACTTCAAGGTGGATAATGCCAGAGTCGGCGACCGTATGGAATTCGATAAGCTGACCCTCGAGGTGGAGACCGACGGTACCATCACCGCAAAGGAATCCATTTCCCTGGCCGCTAAGATCATGGTTGAGCATCTGAACCTCTTTATCGATCTTTCCGATGAGGCTAAGAAGCTGGACGTAATGAAGGACAGAGACGAGGTCGTTAAGGCTCAGGTTCTGGAAATGACCATTGAGGAGCTTGATATGTCAGTTCGTGCTTTCAACTGCTTGAAGCGCGCCGGTATTCATACCGTTGAAGATCTGATCAACCGTAGCGAGGAGGACATGATCAAGGTCCGTAACCTCGGTAAGAAATCCCTGGAAGAAGTCATTCAGAAGCTTCAGTCCTTGGGCTTTGAGCTCAAGAAGGAAGAAGACTGATTTTTTCCCAATACTATCAGGAGGAAACACAAAATGCGTAAACTTGGCAGAAAGACTGACCACAGACTTTCTATGCTCCGCGGCCAGGTGACCTTCCTGCTCGAAAAGGGCAGACTGGAGACCACTGCGACCCGTGCAAAGGAAGTTCAGAGTCTTGCTGAAAAAATGATTACCCTCGGAAAGAAGAACACCCTTGCCTCCAAGAGACAGGCTCTTTCCTTCATTACCAAAGAGGACGTTGTTAAGAAACTGTTTGATGAAATCGCTCCTTCCTTTGAGGGAAGATGCGGCGGTTACACCAGAGTCATCCTGACCGGCCCCCGTCGCGGTGATGCTGCTGAAATGGCTATCATCGAGCTGGTAACCGATGAAAAGAAGGAAGAGAAGAAGTCCGCAAAGAAGGCTGCCGACAAGAAGGCTGCTCCCAAGGCTAAAAAGGAGGCTGCTCCCGCTGAGGAAGCTGCTCCCGCTGAGGAAGTTAAGGAAGAAGCTCCTGCAGAGGAAGCTCCTGCAGAGGAAGCTCCTGCAGAGGAAGCTCCTGCAGAGGAAGCTGCTGAAGAAGCTAAGGAAGAAGCTCCTGCAGAAGAAGCAAAGGCTTAAATTTTTCCGAACGTTTAAAAGAGACCGAGTGATCGGTCTCTTTTTTTGTGTTTTTTGAGATTTTTTTCGAAAAAGTATTGCAAAAGGGTATAACACTGTGCTATAATGAAGTGTATCGAAATTTGAATGAGGAATTTGAGATGAAAAAATATGAAGCTCCCGTTTTGGAGAAAATCGAATTTTTGACCGAGGCTGCACTGCTCGACGGCTCCATTATTGATCCCGAAGAGGGAATCGGCAGCGGCGGACAAGTGGAAATCGGTGCTCTCCCCATTTTTAACTAAAACTGCAGATCCTGAGATCGTCCGTATCTTTTGATGAAGCAAGCGACAGAAGTAAAGATATTTACTTCTGTCGTATTTTTTTTCGATTTTAAGGAAAAATCTATTGCGAAATAGAAAGGACTGTGGTAAAATATTACCAAATGAAATTCTATAAAAAGGAAGGGAATTACAATGAACAAAAAGTCAGTTAAGGATGTTGAAGTCCGCGGCAAGAGAGTTTTCGTCCGTTGCGATTTTAACGTACCCATGAAGGACGGTGTGATCACCAGCGATAAGAGAATTGCTGCTGCGATCCCCACCATTCAGTATCTTTTGGAAAACGGTGCAAAGGTGATCCTTTGCTCTCACATGGGCAAGCCCCATAATATCTTTACCGAAGGCTTCGGTCTGACCAAGAAGGAGAAAAAGGCTGTCGAAAAGCTTCCCGCCGAGGAGCAGGCAGCTGCAAAGGCTGCTTACCTTGCAAAGGCAGGCGACGATCAGAAGAAGCTGACTCTGAAGCCCGTTGCTGACAGACTCAACGAGTACCTGTCCGGCAAGGTTACCTTCGCTACCGATATCATCGGTGACGACGCAAAGGCAAAGGTTGCCGCACTGAAGGAAGGCGAGGCAGTTCTTCTTGAGAACGTTCGTTTTGACGCAAGAGAAGAAAAGAACGGTGCTGATTTTGCCGAGGCTCTGGCTTCTATGGCAGATCTGTTTGTAAACGATGCATTCGGTACTGCTCACCGTGCTCACGCTTCTACCGAGGGTATTTCCCACTATATTCCCGCAGTTTGCGGCTTCCTGATCGACAAAGAGATCACCATTATGGGCGGCGCTCTTGAAAAGCCCGAGCATCCCTTCGTTGCGATCCTCGGCGGTGCTAAGGTTTCCGACAAGATCGCTGTAATTACCAACCTGATCGAAAAGGTTGATACCATTATCATCGGCGGCGCTATGGCTTATACCTTCTTGAAGGCTCAGGGCGGCAAGATCGGTACCTCCCTCTGCGAGGACGACAGAATGGAGCTTGCTCTTGAGCTGGTTGAAAAGGCTAAGGCAAAGGGTGTGAAGTTCCTGCTTCCCGTGGATAACAAGTGCGGTGCTTCCTTTGATAACGATGCTGAAAGCTGTATTTGCGCTTCCAACGACGTTCCCGATGGCTTTATGGGTATGGATATCGGTCCCAAGACCATCGAGATCTATGCCGAGGCCGTTCGCGACGCCAAGACTGTGATCTGGAACGGACCTATGGGCGTTTCCGAGTTTGAGAACTACGCCGCAGGTACCCGTGCCGTTGCAGAAGCAGTTGCTCAGAGCTCTGCTACCTCGATCGTAGGCGGCGGTGACTCTACTGCAGCCATCGAGAAGCTCGGCTTTGCTGATAAGATCACCCACATTTCTACCGGCGGCGGTGCAAGCCTCGAATTCCTGGAAGGCAAAGAGCTTCCCGGTATTGCTTGCCTCCAGGACAAATAAGGAGGAATATGACAATGAGAAAGACTATTATTGCAGGCAACTGGAAAATGAATAAGACCCCCTCTGAAGCAGCAGCTCTTGCAGCAGAAATTGCTCAGATCAAGGATGCCGCTTGCGAGGTTGTAATTTGCCCCCCCTTCGTGGATCTGTTCTTTGCAAAGAAGGCGATCGAGGGAAGCAACATCAAGCTGGGCGCACAGAACTGTCACTGGGAGACCAGTGGTGCCTTCACGGGTGAGATCAGCGCAGATATGCTGATCGAGGCAGGCTGTGAATACGTGATCATCGGTCACTCCGAGAGAAGACAGTACTTCGGTGAAACCGACGAGACTGTAAACAAGAGAACCGTTGCCGCTTTGGCAAAGGGGCTGAAGGTCATTCTCTGCGTAGGCGAGACCCGCGACGAGAGAGTGGACGGTATTACCGAGGAAGTGATCGCTCGTCAGATCAAATTGGATCTGAAGGGAATCTCTGCCGAGGATATGGCAAACGTCGTGATCGCATACGAGCCCGTATGGGCGATCGGTACCGGTCTGGTTGCTACCAAGGAGCAGGCTGAGGAGGTTTGTGGCTTTATCCGCGGCCTCATCAAAGAGCTTTACAATGCAGAGGTTGCTGAGGAAACCACCATTCAGTACGGCGGTTCCATGAAGCCTGACAACTGTGCTGAGCTCCTGGCTATGCCCAATATCGACGGCGGCTTGATCGGCGGTGCTGCACTTAAGACTGCAGATTTTGCAGCTATCGTAGCAGCAGGCAAATAAGCTTCAAAACAAAAGCGGCAGAGTGCTTCTGCCGCTTTTTTGCAAAAAAGGGATTGTAATGAAAGATTTTTTTCGAAAGATTTTTAAAGAGAGAAAGAAAAAATACGTAACCGAAGGGATCGATGGCTACGACTGGGATGAGTCTCAGCCAAAATGGCCCATCACTCGTATTATGAATACTGCTTTTTGCATCATCAGCATTATCGTATGGGTTCTGATCCTGACGCGTATTTTTGCTTCCGGTAATTCGGAATATGAGAAAATGATCCTGCTGAATGATAAAGCAGCAGCCGTTTATCCCGAAAAAACGCAGCAGGTGCTTCGGATCAATTCTGCCAATAAAAAGGATGCTTCCGGAGGCGTTTTGGTGCACTACCCCGTTTATTTGGAGGAGGTTGAAAATCTTCAGCTGACGGTTCGTATCAATCACCGTACCCTGAAACCGGGAAGCGGAAAATTGGGATATACCTTCGTTATTCGTGAAAGCAGTGGGGAAGAGGTTCGGTTTTACCCTCTCAGCTATCATAGCATCGAGAAACAGTTCCAATACAGGTTTTACCGTCTCTGCTTTGAGGGAGTCAAGCTGGATCCCGAGAAGGTTTATACCCTCTTGCTTTACCGAGGAGACGTCAAACCTACAGACGGAGCTTATCCCGCGGAAAAAGCGGATTTCCGGTTCACGGTTCTGAATTCCGAAACCTATTGCAATACCGTAACGCCTAAAAAAAGCGTATATGAAAAACTGAAATAAAAAAGAACGAAGCCATTGCTTCGTTCTTTTTTTGGAGCTAGTGACGTGACTTGAACACGCGACCTGCTGATTACGAATCAGCTGCTCTACCAACTGAGCTACACTAGCAATACTGTCATTATACCACAGAAAAAAGGAAAAAGCAAGAGGTTAGAAATCTTTTTTCATTTGATCGTAAGGGAAAAATTCAAAGCCGAGTCGCTCGTACAGGGCAACCGCTCCTTCGTTTTCTTTTTCCACCTCCAGACGGAAACGCTTGGCGTCGGGGGCAAATTCCGATTCCAAAAAACGGAAGAAAGCAGAGCCGTAGCCTTTCCCACGGGCAGAGGGCTCCAGATAGATCTCCTCGATCCAAACGGTCTCGCCTCCCGCTTCCTGACTCCAGGTACGAGCCAGCAGTGCATAGCCTACCACGCGCTTTTCTTCCTCGAAAATAAAAGCATCGGCAAAGGGTGTTCCTTGCATTAAAAGATCAAAGGTCTTTTCGAAATGCTCCGTGGGAACGGGGGAGAGAACTGCGTCACTGTCATAAAACTTCCTTGTCATGGAAAGATAAATCGCTTTGTCTTTTGCTTCAATGGGACGAATCATTTTGCGCTCCTTTTTGGTGATCCATTGCATTATAAGCAAAGCCGGGATAAATGTCAAGTCAAAGGTTTACAAAAGCCGTTTTGTTTTTTGCAAAAGTAGCAAATTTCCCTCAACCCCTTGCAAGGGGTTCGAGAGCGTGATAAAATGAAACGAAGGAAATTCTTCGATGAAAGGAGAAATGTATGAGCGTACTATTGAAAGCAGGCTTTGCCAAGCGGGATATTACTCCTGCGTATTCCGTTCCCCTAGGTGGCTACGGAAGCAGTGACGGCAGAATGTCCAAGGAGAATATCGACCCCCTTTTCGTCAGTTGTGTGGCAGTTTCCGATGGGGAAAGCACCGTTTTGTTTTACCAGGTTGACGTAACGGATATTCTCAATGAGTGTATCGACGCTTGTCGCAAGGGGATTTTCGAGACTTGCGGCGTACCTGCGGAAAATATTTTTATTACTGCTACCCATACCCATTCCTCTCCCGACGAAAACAATCCCGCAGAAAGCGTAAAGCGCTTCCTCTCAGAGATGAACGAAGCCATTATTGCCACGGCAAGCGAGGCGATTGCCGATCTGGAAGAAGCTCAGATGTATATCGGCAAGGGCAAGACCCAAGGACTGAATTACGTCCGCAGATATATTCTTTCCGACGGCTCCTACGGCGCGGATAACTACGGCGATTTTAAGAGAAACGAGATCATCGGTCACGAGGATGAGCCTGATGAGGAGATGCAGGTGCTTCGCTGGAAGCGTGTCTCCAAGAAGGATATTTTGATGGTCAACTGGCAGTCTCACCCCCACAGGACCGGGGGCTTCCGTACCCCTTATCTCTCCTCTGATCTGATCCATCACTTCCGCGTTTCCGTGGAGAACGCCAATTTCCACTTTGCCTATTTTCAGGGCTGTGCCGGTAATCTTAATCCCTTCAGCAGATTGCGCTCCGAGGATATGGTGCAGAACCCCCATTACGTGGATGACGCAAAGCGGGGTCACGCCCATCACGGCAAAAAGCTGGCAAAGACTTGCTTTGATATCCTCCCCTCCCTGCGCAAGGTCAACTCCGGCAAGATCCGCACCTTGGCAGTCGGGCTTACTCAGCCCATCAATCATGAATGGGACCCCAAGGTTCCCGATGCTGAAAAGGCACTGGCGCTTTGGGATGCGGGAAAGAGCGATGAAGCAAAGAAGCTGTCCCTGGAGCTTGGCTTCAACTCCATCTATCACGCGATGTACGTGATCCGTCACTCCAAGCTTCCCGAGACGATGACCATCCCTATGGGCGGCGTTTCTATGGGTGATTTTGCTTTCGTTGCGGCTCCCAACGAGCTTTACGATACTACTGGCAAATACGTGAAGGCAAGCAGTCCCTTCGAGATGACCTTTGTTTGCGGCTATACCAATGGAAGCCATTACGGTGCCTACCTGCCTACCATCAAGGCGTTTGCGCACGGCGGCTACGGATGTGATACTTGCTGTTTTAAGGCGGGAATTGCAGAAAAGGTTGCTGATACGATGATCGAAACGCTTGTAAAACTATATCAAGGGAGTTAAAGGAGAAAATAATGAGTATTCAAATGAAAGCCGGCTTCGGCAGAACGGATATTACCCCTGAATATTCCGTACCCCTTCGCGGTTACGGTGATACCAAGGGCAGAATGAGTCAGGTCAATCTGGATCCCCTGTACGCGACCTGCGTTGCCGTTTCCGATGGAACCAACGTGGCTTTGTTCTATCATATGGACCTGACCAATATGCCTACCGCTTCCGTACAAAACTGCCGCAAGGCAATCAGTGCAAAGCACGGTTTGCCCGAGGAAAACATCTATTTTACAGGCACGCATAACCACTCTGCACCCGACTATTCCTGTCCTATGGATTGTATTACCCGCTACGTTTCCGAGATGGAGGAGCAGACGATCCTTGCTGCGGATGAGGCCATTGCCGATCTGGAGGAGGCAGAGCTTTACGTAGGAAAGGGGAAGACCGACGGGCTGAATTTCGTTCGCAGATATCTTCTTTCCGACGGTACCTACGGCGGCGATAACTTTGGCGATTTTAAGAAGAATTTCGTGGTAGCCCACGAATCTGACGTGGATAATACTATGCAGGTGCTTCGCTGGAAGCGTAAAACCAAAAAGGATATCGTGATGGTCAACTGGCAGGCGCATCCCCACAGAACCGGTGGATTTCGCAAGCTTGACCTTTCCTCTGACGTGATCCACTATTTTCGCCTTGCAGTGGAAAAGCTTTATCATTTCGCATTTTTCCAGGGCTGTGCAGGCAACATCAATACCAACAGCCGCATTCCCGCGGAAAATATGTACCGCACTCCCGATTACTATGCAGACGAGAATCACGACTACAAGGTCCACGGCAGATGCCTTGCAAAGACTTGTTTTGACATTCTTCCCACTCTGCGGAAGGTCAACGGCGGCGAGATCCATGCTGTGACTGCCTGCGTCCACGGAAAGATCAACCACGATTGGGATCACCGCGTAGAGGATGCAAAGAAAGCTGCTGCACTTTGGGCAGAAGGAAAGAGCGTCGAGGCGAAGGCCTATGCCAGAGAGCTTGGCTTCAACTCCATCTATCACGCCCTTGCCGTTATCAGCAAGCTGAATCTTCCCGAGACGATGGATATCCCCGTTGGCGGAATTGCTTTCGGTGATTTTGCCTTTGTGGGTGCTCCCAACGAGCTTTACGACACCACGGGTATGTACGTGAAAGCAACCAGTCCTTTTGAGATGACCTTCGTTTGCGGCTATACCAACGGTGAAAATTACGGTGGCTATCTGCCTACCATCAAGGCGTTCGTCCACGGAGGCTACGGGTGTGATACCTGCCGCTTCAGTGCAGGCATAGCCGAGAATATGGCAAATACCCTGATCGATTGCTTGGTAAAACTTTACGAGAAGAAATAAAGGAGAAAGAATATGAGCGTTCAAATCAAAGCAGGATTTTCAAGAGTTGATATTACCCCCGAATTTTCCGTTCCCCTGGGAGGCTACGGTGATGAAGAACGCAGAATGAGCCGGGTGAATCTGGACCCTCTGTACGCTACCTGCGTAGCACTTTCCGACGGAGAAAATAAGGTACTCTTTTTTCATCTTGATCTGACCGGCTGTAAGAGCGAGGTTGCCAATTTTTGTAAGGCAGAGATCGAAAAGAAGCACGGGATCCCGCAGCAGAATGTTTTCTTTACCGTTACCCATACCCATTCCGCTCCCGCTTTGAATAACGAGATGGAGTGTATTACCAAATATATCAATGAGGTTTTGCAGCCCGGTATCCTTGCCGCTGTTGAGCCTGCATTGGAAGATCTGGAGGAGGCTGAGCTCCATATCGGCACGGGCAAGACCGACGGCTTGAACTACGTCCGCAGATACCTTCTTTCCGACGGCTCCTACGGCGGAGATAACTTCGGAGATTTCAAGAAGAACAGTATCATCGGGCACGAGACCGAGGCAGACCCCACTATGCAGGTCGTCCGCTGGAAGCGTACCACCAAGAAGGATATCGTGATGGTCAACTGGCAGGCGCATCCCCACAGAACCGGCGGTTTCCGCAAATTTGAGCTTTCCTCCGACGTCATTGAGCATTTCCGCCTTGCAGTGGAAAAATCGGGAAAATATCTCTTTGCATATTATCAGGGGTGTTCCGGTAACTTGAATACCCATAGCCGTCTTGCAACGGAGAATACCTACCGTACCCCCGACTTTTACGACGGTGACAACAAGGCGTACAAGACTCACGGAAAATGCCTTGCAATGACCTGCTTTGATATCGTGGAAAACAATATGCGCAAGGTCAAGACGGATAAGATCCGCACCGTGGAAAAGGTATTTGAAGCCCCCGTGAACCACGCTTGGGACTGCAGAGTGGAGGACGCAAAGCGTGTGAACGATCTTTGGAAAGCAGGACAGAGCGACGAAGCAAGGGCGCTTGCCTTGGAGCTCGGCTTCAATTCCGTATATCACTGCGGCGCAGTCATTACCCGTTCCAAAATGCCCGAAACCCTTTCCTACAAGATCTACGCAGCTTCCATCGGTGATTTTGCCTTCGTTGCTTCTCCCAATGAGCTTTACGATACCACGGGGATCTATCTGAAGAATTCCAGCCCCTTCGAGCTGACCTTTGTTTGCGGCTATACCAATGCTCACGGCTTCGGTTATATGCCCACCGTTAAGGCGTTTGCCCACGGCGGCTACGGCTGTGATACCTGCCGCTTCCCCTCCGGTACCGCAGAGAGACTGGCAGATGAAATGCTGGGTCTTCTGGTCGGCCTTTACGAAGAAAGATAATACGAAAAAAACTACCCGAGAGGGTAGTTTTTTATATTACATCTCAATTCCCAATAGAAAACTTGGGGAAACGTTTAAGATTTTGCAAATCGTCAAAAGCTCAAAATCTGCTACGAAGCGCGTTCCGATCTCGATTCTGCTGATGCTGTCCCGTTCAAGATTGATCCCTTCCACTTGCAGCTTTGCGGCGAGCTCTTGCTGAGAAAGAGAAAGCGCCTTTCTGGCAGAGCGGATCCGAGAACCGCATATATTCTTTTTTCCGTTGTAATCATAAATTTTCATATCGCTACCATTTTGTGTTAAAATTAAGAATTTTTTCGAATTTAACACGTTTTTGGAATATAATTGTGTTAATGATAAGAATATATGATATTTTATGATGATAAGGAAACAATATGGAGAAATTCGGAATAATAAAGGAAATCGACTCTTTGGGAAGAATTGTAATTCCAAAAGAAATGAGACAGCGGTATGCTCTGCAAAAACAAGTTGAATTGATTGCAACCAAGAATGGCGTTTTAATAAAAAATCAAGAATATGAGCTATGCAGAATAAAGAAATAAATCGAAGGAAGATCACTCGGTATAAGGGTGATTTTCTTTTTGCCGACAGACGGCGAGGGCTTCTTTTTGTTGACAAGAATTGCAAAAAATGATACATTAGAAGTATGAAGAAAGGGAGGTTTTTTCGATGAAAAAAAGGTTTTTGGCTTTGCTGCTTGCGATCACGACGATATTGCTTCTTTGCGCCTGCGCGGACGAGAAAAAGCCAAACAAAGCTTCGGAAAAAAATCCCGCCGACACCAAGGAATCGGAGAAACCCTTTGAGCCGAAAAACGCCAAGGAGCTTTGGGAGAAGATCGACCGGGTGATGGACGGTCTGGAGTCCTACGGAATCAAGCAGGAGATAAAAAGCGTAATTTACTACGCAGGAAACAAATTTGAGATCGCCTCCTCCATAGAGGGGATCACTTCTTCTGAGAAAGCGGAAGACTATTATTTCTATATGTCCGGTGAAAATAAGGTCCTTTGCAAAGAGCTTGACGTGGACGAAACCGTCGAAATGAAAGAAGCCTTTTACAAAGACAAAATGTATGTTCTGAATAAGAGCGAGTCTGTGGACCAAAGGCTTTGTGCTTCCGCGACGGCGGAGGAGTTTCTGAAAAACGAGGATGCAGTCTCCATAGACGATCTGGATCTTTCCGCCTGTATGAATCAGGAGTTTTCCAAGCAAAAGGACGGAACCTGGACACTTTCCTTTTCCGGCTATACCAAGAAAAGCATAGACCAATTTTTGGAGGAAATGTCCTTGGAAGAGGATTTGGGAGCACCCGTGAGTGATATGGAGGTTGTTGCTACCTGTGACAAAGAATTCCGTTCCACCGAGGTTACTTTTGAGTTTCTGTTTGATCTGAAGGATGACTCAACCGTTGCTCCCGAAATTTTTATCAAGATAAGCTTTGATCGGTTCAACGATGCAGAGTTCGATTTTGATACCCTTTTGCCCGAGGAATATACCGAGGTCGACGATTTGCTTGTTTTGGATCGGTTTAAAAAAGGACTCGAAGCATTGAAAAGCGCCAAAAAGGGAGAATTCACGCTGAACATAAAAGAAAAAGTGACGATACAGGGTGAGACTGAGACGAAGGAAGAGGACGACGAGATTTCCTACGGCGAAGAAAACGGAAGCTATTATTACGATATTCGCGTATCGGATGAAAACGGCAGGTATCAGCTGAATTGCCGCGGAGGAACTCTGACCATTACCATGGACGGTGAAAGTGAAAGCGGCTCCCAGTCGGAAGAAGAAGCGAAAGCCTTGGTGGACGGCTTGATCGATTCCGCAAAATTCAGTTCGGAATACGTTACGGACGTTGAAAAACTTGAGGAAGACGTCTATCTGATCAAAATAGACGAGATCGACGAGACCTATTTTGGCGAGGAGCTGGGGGAAGGGATCAAATTTTCGTCCGGCTCTCAGGAGATCACTCTTACCATGAAGGATGATAAGATAGCGGAATACAGTGCCACCTTCCTGATCAGCGCCAGGATTCGTGACGGAGCTACCAAGAAAATCCCCGTCAATTTGGTGATTGAAGTGACCCTGGTGGTGGAAGAGGTTTCGAAAACTGCATAAGATTGAAAGAAGAACATAAGAGCGGTCTTCTTTTGCTTGCGCGGGGAGGGGGAGAGTGCTATAACAAAAAACAGATTGGATCAGGAGGTACGTTTTATGCTGATTACAAACCCAATCGAATTAAAACGCTTTTATACTTGCCACAGAGTATGGCAGGGAATTCCGGGAATTGCCCATACCCCCGGCGGCCGAACCTTTATTTCCTTTTATTCCGGCGGCGTTGCCGAGGATTACGGGAATTTTGCCGCAGTGATCCGCAGTGACGATGAAACCAATTTTACCGAACCTGTTGCCGTGGCGCTGAAGGAAGGGGAGTACCGCTGCTTTGACCCCGTTTTGTGGTTGGATCCCTTGGGGCGGCTTTGGTTTATCTGGAACGTGATGCCCGGAGAGGAGGTCTTTGCCTCCGTTTGCGAGGATCCCGATGCCGAAACACTTTCTTGGAGCGAGGAATTTCAAATCGGCAGAGGAATTATGATGAATAAGCCTCTGGTGTGCGGGGGAGGCGAATGGCTTTTCCCCATCGCCATCTGGAGAAAAGATATTTATTCCGAAATGCGCGAAAAGGGGATGAAGCCCGAGGACGTTGCCGGTGCCTATTTGTATAAGACCTGTGACTGCGGAAAGACCTTTACCCGCTTGGGCTTTGTGGATATGCCCCACCGAACCTTCGACGAGCATATGGTTTACGAACAAAAGGATGCCACGCTCCGTATGCTGGTTCGTCTGGAAAAGGGACAGGAAAAGGGGATCGGTGAAAGCTATTCCGCCGACGGAGGTCTGACCTGGAGCGACGGAGTTCCCGTGATGGAGGGACCCTCCTCCCGCTTCTTTATCCAAAAGCTCCCCTCAGGCAGAGTGCTCTTTATCAATCATCATAACTTCACGGGCAGAAACAACCTGACTGCGTTCCTCTCCGAGGATGACGGAAAGACCTTCCCGTACAGCCTTCTTCTGGATGAGCGAAAGAGCGTGTCTTATCCCGATGCACAGCTTTGCGCAGACGGCTTTATCCGTATCACCTACGACCGCCAGCGCGGATGCTTTAAATCCTCTATGGAGGAGGTCTATACCTTTGCCAGAGAAATTTTGGTTGCCAAAATTACCGAGGAGGATATTCTTGCAGGAAAACTCGTTACCGAGGGCAGTGAATTGCAAAAGGTGGTTTCAAAGCTCGGAGAGCTTGCTCCCGAGGACGGAGACCCCTTCCGTCAAGCAAAATAAGGACCAAAAAAGCGCGCGAATGATCTCGCACGCTTTTTTCTATAACGGATCAATAATCCTTGGGTCTTCCGCAAATCGCACACATTTTACATTTTAAAAAAGAGGTGTGGATTTTTCCACACCTCTTTGCGGGTAAAAGCGCTTACATCAATTTGCGGATCAGACCCTTGATATCCTCTACGCTTGCTTCCTTGGGGTTGCCGGGAGCGCAAGCATCGGCAAAGGCGGACTCTGCCAAAAAGTCAAGATCTTCTTCCTTCAAAGCGGCGAGCTTTGTGGGGATGCCGACGTCGATGCTCAAGCTGCGAACGGCGTCTACGGCAGCCTTGCGGTAAGCAGCCTGATCCATACCGGTGGTATCTACGCCCATCGCTTCTGCGATTGCCTTGTACTTCTCACCGGTGCATTCTGCGTTGTATTCCATTACCAAAGGAAGCATCATTGCACAGGCAACGCCGTGGGGAGTGTCGTAAACGGCGCCCAAGGTATGTGCAACGGAGTGAGCAATGCCAAGACCCACGTTGGAGAATGCCATACCGGTCACGTACTGACCCAGAGCCATACCCTCGCGGCCTTCGGCTTCATTGTTGACGGCACCGCGCAGGCTCTTCCCGATCAAACGGATGGCTTCCAGATTCAGGCAATCGGGCAGATCCCAAGCACCCTTGGTGGTATAGCCCTCGATGGCGTGGGTCAGAGCGTCCATACCGGTAGCGGCAGTCAGACCCTTGGGCATGGTGGACATCATATCGGGATCCACGATGGCAATATCGGGAATATCGTTTACGTCAACGCAAACGAACTTTCTCTTTCTCTCTACGTCGGTAATTACGTAGTTGATGGTAGCTTCTGCGGCAGTGCCCGCGGTGGTAGCTACTGCAATGGTGTACACGGTGCGATTCTTGGTGGGAGCAACGCCCTCCAAACTGCGAACGTCAGCAAACTCGGGGTTGTTGATGATGATACCGATGGCCTTTGCGGTATCCATGGAAGAACCGCCGCCGATGGCGATCATATAGTCGGCGCCGCTTGCCTTATAGGCGGCAACACCGCTCTTAACGTTTTCAATGGTGGGGTTGGGCTTAATATCGGAATAGATCTCGTAAGCCATTCCCTTTGCGTCCAGCAGGTCGGTTACCTTTTTGGTAACACCGAATTTTACCAGATCGGGGTCAGAAGCAACGAAAGCCTTTTTAAAGCCTTTTGCCTCGATAATACCGGGGATTTCTGCGATGGCACCCTTGCCGTGATAAGAAATTGCATTTGCGACGAAACGATTTGCCATAATAGCGTCTCCTTTATATTAAATTTCGCGTTAACCGCTGATTTTATTATAACCGCTTTTGATCGGCTTTTCAATACTTTTTGAAGTTCTTGACACGAAAAAAGCACGGTGCTATAATAATAACAGAAACCGAAAGGAGATTTTTTATGGAATTTGTTATTATCATCGGCGTCATCGTACTGATCATTATTCTTGCCAATATCAAGATCGTTCCCCAGGCGCACGAATTCGTTATCGAGTTTTTGGGAAAATACAGAACCACCTGGTCTGCGGGATTCCATATCAAGGTTCCGCTTTTGGAGCGGATCTCCAAGCGCGTGACCCTGAAGGAGCAGGTGCTGGATTCACCGCCTCAGCCTGTTATTACCAAGGATAACGTTACCATGCAGATCGATACGGTGATCTATTACGCCGTCTACGATTCCAAACTGTACGCATACGGTGCGGTCAACCCCATCTCCGCCCTTGCAAACCTTGCCGCCACCACTCTGCGTAATATCGTAGGCGAGTTGGAGCTGGACGGTACTTTGACCTCCCGCGACACCATCAATGCAAAAATGACCGAGATCCTGGACGAAGCCACGGATAAGTGGGGGATCAAGGTCAACCGCGTAGAGCTGAAGAATATTATTCCTCCCGCCGAGATCCAAAATGCTATGGAAAAGCAGATGAAGGCAGAGCGTGACCGCCGCGAGACCCTGCTTCAGGCAGAGGGACATAAAGCAGCAGCCATTACCCGCGCCGAGGGTGACAAGCAGGCAATGATCCTTGCCGCTGAGGGTGAGAGAGATGCCCGCATTGCCCGCGCCGAGGGTGAAGCCAAGGCGATCTTCCTTTCCAAGAAGGCGGAGGCAGACGGTCTGCGCGCTTTGAAGGAAGCGGGTGTAGACAGAGCTGTTTTGGAGCTGAAGAAATACGAGGCTCTGGTTTCCATGTCCTACGGAAAGGCGTCTAAGATCATTGTTCCTACCGACGCAGTGGATATGACCAAGTCCAACGTGATCTTCTCCGAGACCTCCGGCCTCGGTGATACCACTCCTCCCGCTGCAGATGAACCCCGTCCTGCCAAAAAGGCTGATCCTTGCTGTGACTAAATCAAAATGCGACAGAAGAAATTCTGTCGCATTTTTTAATATTTGCCGGGACTTGTTCCGGTGATCTGCTTGAATACTCTGCCGAAATAATATTCGTTCTGAAAGCCGCATTGGCTTGCAACCTCCCGCAGTGTGAAGGCACCGCTTTTCAGCATATTCTTCGCGTGGCGGATGCGGATCTCGTTCAACGCGCCGATCAAAGAAACTCCGTATTCCTCCTTGAACCGCGTGCGCAAATGGGAAGGGGAGATCCCCACCTCGGCGGCGATCAGAGAGCAGTTGATGGGAAGGTTGAAATTCTGCTCCATAAAGAGCATAGCACTTTCCGCATAGCTTGCAGAGCCGTTTGTATTTTTGCGGGCGTACTCTTGTACGATACAGGCGAGTATTTCCTGTACCGCGGCACAAAGCCTTGCTCCGCCGCAAGGGGAAATGGAATTTCCCAGGCGCACCGCATCCTCAAACAGATCCTTGTATTTGGAGATTCTGGGCGTATGATAATACCGCTCCGGAAGATGGGAAAGCAAGTACTCCATGGGCTCAGCTACGTAGGAGATTACCATGTATTCCGCAGGCGTTTCTCCCGATACCCGAAGCTGATACTTATCGTTTTGCTCTTGTAAAAGCAGATCTCCCGCACGAAGGAAAAACTGACGGTTTTCCCCGATCCACTCCATTTCTCCCGACAGGATCAGAGTGATCCCGTAGTATTTTCTTTTTTTCTGACGGAATACGTATCCCGTGGGATACCGCTTATAGCAGGCAGACGCTACGTCACTGACGAAAAACTCTGAACGCACAGTTCTTCCTCTTTTCATTGGATTTTATAAATAAAATACACGATTTTGAAGAAAAAAGCAATAATTCAAGCGAATTTTATAAAAAATCGTCACATTATAGATTGAAAATCTTACGGATTGTGTTACAATGAAAATGAAATAAAACTTTTCAGAAAGGAAATTCTTATGACTGCACAAGAAGTAAAAGCGTTGGCGAAAAGCCTTGGTGCGGATGCCGTAGGTATTACCTCTATGGACCGCTTCGAGGGTGCGCCCAAGCAAATGGACCCCCGTTACATTATGCCCGAAGCCAAGAGCATGATCGTTATGGCGTTCCGCGTATTCCGCGGCTCCCTGCGCGGTATTGAGGAAGGTACCTTCTTCAGCAACTACTCTGCAATGGGTTACGGCGGCCTGACCTACAACTATATCCCCATGACCGTCATTAACCTTTGCAAGCATCTGGAGGACGAGGGTTACGAGGCTATCCCTCTCGGTCACCAGAGCGACTGGCGTGCCATCACCAACACCGGAAAAATGAAGAAGGAATTCAGCGTTCCCGTGAGAGAAGGACTTCCTTGTCCCGATATTATGATCCACTTGAGGATTGCTGCATATCTGGCAGGTCTGGGTGAGATCGGTTACAGCAAGATGTTTATCACTCCCGAGTTCGGTCCCCGCGTCCGTATCGGTGTGGTTATGACCGAAATGGAGCTTGAGCCCGATCCCATCTACAACGGTCCCCAGCTTTGCAACAAGTGTATGGCTTGTGTCCGCGATTGTCCCGGCCATTGCATCAGCGAGACCGAAACCGTAAAGGTTACCCTTGCAGGCCATGAGGTTGAGTGGGGCAAGCTGGACGAGAAGAAGTGTGACGACTACTTCAACGGCGGCAGATATCCCGAGGAAGGGGAAGTAGGGGATTACAACCGTGATACCGAGAGAACTACCCGCGGATGGCACACCCCCTTCTTCCACAGACCCAGAAAGCTGTATAACACCGGACAGGCAGTTTGCGGTGCAAGAGGCTGTACCCGTGCTTGTATGATCAGCTTGGAGGCAAGAGGTGTTTTGAAGAACAAATTCAAGACCCCCTTCCGCCGACAGAGACCCTGGCAGGTTGACTGGAGCGAGGATGGCAATGTTAAGTATATGCCTGAGGAAGCAAAAAATGCCGTAAAGGAAAATAAGCATGAAGCAGACTAAGGCGAAAACGCCCCTGAGCGTAGGCTATACCGTGCCTGCCGACGGGCAAATTCCCTTCGTTGATCTGATCTCCCGCTATCGGGATGCCATCGGGGAGGTGTATTTTGCCTTCCCCGGCATCTCCAGCGGCAGAAGTCCCTTTGGTCAGGAAAGCCCCTATAACGATTACGACGCTTTGAATATTCTCACCGAGGATCTGGTTGCACTGACGCAAATGGGCGTGGATCGCAACCTTCTTTTCAACGCTTCCTGCGGCGGTGCCGATTGTATGAGCCTTCAGCACGAGAGGGAAGTGCTTTCCATTCTGGATTTCTTGTTCGAGCGCGGGATCGGTCCCACCGGTATTACCACCACCTCTCCCGTTACCGCAGAGATCATTAAGAGGAACGCCCCCGAAATTCAGGTTCGCGCTTCGGTGAATATGCGGATCGATTCCATTAAGGGTGTGCAGTACGTGGAGCATCTGTTTGACTCCTTCTGCATTTGCCGCGATATCAACCGCGACCTTGATGCACTGGGGAGACTGACTGAGTATCTCCACAAACAGGGAAAGACCTGCTCGATCCTGGTCAATAGCGGCTGTCTGAGAAAGTGCTCGATGCAGTCCTTCCACGACAACGCCGTTTCCCACGAGCTGGAGATCCGCTCCAAGGCAAATCTGTCTTGGGCGAGACCGGCAGGCTGTCGGGAATTTTTCTCCACTCCCTTGCATCACGTGGATTTTCTGCAAAATACTTGGATCCGTCCCGAGGATCTGCATCATTACGACGGAATGGTGGATCTGTTCAAGATCGCTACCCGTATGCACTTCCTTCCCGCAGTAGTCATTGACGCTTATGCCAATCGCAGCTACCACGGAAACCTTGCCGACCTGTTCGAGCCCGGACACGGCCCGCTTTTCGCCCCCTTCGTGGTGGATAACGACCGTTTCCCCGAGGATTGGTTCGAAAAGACCACCTCCTGCAATAAGGATTGCAGGAGGTGCGGCTATTGCAGATCCGTCAAGGAAAAGGTCTTCGTCAATTCCGAAATGTAAAAGAAGAACAACCGCAGCATTTTGCTGCGGTTGTTTTTGTAGGTTCAGCAGAGTTTAAAGTATTTTTTCTAAGAAAACCATATATTCATTGTATTAAACTCCGAAATCATGCAAAGATGCCGGCTCTGAAGAAAGGACTTTTCCGCTTTTGTCAATTGTAATAAGGTAGTATGAATCATTTTCGTTCTTGATATAAAAGCAGCAAGTTCCGTTAGTAAAATTTAGATGCCATTTAAAGCTTATATAATATGGAGACAGATCAATTGCTTTTTTTCCGTTGATATCGTAAAAAGCTGTTTCATTCCGACCGGCGGGAGCGATCCAAAAAACGCCTTCGGAAATATTACTGAATCGGTAATGTGCGCCATCAGCCCAATCAGAAATACCATCCTCTAAAATGATTTCGGACGTGGTCATTGTGGTTTTATTCAAAACTGTAAAGCAATTATCTGTATTCCAAAGCCTGTTATCACCGTTGTATCGACCTTGATGAATGATGAAGAACTCATCGGTGTTGCTGCAAATAATTGGAAGAGGTTGATACCATCGATCTCTTGTGATGCTCTTTCCGTTTTCTGCACTGTATATTGCGTATGCGTAACTTCCGGAATTCTCCTTTTGACATAAAAAGCAACCTTGGCCGATGTAATGAATTTCTCCGAAAGACTTTTTTTCAGTATCATAAACTTTAGTAGTAATAAAAGGCATATCGGGCGTAGGTTCCAAGACCCACCGGTTATTTTTAATCACTCCGATTTCTAAATACAAACCGGAATAGTCTTCTCTTTCGTTTAATACAACCTCGTACGAATTCCCGTTGTATTCACCCGAGCATAGAACCTTGTCACACTCATCGCTGAGTTTTAGTTTTTCACCATCTACCGCACCGCAACGTTTACAAGTTAAAGGGGCATCATAGCTTGCTTCAATCCAATCATGTCCTAAGTTTAATCCGCTTATCTCAGAACAAAGAGTACATTTTTTTGCCATAGTACAGGTAGCTTCTTGCCAAATATGCTGGCAAGAGGGATCTTCTTTGTTTTCTTCGTTAATTTCCAAATTATCTTTTTCCGATTGACGCTTGGTTTCTTTTTCGGAATTGCAAGCTGTTAAGGGGATCAGTATACAAACACATATTAGTAAAAACCCAATTTTCCTCATTTTTCAGTCCTCCTAAAAATAAAAAAGTGCGCAGCCGAAGCTACGCACGAAAAACACATAACTCCGATTGCTGCGACACAACTTTTGACAAACTACGAGAGAACGCCAAAATAGAGAATGTGTTTTTGCCGAAAAAAACACTTCTCCCATAGTTTGTCCGTATTTCGTTGTGTCGCAAGAACAGTATAACACAGCACAGAAAAAATTGCAATCAGAAAAAGCATTTTGTACAATGAAAATTATCTCTGGCATTTTTGGAAAATCGTGTTATAATATAAGCGTAAATTCACCCCTTGAGGAAAAACGATGAAAAAACTTTTTGAAAAACACGAGACCTTGTTTTGTTTGGGCTTGATCGCCCTTTATATCGTGATCAATTCCCTTTGTATGCAAAGCTTCGGTGTGGAGGATCTTCGCACCGTGCTGATCAATACCGCTTTTTCCGCTGCGCTTCTTCTTTTGATCCTGCTTTTGAAAAGTGCGTCCTACTACGGACTTCAAGCTGTGAAGGCGCCGAGGCGGTACTTGTATTTTCTCCCGCTTCTTCTCGTCGTTTCCGTCAATTTGTGGAACGGCGTCAATATCAATCACTCTGCTGCCGAGATCGTCTGCCACGTTTTGACGATGCTGAATATCGGCTTTATCGAGGAGATCATTTTCCGCGGCTTTCTCTTTCGGATGATGGCGAAGGATAACGTGCGTGTTGCCATGGCAGTCAGCTCCGTAACCTTTGGCATCGGTCACGTGGTCAATCTTCTGAACGGAGCAGACCTTGTTCCCACTCTGTTTCAGATCGCCTACGCTGCCTCCATCGGCTACCTTTTCGTGATCATTTTCCACAAGAGCGGTTCACTCCTTCCGTGTATCGCGGCACATTCCCTAACCAATGCACTGTCCGTTTTCAATACCGAAAACATAGTTTCCCTCTATATAGCCCCCGTTTTTCTCATTGTTTTCCCCCTGCTTTATGCACTCTATATTCAAAAAAGCACAAGTGAGAGATTGTAAAAGAAACCCGTGTGTTCAAAAATTTGAACACACGGGGCTTTTTGTATTCTGTAAACCACCAGCAGTGCTGGTGGTTCCAAAAAAGCTTTAGCTTTGCACAGTCCCGCCGCAGCGATAGGCTCCCTCCGGGAGGGAGCTGTCACCGAAGGTGACTGAGGGAGAAC
>SVQO01000025.1 GCA_015065325.1 Oscillospiraceae bacterium | reverse complement strand
GCGATCCACTACTTTAATTACATCAGACCTGTTCGTAAGCTTAACAGAAAACCACCAGTCCAATTTCGCATTGAACTGGCGGCTTAACTTTTTCTTTTTTTGTGTCTACTAACTATTGACTAGTTCAAATTTCGGCTCTTTTTCGTTTTATAGTCCGGTTCTTGCAAGAACGGTGTTGTGCAAGGAGGTAAATCTTGCTTCGGCGTCCGCCTTGTCCTTTCCGCGGATGCAGTAATAGAATTTGATCTTCGGCTCGGTTCCCGAGGGACGGGCGGCGATCCAGGATCCGTCCTCAAAGCAGAATTTGAGTGCGTTGGAGGGGGGAAATCCGTCGATCCCGTTCAGGTAATCCACTGCCTTGGCATCGGGGAGAAAGTCGGATGCGGCGCGAAGCTCAGCCATAATGGCTCCGATCCGCTCAATGCCCTCCTTGCCCTGCAGGGAGAATGCCTTTACCGTATCCAAAAAATATCCGTGCTCGGCGTAAAGCTCGTCCAGAGCATCTACCAAGGTCTTGCCCTGCGCCTTGTGGAAGGCAGCCATTTCCGCAATCAGCATGGAAGCGACCACCGCATCCTTGTCTCTGGCGTGGGTACCCACCAGGTAACCGTAGCTTTCCTCGTAGCCGATCAGGAAGTGATGGGCGTCGGCTTTCTTTTCCTCGATCTCTTTTTCAAAGGAGGTAATGGCGTTTCCGATGAAGCGGAAGCCGGTCAGTACCTTCTTGGTGAAGCAGCCTCTCTTTTCGGCGATCTTCATACCCATTTCACCGGTGACGATGCTGGCGATGACCGTGGGATTGGTTCCCAATACCGTTCTGTTTTTCAAGAGAAAATCTACCAGGAGAGCGCCGATCTGATTTCCGGTCAAAAGCGTCATTTTTCCGTTATGGCGTACGGCGGTACCTACGCGGTCCGCATCGGGATCGGAGCCGATGACCAGGTCCGCACCGATCTTTTCCGCCAGATCCATACCCATCTGCAATGCCCACTGCTCCTCGGGATTGGGACTTTTGACGGTGGGGAAGTTGCCGTCGGGAGAGGTCTGTTCTTCAACCACGGTGACCTGCTTGAATCCGTCCTTTTCCAGAACGTGGGTAATGGGGAGAAGTCCCGTGCCGTGAATGGGAGTATAAACGATCTTCAGAGCGCGCTTAGCTTCTTCATCGCGGAAGGTTGCCTGCTTCAGGACCGCCTGCTCGAAGACCTCCAGGGTCTCTGCGCCGATCATCGTCAAAAGGGCGGGATTTCCCGCGGCGGGTACGGAGTCCCAGGAAAGGGATTCCATCACCTTCAATACTCTGTCTGCGGCGTCGGGTCCCAGCTGACAGCCGGTTTCGTCGTAAGCCTTGTAGCCGTTGTAAGCGGAAGGGTTGTGGCTTGCGGTCACCACAACGCCTGCACAGCAGCCGAAGTGACGTACTGCAAAGGAAAGAACGGGAGTGGGGACGGGTGCGTCGAAAAGACGGGTGGGAATCCCCGCCGCCGTAAAGACGTCAGCTGCTCTTTTGGCAAGGACGGTAGAGTTGTTTCTCGTATCGCAAGCAATGACCACGCCACGCTTTTGTGCATCGGGGAAGGTGCTTTTAAGAACCGTTGCCAGTCCCATGCTAGCTTTTCCTACGGTGTAACGGTTGATACGGTTGGTGCCTGCACCCATGATACCGCGCAGACCCGCCGTGCCGAATTCCAGATCCTTATAAAAGCGTTCCTCGATCTCCTTTTCGTCGGTCAGTGCGCGAAGTTCGTTTTTAGTTTCCTCGTCAAAGCAGGGGTCGTTCAGCCATGCCGAATATTTGGTTTTATAGTCCATACCGCATCTCCTTTGTTTTAATACCACTATTATACCCCTTTTTTATCCATCGGTCAACGGGAAAGACGGAAAATCCTGTCAAAAGAAAAAAGTGCGTTTCACTTGACAAAATTCTCTTTTGTGTGTATAATGCAACCATTACTGAGGAAGGAGATGATAGTACTACATTATGGATACGGACAGTCATAGTTGCAATCAGAATGACAAGCCTCCCATACGAATCACAATTTCAGATTTTATATACGTACGGCGTTGCCTATCCTACTATATTCGCGGATAGGTTGTGCCTTTTTTGTTTGCAAATTTGAAATTTTGTTTTTATGGAAAGGATAAATAAAATGAAATACGTTGGCCCCCTAATTTTACAAATTGTACTGATCTTTTTAAACGCCGTCTTTGCCATGGCGGAGATTGCCGTTATCAGCATGAACGAGACCAAGCTCTCCAAGCTTCAGTCCGACGGCAACAAAAAAGCAGGGAAGCTTTTGAAGCTGAAAAGCGATCCTGCAAAGTTTCTCGCTACCATCCAGGTAGCGATCACGCTTTCCGGCTTTTTGGGTTCTGCCTTTGCAGCGGAAAACTTCTCCGAGATTTTCGTAAACCTTTTTTCCAAATTCCTCAAAAACGCAGACCCCGAGGTTTTGGAAAGCGTTTCGGTGGTACTTATTACCCTGATCCTGTCCTACTTCTCTTTGATCTGCGGAGAGCTGGTTCCCAAGCGTCTTGCCATGCGTAAGACCGAGTCCGTTTCTCTCGGGCTTTCCGGAACCGTTTATTTCGTTTCCAAGGCGTTTGCTCCCATCGTTTGGTTTCTTACCGTCTCCACCAACGGAGTACTCCGTCTGCTGGGCATTGACCCCCACGCGGACGACGAGGAGGTCAGTGAGGAGGATATTCTGATGATGGCAGAGGCCAGTGCGGAAAAGGGCATCATCGAGGAAGAAGAAAGAGAACTGATCGAGAATATTTTCGAGTTTGACGATCTGACGGTAGGAGAGGTTACCACCCACCGTACGGACGTGGCACTGCTTTGGATGGAAGAAACGGATGAGGAGTGGGCAAACGTTATCCGCTCCAATCGTTTTACCATGTACCCCGTATGCGACGGGTCTATAGACAATATCGTAGGCGTTCTGGATACCAAGGACTATTTCCGTCTGGAGGATCAGAGCCGGGAGAACGTGCTGGAAAAAGCGGTGCGCACCCCTTATTTTGTTCCCGAGGGAGCGAAGGCGGATATAACCTTCCGCAATATGCAGAAAAATCGCGTTTCCTTTGCGGTGGTTCTGGATGAATACGCAGGCTTTTCCGGCGTTATCTCCATTAAGGACTTGCTGGAGAGGATCGTAGGCGATATGGAGGACGAGGACGAGCCCGAGGAGGAGCAGGACGAGATCCAGCGTATCGATGAACGCAAGTGGCGTATTCGCGGAAACGCATCCCTGTCCGTTCTGGAAAAGGAGCTGGAAGTAGTTTTTCCCGATGAATCCGAGACTCTCAGCGGTCTGGTGTTCAGTCTTTACGGCGCCGTGCCCGAGGACGGCTCCTCCTTCACGGTGGAACACGAGGGAATTGAAATTGCCGTTACCGAGGTTTTGGAGCATCAGGTGGTGGGCGCAGTGATCACCTTACCCGAGAAGGAAAACGAAGACGAAGAAAACGACGATTAAAGCAGAAGCAGAGGAGCTTTGAAAAAAAGTTTCCTCTGCTTTTTTTGTGCAACAAAACCGAGCCCCCTTCATAGAATGAAATGAGATAAGAAAAAAGGAGGGGAGAGTATGGACAGAGAACAGGACTTGATCCGAGAGCTTGCTTCTATGGATGACGAAGCCTTGCGAGAAGGACTGGGGAGAGTTGCTGAAAGTATGGGTATTGCCCCCGGTCTTGCCGCAAGGTATCTTTCGGATATGGGAAAGATCCGTGAGACGGTTTTGGGTTTGACTCCCGAGGATCTGGGTAAGATCCGAGACCATCTGGGCGAGGAGAATATGAACCAAATTCTGAATGAGATCAGGAGAGACGGATAATGGACGGCTTTTCCGAAAAATTAAAGACGGTGCTTTCCGATCCGGAGAGTATGGCAAAGATCACAGAGATCGCCCGAGGCTTTGCGGAGAAGAAAAACGCGGCACCGCCCCGGGAGCAAGCGTCTTCGGCCACACCCGAGGAAAAGGCACCTTCCTTGCCCCCGCCCGATCCCATGGGAGAGCTTTTGCATTCTCCCGCCATTGCCGAAGCACTTCGCTTGCTTGGGAACGGAAGCAGGGAACGGGTCGCCTTGCTTCAAGCGATGCGCCCCTTTGTCAAGGATGAGAAGAAGGTTAAGCTGGACAAGATCATCAGCACCATGAAAACGCTTGATCTGCTTACCTCGGCACAGAAATTGCTATGAAGGGAGGCAGACCATGTATTCGGGAGCTTTGAAACGAACGCCATTTCAGCCGGATCGCTCTGCCTTTCGCCACGCAGAGGAACGGGAACAATATATGAAGGATCTGCAGTCGGAGCGGTTGGCAGAAGTTCCGGTGGAGACGCTTCCCCGCAAGGAGAAAAAGCCCGAAAGCCTTGCACGGCTTTTGGAAATGGTTTCCCCCGAGGATTCTGCGTTGATCGCACTGGTGGTCTTTCTTCTTTGTGACAATACGGAAAACGACGTGGTACTCCTGGGGATCCTTTTGTACGTTCTGCTTTCCAAGGGATAAAAAATCTGCACCCTCGGGTGCAGATTTTTTTGTCAAAAGAACCTGGGGCATGCCGAAGTAACCGAGACCCCACGCCATCATAGAGCAATGCAAGAGAAAACAAAATTTTTTACAAAAAAAGTCGGCCGAGATCCTCGACCGACAAAATTTTATTTTCCTTGATAGAAGCCAACCTTGCGATAGACCTTGGAAATGGTCTTTCTTGCAATGTAGGAAGCTTTTTCCGTGCCTTCCTTGAGAATGCCGTCCAGATACGCCTTATCCTTGGTGAGACGGTCAAACTCTGCCTGGAGGGGAGCCAGAGCATCGGCACAGGCTTCGCCTACGGCAAGCTTGAAATCGCCGTAGCCCTTTCCTTCGAACTCTTTTTCCACTTCCTCTCCGGTCTTGCCGGTCAGACAGGAATAGATATTCACCAGATTGTATATACCGGGGCGCTGAGGGTCACAGGCTACCCTTGCCTCCGAGTCGGTGACGGCACGCTTGAATTTTCGGATGACGTCGTCCTTGCGGTCCAGCATAAAGATGGAAGCGTTGGCGTTGGGGTCGGATTTTGACATTTTGCGTTCCGGCTCAGCCAGGGACATAATTCTTGCGCTGGATTTGAGAATATATGCTTCGGGAACGGTGAAGGTGGGGGAGTAGGCACCGTTGAAGCGGTTCGCAATATCGCGGGCAAGCTCGATGTGCTGCTTTTGATCGCTTCCCACGGGAACCAGATCCGCCTGATACAGCAAAATGTCTGCCGCCATCAGAACGGGATAAGTAAACAGTCCCGCGTTGATATTGTCCGCGTGCTTTTGGCTTTTATCCTTGAACTGAGTCATGCGGGAAAGCTCGCCGAACATGGTATTGCAGCCCAATACCCAGGACAGCTGAGTGTGCTCCGGTACGTGGCTCTGGAGGAAGAATGCCGCCTTTTTGGGGTCGATGCCGCTTGCCAGATAAAGGGCAAGAGTCTCCAGGCTTTTTTTTCTCAGTTCCGCAGGCTCCTGACGGACGGTAATGGCGTGCAGGTCTGCCACGCAGTAAATGCACTCGAATTCGTCCTGCAGATCGCCCCAATTCTTCAGCGCGCCCAGATAATTGCCGAGGGTCAGATTGCCCGAGGGCTGTACGGCGGAGAAGATTCTTTTTTTCATTTCGGTTTGTTCCATAACGTTTTCCTTTCAAAGGATCTGAAAATCTCAACTATCATATCATAAAGTTTTATCTTTTTCAAGTCCGAGGGCAAATTTCTCAAATGCCGTGCGGATTTTTTTTGCAAGTTTGGCAAAGCGGGCGGGGTCCCCCTTGGGAATTCGGTCGTAGGTCAGAAGTCCGTTGGTCTCCTCCTCTACGTCGGAAAGCTGCGTCAGCACCGTGGCACTGAGTCCATTTTCCGCCAAGGGCAGAACCTGGTTTTCGTACAGCTCCTCCATTGCGTTTTCCCATTCCTTCGGATCGCGGAAAAAGCGGTAACCGTATTCGCCGTGCTCGACAAAGCTATGCTTCGGGATCTTGCAGGCGTAGCCGCCGAATTCCGACAGGAACAAGGGCTTTTCTCCCTTTTGGGAAAGTTTTAGCTTTTTGAAGTAAACGTGATGGCTGTCCACGTCGCTTTTCCTTTCAAAAAACCAGCCCGAGGTGGTATCGTACAGTCGCGACGGATCCTTTTTGTGAAAGAGCTCGTACATTTTGTCAGCATCAAACTGCCCCCAACCCTCGTTGAAGACGGTGTAAAGCAGTACGCAGGGGTAGGGAGCAAGCAGCTTCTGCGTTCCGAGCGCCGTTTCCGTAAAGGCTTTTTTCGTTTCCGCAGATCGCTTTACCCGTATGCCTCTTTTGATGCCCAGTGTGGGAAGCGCCGTATCCCGCAGGAAGGAATATTTGCCGCAGTTGATGAAGTCCTGAAAGACCGCCATTCCCAATCGGTCGCATTCGTAGTAGAACAGAGCGGGCTCGATCTTGATATGCTTGCGGAGCATATTGAAGCCGTGTGCCTTCATTTGCAGAATGTCCTCCCGATATCCGCGGGGAGAGGCGGGAAGGAAGATTCCGTCGGGGAAATACCCCTGATCCAGAACTCCGTGAAAGTGGTAAGGCTTTCCGTTTAGACAAAGCAGGGGAACGCCTCCGCGCTTCTCCGCGGAGATCTTCCGCAGAGCAAAGTAGGACTCTGCCCGATCCTTTCCCGAAAGCACCGTAACCCGGTACAGGTGTGGCGTTTCCGGAGTCCAAAGCTTGCCGTCGGGGATTTTGATGGAAAGCGTTTCGCCAGAAAAGCGATATTCTCGCGCGAAACCGTCTCCGCTGAGGATCAGCTTTTTTTCCGTTTCCCCGCCGAGTACGCGGATCTCGGCACCCTTGGTATCGGCTTGGATCTCAATGGACTCCAGAGCGTTCTTCGGCACGCTTTCCAGCCACACCGTCTGCCAGATCCCGCTGACGGGGGTATACCACATTCCGCCCGGCTTTCGGCACTGCTTTCCGTAAGGTTGATTTGTGTCCAGCGGATCGGTGACCTCTACGGAAAGGTCGTTTTCATCCTCTCGAAGGATGGAAGTAATATCTGCTGAAAAGGGGAGATAGCCTCCCTCGTGCTCGGTTACCTTGGTGCCGTTGACGAAAACGCGGGCATACCGGTCCACCGCCCCGAAGTGCAGAAGCACCCGATCCTTTTTAAAGCCGGCGGGCAGTGAAAAGGTGCGGGAATAGTGAAGGGTATCTCCGCGGTCCGTGATCCTGCCGATGCCGGAAAGGCGGCTTTCGGGCGGGAAGGGAACCAAGATCTTCCCCAAAGACTGTTTCTTTCCATTCTTCTCTAAGGACAGATCCCATTCTCCGTTCAGACAAAGAAAGGAGTCCCGACGGAAGGCGGGACGGGGATATTCGTTATACGGGACGGCACTTTTCTCGAGATCCTTTTCGTAAGGTGTTTTCAGAGGAACGGTATTTCTTATCTTCACGGCAAGCCTCACTTTTTTTCTTATTTTAACACAGCTTTTTTCCTTCATCAAGTCTCTTTTTCCACAAATAAAAGGGAAAAAACACAATTCCCGTCAAATCGTCTTGCTTTTTGCGCGAAACTATGTTAGAATATTGTGACCGCGCATATCATTATTTCAAAAAAAGGAGTTGGTTTTTTCGTGGATCCCGCGGGTAGTATATCACCTTTGATTGTAGCAAACGTCAATATGACGAAAATTTGGGTGCTCATCATTCTTTACATCATTTGTCTGATCTTTTCTGCATATTTTGCAGCCTCCGAAACGGCTTTTACCGCCGTCAGTAAGGTTAGGCTGAGAACACTTGCGGATAAAGGGAACAAAAAGGCGAAAAAGGCACTATGGATCAGCGATCGCTTTGACAAGACCTTGACCACCATTCTTATTGGAAACAACATTTTCCACGCTGCAGGAGCCGCTTTGACAACCCTGTTTCTAGTGGAGCTGCTCAAAGAAAAGGCAGATGCGTTTGCGATGGTTGGTACTTTTGCCACGGCCTTAATCGTATACCTCTTTGCGGAAATGATCCCCAAGAGTATTTCCAAGGTGCACAGCGAAGGGTTTGCTCTGAACTTTGCCGGCTCGATGCGTTTTCTGGTGCGTATTCTGACGCCCGTTTCCGCAATCTTTACGGTGATTTCCAATTTGGTTGCAAAGCTGTTCTCCTCCGGCGAACAGAATACCGTGACGGAAGAGGAGATCATCAGCATCATCGAGACCATCGAGGAGGAAGGTGTGTTGGAGCCCGAAAAGCAGGAGCTTGTCAATTCCGCAATGCAGTTCCGCGAAAAGCTGGCTCAGGATATTATGGTCCCCATGGATCAGGTGGTGTCCGTTTCCAGTACCACCCCGAAAAAGGAGCTGGTCGAGATCATCAAGACCTCCCCCTATTCCCGTATCCCCGTTTATGAAGGAAGCGAGAACAACGTGATCGGCATTCTTCCCGCCAATCTGTACTTGTCTCTTTATACTGCGGGAAAGCCCGTGGTGCTTCGTAAGATCCTTTTGAAGCCCTACGTATTCGATCGGAAGACCGAGATCACCGAGCTGTTGCAGCGTATGCGTCTGAATAAGCTTCATATGGTGTTTATCACCGATGAAAAGCGCAAAAAGGTGGGGCTCATTACCATGGAAGATCTTCTGGAGGAGCTGGTTGGCGAGATCCAGGATGAAACGGATACAGGCGAAGGCCTGGATCTGGAATAAGGAGGTGCGGATATGTTACCTTACATCGGTATAATACTTTGCCTCCTGGGTTCTGCGTTTTTCTCGGGTACCGAGATCGCATATACCTCTCTGAGCAAAATGAAGATCAAAAAGGAAAGTGAAAATCCTTCATCTCCTATTTGGAGACTGATCTCCTTTATTTATAATCATTACGACAATGCACTTTCTACCGTACTGATCGGCAATAACCTGGTGAATATCGGCGCTACTATGATCATGACCTTTATCGCCATCGAGATCAGTAAGGATGGTCCCTTGAACGAGGATCAGGCGTCTGCTATCGTTACGGTACTTATGACTGTGATCATTCTGATCGTGGGTGAGATCACCCCGAAGATGATTGCCCGCCGCGCCAACGAAGGCTTTGCTAAGATGGCGGCTTATCCCGTGATCACGCTGATGGTAATTTTCTTCCCTCTGGTTTGGGTCAGCTCAATGATCGTAAAGGGAATCAACTATATTTTCCGCAAGCGTGACGGTCAGGAAGTGACCGTGACCGAGGAGGAGCTGGAAAACATCCTGGATACCGCCGAGGAAGAAGGCGTTATGGAGGAGACCGAGACCGAGCTTCTTCAATCTGCTCTTGAATTTACCGATCAGGATGCTTCCGACATCCTTACCCCCCGTATCGACGTGGTAGGCTTTGAGCTCGGCGAAAGTATGGAAAACGTACTGAAGACCATTTCCGAAACCCAGTTCTCCCGTTTCCCCGTGTACGAGGGAACCATAGACCACGTGGTGGGGATTCTGGTTGCCAAGCATCTGCTGAAGGAATTGGTGGATAATCCTGAGGTGAAGATCGAGGATCTGATCCTGGAGCCCGTCTTTATTCATAAGGGTATGCATTTGCACGACATTATGAGCGAGTTCCGACGTCACCGTACCCATATGGCGATCGTTTCCGACGAATACGGCGGTATTATGGGCATCGTTACCATGGAAGACGTTCTGGAGGAGCTGGTCGGCGAGATCTGGGATGAAAACGACGATATCGTTAACGAATTCCAGAAGATGGACGATAATCGCTTTGAGTGTGCCGGTGAAATGAATCTGTCTGAGTTTTTGGATGAAATGGAGCTGGACGACGAGGAGCTTGAGACCGATTGTGCCACCGTGGGCGGATGGGCGACCGAGCAGATCGGTGCTATGCCCGTGATCTTTGATTCCTTTGACTATAAGAATCTGACGATCTTGGTCAAGGAGGTGGACGAGCATCACCGTATTTTGCGGCTACTCGTTTTGGTGCATCACTTTACCAAAGAGGATATTTCCGAAGAAGACTAAAAAACAAGACCGAAAACCCAAGGGTTTTCGGTCTTTTCTTTATTTTGTTTTACTCCTGATCAAGCTTGGAGGTGCAGTGTGCACAGCGGGTAGCATCCAGAGGGATATCGCTCTTGCAGTAGGGGCACTTCTTGGTGGTGGGAGCGGCAGCCTCCTTCTTCTTTCCCAGCTCCATCAAAGCGTTGATAAATTTGAGCAGAACGAAGAGGATGAAAGCTGTCAGAACGAAGTTTGCGATTGCGGCAAGGAATTCAGCAAAATGGGCACCGAGGCCATCAACCCAGGGATCCCAATTCCAAGTAAAGATCGCGGTCAAAAGGGGCTGAATGAAGGTCAGGGTGAGCGAGTTTACAATGGCGGTGAAGGCGGTACCGATGATGATACCGACTGCCATATCCAACACGTTCCCGCGCAGAGCAAACTTTTTAAAATCTTCAAAAAACTTTTTCATAGGAAAAATCCTTTCTGTATTAAAAATTTGTATTATTCTACCATAAAAGACAGCACTTTTCAACTGTTTTTGCAAACTTTAAAAAAACTCAAAAAAAACTCGATTTTCTCTTGACAAATGCTGAAAATTCTGTTACTATAATTTGCGTTCCGAAAATATTGCCGAATAGTGTAACGGTTAGCACGACAGACTCTGACTCTGTTTGTGAGGGTTCAAATCCTTCTTCGGCAGCCAGAAAAACTCCGATTGAATTTCAATCGGAGCTTTTTTTATCGCAAAGCCCAACGGGAAAGCTTGAAAAACGGCTCGAAAAGGGCTTTTTCTCTTTCATCTCTTGCATTGGGCAAACGTGCATAGTATAATGAAAAAAATGGGGAAAGGAGTGTTTTTATGTTTGAGAGAGCAAAGTGGATTACCGCGGGAGAGGACTTCAAGGAGAGCTTGCCTTCCTTCCGCAAGAAGCTTATTTGCAAGGGAGCGGTAAAAAAAGCAACGGCTTTTATGACTGCTTTCGGCGTGTATGATTTTTTCATTGACGGACAAAAGGTAGGAAACCGGCTTATGGCTCCCGGCTGGACCTATTATACCAAGTGGATCCAATACCAGGAATATGATATTACCGAGCTTTTAAAGGGGGAGCATACCCTTTCCGTCACCGTTGCACCCGGCTGGGCGGCGGGCTTTATCGGGCACAATCGCCGCAAGCTTGATCCTTATCCCGGTCCGTACGGGATCCACCATACCTCTATGGTGGCAGAGATCGAGGTGGAGTATGCGGACGGTACGAAGGAAACGGTCCTATCCGATGAAAGCTGGGATATTTATACCACCGAGACGCTGTACTGCCAGCTATACGACGGTCTGCGGGTAGATTATACCCGAGAGCCCCGTTTCGTAGGAAAGGCGCAGAACACACAGTGCCCTGTTCCCGAGGTCTTGCCCCAAAAGGGAGAAAACGTGGTTGAACGCGAAACCATACTTCCTCAAAAGCTGATCCTTACGCCCAAGGGAGAACGGGTGATCGATTTCGGTCAGAATCTGGCAGGCTATCTGGAGATTCGCGCGAAGGGGAATTTCGGCGATAAGCTTGCTTTTAGCTACGGAGAGGTTCTGGATCGGGACGGTAACTTTTATAACGATAATTACCGTGATGCCAAAAACGAGACCACTTATATCCTGGACGGAAAGGAAAGGGTTTTAAAGCCCTCTTTTACCTTCCAGGGCTTTAGATACGTCCGCGTGGATGAATACCCCGGAGAGCTGGATCTGAACGATTTTTCCGCACGGGTCATCTACTCCGATATGAAGCGGGTGGGGGATTTTTCCTGCGGCAATGAAAAGCTCAATCAGCTTTATAGCAATATGATTTGGAGCATGCGTGGAAACTATATCGATGTTCCCACCGACTGTCCCCAGAGAAACGAGCGTTTGGGCTGGACGGGTGACGCGCAGGTCTTTTGCCGTACCGCTGCCTTGAATTACGACGTAAAGCGGTTTTTCCGCAAATGGCTCTACGATATGGGGCGTAACCAAGGGGAGGACGGTGCAGTTTTCGGCGTGATCCCAACCCTTGGTTTTTACACCGCCAAAATCTCTACCGCCTGGGGGGATGCGGCTACCGTATGCCCTTGGGAGATGTACAGAGCCTACGGCGATAAGGATTTCCTTCGCGATTGCTACCCTATGATGAAAAAATGGGTGGAGTATATGCACGCCTTCGGTGAAGATGAATTTCTTTGGGTTGGCGGAAGACACTATGGAGACTGGCTTGCAATGGATGCGGGAGAGGATTATTACGTAGGTGCGACCCAGACCGATTTGATTGCCTCTGCGTACTTCGCTTACTCTGTTTCCCTGACCGTCCGTGCAGGCAAGGTCTTGGGCGAGGATACCAAGGAGTTGGAAGCCTTGTATCAAAACGTGCGCCGTAGCTTCCGCGAAGCTTTTATGGAAAAGGGGCTGCCCAAGGTTTATCCCAAGGCGGACGGACTTGCCGAAAACCGAGAAAAAACAATTCAGATGGACCGCCCCGTCAAGGACGTGACCCAGACGGCAATTTTGCTGATTTTGCATTTTGGTCTTTGCGAGGAAGATGAAAAGGCGGTACTTGTGGATAAGCTGGTAGAACTGATCGAAGATTTCGACGGCAGAATGAGCACGGGCTTTGTGGGCACGCCCCTCATTCTTCGCGTGCTTTCCGATAACGGCAGAGCCGACGTAGCCTTTGATCTGCTTTTGCAGGAGAAAAATCCCTCTTGGTTCTTCTCCGTTGATCACGGTGCCACCACGATCTGGGAGCATTGGGACAGTCAGAAGGAGGATGGCTCTTTCTGGTCAACCGCAATGAATTCCTTCAATCACTATGCTTACGGCTCCGTATATGACTGGATGTTCGGAGATATGGTGGGCTTGACCGTATGTGACGACGGCGCGGGCTATGAAAGGGTCACTTACCGTCCTCATACCGATCCGCGCATTGGCTTTGCTCGCGCTTCTCTGGAAACCTGCCGCGGTACCCTTGCCGCCTCCTGGCGGTATCTGGAGGATGGGACGGTTCGCTACGAGCTGACTCTGCCCGAGTCCACCACAGCCCTTGTTACCTTACCCGGACATTCCACCAAAACCCTTCGAGGAGGCAGCTACGTATTTTATTCCAAATAAAAGCGAGGATTTTCACGATGAAGCTGATTGCACACGCTTGCGGTCCGACGATCTTCCCCTCCAATACTATTTTTTCTGCCCGGGAAGCTTTAAAAAACGGCGCGGATATGGTGGAGCTTGATCTGCAACTGACGCTGGATAAAAAGCTTGCCGTGTTCCACGATAAGGATCTGATGAAAAAGTACGGCTTGGATAAGCGTTGTCGGGAGGTCACTTCTCAGGAGTTTTTGTCTCTGCGCAGAACGGTGGATCCTGCTTGCCCTTCTCATTTGTTGGAGCACTTTTTTCAGTGCGGTATTGCTCCGATCCTGTTGCACCACAGTCATTACGTGGTGGAAGAAACCTTGGAGTTGATTGAACAGTACGATTATGCGGATCGGGTTCTGTTTGGAATCGGTGAGGTGAGAACTCTTTTGCGCATCCGAGAAAAGTATCCGAAAGCACGGGTTCTCGGCTTTATCAAAAACCCTGACGATATCGAATCCTTCGTGGAAAACGGAGTCAATTATATACGGCTATGGGAACGTTGGCTTACCCGGGAAAATATCCGCCGCGTCAAGGATGGCGGTGTGGAGCTTTGGATTATGACGGGCGGTCCCGAAACGGACTTCCCCGTGGGAAAGCCCGACCGTGACAGTTTGCTTCGTCTGGCGGCGTTGAAACCGGACGGACTTCTGGTCAACGATATTCCCTTCGTTCAATCGGTTTTGTCCGAGCTTGAATAAGGATAGAATCGACAACTTGCAAGGGACGATATCCCAATATTTTTCAGCCGCCCGAAAGCAGGGCGGCTTTTTTGCCAAAAAAATTTGGGTAAAAAAGTAGTCTTTCCTGAAAAAATTTTCTTATCGGCGGATAAAAAAGGAGAAAATGGGTTTTTTGTCAATCTTCTTTACAAAATATGAAAAGAATGTTAATATGGTAATAAGACGAAGCCGACTCGGTTTCGATTTGTGAACGAAGAGGTAATTTTATGGAAAAACTAACCAGAAAATATGGCTTGATGACTGCGATTTGTATGGTTGTGGGAACCGTCATTGGCTCCGGTGTCTTTTTTAAGGCGCAGGATGTTTTGAAGGCAACGGGCGGAAATATGCCTCTGGGCATTGCCGCTTGGGTGATTACCGGCTTTTTGATGATCGTGTGCTCCGCCCAGTTTGCGGTGATGGCGACCCGCTACGAAAAGGTCAGTGGGCTCATTGACTATGCGGAAGCAACCTGCGGTAAGGGTTACGCTTATTACATTGCCTGGTTTATGGTCAATGTTTACTATCCCGGTATGACTTCCGTTTTGGCTTGGGTGTCTGCACGTTATTTCGGTGTTTTCCTTGGCTGGGATCGGGAATACGGGGAAAATCCTTTTGCATACTTTAGTGACGGGAGAGTGCTGGCTTTGGCGTGCTTTTTCCTGATTTCCTCTTACGCTATCAACGCGCTTTCCCCCAAACTTGCGGGTAAGTTTCAAGTCAGCGCTACCGTGATCAAGATGGTCCCCATTTCTTTGATGGCGGTGGTGGGTATTATCGCCGGCTCGGTCAACGGAACTTTGGGAAGTAATTTTGCATCGGTGCTCGATTCCTCCAAGGGGGATGCAGGCGGTCTTTTTGCCGCCGTGGTGGCAACGGTCTTTGCTTATGAGGGCTGGATCGTGGCAACCAGTATTAACGCTGAGTTGAAAAATCCCAAGAAGAATCTCCCCCTTGCTTTGGTGATCGGATCCTTTATCGTGGTTGCCGCCTACGTATTGTACTACGTCGGCGTTGCAGGAGGTGCGAAAACGGAGGATCTTGTAACAAAGGGCGCTACCACCGCATTTACCAATATTTTCGGCGGCTTTGGCGGTAAGGTTTTGGATATTTGCGTGGTGGTTTCCTGTCTCGGAACCCTCAACGGACTGATGGTAGGCGCCACCCGCGGCATGTATGCCATTGCCGCCCGTGACGACGGTCCCCGCCCCGAAATGTTTTCACAGGTTGATAAACATACCAATATGACCACCAACTCCTCTGTTTGGGGTTTGTTTGTATGTGCTGCTTGGCTGCTTTATTTCTTCGGTGCCAATCTGGTGGACGGCGGCTGGTTCGGACTGTTCAACTTTGACTCCTCCGAGCTTCCCATCGTTACCATTTACGCGATGTATATTCCCATCTTTATTGCTTGGATGGTTAAGGAGAAGGATCTGGGTGTATTTAAACGCTTCGTTTTGCCCATCGCTTCCATAGTCTGTTGCGGTTTTATGGTTTTTGCCGCCGTATACGCCCACGGAGTGACCAAGTATTTGGAAGCCAAGGAGGCAGGCGAGTTTTCCTTCCCCGTACTGTTCTATTTTATCGTGTTTGCAGCGGTAATGCTGGCAGGCTTCCTTTTGAAAAAGAAAAGAAAGTAAATATGCACAAAAAATGCGATCGGAGCAAAGCTCCGATCGCATTTTACTTTTTTATTCCAAAATAATTTTTTTCGGTTTGCCGGTGATCTGCTCCAAAACGCGGCAGGCAAGCCCGTGGTCGTAGTAGCGCTCCCATTGGATCTCGTATGCACCCATTTTATCGCAGAATTCCGAAAGGAGCTCCTTGGCGCGGAAGTTATGTCCCCGAGCCTTTTCCACCAGGATCTCGGAGAATAGCTTGCAGTATTCCGCGTGGAAGGCAAGCAGTCTCCAGGAAACGGTTTGAGGACGGGTGGGGCAGGTCATATGCTTTTCGGCAAGCGCCTTTTCCTCGGCACAAAGCTCGGCGATCGCCTGCAATCTCGGTACACGCTCGGGATCGTAATATAGGGAGATCTCGCGGTTTTTGCTCTTGACTCCCTCCATATACCCAAAATCAAAGGCAGTGGTGATGCGGGAAAGGATGCTTTCTGCTTCGCGCCAATCCTCACCGTAGATATGGGAGAAGTAGTCCTCCTTTACCGCTTCAAAGTCACAGTCACGGTTCATCAGCGTCTCTGCGTAGATATAAACGGGGAAGGCGTTGGGGAAGCCGCTTCTCTGAGATCCGTCTTCTACGTAGCCTTCAAGCTCCGCATAGCGCAGACCGCGTACGTCCTCGTAAAGCCGTTTTGCCAGAGCGAGTCCGCCGGGATCCAGATATTGGTGGCGCCAGAAGTGGTATTCGTAAGAGAAGGAGGGACCTTTCCAGTTCTTCTTCCAGTCTCGCAGATGAGCAAAGCTTTCCGCAGTGGTGGGGCGCTTCCAGTTGTTGCGCACGTAGACGGGTGCCTCGGGCAAAACTGCATTTTCCTCCATGCTGGACTGATAGTCTCTTGCAATGGGAGCAAAGAGCAGGGAGAAGCGCTCGGGGTTTTTGATCTTCTCCGTTTGAGGAGCGAACATAGTGTCGGTATAGGCGATAAAGACGATGCGGGTATCAAGCTCTTTTTCGCGCAGCTTCTCGTCGATCTCGTTCATGATTTGAATGTACCAATCCGAAGGGATTTTCTTGGCACACTCCTCGCACTCGCAGTGGTTGTTGGTTCCGTCGGAGAGCCATACGTGAAGGTAATCCACGTTGCGGTGCTTCTCGGAGTATTCCACTACTGCGTTTGCAATGGCAGAGCGCACGTGGGGACGGGACATACATACGTTGGTAAAAATGGGGGCGTCGCGATAGAAATCGCGCTTTCCGTTTTTGAGGGCGAGAACCTGCTTCTGCTCCTCGGTGTAGCCGGAAAGGTCAAATTTGTTATCCACGGTATTGATTCCGGGGAAGCCGAAGGGAATACTGGTCCAGCCGTGACCCATATCGTGGAACATCAGTCCGCGCTTGGCGATCTCCACCTCGCACTGACGCTTCCACTGCAGGATCTGCTCGTCGGAAACAGGCTCGGGAGCACGGTTTGCCGTATTGCTGCGATGGGTGTAGAAACGATTGTAATACCCGTTGGGAACCGCCCACTCCAGCATATATACGTTCATTTCCAGCTTGGCGTAATACTCGGCACATTCCAGCATACAGCTTTGGCTTTCGGAGCCCTCGTTACAGAATCCGCGGAAGCGGTGGGATGCCATTTTATGATAGGATACGGGCTCGATCTCCTTCATCGGCACGTAATCTCCGTCAACTCCGGGATAAAGCCAACGACATCCGTTTTCCCGAAGAAAGCGGTAAACGGCAAAGAGAACGCTTCTGGGATTGGAGCCGGCAAGGATGCCGCCCTCTTTCTCGGCTTCGATATGGATCACGTCGTCCAGGCGCGCATCCGTTCCTTCAAAGGGGAGGGAAAAGTCCTCCAAAAGTCCAAGACGAAAGCCGTCCTTTGCATCCGGGGCGTAGGTAATCTCCACGTCGCCGCCCTCGGGCATCATCATTCGTAGGTATTTTTTCAGTTCCTCCGCCGCAAAATCCAGCACGTGATCTGCGCGGAGCTTTTTGATCTGAAGCATATCGTCCTCCAAACAAACTGTTTTTTCCATTATAGTCGTATTTTTCTCGGCTTTCAAGGCTTTTTTGTTTTTTCAATTATTTCTTGTGTTTTTTTGTCGGTATGGTATAATGGAAAAAAGGAGATTTTTGCGATGATTATTTTAATTTCCGGTGCTTCCCATACGGGAAAGACCCTGCTTGCAAAAAAGCTGATCGATCAATACCGTTTTCCCGCTTTTTCCATTGACCATTTGAAGATGGGACTGATTCGCAGTAAAAACACAGCGCTGACACCGCTTTCCGACGACGAAGCGCTGACTGCCTACCTTTGGCCCATCGTTTGTGAAATGATCCGCACCGCCATGGAAAACGGACAGGATCTCATTGTGGAGGGGTGTTATATTCCCGTGGATTGGCAGAAGGATTTTTCCGAGGAGGAAAGACGTCAGATCCGCTCCTATCTTCTCATTATGAGCGAAAATTACGTCCGAACTCGCTTCGAGGATATCAAAAAATATGCGAGTGTGGTTGAAAACCGTTTGGACGATTCGGATTATACGCAGGAAAATGCTTTGGAGGAAAATCGGCAGCTGCTTGCCCGCGCCCGAGCGTGCGGAGCAGAGTATATCCTCATTGACCGAGAATACGGCATTCCTTTGGAGGAAAGCGTGTAAAAAAGCGGAAGGGATTTCCCTTCCGCTTTTTTATTGTAAAAAGAAAACCACGCGATAGTCGCGTGGTTCAATAAAGGTTAACCGGTGAGAAAAAATCCTCCGATTGTGATAAGATAAAAAACGACCTGCCAGTCGAAAAAGAACACAATCGGAGGATTTATCTATGAAAAAAGAAGCCATAGACAAAAATAGTTTAG
>SVQO01000008.1 GCA_015065325.1 Oscillospiraceae bacterium | reverse complement strand
ATGGGTGATGTTCTTAGCGGAGAGTTTATGCTTTGAGCAAAGTGCAAGCATCGCATTTGACTAGTCAAACGTAAATATGGGCTAAGCCCAAACCCTTATAACGACAGAAAGAGATAACAAATCGGTTCGTAGCCGAAATGTTATCTCTTTTTCTGTTGGTTTAATGAAATCGTTGCGCGGCAACGATGAAATCTTCACTTCGTTCAGATGAAATCCAAGGACAAGTCCTCGGATGAAATCAAATCCGTCTAAATACAACCCTGCGAAGCAGGATTTCATCGCAAACGCGATTTCATCCACCGGAGGTGGATTTCACCCGTCGAAGACGGATTTGACTGCGTGTTCTCCGTTAAGGATAACACGCTAATCCGATGCGGTTTTTCTTTTGATGCTCCTATTACAGGAAACGGCTGCGGGTGATCTCCCGATCCAGCCAATTGTTGCGAATACACAGATTCATAAATGCGGAAATGGAGAAGCACTGTGCCAAACAGCCACGCGGTTTCTGACTTTCCCAGACAGTATATTCGTGAAAGGTTCCGGTAACGTAATCATCGGGATTGCCCATTACGCTGCTTTTGAACTCGGCAGGCAAGGAAATTGCATTGGCAAGCTGGAGGGCATCCTCTTCCATACAGCTTTTTCCCGTAGCCTTTTCCTTTGCCATATAATAGAAGGTAGATGCAAAGGGCCACGCGCTGTGATTATGGTAGGCCTTTGTATTTTCTTCGTAGAAGGGATAGAACAGAGATACTCCTGCTTTGGAAAATCTGAGTCTATCGGAGGCAAGTGCTTTGACCGCATCCTCCCCCGTAACGACGTCCGCCAGAATACAGTAAGCAGCACCAAGCGCCTCACTGCGCTCCTCCAGCCTCCCTTCGGAATCCATAAAATACGAAAAAGCTCCGTCGGAAAATCGAAGGTGATCACGGATCGCTTTTCGAAGTGCCTCAGCTTTTTCTCGCCAAAGTAAAGCGTCCTTTTCGCGACCCAAGATCTGCGCCGCGTGCGCCATCACGTCCATTCCCCGCACGTAGAGTGCGTTGGTAGAGGGAGTTTTCAGCCAAACGGCAGCATTCCGTTGTTGCTGCCCGTCCATATCCCGAAAGGCGAAAGGATACCCCGTCGTCCCTACGTCGATAAAGGATGCCTGTCCAAAATACAGACCGTCCGTTTCATCGTAGAAGGGACTGTAAAAACGTTCAAAGAACAGTTCTCCCATCCCAAAAAGCCACGCCCAGTCCATTCGGTCTCCGCAAAGGTCGAACAGATCTCCCGCTGTCCAAAGCCATCCCACGTCCTGACCGGTTCGGTTCAGCGCAGGCGATAAATGATACCGCTCGCAAAAAGCACGGCTGTTGGGGCGCCAAACGTCCATATCCAAAGGGATGGTGCGATCACAATTTTCAAGCACCCATCCGTCGGGACACATAAAGCCGATATTCACTCTGGCAAGCACGTAACTGCGAATCTGATTTTTCATCAGGTCGGGATAGAGTTTGTTAAACGCCAGAAGTCCGCAAGCTACGGTATCCTGACCGAACAGCATATCGTACCAGCCGCCGCGTCCGCCGGCGGTAAAATATTCACCGCCGTAGGAACATGGCTGAATATTTGCCTCTGCTTCAAATACCGCAAGATCCCATGCCGATTTCAAAAAATCAGGCATATCTTCCTTCATTTCAACCTCGAGACGAGGATGAAAATTCGGCACTTTTTTCCCGACGGGCATAAACGCTTTCATTTTAGAAAAAGTCTCGTCAAGAAAACTCTTTTCTTCGCGATTCAAAGCAATCAACTCCTTTGTGTTTCTTTACTCGAAGTGGCCCATCATGTGAAGAATTCTGCGAACGGCATCGTAAACGGCGTTGCGGGAAATATGTCCCTCCTCCATGCGCTGAACGATGTCGAAATCCGTGGGAGCGCCGGGCATGGTCTCGGTGAATTTCACGGGCATCTTTACGTCACTTCCTGCGGCAAGCTCCTCTTCAAAGTGCGCGTAGGTCCACCAGTCGGTCATCACCAGACCGGGATACTTCCACTCGCCCTTGAGGATACCGCGGATCAGCTCCCAGCTTGCGCTGCAGCGTCTGCCGTTGACCATGTTATAGCTGGTCATAATACACCAGGGGCTCGCCTTCTTCACGGCAATTTCAAAGCCGCGCAAATAGATCTCGCGAAGCGCTCTCTCGGATACGCGGGAATCGCTCATCTTACGGTTGATCTCCTTGTTATTACAACAGAAATGCTTAACGGTAGCGGCGATCTTTTGGCTCTGCACGCCCTTGACCATTGCGGCGGCGATCATACCCGTTGCAAAGGGATCCTCGGAGTAATACTCGAAGTTTCTGCCGCACAGCGGGCTTCTGTGAATGTTCATACCGGGTGCCAGCCAGATGCCGGAGTTGTTCTCCTTTACCTCCAATGCGGCAGTCTTACCGATCTTTTCCACAATACGAAGGTTCCAGGTCTGCGCCATGGTATTTCCGCTGGGAAAATAGGTGGTGAAAACGCCGCTGGCATCGTGAGTACGACAGCCTGCAGGTCCGTCGGAGGTGGGAACGGGGGGAATCTGATGCTCGTCGCGCCAGCCCTCTTTGGTGCGGAGGGGAAGCATTGCGCCGATGTAACCGGTCTGAGTGGCGTTGACGGCGGGATGACCGTACAGCATATCGGTCATTTCACGGTCGGAAAGGCTTGCAATGAATTCCTCCACGCAGTCGTTTTCAAGGGCGTATTCCAGGCTGAAGTCCTTCTCCGGCTTCTTTGCCTTGAGAGGTGCACCGCGACGGGGGGTCTTGGGGATCTCTGCCTTGGGCAGAGCTTCGTATTCACCGTTGGCGGTCAGTCTCTTTTCAAGGGTGATGGGAGCAAGGTAGGAATGGAGACGGCGAACGATCTCGTCCTCCTGCTTTTCAAAGCTGAGTACCTTTTCGCAATCTCTCACGTTATTGCCAAGCAATACCTTATATTCACCCTTTTCGAGAACGAAGGCGCTCTTTTCGATCTTGCCCAGATCGTCAAAGGAAGCAAAGGAGCGAAGGTCGCAGGTAATGGTCAGCTTCTGCTCGTCGGAGGGAGCCAGCTCACGGGTCTTTGCAAAGCCGCAAAGCACCTTGGCAGCCTTGCCCAGCTTGCCCTGAGGCGCGGACAGATACAGCTGAACCACCTCTTTGCCGCGGAAGGAGCCGGTATTCCTTACCAGAGCCTCCACCTTTACGGTGTTCTTTTCCAAAGCCGCAGACAGGCACTTGATCTCAAAGGTGGTATAGGAAAGACCGAAACCGTAGGGGAACACCACCTTTTCGGGACAGAAGGTCTCAAAGTAACGGTAGCCTACGAAAATATCTTCTTCATAGCGAACGAAGCCTTCGCTTTCAAGATACGTAGCGGTAGAGGGATAGTCCTCGATATGCTCTGCAAGGGTATCCTGCAAATGTCCGGAGGGGTAGCTTTTACCCATCAGGATCTCTACCAGTGCTTCGCCGGCAAAGGAGCCGCCAAACACGGGATACAGCATTGCACCTACGCGGGGGTTGTCCAGGAAGGGCTTGGTAGCAAGCATACCGCAAACGGTAAAGATCACGATCACGGATTTAAAATCTCTGCCCAGTTTTTCGCAAAGCTCGATCTCGGAGGGGAACAGCTCAAAGCCGCCCTCACCGGGCTTACGGTCTCCGTCCACGGTGCCCTCGGTGGAATAACGCAGGATGGACAGGATGGCAACGCCGCCGAATTCCACTGCTTCCTTATAGGTCTTCTCACTGATGGGCAACGGATCCAGATCGCGGTAGGTATTCCAATATCTTCTCTCCACGCGCTCCATTCCCGCACCCTGCTTCATAATCTCCGCAACCGCGGACTTCGCCTCGTCGATGAGAGGACGGAACAACTGGATCTCTCCGCGCTTTGCCGCAGCTTCAAGGGCGTCGGAAAGACTGATGCGAACGTCGGACAAAACGTTTCCGCTGCCGCCTCCGCCGAAAATAAATTCGCCGGCACCTCTGCCGAACAAACATACCTTCTCACCCTGCTGCAAGGGAAGAATCCCATCGTTTTTCAAAAGGACCGTACCTTCAATGGCAGCCTCCTTGGAGATTGCCAAATGCTTTGCAGACGCCGTTACACAGCGGCCGTCCTTGCCCAGAGGCTTTACGGGTGCATAGCGAAACCGCGAAAATCTTGCCATAATAATACTACTCCTTATCCACTTTTTTCTCCATTGTATGATAAAACCACTCACTTTTCAAGTCAAAACCGCGTTTTTTAAGGTTAAATGTTGCGCAATCGCCGCACTGCGGCATCCTTTTCGGGAAAACGCACGTCTTTTGCAACTCTTTCTTGACATTCTGCATAAAATTAGGTATTATGTAAGGTAAGAATATAGATCCTTATACACAGAGGAAAACGCTATGAAACGACTGATCGCCGCCGTTCTTTTGCTCGGTACCCTTCTTTGTGCTATGCCCGCCTGCTCCGACCACCTTGCGGCAGAGGAAGCAGTACCGCAAAAAACGACTGCTGAGCAAAACGGAACCGAAATCAAGAACGAAAACAAAGAGGATACTCGCATCGTGCTTCCCGAAGACTATCCCGAAGGCTTTACCGTAGGCTTCGGCAGAGCTGAGATCTCTCCCCCTCTGCCCGTTACCATCGATACCTACGGTGACGGAACGGACGCGGAGATCCTTCGCGAGCCCCTGTACGCTACCTGCGTAGCAGTGTGCGACGGAGAAAACGCGGCGTTGATGTTCTCACTGGATATGAAGCAGAGCACGGCAAGCGTCATCGAGCAGTTCGAAAAGACCATCGAAAAGAAGCTGAAGATCCCCGCTTCCAACGTGACCTTTACCGCAACCCACACCCATAACGCACCCATCCCCACCGTTAAAGATAACCCCGCCAACGTCAAGTGGCTCCAAACCTGCTACAAGGCGATCCCTCAGGCAGCCGCGGAAGCTCTGCGCGATCTGGCGCCCGCCACCATCTACACCGGCAGGGGCGATACCACGGGAATGGGCTACGTGCGCCGCTACCTGATGGCAGACGGCACTTATAAAGGCATCCATTCCGGAAACCCCAGCGAGGAATACGTGGGTCGCGAGAGCGTGGCTGATCCCGAGCTTCGCACCGTCCGCTTTGACCGCGGTGACAAAAAGGATATTCTGATGGTCAACTGGCAGTGCCACGCGGCTTCCTCCGCAAGTGATAAGATCAATAAAAAGTACGTTGTTTCGGCAGACTTCATCGCGCCCATGCGTGCAGGCGTGGAGAAAAATTTGGACGTGCATTTCGCTTATTACAACGGTGCCTCCGGCAACGTGACCTTCTCCACCAAATTTCCCGGTGAAAAGGTTTACGGAAGCAATATGGACTGCGGTGCCGCCCTGGTGGGCATCGTGGAAGGTGCTTTGAAGGACGAGACTCAGGTGCAAAGCGGCAAGGTAGAGGTTCGCACCGCCGTGATCGAGGGGCAGGTCCGCACAGAAACCGAGGAACGGGTCAATCAGGCAAATCTTGCCCTGAAAGCCATTGAGGACGAGGGCCTTTCCAACAAGCAGCTTTACGCCCGCTTCGGCTTCAATTCCAAGCGCGACTGCACCCACACCATTTCCCGCGGAACCAAGGAACGCACCATAAGCATCAATCTGACCGCCATCCGATTCGGAGACGTTGGCTTTGCGGGCGCTCCTTACGAAATGTTTGACACCAACGGTCGGGAGATCCGCGACGCTTCTCCCTGCCAGACCACCTTCACCTGCGGCTATACCGACGGCTCTATGGGCTATATGCCCTCCGACGACGCCTTCCCCCACGGTCAGTACGAGGTTTACGCCTGCAAATTCGTCAGCGGCACGGGCGAGATCTGCGCCGATAAGCTGGTCGAGCTTCTCTCCGCCGAAAATTAATTTTTGCAAAAGGATCGTTTTATGAAAAGAGTATTATTTTTCCTCCTGGCACTCACCATCCTTCTCCCTTTGGCAGCCTGCGGCTCTGATTTGGAGAGCACTCCCGCCCCTGCGGAGAAGAAAACCGCTGTAAAGGATGAAGCGGCACAAAAAGAAACCGAAAACAAAGCACAGGTCTCCCTTCCCAAAGGCTTTTCCACAGGCTTTGCCCGCACGGACGTTTCCCCCTACGGATATTCGGTTCGGATGAACAGCACCTCCACGGCAACCACGGTCAAGGACCCCATCTTTGCTACCTGCGTCGCCGTGTCCGACGGAGAGCAGATCGCTCTGTTCTTCTCTCTGGATATCCGCAACACCACCAAGGCAGAGCAGATGATCAACATCGTCAATAAGGCAACGAAGGTGCCCAAGGAAAATATGTTTTTCACTGCCACCCACAATCACTCCGGTCCCGATCCAACGGCAAGCACTTCGGACGTGACCCATTGGTACACCGACTTTTACAAGGCTCTTTCGAAAACCGCTCAGGATGCCATTGCCGACCTGACTCCCACCGAGATCTACGTGGGCAAAGCCTTATCCCCCGCAGGAACCAATTTCGTCCGCCGCTACCGGCGCGCCGACGGCTCCTGGGACGGTATTCATAATGCAAATACCTCCACCGCTCCCGTTGCCGCTTACGAAAGCGAAGCGGATAAGGAGCTTCGCACCATCCGCTTTGAACGCGGAGATAAAAAGGATATTCTGATGGTCAACTGGCAGGCGCACGCCGCCCACGCGCTGTCCTCCAACCACTCCGTGATCACCGCCGACTTCATTACCAATTTCCGCAAGGGCGTGGAAAAGGAAATGGACGTGCATTTCGCTTACTTCCAGGGTGCGGCAGGTGATATCAATTTCTCCTCCCATATGAACGATAAAAAGTACGACGGATGGGAAGAGATCGGCACGGTGCTGGTTGACGTGGCAAAGGAATCGGTTGCCTCCGAGACTCCCGCCGAATCCGGCAAGCTGCAGATCACCAAATCCGTGCTTGCAGGCACGGTGAGAAAAGAGACCGCAGAGCGCGTTAAAAACGCGAAAGAGGTCAACAAGGCAAGCGGCGACGGAGAAAAAGAGGCTTTGACGGCACAGTACGGCTTTGCCTCCCGCTACGAGGTCTCCGCCGTGATCAAACGTGACAGCATGGGTGAGACCTCCGATCTCCCCCTTTACTGCATCTCCTTCGGTGACGTGGCGTTTGCTTCCGCTCCCTTTGAAATGTTCAACACCAACGGAGTTGCTTTGAGAGCTGCTTCCCCCTACAAGATGACCTTCAACTGTTCCTATACCAACGGTGCCTGCGGCTATATGCCCTCCTACGAGGCGTTTAACCACGGCGGCTACGAGGTACACACCTGCTACTTTACTCAGGGAACCGCAGAAGCCTGCGTAGATGAATGCGTCCGCATCCTAAACGAGCATTTTGCAAATCGATAAGGCTTTTTAAGCTTTTTTCCCCATCATTCAAAAAGGAGAAAAATCCGATGAAATCGCTTCGTAAAATCCTTTCCCTTGCTCTCGCATTACTCCTTCTCAGCACGCCGCTTATGAGCACGGCAAATGCGCTGGATACCCCCTTCATTCCCGTTCAGCCCGACGAGGATGAGGGAATCTTCATCTCCCCCTTCTACTACACCTTTGATACCGCATCGAAAGAAGCTACCGTCGTAGATTACGGCGGATGGAGCTCGGAAGCAGTGATCCCCGAAAGTGTGGAATACGAAGGCTCTTCCTACCAAGTAACTACCATCGGTCCCCTTGCCTTCACTGCGGATAACACCGTTTACTCCATTACCGTTCCCTTGAGCGTGGTTACCGTCTCCGCAGGTGCCTTTAACGGCTGTACCTCCCTTTCCGACGTATGGTACGAGGGAACCGAAACGGACAAGAGCGGCATTGCCGTCGGTAACGAAAACGCCTCCCTTACTTCCGCCGTTTGGCATTACGGCTCCTGCATTCACAATCCGGCATCCGAAAAGGTGCACGTCTTTGACAATGCCTGCGATCCTCAGTGTAACTACTGTGATCTGACGCGCACCGTGCCCCCCCACGTATTCGACAACGACAAGGATATCACCTGTAACGAATGCGGCTATATGAAGCTGGTTCCCGGCGACGTGGATGAAAACGCCTCCGTCACCGAGGACGATGCCCTATACCTTTTGTGCTACGTCTTCTTCCCCGAATATTACCAGATCAACTCCCACCACGACCCCGACTACGATAAGGACGAAGACGTAGATCTGGACGACGTGTTCTACCTTCTCTACCACGTTTATTTCCCGGAACGCTTCCCCATCGAGATCGTTCTGTAAAAGGAAAAGAAGTGAAGCCCGAGGGCTTCACTTCTTTTTTCGTATTATCTTTCATCCGTCACAAAGTGCTTTACCGTATTCACGGGATTTTCTAATTCAGTTCTGAAAAAAGCAGGATATATCTGCGCTTCTTCTTCGACAGAGATCCACTTCAAATTTTCCCTGCAGTTATCTTCCGTGAAGCTTTCACTGATCGGAGCAAAGTCTTCCGGCACTTTCATATAAAAGAAAAAGGAAATCTCATAAATCAACTTTCCGAAATTGGAGGGAGCATCACCGTAAAAATAGTTTTCGTGTACAAAACCGAGACGGTCTATTTCCATTTTTACTCCCGTCTCCTCAAACACCTCGCGGACCACGGCTTCTTCTGCGGTCTCTCCGAACTTGATTCTGCCGCCAACGGAGTAAAGGTAGTCGGAGCGATCATTCCCAACCATCAAAACCTTCCCGTCTTTCATAATAATAGCACCCGCACGAATATTCAAAATGCCATCCTCACAGGCAACACACATATCACGTTTCATTTTTTCTTTCTCCTTTGCGGTAGCACCTGAAATTTACCCCGCCTCTTGATTTATGATATCGCAAAAATCGGCATATTTCAATGATGCATCGCCAATGGCGACATGATGTTTTCGCTTCGCTCAAAACGAAGTTGCTCGTTTCACTCGCAATGATGCGATATTTGCCCCAAAATGTGGCGAAGCCACACATCATTAGCGTCAGCGTCATCATTGGGCGATGCCCAACATCATTTGCCGAAGGCAATTTTCATAAACGATAATAAATACTTTTTTCTTCCTACCCCTCCTGCAGTTTTCCTTTCAGCGTTTTACAACTTGAAATAAGCATTCTCCTAACACGACCGCAAAGGTTTCTATGACTTTTATAGGTATCTTCGTCTATTACTTTTGTATTATATAACAGCTTTAGCCACCCCTCAGTTTCGCTGCTTTCCTTGAGGGCTATCTCAAATTTCGAGAGCATATCCGCTTTACTTTGTCCGTAATTGGCTTCGCGAATATTGGCATAAACACTGCTTGAACTTTTGCGGATTTGGAAAAGAGTGTTAGATGGTGCTTTTATATTTTGACAAAGCACTTCGACATCAGTTGCAAGCTGTTCTGCATAGGTCAACAAGTAATTTCTTGCCATATAAACACTCCTTTCAAACGTATTATATCACGCTTTCGCAAATCAATCAAGGCGTAAGCCTTGTATATCATCCGCAACTTGTTGCGGTATATCACCAATGCGTAGCATTGTATATCATCAAGCCGCAGGAGAATACACGCTGACGCGTGATGATATGCCAAGCCTGCGGCTTGGATAAAAAAAGAAGTAACTTTTGGTAGACAAAAGTTACTTCTTTTTTGGTGACCCATACGGGAATCGAACCCATGATTCCACCTTGAGAGGGTGGCGTCTTAGCCGCTTGACCAATGGGCCATCTGCAGATTGAAATTATAGCAGAACATTTCCCGTTTGTCAAGGACTTTTTTCAACTTTTTTTCTATTTTTCTTCTTCCCAAAGGACAAAGCCGTAGGGCTCGAGGAGGAGCTTTTTCCCTTCCTCTCGTGCTCCCTCGGACAATAAAACGGACTTGGGCTTTTCCACGCTTCCTTCAGAGATGGTAACGAAGGCAAAGATCCTTATCCCGTCCTTCTCGCGACACATCAAAATTCCATTTTCTCCGCAGGGCTCGATCCAAACCTTGCCCGAACGGAGCGCGATATTTTCATTTTTCAGATGCATCAGCACGCGGAAGAAATCTACCAAGGGGTTACCCTCTACCCGCTGCCAGTCAAAGAAAGAGCGACAGAAGGGATCCTCAAAGCCCTCGGTACCCAGCTCGTCTCCGTAGAACACGCAGGGCATTCCGGGGAGAACGAATTGCAGAAGCGTTGCGGCACGGAACCGAGCCATAGCGACCCTTCGATCCTCCGCGGACATTTGATAGCCTGCGCGGTCACGCTTTTCCGCAGGAGCGGGAGTAGGCGAAAGCAGGGACAACAGTCTCGGGGTATCGTGAGTGGAGAGCATATTCATCAGACTGTGGAGAACTCCCTCGGGATAATGCTCCACAAGATCCATCACGCTTCGCTGAAAGCCTTTTGCGGTGATCCTTCCCAAAATAAAGTCCAGGATCGCGGTGCGGAAGGGGTAATTCATAACCGAATCCAGTTCCCCTGCCGTAAAATATTCCCGTCTCTTGCCGTAGCTGGATTTATTGGAGGCATCCTCCCAAACCTCGCCGATCAGAAGGGCGTCGGGAGCAAGTTCCTTCATTCTGCGGCGCAGACGGACAATAAATTCATCGGGCAGCTCATCCGCCACGTCCAGACGCCAACCGTCGGCACCGGCGCGTATCCAGCGCGCGATCACGGAATCCTCGTCCTCGATGATAAAATTCAAAAAGCCTTCGTCCAGCTCTCGGGTACAAGGCAGAGTGGTAATGCCCCACCAGGAGGTATAGGTATCGGGGTAGGACTGGAATTCAAACCAAGAGCGATAAGGCGAATCGGGATCGGAGACCGCTCCCCCGCCGAATACTCCTTTTGCGTCGAAATAGCGGCTGTTGTTGCCCGTGTGGGAAAATACGCCGTCCAGAATGATCTTCATTCCCCTTTTATGGACTGCGCGGCACAGAGAAGCAAAATCCTCCTGGGTACCCAGCATCTCATCGATCATCTTATAATCGGCGGTATCGTAGCGATGGTTGGACCACGCCTTGAAAATAGGGTTCAGATAAATGACCCCTACCCCCAGCTCCGAAAGGTAGTCCAGCTTTTCCTCAATGCCGCGCAGGTTGCCGCCGAAGAAGTCGCAGTTGCGCACCTCTCCCTTTTCGTCGGGGAGAAATTCGGGCACGTCCCGCAAATTTTCGTGAACGGAATAGGGCAAAAGCTTCCCGGTAAGGTCACAGTCCCCCGCCTTGTAAAAGCGATCGGGGAAGATCTGATACATCACCTTGCCGCGGAAGGCTTCGGGCGGAGAAAAATCCTTCGGTACGCAGGAAAGCTGCCAAAGCTCGCCCGCTTCCATATTGGTATCCCGCAGACCCTGACGGTACAGGGAGAAGCGCTCGTTCTCCGTTTCCACTGCAAAGCGGTAAAACCAAAGTCCCTCACAGGGCAGAGCAAACAAAGTCCGGTATTGCTCGTAATCCTTGTCCCTTTTCTCCAAGGTCATAGCAAAAAAAGCGTACTCTTCGCCCTTTTCCGTTAAAAGAACGAGCCGAACGCGCTCGGTTCTGCAGCTTACGGGAATACGAATGCGGATATGACAAGCCTCCCCCGGCACCAAGGTGCCGAAGGGAGACTTATATTCGGGTAAAAACGGATCGAACAGAATACGCATATTACATCTTCCAAATGCGGTCAGTGTATTCCAAAACGGCTCTGTCTGCGGAGAAAATACCCGCCTTTGCAATGTTTACAAGGCTCATCTGCGCCCAGTGACTGCGATCCAGGAACGCCTTGCCCGCCTCGTTTTGTGCACGGCGGTAGTCGGCAAAGTCGGCAATGGCCATATAGCGGTCAGCCACACCGAAGCGATCGGTCAGGAGGGATGCGGCAATATCGGGGAAGGTTTTGCCCAGAACACCGGAGGTCAGCATATCCAGTACCGCGGAAAGCTCGGGATCTGCGGAGACGAATTCCTGAGGGTGATAGCCCTTTGCCCACAGAGCGTTGACCTCCTCTACGGTCATACCGAACAGGAACATATTCTCCCTGCCGACCTGCTGACAGATCTCCACGTTTGCACCGTCCAGGGTACCCATGGTAATCGCACCGTTGATCATCAACTTCATATTACCGGTACCGGAGGCTTCTTTTCCTGCAATGGAGATCTGCTGGCTGATTTCCGCGGCGGGAATAATGATCTCTGCCATGGATACGCGGTAATCCTCCAGGAATACCACCTTCAGCTTATCGTTGACCGCAGGGTCGGAGGCGAGAAATTCAGAGACGGCACAGATCAGACTGATGATCTGCTTTGCCATATCGTAGCCTGCGCTTGCCTTTGCACCGAATACGAAGGTACGGGGCACAAAATCCTCGGAAGGGTGGGTCTTAATATAGCGGTACATAGCAAGGATCTGAAGCACGTTCAGAAGCTGACGCTTGTATTCATGGAGACGCTTGATCTGAATATCAAAGAGGGAATCGGGCGAAACGACAACGCCGTTCTTTTCGGCAATGAGCGCGGCAAGACGGCACTTGTTCTCACGCTTGATGCGCAAAAGCTCCGCCTGCACGGTGGGATCCTCCTTGAAATCCAGGAGCTTTTCCAGAGCATCGGCATCCTTCAAAAAGTCGGTGCCGATGGTATCGCAAAGGAAATCGGTAAGGGCGGGATTGGCCTGACAGAGCCAGCGGCGATAGGCAATGCCGTTGGTTACGTTGGTGAAGCGCTCGGGACTGAGCACGTAATAGTCGTGGAACAAAGTATCCTTCAAAATTTCGGAATGCAGGGCAGACACACCGTTGACCGTGTGACAGCATGCAAGACAAAGATTTGCCATTCTCACCTCACCGTCCCCGATGACCGCCATATAGTTGACCTTGCCGAAATCACCGGGATAAGCGGCGTAGAGGACCTCCTTCAGTCTGCGGTCGATCTCACGGGTAATGGCGTAAATACGGGGAAGCTGCTCCTCGTAGAGCCACTCGCTCCAACGCTCCAGAGCCTCGCTCATAACGGTATGGTTGGTATAGGACAGGGTTCGCTGACAAATGCTCCAGGCATCGTCCCAGCCAAAGCCGTGATCGTCCATCAAAAGGCGCATCAGCTCGGGCACGCAAAGTGCGGGATGAGTATCGTTGATATGAATGGAAACGTGATCGGGCAGAGTTGCCAGATCGCCGTGCTTTCTCAGATGCTTTGCCAAAATACTCTGCAGAGAGGCGCTGACCAAAAGGTACTGCTGCTTCAAACGCAGGCGCTTGCCCTCCACGTGATTATCCGCGGGGTACAGAACCTTGGAGATGACCTCTGCCATGGTATTCTGCTCCAGAGAACGGACATATTCGCCGCGGGAGAAGGCAGACATGTCAAAGCCGGGAAGCTTTGCGCTCCAAAGCACCAGCTTATTGACTGCCTTGCAGTTATAGCCGGAAATATACATATCGTAAGGAACGGCAATGACACTCTGATAGTCGGTCTGTGCCACGCGGAACTGCTCTCCGTCGTACCACTCGCTGACCTTACCGCCAAAGCGGATCTCGTAGCTTTCGTCGTTTCTGGGCTGCAACCATACCTCACCGCGCTCCAACCAGTTATCTGGAAACTCCGTCTGCCAGCCGTCAATGATCTTCTGGCGGAAAATACCGAATTCGTAGCGGATGGAAAAGCCTGTGGCAGGCTTTTCACAGCCGGTCAAGCTATCCAGATAGCAGGAGGCAAGTCTGCCCAGACCGCCGTTGCCCAGACCCGCATCGGGATCCAGCTCGTAGAGGCTGTCTGCGTCAAAGCCCTGCTCCTTCAAAACCGCACGGAATTCCTTTTCCAACCCCAGATTATAGAGGTTGTTGCGGAGGCTGGTGCCCACCAAAAATTCCATGGACATATAGTAAACCTCTTTGCTGTCCTCAGGTTGCTGAGAGGTATATGCCTTTCTCTTGGCAGAAAGCATATCCCGCAGGAGAGTGCATACTACCTTGTACGCTTGCTTCTCGGTAATTTCCGAAAGGTTCTGCGCATACAGGCGGACGGAGGTTTCGTTGAGTTTTTGTAAGATTTCGCTCTTGTTCATAATTGCTCCTTATCTATGGGTTATTGCTTGATTCCCGTCAGGTCGCGGTACAGGTCGAGATACGCCTCCGCACCCTTTTTCCAGGATAGATCACGTGTCATACCGCGTTTCACCAGCTCCTGCCAAGCCTCTTGATCCGTTGCATACAAGGTCAATGCTCGACGGAACGCGTCAAAAAGCGCGTCGTGGTTGAAGTCGCGGAAGGTAAAGCCTACACCCTCATCCGTATTGGGGTCGTAGGGGGGTACCGTATCCCGCAGACCGCCCGTTTCGTGCACCATCGGCACGGAGCCGTAGCGCATGGCGATCATCTGAGAAAGCCCGCAGGGCTCGCTCTTGGAGGGCATCAGATACAGATCGCTTCCCGCGTAAATACGGGAGGCAAGCTCGGTGGAAAATCTCTGCACGAAGGCAATGCGGTCGGGAAAGCGGGCGGCAAGAGAAGCAAGCATTTCTTCATACTGTGCGTCTCCCGTCCCCAAAATCACGAACTGCGCGTCCCAGCTCATCCATTCCTCCAGAGCAAATCGCAAAAGCTCCAGTCCCTTATGGGCAACCAAGCGGGAAACCATCCCCACCAGAGGAACGTCGCTTCTTACGGGAAGACCGACCTCCTTTTGCAAGGCTGCCTTACAGCAAGCCTTTCCTTCTCGAGCAGTATCCACGGTATAATTGCAAGGCAAAGCCGGATCCAGCTCGGGAGAAGCGTCCTTCGGGTCAATACCGTTGACGATCCCGCGGGTCTTGAAGGCGTGCTCGGACAAAATATCCTGCAGACCGTGGGCAAATTCCGCGCGGCGCAGCTCACGGGCATAGCTTTCGGATACGGTGGTCAGGGCGTCGGTGGAAAGGATGGCTCCCTTGAGGAAATTGACGCTTCCGTCGAAAGAGAAGGTGCTTTCGTATTCGGTGGAAAGCCCCAGCACGTCCCCCAGAAAATAAGGGTGCGCCCAGCCCTGATACTCAATATTATGTATGGTAAAGACGGTTTTTGCACTTCCCAATTCTTTATGGTAAAAAGCGTGCAGGAAGGTAGGGATAAAGGCGGTCTGCCAATCGTTTGCATGGATGATATCGGGACGGAGTCCCAGCTTTACCAAGGACTCCAAAATTGCCATCGAGAAAAAGGCGAAACGCTCTCCGTCGTCGCCCTCTCCGTAAACACGGTCACGGCAGAAATAATATTCGTTATCGATCAGATAGATCGCAAGCTTTCTTTTTTTGCTTTTTACGCGGTAGAGACCGCAATATTGCTTCCGCCAGGAAAGGCGTACGGTGAAATCCATCAGCTTTTCCGCGCGGATCTTTTCGTTTTTCTTCATCTGTCCGTAGTAGGGCAAAAATAAAGAGACCTCCTGCCCCCTCTTTTCACTGAGGGCAAGAGGAAGTGCCCGGGCGACGTCGCCCAGGCCTCCTGTCTTGAGCAGCCCCGCGGCTTCGCTGGCTGCAAATACGATCTTCATACCGTTTCTCCTTTGGATACAATGAGGGGATGCTCGGGAGTTCCCACCAGCACCGCGCCGTCGCGCACCGTTACGTTTTTATCCAGGATCACGCAGGTGAGTCTGGCGTTCTTGCCGATCTTGGTTCCCTGCATAATGATAGAATCCTTTACCTGCGATCCCTTCCCTACGGTCACACCGCGGAAATAGATGGAATTTTCCGTTTCCCCCTCCATCACGCAACCGTCGGCAACGATGCAGTTCTTCACCGAGGAGCCGGGACAATAATAGGTGGGAGCTTCATCACGGTTCTTGGTATAAATGGGATCCTCACCCGCAAACAGACCGTCGCGGACCTTCTTATCCAGAAGCGCCATATTGTTGGCATAGAAGCTGGGCACGTCCTCGTTGCGAAGGACCACTCCCTCTACGGGATATACGGTGATCTTTAAGGTGCCCTCATTAAAGCATCTTTGCAGGTAGTCACGCTCCAGATGCACCTGCCCCTTGGAGTTTTGCTCCTCCAATGCCTCCACCAGCTTTTCTCTGGTGAAAATGAACATTCCCATTCCCTCGTATTCCCCCGCTTCCGCAAGTGCATTGATGCGGATCTCGGATACGCGGTGGCCTCTGCCGGTCTTCATCACCAAGGGATTTCTTTTTTCGGTTGGCTTTTTACACTTGGTTGCAAGGCAGGTCACGTCACTGCCGCTTTCAATATGCTTGATGATGGCGGGACGGAAATTGAAGTTGCAAAGCACCGTGGAATCACACACCACCACGTACTCGTAGTCGGGGTTATCGATAAAATGCTTGGCGGAATACAGCGCCTCCAGCTTTCCCTTATAAATGCCCGTATTTCCGCTGGCAAAGGGAGGAAGGAACACCACGCCCTCGTTTTTTCGGTTCAGATCCCAGTCGGAGCAGGAGCCAAGATGGTCCATGAGAGAGCGATAGTTGTACTTGGTAATGATACCGATCTTGAAAATACCGGAATTGGAGTAATTGGAAAGGACGAAGTCCACCTGACGGTATCTGCCGCCGAAGGGCAGAGATGCTACGGTACGCTGACCGGTCAGCTGACCCAGCGTGCTGTCGTAGATATTGGAAAAAATAATACCCATTGCTTTTTTCATTGCATCGCCCTCCTTAGTAAACCTGTTTGGGAAGCAGGATGGTATTTTTCTCCACTTCCTTGTCCTTGCCTACCACGGCAATATCCCACTTATTTGCATCGTAAAACTCGGGGTCGTCACCGATGCGTGCATTGGCACAGACCTTGGCGTCTTCTCCGATGATGGCGTAGCGAATCACGCTTCTCTTTTCGATGACCGCACCGGGCATCACCAGGCTGTTTTCGATGATGGCCCCCTTTTCCACCACACAGCCCGTGGAAATAATGGAGTTTTTCACGATTCCGTGCACCGTAGAGCCCTCGGCAATGTAGGAATTCTCCACCTTTGCCTCGGGTGCGATATAACTGCAGGGATCGGAATAGTTTCTTGCGTAAATGCGATCCTCGGGCGAGCGCATATCCAGAAGGGGCTTATCTCCCAGAATATCCATATTGGACTGCCAAAGGCTCCGGATCGTTCCCACGTCCTTCCAATAGCCCTCGAAATCATAGGCAAACAGACGCTTTCCGTCCTCGATCAGGGCGGGAATGATATTCTTACCGAAGTCGTTGGAGGAGGTGGGGTCGTCGTTGTCTCGGATCAGATAATCCCGCAGGATCTCCCAGCGGAACGCGTAAATACCCATGGACGCCTTGGTGCTCTTGGGCTCCTTGGGCTTCTCCTGAAACTCGGTGATTCTGCCGGAGGCATCGGTATTCATAATGCCGAAGCGGCTTGCTTCCTCCAGAGGAACCTCCAATACGGCAATGGTGCAATCCGCCTTGTTTTTTGCGTGCTGGCGGAGCATCTCTGCGTAATTCATTTTGTAGATATGGTCACCTGAAAGGATCAGCACGTTGTTCGGCTGATACCGCTCCAGGAAGGAAAGGTTCTGATAAATGGCGTTCGCGGTTCCCTTGTACCAATCCGAGGATGCCGCCTTGGAATAAGGAGAAAGAACGTGAATTCCGCCGCTGGCACTGTTCAGTCCCCAGGGCAGACCGTTTCCGATGTATTCATTCAACTGCAAGGGCTGATACTGAGTCAGAATACCAACGGTATCGATTCCCGAGTTTACACAGTTGGACAGAGGAAAGTCAATGAGACGATACTTTCCGCCGAAGGGAACGGCGGGCTTTGCCGTATTTTCGGTCAGCACCATCAGTCTGCTGCCCTGACCGCCTGCCAGAATCATAGCCACACACTCTTTTTTGCGAAAAACCATAATATGCCTCCTGAAATTTGATCAGTTCTCACTGTTTTGCAACTTGTAAAAGCTTGCCGACAAGGGGGGGATCGTAAATTCACGGGAATATGCAAAGCCGTGCATGGGGATTTGTTCGGGGGTAAAGCGCTTCAAAATCCTTCCTTCGCCGCCGTAACGGCGTCGGTCGGAGTGGAAAACGGGGATATAAACGCCGTGCTCGGGAACGCCGATACGGTATCCCCTTCTCTCCACGGGACAGAAATTAAAAATGCAAAGGAGCTTTTCGCCCCTTTCGTTTTGCCGCAAAAAAGCGATAACGCCGTTGTCTCTGTCGTCCGCAGAGATCCAGCGGAAGCTGTCGGAGGAAAATCCGTTTTCCCAAAGCAGCTTTTCCTTGCGGTAAAAACGGTTCAGCTCGCCAAGGTAGCGGCGCAGTCCGATATGGGAGGGGAAGGTCAAGAGCATCCAATCCAGCTCCCGTTTTTCGTTCCACTCACCGAATTGCCCAAGCTCGCTTCCCATAAAGTTCAGCTTGCCGCCGGGGTGGGCAAACATATATCCGTACAAAAGGCGCAGATTGGCAAAGCGCTCCTCGTAAGAGCCGGGCATCTTCTCCATCATAGACTTTTTCAGATGCACCACCTCGTCGTGAGACAGAGGAAGAACGTAATTCTCCGAGAAGGCGTACATCAGTGAAAAGGTCAGGGTATTGTGCTTGCCCTTGCGGAACAGAGGATCGGTCTCCATATAATCCAGAATATCGTTCATCCATCCCATATTCCACTTCAGATTAAAGCCCAGACCGCCCATTTCGGGAGGCTTGGTCACCATAGGAAAGGCGGTGGACTCCTCTGCCACCATTAAAGCGGAGGGGTCGTGACGGAAGGCGGCAAGGTTCAGACGCTTGAAAAACTCAATGGCATCCGGATCGTAATTCCCGCCGTCGGCGTTGGGCGTAAACTCCTCGCGGCAATAATCAAGGTAGAGCATAGACGCCACCGCATCCACGCGCAACCCGTCGAAGTGATATTCCCTCAACCAAAACAGAGCCGAGGAGATCAGAAAGCTGCGCACCTCAAACCTGCCCCAATCGAAAACGCGGGTTCCCCATCCGCGATGCTCGTTCATCACGGGATCACGCTTCTCATAGCAGAAGGAGCCGTCGAATTCGTACAGACCCGATTCATCCTTGGGAAAATGGGCGGGCACCCAGTCCAGGATCACACCGATCCCCGCACGGTGGAAGGCATCCACCAGTCCCTTCAGCTCCTCGGGAGAGCCGTAGCGATGCGTGGGAGCGTAATATCCCGTGACCTGATAGCCCCAGGAGCCCTCGTAAGGGTACTCGGTCAGGGGCAAAAACTCCACGTGGGTATAGCCCATTTCCTTCACGTAGGGTACCAAGTGCTCCTTCAACTCCGTGTAGGTATAAAATCTGCCGTCCGGGTGACGGCGCCAGGAGCCCAGATGTACCTCGTAAATGCTCATAGGAGCATTCAGAGGATTCTTCTTATTCTCGCGATAAGACCCGTCCCTCCAAGGGAACGCCTTTTCTCCGCACAAAATACCGGCAGTATCGGGAAGCGGTGCCACGGCGCGGGCATAGGGATCGGTCTTGTAGATCTCTTTTCCGTTTGCCCCGCAGATCAGATACTGATACCGCTGACCCTCACGGGCACCCGTCGCCTCGGCATACCAGGAACCGTGAGCATCCTTTACCATAGGGATCTCGGTTCTGTTCCAGAAGTTAAAATCTCCCACTACGTGGACACTTTCGGCTCGGGGCGCCCAAACACGGAAGGAAAAACCCTTTTTTCCCTCCAAAGGATGCGCACCCATAAAGGTATAGGCATCGTCACTTTCCCCGCGATAAAAGCGTTCCATTTTTTCGCGAATCACAGCACGATCCCTTCCTTTCCCGTTTTAAACTTCAAAAATATGTATTTTGTATGAACATTATACAACGAAATTTTAGTTTTGTAAAGTGCAAAACGGAACATATATAAATTAATGTGCATTTTTCTTTACTCTCTTTTTCTTTTTTTCGCTCTTGCACTTTTTCCGTTTCGGGTGTATGATAAAAAAAGTATAAAAACGAGGTATTTTTATGAAACGACAAAGCGGAGTTTTACTCCCCGTATTTTCCCTGCCCGGCGAATTCGGCTGCGGCACCTTTTCCCGCCACGCAAGAGAGTTCGTCAAGCACATCGCCGACGGCGGCTTTTCTCTTTGGCAGGTGCTTCCCTTCGGGATTACCGACTCCTACCATTCCCCCTATATGTCCCTCTCCTCCTTCGGAGGAAATCCGTGGCTCATCGATCCCGAGGAGCTTTTCGAGCTGGGTCTTGTAACCCGCGGGGAGCTGGAAGAACAAAAGGTGTCGGACCCCTACAAGTGCCACTACGCCTTTCTGGAGGAAAAGCGGCTTCCCTTTCTGAAAAAAGCGGCAAAGCGGGCAGGAAACGAAAAAGCCGTTACCGCCTTTCTTGCGGAAAATCCCGAGATCGCGGGAACCTGCCGTTTTCTTGCCCTGCGGGAGCAGAACGGGCTTCGTCCCTGGACCCAATGGAAGATCCGGGAACCCGATGAGGAGCTGCTTTCCGCCTACGGCTTTATGCAGCAGCTCTTTCACGGCCAGTGGGACAAGCTCCACCGCTTTTGCGCCGATCACGGCGTAGAGGTCATCGGAGACCTTCCCTTTTACGTTTCTCACGACAGCTACGACGTCCTTTCCCGTCCCGATTCCTTTTGGTTGGATCGGAATTTTGCTCCCGTCAAGGTCGCGGGCGTCCCCCCGGATTACTTCTCTCCCCTTGGACAAAAGTGGGGCAATCCTCTGTACGATTGGGACGCGATGGCAAAGGACGGTTTTTCCTACTGGAAGGCGCGGCTTTCCTATCAGCTTCGCCTGTTTGACGGAGTTCGTTTCGATCACTTCCGCGCCGCAAGCGGATATTTTGCCATCCCCGCCGAGGCGGAAAACGCTTTGGAGGGCACCTGGCTGCCCGGACCGGGAAAAAAGCTCATTGATGCCTTTGCCGAGGTTTCCGAAGGAAAATTCCTTCTGGCGGAGGACCTGGGTACCATCGATGAAAAGACCCGCGATCTGCTTTCTTATGCAGGCTATCCCGGAATGGCGGTATTCCAGTTCGGCTTCGACTCCAATCCCCTCTCCCCCCATCTGCCTCATAATTATCCCGAAAATCTGGTAGCATATTCCGGCACCCACGACAACAATACTCTGCTCGGTTTTTGGTTCGAGCTGGAGGACTCCGTTCGGGAACAGGCAAGCCGTTATTTGGGCGAACCGCGGGACGCCGTGGAGGGGATCCTTCGCGCCCTTTTGCGGAGCCGTGCAGAGCGGGTCATCTTCCCCCTGCAGGATCTTTTGGGCTACGGCGCCGACACCCGCATCAACACCCCCGGCGTTGCCGAGGGAAATTGGCAAATGCGCTTTACTGCAGAGCAGATTGCCTCTCTGAATACCGAAAAATTTGCAGAGATGAACCGCGTTTACGCAAGATCCCTTTGATCCTACCACAAAACAGGATCGAAAAAAGGAGAAACAATGATCGTCACCAAAATAAATAAATTACGCGACCCCTTCATCGTCGTCCACGAGGGGATCTATTACGCCTACGGAACGGGCGTTGTCGGAACCGACTGGGCAAATACCCGCTGGACCCTTTACAAAAATACCTGCGGAGATCTTGCAGGGGATTGGGAAAAGGTGGAAAACGTTGCCGAGCTTCCGAAATACGCCGAGAAGAACTTCTGGGCACCCGAGGTCTGGCTTTACCGAGGAAAATGGTATATGCTCACCACCTATTTTTCCTCCAAGACGGGACGAAAGGGCTGCACGGTCCTTGCCGCAGATTCTCCCGAGGGACCCTTTCGCGAGATCTCCGACGGGCACCTGACTCCTGCCGAGTGGGAATGTCTGGACGGAACCCTCTACGTTGATGAAAGCGGCAAGCCCTGGCTTGTCTTCGTAAAGGAGTGGAAGTGCACCGAGGACGGAATGGGCAGGATGATGGCTTGCCGCCTCTCCGAGGATCTGACCCGACTGGAGGGAGAGATCACGGAGCTGTTTTCCGCACCCGAGCCCGAATGGGCAAAGGGCAGAAAGGTCACGGACGGCTGCTTTATGCACAAAACCGAAGGCGGAAAGCTTTTGATGATCTGGTCCAATTATTCCGACAACGGCTACTGCGTAGGCATTTCCGAGAGCGAAAGCGGTCTGGTAACGGGTCCCTGGAAGCACGGTGATCTGCTTTATTCCCGCCTGTTTTCGGGGGATTACGACGGAGGACACGGAATGATCTTCACCTCTCTTGAAGGAGAGATGACCCTGGCAATCCACTCCCCCAACAAGCCCGCCGAGGACGGCACCGAGGAACGGGTGATCCTGCTTCCTTTGGAGGAGGTAGGCAACACTCTGCGGTGGAAACGATAAAACTTTGCGACGAGAAAATTCTCGCCGCATTTTTTCTTTTGCTTTTTGCACAAAACAACGTGCTCATTTTTGTTCAATTCAAGGTATTTGCAACGGTCTTCACCTATGATATAATTTATTATGTATTTTTATCTGTTTCGCCTTAATTTTCATAAATGATCGGAATCGAAAGGAACTCTATGATGAAGAAAACGATGATCGCTTTGTTCTTCACCTTCTGCCTGACCTTTGCCGCCCTGGCACTGTCCGTGCAGGCAGATACTGCCCTGGAGCTTACCGTAGCGGCAAGCGGAGGGGACTATACCACCGTAGAAAGCGCTCTTGCCGCCGTGGAGACCATGGCGAAAAAGGGCGAGCTGAACGCAAAAGGCGTTCACCTGATCCTGTCAGGCTCTCATACCGCAACGGCAAAAGACGGAATCCTGTTCGGTCAGAAGACCATCTTTCTGTACACGGGCAAAAAGCTCCCCATCACCATCAGCGGCGGAACCCTGACCCTGCCAACGGGCAACGTTGCCTGCACCAACGACTACACCTTTACGGATATTTCCATCCCCTTTGACGACATCGCCACCAAGCTATACGCGGGAAGCGGTAACGTTACTTTAAAGAATATCACCCTTGACCTGAACGGTACTGCCCAGTATAAAAGCTACTTCTACGCAGACACCTTTACGGGAAAGGTCTTTGAAGGTTGGACCGAGCAAAATCTGAACGGTTATATGAAAAACGGTCTCTTCTATTCCTCCATGACCCTGGGAGAGGGCTTCAACTATGAAAGCGCCTCCACCTATGCCTTCGCCTCGGTAGGATCCTCCACGGACTTTACCGCAGTGATCGGAAGCAAAACCCTTTCCGCAGACGACACCCGCACCGAGCTGATCGTTGACGGTGCAACGCTGGCAAATACCATGTCGAGAGTAGGCTTCAACCCCGTCGGAAACTCCGTTCTGCAGATCAAAAGCGGTGCCGTCAATCACCTGTACGCAACTCCCTCCAGCACCAACGGCGTCACCCACACCGGTAGTATCACCGTCCTCGTGGAGGGAGGTTCCATCCGTCACTTCGTCCGCATCCTGAACAAGACGACCTTGAACGGAAATCTGTCCGTTTTTCTGAAAAACATGGATCTGACACAAAACAATCCCACGGACGACGGGCAGATGATCGAGATCGGCTTTGCGGGCGTCACCGTCAAAGGAAACGTCACCGTTTATATGGAAAACGTAAAAGCCGACCGCTATTACGGAGCTATGGGAGGAAAGGGTTACAAGGTTACGGGAGACGTAAGCACAACCGTCAAAAACTGTGACTTCACCCGCTTTTTCTACGGCGGCTTCGGACAGTCCGCCGTTTACGGAAACGTGGAAAACACCTTGGAAAACGTAAATATCGGCCCCCGCTTTCGCGGGCTGGACGAGTGCCCCACGTTGGGGAACAAGGAAGAATATACCGGTAGCAAATCCTCCGTCGGAAACCTGACCAACCATTTAAAGAACGTTACCTTTGCCGAGCCGGCCAAAGAGGACACGATACATCTCGGTGCAAGCGTCAGTTGTGAGGTAGCCGGAGATATCACCAATACCTTGGAAAACGTAACCGTCCAAGGCAAGCTTTCTCTGTACTGTGCCAATCAAGGCGGTACCGTAAACGGCAACATCACCAACACCGTTAAAAGCGGCACCTTCTCTCACTACCTTTACGGCGGCCCCTATTCCGGCACCGTAAAGGGCACTCTGCTCAACTACGTGCAAGGCGGCACCTACCTGCAAGAAGTATACCTTGGCGGCTATATGCCTACGGTTACCGGTAAGATTGAAAACCACATTTCAGGCGGAAATTTCGACACACTGTATCTTTTCTGCGGCACCCGCAACGGCAAGGTCAGCAATGCAAGCATCCCCTACCCCATTGAAAACTACTTTACCGGCGGTTCCTTCAAGGGCGTTTGGGGCGGCGGCGGAAACGGAAGAGACAGTGTTCTGACCGCAAACGTTTACAACGAGATCTCCGGCGGTCATTTCGGTGTCTATAACTACCAAGATAAGATCAATTCCTTTGCGGGCTCCGTGCGAAACGGTACCCATAACGCAAACGTGGATACTCTGATCCGCGGCGGTGTCTTCGAGGGCTACGTGTACGGCGGAGCCATCCCTAACCAGGCGGATTGGGGCCATACCCACAAAGGCGTCTCCACGCTCACCCTTGCAGGCGGCGAATTTCGCTATATCATCGGCGCCGACAGCCGTTGGGGTGCCTTTGAGGAAAGCCACCTCTACGTCAATACGGAAAAGGCGCTGGAGCCCCTTTCCTTCGGATACGATTTGGAATGCGAGTCCTTTATTGCCGCCCATTCCTCCGCCCCCTCCGTGCAGACGATGACCGTGACCTGCAAAGAGCTGATCGCGCGCGGAACGGGTGCTTTGCAAGTGTTCGGCACCGTGATCTGCGACGTGTTCACCGTAGAGACAAACGCCGCCGTACCCGAGATTTACGGAACCGTCAAGGCAAAAAGTCTCCTTTCCGGCGGCAAGAAGCTGACTCTGGGGGCAAAAGGCACACTTACCGTAGAGCAAACGGACGGCACCGTAAACCTGTACCAATCGGAGTACTGGCTGCCGAGAACCTACTTCACCTCCCCCGCAGGAACCGATATTACCCTTTCTATGGCAGAAAGCGCCAGCGGTGAAGCCACCGCCGTAAACGGTGTGGTCAAGGGCACAAGTTCCGCCTTTGCAGGCGTTTCCTTCGTCTTCGACGATAAGATCTCTCTGCGTTTCTTCTTCGACAAAGCGTCGGTTGAAAATGAAAAGGACCTTTTCCTGTTCAACGCTGTTTGCGGAGATCGTTCTTTGGCAGAAAACGTCCGTTTTGACGACCTGGTTCTCAAAAACGGATACTACACGGTCCAATCCGACTATCTTTCCGCCACTGAGCTGTGCGCCACGGTCATCGTCAGCGGAAACATGATGGAAAGCAGGAGCTTCACTCTGCTCCAACTTGCCGAGACCGGCATTCATCTTTACGGAAAAGACTCTCAGAACAAGGAGTTGGGCGAGCTTCTGAAAGCATTCTCCAACTACGCGGTCGCCACCGATAATTACAAAAACGGGAAAAACACCCCCCTGCCCTATGAAAACGCGACCGCGGAAACAGGCTTTGTGGGTCAAAAGGGTTTTGTCCCCATCGTGAATACACCTTTGGTACAGCTGCAAAATAAGCAGCTCGTTCTGGACGACGGGATGCGCATCCGTTACTATCTGAAATCGGATGAAATGAATACCACCATGAAAAACTCGTCTCCTGTCAACAGCCTTCATTACTTTTACAACTGTGTCGACGTAACGAACTCCGTCAAAAAAACCTGGGTGGCAAGCAGTTCCCGAAAAGGATATTTTGAAATCACGGTGGATCTGCCCGTTACCCCCTCCAAGAGCGATGATCGCATCCGCTTTATCGTAGCGGAAAAAGACGATCTGCATACCGCGCTTCCGGCAGATTCCACTGAGCCCTACACCACCTACGTATCTGAGGATTACATTGATCGTTTGGATTCCATTGCCGAGGAGCTTGCGGGTACCGCAGGCTCCGAAGAGCTCGGTGCAGCCCTGCTTTATTACCTGCAGGCCGGTGCCGCCTACTACGAAACCCAGCCCGATATTTCCGATTTCACCTATCCCACCGAGTTTTCCGCGGGCTTCGGCAGAGAAGATTTCTCTCCTTACGGCTACGATATGGATATGTACAGCGGCAGAAACGGCAAGGTGGTCCTGGACCCGATGTACGTGACCTGTCTTGCCCTTTGGGACGGAGACGAGCTGGCGTTGATCTATTCCCTGGACTTCCGCGGTGTCAGTGCAGATTTCGCCAAAAAATACAAAAACGTTCTGAAAAACGAGCTTCGCGGACTGATCGACCCCGACAAGATCTTTTTCAACGCCACCCACGACCATTCCGGTCCCAACGCCTCCAGCATGAACAGCGCAACCGTAAAGGTCTGGTACGAAACCATTTTTGACGACGCCCTTATGATGGCGACCAAAAAGGCTATTTTGGACCTTGCTCCCAGCCGGCTTTATACCGGCTCGGCACTTTCCGACCCCGGCACCAACTACGTGCGCCGCTACGTGAATGCGGACGGCACCGTCACGGGCATTCACAATATTATCCCCGCCTCCAATGTGGTCGCCTACGAAACCGAGGCGGACAAGGAGCTTCGCACCATGCGCTTTGAACGCGAGGGCAAGACGGACATCGTATACGTCAACTGGCAGGGACACGTTGCCCACGGTGCGGCATACAGATATCAGTTCACCGCAGATCTGGTGAATTGGCTCCGCAGCGGAGTGGAAGAGGATATGGGCGTGCACTTTATCTATTGCAACGGTGCCTCGGGCAATATCAACTTTACTCCCAAGGTGCAGGCGGATATCGATGCAAAATACTTTACCAGCCCCTACTTCTCCCAGATCGGTACGAGCCTTGTGGGAACGGTGAAAAAGGCGGTTGCCACCGAAAAGCAGATCGAAACGGACGCCTTCAAGGTCACCTACATTCCCTTCCTTGCTTCTGTCAAGCACGAGGATGAGGATACCGTAACAAGAGCAAAGGAGGCAAACGAGCTTTTGAAAGCGTACAAAGCAGAGCACGGTACCGATATGCCCGCAAAGCAAATCCAGACCCAGACGGGATTCCAATCCAAATACGAGATCTCTCATATCATCACCCGTTCCGGCATGGGTGAGACAAACACCATCGGTCTGTACGCTTTCTCCTTCGGCGACGCAGCAATGTCTTTCGTTCCCTTCGAGCAGTTCGATACCAACGCCATGCAGATCCGTGACGGCGTGGAGGATCTTTACGAGATAACCTTTACCGCCGCCTATTCCAACGGCTCTCACAGCTACATTCCCTCCGCATATGCAGCCCCCCACGGCGGCTACGAGGTTTACTCATCCCGCTACGTGGATTCCACCGGCGACGATATTGCCTTTGCTCTGGTAGAAGCTTTAAGAGCAATGAAAAACAACTGAGAACCTATGTTTTTAAACGAAGCAATGAAACGTTTCATTGCTTCGTTTTTTTATCTTTTTTTACCAAAAAAACAATTCATATTTTGTGCAAAAAAGTGAAAAAAACAAGGTTCTTTTTTCACCATTGCAAGCGATAAAATTTTGTGATATACTATAAGATGTAGGATTGTATCAAAGATACAAAAACCAAGCAGAAAGGATCTTCGATCATGAAAAAGACACTTTGGGTCATTCTCCTTTCCGTTTGTCTTGTTTTTGCGGGGCTTGCACTCTCCGTACAGGCAGACGATGCATTGGAGATCACCGTTGCAGTAACCGGCGGAGACTATACCTCCGTTGAAAATGCTCTTGCCGCCGTGGAAACCATGGCAGCAAACGGTGAGCTGAACGCAAAAGGCGTCCGAATCGTTTTATCGGGCACCCATACCGCAACCAGCCAAAACAGCATTCTGTTCGGTCAAAAAACCATTTTTCTGCCCGGCGGGAAGAAGCTGCCCATTACCATTACCGGCGGCACGCTGAACCTCCCCGCGGCAAGCGTGGTTTGTACCAACGACTACACCTTCACGGGAATCACCATTCCCTTTGACGACGTGCAGACCAAGTTGTATGCAGGAACCGGTAACGTAACCCTGGGAAATATCACCATGGACGTCAACGGCACCGCAGGGGAATACAAGTCCCGCTTTTACGGTGACAACTTCACCGCGAAAGCCTTTGAGGGATGGACTGAGGACAACCTTGCCCTTTACACCGAAAACGGTCTGTTCACCTCCTCTATGACCCTGGGCAACGGCTTCATTTATGAGAACCCCTCTGCCTATCCCTACGCTGCTGTCGGCTCCTCCACGGACTTCTCTGCCAAGGTTGGAAGCAAGACCGTTTCCGCGGACGATACCTGCCCCAAGCTGGTGATCGACGGAGCCATCCTCACCAATACCATGGTGAGAAGCGGCAAAAACCCCGTGGCAGATTCCGTTCTTCACGTCAAGAGCGGCACCATCAAGCATCTTTACGCAGGCGGCTTTGGTCTTCAGACTGCGCTGACGGGTAACATCACCGTTCAGGTAGACGGCGGCACCTTGACCGACTTCCCCCGCCTTTTCCGTGAAGTCACCGTCAACGGTGACGTAAGCGCTACCATCAAGAACGTGGATCTGATGAACAATACCGTCGAAAACGGTAAAATGATTCAGATCGGCTTCAGCAACGTTACGATCAACGGCGATCTGAGCGTCCGCCTTGAAAACGTGAAAGCCGACCGCTACTACGGCGGTCTTTCCACCGGAAGCAGCGGGATCAACGGCGACATATCCCTCACCATCAAGGACAGCGAATTCAGCCGCTTCATCTACGCCGGTTTTGGCAACGCCCCCATTACGGGTAACGTGACCAACACGTTGGAAAACGTAACGGCTCCCTTTTACAGAGGTCTCGACGAATGTCCCGTCTTGACCGGCAACCTGACTACGAGCTGGAAAAACGTCGTTATTCCCGAGCAGAACTCCGCACAGCACGTTTATATGGGCGCCACCGCAGGAGACACCGCGCGCATCCAGGGTAACCTCATCAACACCCTGGAGAACGTGACCCTGGGTAAAAACGTGAACCTGTATATGGGCACCTATCACGGCACCGTGAACGGTAATATTACCTCCACCATCAAGAGCGGCACCTACAACCACTACGTTTACGGCGCCAGCAACAACGGTGTCGTCACGGGTAACGTCACCAACTACGTTCAGGGCGGCACCTACTTCCAGGAGGTCTATCTGGGCGGTTACTCTCCGGAGATCAAAGGACAGATCGAGAACCACGTTTCCGGCGGTAACTTTGATACCCTTTATCTGTACTGCGGTACCCGCGGAGGTAAGATCACCAATACCTCTGTGGATTTTGCCGTAAAGAACTACATCTCGGGCGGTTCCTTCAAGGGCGTTTGGGGCGGCTCCGGCGGTGGAAGCTCCACCCACAAGGGCAACATTTATAACGAGATCTCCGGCGGCACCTTCAATTACTACAATACCTCCAAGACCAACTCCTTTGCAGGCGGCTGCCGCAACGGAAAACACCAAGGCAACGTCACCACCTTGATCCGCGGCGGTACCTTCCCCGGCTACGTGGCAGGCGGTTCTATCCCCAATGATGAATCCCAAGCAAAAGAGCACGTGGGTAACACCGTTCTGACCCTTGCAGGCGGTACTTTCCTGAACACCGTTGACCCCAACTGCCGTCTGGGCTCCTACAACGGCGAAACCCTTCTCAATATCGATACCGAAAAGGGTCTTGAGCCTCTTGCTATTTCCATAGGTTCGGAATACAACGACATCAGCGCCTCCTCCGACAAATTTGATCTGACACTGACCACCGACTTTACCGCAAAAAATATCGTTGCCCGCGGAAGCAAGGCGCTTACCATCAACGGGAAATTCACCGCCGAAAGCTTTACCGTGGAGGAGGGCGCAGGCGCTCCCAAGATCTTCGGTGCGGCAAACATCGGCAAGCTGGATTCGAGGGGCGAAGTCATTAACATCGGCGCCAGAACGAGAATTACCGCAAGCGAGGTCATAGGCACCGTAGCTCTTCATCAGACCGAGCTTTGGTCCGCAAACACCTACTTTGCCTCCCCCGCAGGCACCGCCATCGTCATCACCGAGACGGATACCGTCTTTGGCCGCGTCCAGGTGAAAAACGGTGTTGTCAAGGGCCTTTCCTCTGCGCTGGCAGGCGTCGCCTTCGTCTTCTCCGACAACGTTTCCATCCGCTTTGCTTTTGATAAGGAGTGGGTCGAGAGCATTCAGAGCACATTCAGCTTCACCGCGAAAGCAGGAACCGAGACCATCGTCAACGCCGCCAAATTTGCAGACTTGACTCTGGCGGACGGCTACTACACCTTGGTTTCCGAACCCATCAATACCGTCAACTACAACAAAGCGATCACCTATTCCGGCAACTATCTTCCCGAGCAGTCCTTCACGCTCCTGGAGGTAGCCGCCAACGGCATCAAGATCTACGATAAGGCGGGACAGAATCCGGAGCTCGGTGCACTACTCAAAGCGTTTTCCAACTACGCCATCGCAACCGATAACTATAAAAACAGCAAATCCACCGCGCTCCCCTATGAAAACCCCGTCACTCCCACCGATTTTGCAACCCTGCAGGAGGGGATGAACGTTACCGAAAACCGCGGCAGAGGCTATATGACTCTGACTGAAACTGCTCACCTGATCCTGGAGAGCAAGCAGCTGATTTTGGATGACGGTATGCGCATTCGCTACACTCTGAAGGGTCAGAGAATGAAGCAAATGAACCAGAGCAGTGCCAAAGTACACAACCTGCATTTCTGGTACGGCTGCGAGGACATTACTTCAACCATTACCAAGACTTGGGTCTCCGACGGCTATGAGAGCCTGATCTTCCCCGCAGGTTACTATCGGGTCACTGTGGATATCCCTCTGTACCCCTCTACCATCGGCAATTACGTCCGATTCTACGTCACCGAACAGGCAACCCTGAACAACTCCACTACCTTCGTTATTGATCACATCGATCAGTTGGACGCTCTGGCGGAAGAATTTTCCGCAGTAGAAGGCTTCGAGGACGTGGGTGCGACCCTCCAGTACTACGTTCAGGCAAGCGTAGCGTACTATTCCGATCAAAAGCTTCCGGATGACTTTACGTATCCCGAAACCTTCTCCGCAGGATATGCCATGGCAGATATCTCCTCCTACGGCTTCAAAATGCATATGTACAGCTACGCGGTAGGACAATTCTACATTGATCCCTGCTACGTCACCTGTCTTGCCCTGTGGGACGGCGGTGAGCTTGCCCTTTACTATTCCGTTGACGTTCGTCAGTGCGACGATACCTTTACCAAGACCTACAAGGCGTTGATCTCCGAAACCTTCGGCGTCGATCCCGACAAGATCTTCTTCAACGCGACCCATAACCATTCCAGTCCCGACGCCACCTCCAGAACAAAAGAAAACGTTCCCAGATGGTACGCCGAGATCTTCGAGCCCAGCTTGATCTCCTCTACCAAGCAAGCAATTCTGGACCTGGCTCCCGCAGAGACGTACGTGGGCAAAGCAACCTCTGCCCCCGGTACCAACTTCGTCCGCCGTTACGTGCGTGAGGACGGAAGCTACACCGGTATCCACGTTTACGAGACTGATACCTCTTCCCCCGTCGTCGGATACGAATCCGAGGCAGACAAGGAGCTTCGTACCATTCGCTTTGAGCGCGGAGATAAGAAGGACATCGTTTTCGTGAACTGGCAGGGACACGCCGCACACGGTGCAAACCTCTATAAGACTCAGTTCACCGGAGACTTCGTTTATTGGCTCCGCAAGGGTGTTCAGGAGGACATGGACGTTCACTTCGTTTACTGCAACGGTTCCTCCGGTAACCTAAACTTCACACCTAAGACGGCGGAAGACATCGCCGCAAAGTACTTCACCAATCAGTACTTTGAAGGCGTCGGCAAGAGCCTGGTAGGAACCGTAAAAGAAGCTGTTGCCGCTGAAGAAAAGGTCAAAACCGGTGCATTCCAAGTAAATCATATCGAGTACAACGCACCCGTAAAGGTAGATCCCGACGATATCCGCGAAAAAGCTTTGGCAGTCAACGAAGCCTGCAAGGCATACGCAGCGGAAAACGGTGCCTGGACCAGCGTCACTCAGCAAAGAAACTACATTTTCAACAACCACGCAACCGAGGCTCCCTTCCTGCAGTCTACCTACCATATGTCCAGCATCATCACCCGTAACAACTACAAGACTGCCGGAACCACCCACCTGATCATCGACGTCTTCGCATTCTCCTTCGGTGATATTGCCATGGGATTCGTTCCCTACGAGCAGTTCGATACCAACGGCAAACAGATGCGCGACGGTGTAGCCGATCTGTACAAGATGACCTTCAGCGGCGGTTATACCAACGGTACCAAGAGCTACGTTCCCTCCAACCTTTCCTCCATCGAAAACGAGGCGGCAAAGGAGCACTACGGCGGATACGAGGTTTACACCTGCCGCTATGAAGACGGAACCGGCGACGGCGTTGCCGCAGCACTTACGGCTGCTCTGCGCGCAATGAAAGAATCAAACTAAGGAGAAAAAACGTGAAGTATCAGATCGATCACGATCTTCATATTCACTCCTTCCTGTCAAAATGTGCCAAAAACCCCGACCAGACTCCCGAGCGGATTCTGGACGGGGCAAGGCAAGCGGGGCTTACTACCCTCTGTATGACCAATCACTTTTGGGACGAAGCTGTCCCGGGTGCAAGTGCCTGGTACAGTGAGCAGAATTATCCCCATATTTGCGGTGACCTCCCTCTGCCCACTGCAGAGGGAGTTTCCTTTCTCTTTGGCTGTGAAACGGAGCTGAACGGAGATCTCACTCTCGGTCTATCCGAGGAAAAAATCCATTGCTTTGACTTTATTATCGTTCCCACCACCCATTTTCATATGTCGGCAAATCTTGCCGCAGAGGAAAAGGACACGGTGGAAAAACGGGTGGATGCCTATATCCGCCGTCTGGACCGTCTGCTGTCCCTGAAGCTTCCCTTTTACAAGGTAGGTCTCGCCCATCCCGCCTGCCCGCTCATTCACAAGGAAAGCCGAGAGGGTTACCTGGATACCTTATCCGCCCTGCCCGAAGCGGCTCTCTCTGTCCTCTTTTCCAAGGCGGCAAAGGCAGGAATGGGAATCGAGCTGAATTCTTCCGATATGAACTACCTCCCCGAGGAGGAGGACGTAGTTTTACGTCTGTTCCGCATTGCAAAGCGCGAGGGATGCCGCTTTTATCTGGGCTCCGATATTCACGCTCCCACCGATTACCTTCGCCAAAAAGAACACTGGGAAAAAGCCATCGACGCACTGGCACTGACCGAAGAACAAAAATTCACCTTACAGGAGGCATTATGATCCGCTACCAGTTTTTACGCTTTCCCCAAGGAAAGCCAAAAGCAGTCACCTTCAGCTACGACGACGGTCACCCCTCCGACCTCCGCCTCTCCGACGTCATTACCAAATACGGTATCAAGTGCACCTTTAACTTAAACGGCGTTTCCTACCGCGGCGAAAAATCCTTTTCCCCCGAGACCTGCGAGGAATATATCTTCTCCCGCGGACACGAGGTTGCCGTCCACGGATGGGGACACCGCGCCGAGGGGCATCTGCGCCCCATCGAAGGCATTCGCGAGGTACTGGATTGCAGACTGGAGCTGGAGGCGGAATACGGCAGGATCATCCGCGGAATGGCTTATCCCGACAGCGGTATCACCAAACTGACCAACACCTCCTCCTACGAGGATATCAAGGACTATCTTTCCGATCTCGGAATCGTCTATTCCCGTTCTCTGGGCGGAGACAACAACGACTTTCGCTTACCCCGCGATTGGCACAACTGGATCCCCACCGCCCATCACACCAACCCGAAGCTGATGGACTGGATCGAAGAATTCGTCTCTCTGGATGTAAACTCCCGCTACAAAGCAAACCGCTTCCCCCGTCTCTTTTATCTGTGGGGACACAGCTTTGAATTCGACCGCGAGGATAACTGGGATCTTCTGGACAAGATCTGTGTCGCCCTGGGTGGCAAGGAGGATATCTGGTACTGTACGAATATTGAGTTGTACGAATACGTAAAGGCTTACGAATCCCTGATCTACAGTGCCGACAGCAGACGCATCATGAATCCCACCCTTCACACCCTGTATTTTGCCATCGACGGCACAGATTACGCCATTGCCCCCGGTCAAACCCTCTTTCTGGAGGATAAATAATCGGTTTCTTTCGAGAAAGGTGGGCAAAGAAAGCTTCCCGAAAAAGATTTGAATCCATACAAAAAGACTGCTGCAAATTGCAGCAGTCTTTTGTTCTTATTTCAAAAGCTGAGCCTTTTTTCGGTCAAATTCCTCTTGTGTAATGATGCCGCTGTCCAAAAGAGCCTTGTATTCAAGCAGAGTCTCCACAATCTCTTTCTCGCTCCTTTCTCTCTTTTCTTCGTTCGGAACGAAAGCAAAACCGTTTTGCTCCGTTTTTTCGGTTTGTTCCTCTTGGAAAGTCTCCTCCTCGGGGTCAAGCTCTATCTTGGGAGCAGGTACAGAGGGGGCTACAATTGCAGTCTCCACCGAATAAAAATCTGCAAAGAACTTGGTAATAAAGAAGGCAAATCCGCCCCAGATCACCACGGTCAAGATCATCCACGCAGTACTGCCGAAAAATTCCGGAATAATGCCGCCAAAGCCTAATACATCCAAACTTTCATGAATCCTCAGATTGAACCATGCGCAAAGAGGTGCAGAAATGAGCTGAACTCCGGCAGCAATGTAAGGTGCCGCTGTGACAAAGCCCCTTTTTTTTGAAGCTGAAAAGGTAAAAATCCCACACCATATCAAAAGAAAGGTCCAGCAAAGCAATATGAAAAAGAAAAGCAGAGCCCACTCCGGGTTCATACTGATCTGCATAAGAAGAGTGCGGCAAAAATCGATATAGAAGCATACGATTCCCGAAAAAACCCAGCTTCGGCTCTTGGAGAACAAGTCCATTGCAATCACGAGAAAAGGAAATAGGAAAATATAATTAGAATAAAATTCTACGATTTCCATCGTTGTTTGAATCGCGCCCGACCAAAACATCAAGGTAGAAGCCGAGATCGTATCCATTACCAAAACAAAAAACGCCAAAAATGCAAAGATAATTGCAAAAATCGGAAATCGCTCGGGATCTTTTACGGAAAGCACGATCTTCCCTCCCTTTGCTCCGCAATAGGGGCAAAAAGCCTCCGTCCCCTTCTCTTTTCCGCACTTTGTGCAAAACATAAATATCCCTCCGTTTCGTCCGATTATCCCAATAAACGGAGCTTTTTCCTGTCGAATTCTTCCTGTGTGATCACACCAAGATCCAAAAGCTCCTTGTACTGTTTCAACGCCTCAATGATTTCTTTATCGCTCAGTTGACTTGATCTAGCACTTTCCTGAACTGTCGGTTCGGCTTTTTCAGCTTCATTTTCCATTTCCGACTTCAGAGGCGATTTTTCAGCTTCGCCAAAGGACTCGGTAATCGACTCATCCGCCGATTCTTCCTCCTCCACAGCTTCCGTCTCAGAAGAGGCAGTAGAATTATAGGTAAAATCCGAAGAAGAATTATACTCCGAAGACGGCGTGTATTCGGTTTCTTCAGCAGAATAATATACAGGCGGGGAAACAAAAAACTTTGCAAAGAATCTTGTTAAGAAGAAATAAAACCCGACCCATACCAAAATATCCACAATTTTCCAAAACGGTAAATAGGAAGAAGAGTCATAACTTCCCGGATGGTTTAGCGTTGCAAACCAAATCAGCCCATGATTGCCCAAAAAGATCAGCAGTCTTTCAATGAAATATACACCGGCAACAAGAAACGGCGCATCTCTGAGAAACTTCTTTGACCTTTGTCGGGAAAAGGTCAAAATTCCAATCCAAAGCAAAACAAAAGAATCGCAAAGCAAAGCTACGAATCCCTGAATATATGTATTCAAAGAACTCAAAACGCTGTAATCACTATAATAATCTTCAAAATACGAATGATCGAAAGCCTCCTCGATCGCCCCGACGTTCCCGGTGATTTTTCCCAAACTTCCAAGCAAAAGAAATAGGGAATAACACAAAAAAAGAGCAAATAATCCTTTTCTTTTTTTGAGGATCAACTGAACCATCAACCCAACCACCAGCCCGACGGCAAGAATCTCGGCATAATAAACAAGAAACATTTCGGCAAACGAAGCATCCAGACGGGTATAGTATTTTATGGTTTGAAAAACGTCTATTCCCATTATAATCAAGATCACTACGGAAAAAACAACTGCAAATACAGGAAAATTCGTTTCAGATTGTGCATAAAGCACGTCTTTTTTTACTCCGGCACCGCAATTCGGACAATAGGACAAATTTCCTTTATCCGCTCCACATTTTGTGCAAAACATAAAGATCACCTTTCTTTTTTCCTCATTGTAACAAAATGTTCAAGGTTTGTCCACCTTTTTTCTCTATTTTTCTTTTTTCTCCTCCGGTCTTGTGCGGCGGCGGTACTCTCCGGGAGTCATTCCCACCCGAGATTTGAATTGGCGGATAAAGTGGGTGGTATTGTCGTAGGCAAGGGAGGCGGCGATGGCCTCCACGCTGTCGTCGGAATACGCCAGTTTATTCTTTGCACTGCGAATTCTGCAGGCGATCAGATCTGCCAGAGGGGAGGTTCCGTAGATCTTCCGATACAGAGCAAAAAAGCGGGAGGGGCTGAGACAAACCTTGCGGGACAAGGAGTCGATGGTGTGATGCTCCTCCGGAGAGGAAAACATTTCCCCGCGCAAATAGCGAAATTTTTCTACGGTACTGCTATTTACCGAGATCGGCTCCTTTTGCCGCATTTCCCGATCCAGAATAATAAAAAGCTCCTTGAGTTTGCAGTCGGACAAAAGCGGGGAGGATGCCTTTCCTGCAAAAAATTCCGTCTCCAGCTCCGCTACCCGTCGGGTGATCCCCTCGTGAGACGCGGGATAATAGACCCGACACGGACGAATATGCTCCAGGGGCAAGGCGGAAAAATCACCCACGAAATGAAACCAATCGTGAAGCAGCACTTCCTCACTTTGGAAAAACTGCGGCTCGTCGGGGGGGAACAGGATCACCGCGTGGGGCTGTGTGACGATCTCCCGCTCTCCGATGCGCAGACGAACGCTGTTGTGAAAATGGAGGAAGGTGTAGTGGGGATGCCCCTTTTTGCGATCAATGAAAAACCCCGCCGGCTCGGGGTACATATGTCGAACGCCCGTGATCTGAAACATACCGTTTCTCCTTTCCCTTTTTCTTTATTATATCAAAACAGTAGGATATGTCAATCAAATCGGTAGAAAATGCTCTGTTCAAGGCTTGTTTTTTCTGCTATGATACATATATATCAAGTTTTTCAGCAATAAAAATAAAAGTAGTTTTCGTTTCTTTTCTCGCGTTCGAGAAGCGTATTTTGAAAGGAGAGCATTATGATCTACCGTACCGAACACCCCAAGCCCCAATTTGAAAGAGCAACCTGGCGCACCTTGAACGGCATCTGGCAGTTTGAGATGGACCACGGAGCATCGGGAGAAGCAAGAGGTCTTTACAAGCCGGAGGTAAAGCTTTCCTCCGAGATCAACGTCCCCTTCTGCCCCGAAAGCCGTCTTTCCGGTATCGGCTATACGGATTTCATCCGTGCCGTATGGTATAAAAAAGAGTTTGAATTAAGCGAAAAGGAATTCAGCGGCCGCATCCTGCTCCATTTCGGCGCAGTAGATTACGACGCCACCGTTTACGTCAACGGAAAGAAGGTGGGCACGCACCGCGGCGGCTACGTCTCCTTCTCCTTTGATATCACAGAATACGCCAAGGTTGGGAAAAACCAGATCGCTCTCTACGCCGAGGATGACAGCAGAGACCGTCTGATCCCTTCGGGCAAGCAGTCCTTTAAATACGAATCCTTCAAGTGCTACTATACCCGCACCACGGGTATCTGGCAAAGCGTATGGCTGGAATTCGTCCCCAAGGCGTATATCCAAAAGGTAAAATACTATCCCTCCGTGCAGGATCAGAGCCTGACCGTCATCGCCACCTTGCAGGGTGAAGGCACGCTTTCCGCCACCGCATATTTTGAGGGCAAAGAAATGGGCTGCACCGAGATCTGCGCAAAGGGCGGCACCGTGACCCTGAACATCCTGCTGGAGGAATGCCATTTGTGGCAGGTTGGCAAGGGCGGTCTGTACGATCTGGAGCTGACCTTCGGCGAAGACCGCGTCAAGAGCTATTTCGGCATGCGCGATATCCGTTTGGAAAAGGAAAAATTCCTCATCAACGACGAAAAGATCTTCCAGAGACTGATTTTGGATCAGGGCTTCTACCCCGACGGCATCTACACCGCTCCCGACGATAAGGAGCTCATTGCCGATATTGAGCGCAGTGTTGCCATGGGCTTCAACGGCGCCCGTCTCCACGAGAAGGTATTTGAGGAACGCTTCCTCTACCATTGCGACAGACTGGGCTATATCGTCTGGGGAGAATTTCCCAACTGGGGTCTGGATCACAGCTATTCGGACAGCATCTACGGCATTCTTCCCGAGTGGCTGGAGGAGGTAGAGCGCGACTTCAATCACCCCGCCATCATCGGCTGGTGCCCCTTCAACGAGACTTGGGACAAAAACTTCCGTAAGCAATACGATCCCCTTCTGGCGCTGGTCTATCAGGCAACGAAAGCCGCCGATCCTACCCGTCCCTGCATCGACACCAGCGGCAACTTCCACGTGGTAACCGACGTTTACGATCTCCACGACTATATGCAAGATCCCGCAGTCTTTGCGGAGCACTACGAGCCTTTGGGCAAGACCAATGAATTTAATTTCCGCACCGCCTTTATGGACCGCCAGCTGACCTACGACGGATCAATGCCCTTTTTCGTCAGTGAATACGGCGGAATCCGCTGGACCGAGGATGAAAGCGGATGGGGCTACGGCAACGGTCCAAAAACCGAAGAAGAATTCTTAAGCCGTCTGAAGGGTCTGACCGACGTTCTGCTGGACAATCCTTTGATGTTCGGTCTCTGCTATACCCAGCTGACCGATGTGGAGCAGGAGCAAAACGGACTCTACACCTACGACCGAAAGCCAAAATTCGACCCCTCGGTGATCCACAACATCTTTGCACGCAAAGCCGCTTACGAATCCGAAGAATAAACGAAAAAAGAGACCTTCTCCCGAAGGTCTCTTTTGTTTTTTGGTCTCCTTCCTTTTTGAAAAAAGGAAGCGAAAAACTTTTGCTCCAAGGCTTGACAAAGCCGTAGCCGAATTGCGAAGTAAATTTGTGCGAGACGAGGAAGGCGAGAAAAAAACGAGGGCGTTTGCTAAACGCAAATAACCGAGTTTTTTTCGATGTCCTGACAAAGCCGCAGCCGAATTGCGAAGTAAAATCCTGCGAAGCGAGGAAAGGAAGAAAATTGCGAAGGAGTTTACTACTGTAAATGACTGAGCAATTTATCGCACCTTGACGAAGCTGCAGCGGATTTTACAAAGCAATTATTCGGGGGAATATTCGTCCAGAGTAACTTCCAGCTCGATGGTCTCACCGTCACGGTAAACCTCAAGGGTTACGGTATCGCCTGCCTTGTGCTGGTTTTTGGCGTTGATCAGATCGTTGGCATTTTCAATTTTGGTTTTATCCAGCTTGGTTACGATGTCACCGGGCTTCAGACCGGCATCGGCGGCACAGGAATCCTTACCCACTTCTTCGATGCGGGCACCGTAAGCGGTCTCCACCAAAACGCGTCTGCCGCGCTCGTCGGTGACGTATTCATATCCGGGAGAGTCGGAAACGGAAATACCGAAGTTAGGTCTTCCCTTCACGTAGCCGAACTCGATCAGATCCTCGGCGATTGCCATAGCATCGTTGATGGGAATGCAGAAGCCGATTCCCTCTACGCCGGTGGCGGCGTATTTCGCGGAAGCAATACCGATCACCTCGCCGGTGGCGTTGAATGCAGGACCGCCGGAGTTGCCTGAGTTGATGGCAGCGTCGGTCTGGAAGGTATTGATGGTGTATTCGCCCGTATTGATATCACGCTCCGTGCCGGAAACAACACCGCGGGTCAAAGTAAAGGTCAGATCTCCCAGAGGATTACCGATGACCAGAACGTCATCACCGATCAAAATAGAGTCGGAATCGCCGATATAAACGGCGGTCAGATCCTCTGCCTTGATCTGCAATACGGCAACGTCGTTGATCTCGTCGCCTGCGATCAGCTCCGCGTCGTAGCTGTCGGAGTTAGAGAAGGTGACGGCAATATCATCGCTCTCCTCCACCACGTGATAGTTGGTGAGAATATAGCCGTTCTTCGCATCGATGACAAAGCCTGAGCCGGTTGCTTGACCTCTGGCATAATTGGCTTCTACGAATACGACACTTTCAACGTTTTCTTTATAAAGCTCCGTGGCGGTCATCGCCTCGGGATCCTCCTTCAGCGTATTTGGCTCAAGAGGAGGATTATCCTTCTTGTCTTCTTTCGTTTTTTCGCCCTCGTTCTTTTCCGAGGTCTTTTTGCCATTGTCATCGGCATCGGCATTTCCCTGAGCCGCGTTCTTCTCCGTTTCCTTGCCGCTATCGGCAGAGTTCAGCACGCCCGTTCCGATGGCAACGAAAATGCCCGCCAGCATCAGAAAATACAAAACTGCCAGCGCAATGATCCAGCCGACCAGCTTATTCTTAGGCTTTTTGGGAGGCTGGGGCGGCGTGGGGGGCATTCCGTAAGGTGCTCCGAAATTGGGAGGAGGCGTCTGCTGATAGGACGTCTGCTGATACGTTGCCTGCTGCTCGGGCTCGGGCTGAGCGGAACCGTTTTCCTGCTGTACGGGATTGTCATTCATTCCCTCAGGCTTCTGATCGGAGCCGGGGAAGGGATTATTATCAAACATAAAAGAGTCTCCTTTCTTGAAACTGCTTCGATTATAACGATTAAAAATGAATACTGTGTGAAAATTAACTGAAAAAATTATCCGAAGAAGGCTCTGCCGTTGTAAAAACGGAGGGCTTTCTCCGCCTTTTCCGTCACCTCAAAGAATAAAAGGGTCTTATCCCCGTTTTCCTCTTTAACAATGGCGTACCAGGTTTTCGGGTTATTCATTTTCGCCGCACAGAACACCTCGCGGGTAACACCCTGAAAATCCGCCTTCGAAACGAACTTTCCGCCAACGGGGGCAAGCTTCTCGATGCGCTTGAGCTGGGCACTGTAATAGGGCTTTCTCTGTCTTCTGCCGTAAATGGCTTCAAAGGAGATCTCTCCGCCCAGAATGGTATATTCATACTCAATGGATACGAAGCGCCACAAGTACCAGACCAGGACCGCAATGCCCAAAAGCAAGAAGAAGATCAAACCGCCCAGGAGCTGCAAATTGGACAAAATGGTGGCGGCGATCACTCCCAGAGTCAAAACAATGGCAAGAGCAATGATCCCCAGCTTTTTGGGAGTGACGTATTTCTTTTCCTGCAAAGGAACCAAATGCTCTACGTAATTGGGTAAAAATTCATTTCCGTTATTTGCCATATTTCCTCCGCACATCAAACGAATACTTTTATTTATTGTATCACATATCGAAACGCATTTCAATAACAATCCAAATTTTCCCGTCAGATTCTTTGGAAGAAACTCTTTGCAAAACCGATTTTATTACAACATATTTTCTCTTATTTTGCGCAAATTAAACCTGTCTGAAAAAGACAAAAACAACCGGGAGCACATCATGATCAGAAAAATCGCAAAAGCTTCTTTGTCCTTTGTGATGATTCTTTTCTTTGTATTCTTAAATCTGGTCGGGCTGGGAGACTACCTTTACCCCGACACCGTAAGCCTTTTTACCGGTGAAACGCCGGAGAGCGTGCTTTGCTTTTCCTGCGAAAGTGAGGAAAACGGAGCCATTCCCGCGCAGGGACAGGTCCTCGCCTTCGGGGTCATTCCCGTTAAGGAGGTTTCCTTAAATTACTATGAAAAAACGGAGCTTCTCTGCGGAGGCGATCTGTTCGGCCTCCGTATGGAGACCCGCGGTCTTTTGGTAACGGGCATTGACAGCATCAAAACGGGGGACAAAAGCGTTTCCCCGGGTAAGGATGCAGGTCTGAAAAAGGGAGACGTAATCCTGAAGGCTGACGGAATGGAGCTGAAAAGTGCCGCCACCTTTTCCAAGATTATCGCGAAAAGCGAAGGAAAAAGCATTCGTCTGACGGTGGAACGGGGCGAGGAAGCCCTGGAGCTGACTCTGACGCCCGCTCTGTCTGCGGACGCGGCAGGGTATCGGGCAGGGCTTTGGGTACGGGACGGTGCGGCAGGCATCGGCACCGTTACCTTCATAGACCCGAAAACGGGTGCCTTCGGCGGACTCGGCCATCCCGTCTGCGACTCGGAAACGGGAATTCCCTTTCCCTTTGGGTCGGGCAGTGTTTGCCACGCACAGGTGGAAAGCATCACCAAGGGTGGCGAAGGCTCACCGGGAGAGTTGAAAGGAAGTCTGGAGCAGTCCAACGTAGGCGTCCTGACCTCCAACTCTCCTCAAGGCGTCTACGGCATCCTGGATGAAAAAACGCCCAAGGGCGGAAAAAGCATTCCCATCGGCCTGAAAAATCAAGTGAAGCCCGGGAAAGCGTCCATCCTCTGCACACTGGACGGCAGCGGCAAGAAAGAATACGAAATCGAAATCGAAGAAATCATCGGAAAGGATCGGGACAGCAAAAACTTTGTCCTTCGCATTACCGATCCCGCACTTCTAAAAATGACGGGCGGCATCGTTCAGGGAATGAGCGGGTCCCCCATCATTCAAAACGGCAAGCTCATCGGTGCGGTGACCCACGTTTTGGTGGGCGACCCCACCCGCGGCTACGGAATCTTTATCGAAAATATGCTCTCCAATATGCCGGAATAAAAAAAACAGCAGCAAATTGCTGCGAAAAGGTAGGGAACGGCCTTTGTGACGTTCCCTACAAGAAATAAAATGCTCACCGCTATCTCGCGGTGAGCATTTTATTGGTACTTGGATGGACTAACGCCAAAGTAATCTGAATATTTTTTTGAGAAAGTCGGCAGGGATGTATATCCGACGATATATGCAATCTCTTTTACCGATAATTGCTTTTTCAAAAGCAATTCTTTCGCTGCCTCCATACGGGTTTTTACAAGGTACTTTTGGGGCGAAATACCAAATCGATTCATAAACAAACGATACATATGCTTTTCGGATAAATGCATCTCTTTTGCAATATCACTCATTTTAATCGGATATGAGTAATTGGTTTCAATAAAGATCTTCACCCTTTCCGCATAGTTGATTTTGTAATGCATAGATGATTGAGCATCAGATTTTAACAACGGAAGAACCGCGGTAAATATAGAAAGCACATACGAATCGGCAAACTCAGGCGCCCCGCTTTGCAGGTTTTCGGACGCGGTAGCAAAGAGTGTTTTAACAAAATCAATGTTTTCTACCCAAAACAGCTGATGGCTCTTATATCCTATCTTAAATCCTTCAAAGATTTTTTCCAATGAGTCTCCTAAAATACCAATCCAATAATGCTCATAATCCTCGCTGGTGGTAAACGAATGCAGATGTTCTTTTGCAATTAAAAAAGCCTGCCCTGCTTCCGCTTTGAACCCCGAAAATTCGCAATATCCCCTTGAAACAAAGTGTAAAATATAGATTCCTCGGGACCACGGACCTACCCGTTTGGATTCTGTATACATACTGTGCCCGAATTCCGTTACGAATAAATTTCTATCTGCATTTGTAAACTTCTTCAGAAACATCGGCATAGCTTTTCACTCCCTAAACAGCTTTATATAAAGCATATATTGTTTTCTTCGATAAGTCAATCAAAATGCGTAATTTGAATAATCTTTTGAGTAATTAACCAATTGATTTCTTAAAAGTTTCGTTTTATCATAAAATAAAAGATAACTCGGAAAAGGATGGTAAATATTATGACTTATCATAGTGAGGAAAACAAAAATTGCTATTTCCCGCCAATGCTTTCCAACGGCGATATTTCTTTTGCGGCGGATGCAGAAGGAATGCTCGGCTATACCTTCGATGATTATAAAAAGAAAGGAGTTCGAGCCTTCGACGGAATCGTTGTTCACTACGGAAGAAGAAGCGCAATGTGCAACGACGTTCGGGCGCGGCTGTTTCCCTTTGGAAAATTTACGTTCCGCGAGGGAAGCTCCCTCGAGCAATGGACACAGGAGCTGAACGTTGAAAATGGCTTTTTTGAAAGCGAGTGCTTATATGAAAGTGGGGCAACCATCCGTTCAAAAGGCTTTATTCACCCCTCTCATAATATCTATGCTCTTCAAAAAACATTTGAAAACATCTCCGGCACAAGGGAATTCGCATACGAAGTAACCCTTTGCGGATATAATGAAAGCATCAGCCGGTATATGCAAGTTTTATATACGAAGAAGCATGAAAACATTTGTTGCATCGGCTTTAAAATGTATGGAATGGATGTTTTTACCGGCGAAATTCATTTCTTTGTTGATAAAGATTTTTCTGTAAATCTCACCGACACCGGTGCTCAAATTTCCTTTTCGGCATCTGCGGGCGAAACCGTAACCTTTTACTATTATCTTGAAGATGATATGGAAAAAGCCGATTTTAGAGAGGTGCTCCATCAATACAAACAAACCATTGACGCGCTTGGCTTTGAGGGTTTGCTAAAGGAATGCACAGATCATTATGATTCCTTCTACAAGCTTGGATATGTAAAAACCGCAGATGAAAAGCTTAACTCCATTTATAAAACGTCGCTTTATTCGGTTAAATGCAACACCACGAAAGCATCCATCGCGGTAGGGTTCAATAACGGAAGTTGGGATGGGCGCTACTTTGCGTTTGATGAATATACCTCTTATTATGGTCTATTGAGTGCAAACCGATTGGAGCTTGCCAAAAGAGTGCCACTATACAGAAAGAACGTTTGTTTGGATGTGGCGATCCATCGGGCAAGTGATTCCCATCGAACCACCGAGACAGAAGATATGGCTCGTTTTCATTGGCAAACAGGAGAAATTGATCGAATTGAACTGGCAGCGGAAGGGCACTGGTTGGATCATATTTTTCATATCCCTCTCGTGGGTATTGGCGCATTCGAATACTATGAATATTCAAAAGACGTTGATTTTTTGAGAGACTGTTATCCCATGATTCGTGCTTGTTCAAAATTTATCACAAAGCATATGCTGTATAAAGACGGCGATCAATATTATATCGGAAAATGCACCGATCTCGAACGGCTTGGCTCCTCCATACAAAATCCGTTTATGACTGCCTGCGGCGCCATTAAGCTCCTTCAATGTTGCAAAAAAGCCGCCGACATATTGGAAACAGACGAAAAATATTCAGCCGAGTGTGCCTATATCTCTAAAAAACTTTATGAAAATTTGCCGGCAGAAAACGGAATGTATGTTCCGCACTTGAACTGCAAGCAAAAAAGCATTGCAGTTTTCGCCGGCAAATTTCCCTTTGACCTTTTAAATGATTCTGATGAGAAAATGCTCTGCGCCTGGGAAGATTTCGAAATAAATGGGCGCGCCTACGGGAATATGTATCCGGTGGGGAACAACATTTCACCGTGGTATGCCTGTTGGAAAGCATTAGGATATGCCAGAGCAAAAATGGCAGAAAACGCTTACAAAGCCCTGAAGCAGGTCTATCCATCTGCCGGAGTTTTTGGCGAATTGTTTGAAATCAATGAGCCGGTCCGACGGAACCGCCCTTGGTTTTCAACCGCCGCAGGGATTTTCATCTCTGCCGTAAACGATATGCTTTTGCAAGCAGAGGGTAATACCATTCATCTATTGCCCGCATTCCCCCACACCACCGACGTCTCCTTTAAATTAGCGGCAAAAGGCGGAATCACGGTTGAAGCCGAGATCAAAAACGAGAAATTGGTAAACTGCGTGATTTTACGAAACGGTATAGATGTAACGGATGAATTTTTCGTTCAATTCTGAATGGTTGGTCCTATATTGACACGTGTGTGTGCGGCAGCCCCATTCTCCAAGACGGAAAGCTGGTGGGCGCCGTGACCCATGTCCTTGTGAACGATCCGACTACCGGGTATGGTATTTTTATTGAAAATATGTTAGATGCTGCAGCATAATATACAAATGCTATCCGTAAAATACAGAAAGCCGGGCTCAGGCAAAATGCCTGAACCCGGTTGTTGTTATTATCACAAAACTTCATATTTTTTGCGGAACCACTCAGGGTGTTCAGGATCAAAGTAATACAGCTTCAGATTGGAGAAATGCAGCGCTTGCTCCTTGATCATTCCGTGATGGGAGATGTAGAATTCTCCGTTTCCAAGGGATGCAATTCCTGTAGAACCCCATTTCAGGTGAGAGCCGTAGATCCTGCCGTCTTTCTGTCCCTCTCCGATTTTGGCAGAAGTCAGAAGCAATCCCGTTTCTCCCGGTCTGCCTTCTAGGGGTGCTTTCTTTGCAGGGATTGCACCATCAATGGCAAACATACGGAAGTTTTCAAATTCCGGCTTTGCGCCCGGATAAACGGCTGTAAACCAGTAGCGAGTATAGGGATCATATTCTAAGTTTTGAATTCCCCAATTGGTATTGCCTGTGTAGAAGAAATATCTCTCTTCGCAGCTTTCTGGTCCGTTATGATGGGGTTGCAGCTGAGTCAGGGGCTGACCATAGGTATCAAAGATAGAAAGATCGTACTGCAGCAACACCTGATGATCGTTGTCGCTGCGGTCAAGCTCTTTTTTAATTCCTTCCGCAAGGAACAGTTTTCTGGGACTATCCGCATCTGCACCAAAGATCGGTCCAATGGAAACGCCGTCCATACCGCCACAGCCATAGCGTCCCGGCAGTCCGGTCAGGTCGTCCTTTTCACTGTAATCCCGGACCACATCCCGTACATAGACCGCCTGCATAATGCCGTCCTTTTCTGCATCCATCTCCATGCGATCCAGCTTGCTCAAGTCAAAAGACACTAAATAGAAGGCATCTTCCTCCGCCAATTCTATGCCGGTCCGCTCCATAATTCCTCTGCCGATAATATCATGTTTCAATTCCAGAGAGCCATACACTCGGTTTGCTTCCTTGTCAAAGGCAATGCAGCCAAGATGACCAATGATATTCTTAACGCTGGCAAGAGGATTTCCCTGCAAATCAGTCTTCAAAAGGATCGTGGTGAACGAGTAATATACAAAACCCCGCTGCGTATCCACGGCAATTCCCTGCACATGTCCCTCTTTCCAATTTCCGCTGAAAATATGATTCGGTAAATTCATAGTTAACCTCCAAAATTCTCCAGGAAATATTTTTCGGCTCTTGCATTCCACAAGCCGTTACCTTCCTTTACAAGGGTATCGAGGGCCTTGAACCGGTCATCTGTTTCTCCCAAAGCAGCAAAATCAGCAATGGCAGTCAGGGGCAAGTTGATATGGGTATAGATCAGCTTTTTGCCGCCGGGGATCTGGGGCAGATGTATGGTAGTATCAATCGCTGCATCGATACCGCCGATATGGGTAATCATTACCGCAGGATCAATCTTCTGCTGGCTAATCAGGCGTACAATATCCTGCATATCCTCTATGGTGCTGCCGCTGGTTCCGGACACATGATGCTGCTTGTAGTGGACATTGTAGAAATTGAACTTTGCGCTGAACCTCTGATCCAGCGGACCTGCAAAGAAATTTAGGCAGCCGTCAAAGCCCAGAATTTCATCACCCAGTTCCACAACCGCCGGAACAGGGGCATACACAAACACATCATCAAATTCTCCGCCCGCCAGCGCAATCAGCTCATCGGCATGGGTGGAATTGCTGAAGATCAGGTTGATGCCGTCCTGTGCAGCCTTTTCAGGACAGAAGATTTCCTCCGCTCTGGCAAGACGATTCTCGTCCAGATCGGTGACCACCACAACGGAGGGCTTCACGGTGCCGTGGATAGCCAGGTCGATGGCTACAAGGCCCATAGGACCGCAGCCTGCCAGAATGGCCACCTTGCCGCCGGATCTGAGATTTGTATAAGGAACGCCGTCGGTATCTAAATGCATACTCCCCTTATAACCCCGGAGTACGCAGGAAGCAGGCTCGATCAGCGATCCCTTGAAGAAACAGTCACTATCCAGCTTCATCAGATATCCGTTTTCAATGATGTGCTCATAAACAATAGAATATGTAGAAACGCCGCCGATCTCGCCGAAGGAATAACCAACGGTCTGCATACCGCCAAGATAGGACAGCACAGGAGGCATAGCCACCTTATCTCCCACGTGAAATTGATCTTTCCATTTATCCGTAACTTCCACAACTTCCGCGCAGAATTCGTGGCCGATGATCACAGGCTTTTCTGCTACATTGTCCGGTACACGCAAATGTTTTGCGCCCTGTTTCACAGTCTTGTAGGTAGACATACAAACGCTGTCGGAAATGATCTTGATGAGAATCTCGCCGTTTTTCAGTTCCGGCAATTCAAATTCTTCCAAACGCAAATCATTTTCACCATAAAGGCGAACTGCTTTTGTTTTCATCCTGTTTCCTCCTTACAGACGGTCGGCGCTGCCAAAGATACGCAGCTTGTTCCGGACTACTTCCTTCATCTCCTCCCGGGCATCGGCAAACACCAGAAAAGGCCAGGTGGCGGGGTTATCCATAGCGTTGAGCTTTTCTTTCAGACCCTTGTTCATAGCGGCTACCACATCGGAATAGATGTTGATCTTAGTGATGCCGTGTCGGATGGCCTCTTGCATTTGCTCATCAGGTGTGCCGCTACCGCCATGCAACACTAAGGGCCTTTGACAAACAGCTGTGATCTCGTCCAGCCGGTCAATTCGCAGCTCGGGTGTCTTCTGATATACACCGTGGGCGGTACCAATAGCTACCGCAAGGGCATCCACATCGGTGATCTCCACAAATTTTGCGACCTCCTCCGGGACAGTCAGGCTCTCGCCGGGATCGGTATCCGTGCCGGTTTCACTGATTGACCCCACACTGCCGTTACCCACATGGCCAAGCTCTGCTTCCACAGTGATGCCGTGGGCGTGTGCGAGCTTTACCACCTGAGCGGTATTTTTCGCGTTGCTGGCAAAATCCAGGACGGAGCCGTCGTACATAACGGAACTAAAGCCTGCATCAATAGCCTTTGCGATCATGGTAAAATCTGTTGCGTGATCCAGATGCAGGCAAACAGGAATATTGAAATGGTCCGATGCGCTGCGGATCATGGATGCCAGCAGGTTCATATCTCTGCCCTGCAGATCCACACCCAGTGCCATAAGCAGTGCCGGAGACCGCTCCTCCTCGCAGGCTTCCAAAACAGCTTTCATCATATCGTAATTGCTAACATCAAATGCAGGAAGGGCGTAATGGTTCTTACGGGCATCTTCCAGCATTTCTTTCATTGAAACGAGCATTTTGTTCCCTCCTTTGTTTTTGCAGAAACATTATACCCTTTTATTTAACATTTGTCAATTACAAATGTTAAATAATTGACAAACTACGCATTTCATTGTAGAATTAAGTCACCAACACTTAGGAGCAAGTCTATGAATACAGAAAAAATACTGATGTCCGAAGTCGCGACCCTTTACTATAAGGAAAACCTGACCCAACAGGAAATCGCAGAAACTTTGCATCTGTCCCGGCAAACGGTTTCCAAGCTTTTAAGCGATGCCATAGAAGAAAAAATAGTAGAAATCATCATACACGATCCGCCAAAGGACTGCAAAGAGCTAGAAGAGCAGATTTGTGCTATCTTTGGCATTCGGGACTGTGTTGTATGCAGTGTCAGCGGCAGAAATGAGTCGGTGCATCGGCTTATGACGGTTAAGGCGGCGGTTGAATATATCCTGCCAATTGTCCAAAAGGGCAACCAAAAGATTGCCCTATCCTGGGGACGGACGATTCAAGAATTGATTCAAAACCTTCCCAAGCTCTCTACCGCCGGTAACACCGTATTCCCGTTATTTGGCGCTACCGATACTGAACATTCTTATTTTTCCTCTAACGAGTTAGCCCGGAAGATGGCAGATAAGCTGGATGCCACGCCCAAATGCGCATGGTTTCCCTATCTTGCTGACAGCGATGAAGATTCTGTGTTACTGAAGCAGCTTGGCTATTACAAGAGAATGCAGGATATGTGGAATACCGCCGATCTTGCCATTTTGGGAATAGGAAACACGGAAATCCTGGATATCTTCGGCAAAACATTTGGGTACAGCGATATCCACTGCCAAGCCATCGGTGACATAGCCACACACTTTTTCGATCAAAACGGAACGTTCGTCAATCTGTATAGCAACACATTGTGCGCCTCCGTGGACAATATCAAGAACGCAAGGGAATCCGTTGCCATCGCCTGTGGAAAAGAAAAGGCAGAAGCAATCGCGGGAGCGCTGCGAACAAAAATGATCGACACGCTGATCACCGACGAATACACGGCAAGGCGCGTTTTGGAGCACAGCTAAAACGCGATCTTAATCGTAAAAAATAGCACATAACAAGCAAAGCCTCCGGTTGTCCGGAGGCTTTGACTATTTAGGAGGAAAAACCGACGGTCCGGCAAATATCAGAATTTGTCGAAAGTGAGAGAAAATTTAAAAGCGACTGGTTTCGACAATTCATCTATGTCAACTTAGGGATCGCGGTTGAGGTGTGCCAAAACCTGCCTTTTACCTGCAAAAACGCATAAAAACCGCAGAAAAACACAAAATTCTTTTGTCCCCTACTTGACATCAGCGTGAGCGGGTCCCCCATCATTCAAAACGGCAAGCTGGTGGGTGCGGTGACCCACGTTTTGGTGGGCGACCCCACCCGCGGCTACGGAATCTTTATCGAAAATATGCTCTCCAACATGCCGGAATAATACAAAAAATCCTCCCGATCAAGCTCGGGAGGATTTTGCATAGTCCCCGGGAGGGACTCCAAACTGCTTTTTGAAACGGCGGGAGAAGTAGCTTTCATCACGGAAGCCCGAGAGAAAGCATACGTCGCGGACCGCGTACATCTGGGAGCTCAGGAGCTCCTCGGCGCGACTCATTCTCAGGTGCTCGATATACCCTACGGGAGTGGTGGCAAAGCGCTTTTGAAACAGAGAGCGCAAATATACCTGACTGATCCCGCAAAGCTCGGCAAGGTCGGAAACACGGATCTCCTCCTTGTCGTAATGGGAATGAATATAGCGGACAGCAGGCTCGATGACGGAGGTCTTGGCGTAGGGGATCCGGTTTTCGCTTTGCAGCTGATAAATGATGCTGTACAGCTCGGCTTTGATCTTCGACGAATAGCCGACGCTCTTTTTTCTCCAGATCCTCTGGCTTTCCCGAAAGCTTTGCAAGACCGCGTTCACGTTTTTTACCCCAACGGCAAAAGGCTCGAAGACCTCGTCCCCCGCCAGCTGAAAATTGATGGCGTAGCATTCGAAGGGGATCCGATCGCGCACCGTATAATCGGAGCCCTTTGGGAAATATACCACGGTATCCTTGCCCACGAGAAGCTTTTTCCCCTCGAAGGAAATGATCCTCTCTCCTCCGGGGAACAAAGCAAGACCGTGGCTTTTTCTGTTTTTGTGAACGGGGGCAGCCTTCCCCGCCTCCACAAGGCAGGCAAGCTCGATTTTTTCAACGGTAAGATCCCGTTTCATAAATTCCTGCATTTCATCACCTCAAGGATATTTTACGGTTTTGTTTCGAAACAGTCAAGTATTTTTCTTTTATCTATTCAAATTTATTATTTTTCGTCCTATAATCGGGGAAAAGGAGTGAATGCGATGATCCATTCTTCGGACCGTTATTTCGTGGAACGGAAATACCACGATCCCGAAAAAGAATTCAATCCCTTCAAGCGAATGGCGTACCACGGCATCGGCTATTTGGAGGAAAGCGGACTTGACGACGAGGAACTTCTGGAGGGACTGAAAGCCCTTCCCCTGGATAACCTTCCCCATCCCGTGGCAAAGGCGCGGGCAATCGAGTACCTTTTGCAGCACCAGCGGATCTATCTCAACGAGCACGATTATTTCGTGGGTCTGTATTCCCTGGACCGTCTTGCAAAATGCGTCACCTTCAGCAAATGGGCGGAGGAATCCCTTGCGCTTCGCGACCCCGAGCTGGTACGGCTTTCCGAGGACGTCAACGCCTGCGGCGCTATGATGTACTGGGTGGATTACGACCATGTGGTTCCCGATTGGGACTCCCTGATGAAGCTTGGCTTTACGGGGATCATTGAGCGCGCCCGCAAATATCGCAAAATGCATCGGACGGCAGGAACCCTAACCGAAGAAGCAGACGCCTTTTTCGAGGGGATCGAGCTTCAATATACGGCGATCCTGCATCTGCTCGACCGAATGATCGCCCTTGCCGAGAAGCAAAGCTTTGAAAAAGCAAAGGAGATCACCGTCTGTCTGGAGCATCTGCGCCACGGTCCTCCCACCACCTTCTACGAGGCACTCCAGCTGATCTATCTCTACTTTATCATCTCGGAGTGCATCGACCGTTATCAGGTCCGTTCTCTCGGCAATGGTCTGGACGGCACGCTTTATCCCTTTTATAAGACGGATCTGGAAAGCGGCAGATACACCGAGGAGGAGCTGGGACATTTTCTCTCCTACTTTTTGATGCAGTGGTCCGCCATCGGCAACTATTGGGGTCAGCCCTTTTATTTGGGCGGAACCAATTCCGACGGCAGCAGCAAATATAACGCGCTTTCTCACCTGATCCTGGAGGTTTACGACGGCCTTGAGATCTACAACCCCAAGATCCAATTAAAGATCAACGAAAACACGCCCGAATCCATTTTAAGAAAAGCCTTCGATATGGTGCGGCGCAAAAACGCAAGCCTTGTATTCTGCTGTGAGCCGGGAATGATCAAGGCGGTGATGGGATACGGCGCCACCTACGAGGAAGCGCTGAATTTCGATATCCGCGGTTGCTACGAAACGGGCGTCCGCGGCAACGAGGCATGCTCCACCTCCGGCTATATCAACGCCGCAAAAGCCGTGGAATACGTATTCTCCAACGGCTTTGACACTGCGTTAAACAAGCAGATCGGCGTGCAAACGGGCGAGCTCGAAAGCCTTGTCACCTTCGAGGATTTTTATTTTGCCTTTCTCAAGCAGTGGGAAAACCTTGTGGAGATCGGGATCCGTATCACCAACGACGCGGAAAAATACCTTGCCTTCGTCAATCCCTCCACCATGTACTCCGCAACCGTGGAAAGCGCCTTGAAAAAAGGTAAGGACGGCTACGGCGGCGGTGTAAAATTCTGCAATAACGGAATGCTGAACTGCTCCTTTGCCAGTGCAGTGGACAGCATCCTTGCGGTAAAGGAATTCGTTTACGATCAAAAGGAACTGACCCTGACCGAGCTTGCCCAAGTGTTGAAAAACAACTGGGAGGGAAGCGAGCTTTTGCGGGCAAAGATCAAAAAATCTCCCCACAAATACGGCAACGGCGACCCTCTTGCCGACACCTATGCGGCGGCAATGGCAGACTTTTTCGCCCAAAAGGTAAACAACGTGCCCAACGAAAAGGGCGGTGTGTATAAAGCCATCCTCCATTCGGCACGCGGCTTCATCCGACACGGCGCTTTGACCGGTGCCCTCCCCGACGGAAGAAAAAGCGGAGAGGAGCTTTCCAAAAACGCTTCCCCCGTGGCGGGAATGGATAAACAAGGCGTCACTGCGCTGATCTCCTCGGCTCTGAAGCTTTGTCCCTCCAATTACCACGAGTCCTTCTGCCTAGACATAATGCTCCATCCCAGTACCCTTTCGGGGGAGGAAGGCTTTGCGGTCTGGAACAATCTTTTGACCACCTATTTAAAGGGCGGCGGACAATCCATCCAGTTCAACGTTTTCCGTTCCGAAACCCTGCGGGACGCACAGGAGCATCCGGAGAAGTACCGCAATCTGCAGGTGCGCGTCTGCGGCTGGAACACCCTTTGGAACAATATGTCAAAGGCGGAGCAGGACGCCTACATTCTGAGAGCGGAGAATATCGCCCGATGAAAGCAAAAATTACCGACCTGAAGCGCTTTGCCGTCCACGACGGCCCCGGCATCCGCACCACGGTCTTTTTCAAGGGGTGCCCCTTAAAATGTATCTGGTGTCACAATCCCGAGGGCATCTCCTTTGAGGAGCAGACCGCCTTTTTCGAAAACAAATGTATCGGCTGCGGCGCCTGTCAAAGCAAGGACTTTCACCCCCGCGACTGTCTCGGGGAAGCCCGCATCCTCTACGGAAAGGAAATGACCGTCGAGGAGCTGATGCCCCTTTTGCTGGAGGATCGCCCCTTTTACGAAAACGGAGGCGGTGTGACCCTTTCGGGGGGAGAATGTCTTTCTCAGGCACCCTTTGCCGCCGAGCTTTTAAAGCGGCTGAAGGAGGAGGGGATCCATACCGCCGTAGATACCTGCGGCTTCGTGCCGCGGGAAACCTTGACGAAGGTCTTGCCCTATACCGACCTGTTCCTATACGATCTGAAAGCCTTTGACGAAAAGGTGCATATCCGCTGCACGGGGCAAAGCAACGAGCAAATTCTGGAAAACCTTCTTTACTTAAATTCCGTGGGGGCAAAGGTAGAGATCCGCATTCCCTACGTACCCGGGCACAACGACGACCAGATGGAAAAACTGGCAGAATTTCTCCGTCCTCTTACTTGTATCGAAAAGGTAAAGGTCCTCCCCTATCACGATCTGGCAGGCTCCAAGTACAAGGCACTGGGAATGGAAAACACCCTGCCCCGTCAAATCCCCACCGAGGAAGAGATCAACCGAGTGCAATCGCTTTTCTCCTGATCATCCCAAAGCACCGAAAGCGCCCTCGATGAGACGTTTTCATGTTTCCGAAAAAAGCGCGTTTTACCTGCTTTTCCGCTCCGAATCGACAAAAGGTGCAAATAATAGATGAAACAGAGTAAAAAAAGGTGCAAATAACTCATTTTTTCTATTGTAAAATGGTGCAAGTTGTTCTATAATATATATACAAGTTGCTTGGAGGTTCATTTATGGAACGAATTGCATTGCAAAAATTAGTAGAATGGAATAACAACGAACGCAAAAAGCCTTTGATCATTTGGGGCGCAAGGCAGGTTGGTAAAACCTATCTTATTCAAGAGCTCTTTGCCAAACGCTATTACGCAAATAACTACGTCTATGTGGATTGCAAAAAAGAAGATGAAATCCGAAATTTCTGTTCCGAAACAGCAAATGCAGAGAAAATCATCGAATATATTTCCCTACGCAAGGGAAAACAGATTGACGAAAAAACCCTTCTGATCTTCGATGAAGTACAGGAGTGTCCCAATATTATTTCCTCGCTCAAATACTTCTGTCAGGATTTCAGAAACATTCCCGTGATTGCAACCGGCTCAATGGTGCGCATCAAACTTCAAAGAGAGCTTCACAAGCGAGGTTCTAAAGATAACGGTAAATTTCTCTTTCCTGTAGGCAAGATCAACCAAATAACCGTTTATCCCATGACCCTAGACGAGTTTTTGATGAATAGCAACAAGATGCTCTACAGCGCCATAAAAAAAGCCTATGACAGCAAAAAACCGTTGGATGGCAAGATCCACGAATTGGCAATGGAACAAGTATATAAGTATCTTCTCATAGGAGGAATGCCGGAAGCTGTAGAAGCCTATATTGACGGCAACAATATCCTTGAAGCAAGAGAAATTCTCAAGGTTTTATATGACAATTACCTTGCAGATATGGAGTTGTATCAAGCAAGCCCAGAAGCCGTTTTACGTTCTAGAATCTTGTTCCAAAATATTTACCGGGAGCTAAACAAGGAATCCAAAAACTTCTCTCCGGGACTAATTGAGGAAAAGAGCAAAACAAGAGATTTTGCAACTTCTATTCAGTGGCTTATGATGGCGCATGTCGTCAATCAGTCTTTCCAATTAAAGGAGCACGTAACAACGCCGCTTATGCCGGACAATGAAAGTAATTTTCGTCTGTTCCTTGGTGATATCGGTATGTTTTCTTACCAAAGCGGAATTAACGCGGCATCGTTCATATCCGGCGAAAGAGAAAACACCTTATCAGGTATTTTCTTTGAAAATTTTGTGGCAAATGAGATGGTCGCTAAAGGACACAAGCTCTTTTATTGGCGCGGAAAAGCATCATCTGAGCTTGAATTCATCATTGAGTCAGACAACAAGCTTTACCCGATGGACGTCAAGAAAGGTCGCGGAACACTTCATTCTCTGGAAAAGTTTTCAAATCACAACAAATTTGAATATGCTATCAAGGTTTCCAAAAACAATTACGGTTACAATCCCGAACAAAAATTGCTCACGATACCGTTTTACTTTATCCCGTTTGTAGCAAAGGATCTTGCTGACGGTACCATGAGCATTGAATGATAAAAAGCATTGCAACTCCCCCTCATCCCAAAGCACCGAAAAAAATCGGTGCTTTTCCTTTTTTCTCTTGCAAAAGAAAAAACTGCAGCAGTTGCGGAATCACCGAAGGAGCCCCTCTCCCTCACAATTACAGCAACTGGAAATGCACCTCTTGCGGTGCTTCCGATCCCTCGGCTCCAAATTTTGATATAGGGGATCTTCCTCAAATGGTACCGGAAAAAATCCTCCCGATCACGATCGGGAGGATTTTGCATATTCGGAGGGGCTTACGCCGGTGTAGGCACGAAACATTTTGGAAAAGTGATAAATACTTCCGTAGCCCACGCTTTGGGCGATCTGGGTAATGGAATCGTAGTCGCTCAGAAGCATTCCCTTCGCCTTATCCATCCGCAAATGGTGCAGATAACGAATGGGCGAGACCCCGTACACCGACTCAAAGCACTTGCGAAAATACACCACGCTCATCCCGCAAAGGCGGGCAAGGCTTTCGTTGGTGATGTCGGGTTCGGAGTAATGCGCCAAAATCGCGTCCATAGCGGGCTCCAATCGGCGTTGCTTGTCCTTGGGAGCGTACTTTTTATTTTCCGCCTTCGTCAGGATCACCAAGATCCCGTACAGCTGTTGCATTGCCTCCAGCTCTCCCGCAGGATTATCGGGGCTCATACAGCGCTCCATTTTGGAAAAAGCGGTCAAAAGCTCTCCTCCGTCGCCGATAAAAATGCTTTGGATCTCCTCACGGGCACCCGTCGCCTCAAAATCGACGAGGATGCACTCCCCCGCCTTTTTGCATTCCCAGGCGTAATTTCCGTCCTTGGGCAAAAGCAACACGTGATTTTTGTCGGAAAGAAATTGCTTTCCGTTCTGATAATAGTAGGTCTCGCCTTCTTTTTTATAAGCGATCCCCCAATACTTTCGCCGACGGTTTCGCACCGTAACACCCACGGAAGATTTCAGCTTTCGGGTGACGGAAACCACCTGAACAGGCGTAAAATCGACAAACACAAGATCACCTCTCTCCTTGATTTTAGCACAAAAATTTAATTTTTGCAAGAAATTTTGTATCAAAATCGACAAAACTATCACAATCTCCATTTACGAATATGGGGAAAGCTTTATAATCAAATTATAAGAGCGAGCTTGCAGCCGTCTTGGATGGGAGTGGATCGGAATGAAAAAAATCAAGATCGGACAGATCGGCATCGGACACAATCACGGCGAATCGAAAATGAAGGCAGCAAGGAAGTTTCCCGAACTGTTCGAGGTCATCGGCTACGCCGAGGAAAACCGGCGCTGGATCGAAAAAAGAGGAGATCGGAAGGGCTACGAGGGTCTCCCACGCCTGAGCGTAAAGGAGGTCATCGATGGCGCCGACGCGGTTTTGGTGGAAAGCGACGTATGGGATCTGACCAAATACGCCAAAATGTGCGTGGATGCGGGCAAGCATATCCACATGGATAAGCCCGCAAGCGGAACCTTGGAGGAATACAAGGCGCTTCTCGACACTGCAAAGGAAAAGAATCTGGTGGTCCAGCTGGGCTATATGTACCGCTACAACCCCGCCGTGCTGGAATGCTTTGAAAGGATCAAAAAGGGTGAACTCGGAGAAATTCATTCCATTCACGCGGAAATGAGCACCTTGCATCCCACGGATACGCGAAAATGGCTGACCAACTTCCGCGGCGGCGGTATGTATATTTTCGGAAGCCATCTGGTGGATCTGATCGTATATCTCTTGGGTGAGCCGAAAAAGATCAGCTCCTTCGTCTCCCGCACGAGACTGGACGGAGTGGATCTGGAGGACAACAATCTCGCCGTTCTGGAATTCGATAAGGCTCTTGCCCGCGTTTTCGTTTCCTCCGTGGAGGTCAACGGCTTCGGCAGACGGCAGTTTATGGTGGGAGGAAGCCTTGGAACGGCAAATATCTGTCCCTTGGAGCGGCCTATTACCATGACCTGGTCGGACCTTGAAATTGCAGACAAAACCTACGAGGACCGCAAGGTCACCCTCCCCTTCGAGGATCATACGGCGGGAGGAAGATACGACGAGATGATGCAGGATTTCCACGCCTACATTTTGGGCGAAAAGCAAAACCCCTTTACCTACGAGCACGACTTTTTGGTGCAAAAGGTCCTTGACGAGATCGTAGGAGGGGTTGGCTTCAATGGCAAAAATATTGACTGAAAAGGAGCTTTCCCTATGAAAAAAATTTTGGTTTTGGGCGGCACGGGTGCTATGGGCAGATATGCGGTTCCCGAGCTTTTACGCCTGGGTTTTTCCGTGGACGTAGTCGCACTGGACGAGCCCGCAATTACCCACGAACACCTGACGGCAAGCATTGCCAACGCCATGGACGATGCGTGGCTGACGGAAAAGATCACGAAAACGCACTTTGACGTGATCCTGGACTTTATGAGCTATACTCTGCCTCAATTTCGGGTACGCGCCCCCCTATTTTTGGAAAATACGGATCAGTATATGTTCCTTTCCAGCTGTCGGGTGTACGCCAATGAGGAGGTGCCTGTTCGGGAATCCTCCCCCCGCCTCATCGACGTTTCCAAAAACAAGGAGTATTTACAATACGTGGAAAAGGAATATTCCCTTTTCAAGGCGGCAGAGGAGGATCTTCTCACCAAATCGGGAAAGAAAAACTGGACCATTATCCTCCCCGCCACCACCTTTTCCACCGGCAGAGCACAGCTTGTAACGCTGGAGGCGGGCACCTTCGTTTACCGTGCCCTTCAAGGAAAGCCGGTGGTGATTCCAATTCAAGCAAAGGACAAGCCCGCCACCATGTCCTGGGCGGGAGACGTAGGCGTGATGATCGCCCGCCTTGCGGGAAAGAAGGAGGCGCTGGGAGAGAAATTCATCGCTTCCACCGCAGAATACCATACATGGGGTGAGCTCGCCGAGATCTATCGGGATCTGATCGGTCTGAAATACGAGTGGGTGGATCAGGAGGAGTATCTGCAGATCATGTCCAAGGATCGGAACGCGATCTCTCCCTTCGTGCGGTGGCAGCTGGAATACGCCAGACTCTTCGACCGCATCACCGACAATTCCAAAATTCTCGCCATTACGGGTATGAAGCAGGAGGAGCTGATGCCCTTTTACGACGCAATGAAGATGGAGCTTGCAAAACTCTCTCTTGACAATCTTCGTGTGGATAAGATCCGTGCAAGGGTCAACGAGCGAATGGACGAATACTTTGCCAAAAAGCAGGAGGAAGCAAAATGAAAGCAATGCTGATCGATGAAAATAAAAAGCTCGTTTGGAGTGAGGTTCCCTACCCGAAAATGGGGGAGGAGGACGTGATCGTCAGGATCCACGCCGCCGCACTGAACCGCGCCGACCTTCTGCAAAGAGAGGGAAAATACCCCTCTCCTCCCGGCTGTCCCGAATGGATGGGTCTAGAGATCGCGGGAGAGATCGTTGAAATCGGCGAACGGGTCAGCAAATGGCAGGCGGGCGACAAGGTCTGCGCTCTGCTGGGCGGTGGCGGCTACGCAGAATACGTAGCGGTCAAGGAGGATATGCTGATGCCCGTACCCAAGGGTCTGACGATGGAGGAGGCCTCCGCGCTCCCCGAGGCATACGCCACCTCTTATCTGAATTTATTTATCGAGGGTCATCTGGAAGCGGGGAAGACCGCTTTCATCCCCGCAGGTGCCAGCGGTCTGGCATCCGTGGCAATCCCTATGGCAAAGGCATTCGGTGCACGGGTCATCACCTCGGTCCTATCCGATGAGATCGCCGAAAAGATCAGGCCTTTGGGGGCAGACCTCATTATCAATTCCGCCAAGGAAGCAGTGGAGGAGGTCTTGAAGCAGGAGGAGGAAAACGGAACTCCCGTTGCCGTTTCCATGGACTGCCTTTCCGGTGAGACCCTGGGCAAGAGCCTGCCCTATATGGCACGCGGCGGTTATTGGGTCGTGATCTCCACCCTTGCGGGAATCGAAACCACCGTTCAGCTCCGCCCCCTTTTGACCAAGGGTCTGCATCTGGTAGGCTCTATGCTGCGCAACCGTACCCCCGCATTCAAGGCAGCCCTTCTGGCAGAGCTTGTGGAAAAGGTATGGCCGAAGATCGAAAGCGGTGCCATCCGTCCCTCCATTTATAAGGTTCTGCCTATGGAACAGGCAGAGGAAGCCCACGGGATCCTGCAGCGCTGTGAAAACGTAGGCAAGGTCGTCCTGAAGGTGATATAAATACTTCCGAAAAATACGATTGCACCCCCAAGGCACAGTGCTTTGAGGGTGCAATTTTAGTTCATTCTTCGGTGATGATGCCGTCAAGCTCATCTTTGTGGCACAGGTTGTGAAAATAGCTCTTCCCGAATTTTTCCGTGGCGCAAAGGAGATAGGAGCGCTTGGCGTGACGGATCATCTTCTTGCGCACGTTGTTTTCCTCGGGAGAAATATCCGTAAGATACCCGTCGTCGGAAATCCCTCGGCAGGAGAAAAACGCTACGTCGGCATTGAAGGACTCCAAGGTGGCGTACGCCTCCTCCCCCACCAGGGCAAGACAGCTGTTGATAAGAGCTCCCCCCGTAGAAACGGTGCGCACGTCGTATTCGGCAAGCTTGGACAGGGCCTTTACACCGCTTGTCACCACGGTAATTCCCTTTTTGGCGGCAAAATAGGGGATCATATAATAACAGCTGGTAGAGGCATCCAGAAAGACTACATCCCCGTCTCTGATCAGTTCCGCTGCCTTGCGGGCGATCAGTGCCTTGGCACTGCTCTGCTCGTATTCCCGAATCAGAAAGGGGATCTTGTTTTTGGATAAAGCGCTCTCCTCCAGCATTGCGCCGCCGTGCACACGCTTGATAAGATGCTGCTGTTCCAGGCTTTGCAGATCCCGACGGACGGAGGGCTGACTGATGTAAAGGGTCTTTGCCAGCTCCTTCACGGTGCATTTCTTTTCCTTTAAAAGGATCTCCAGAATCTTTTTTTCTCTCTCCGCGCTCATAAAACCACCGTTTTCCCCTTCGTTTGCTCAAAATCACGATCATTTGCTCAAATTTGTTGGCGAGAGTTGAACATTCTGATCGTTTCCTTTATAATAGCATCAGATGCTACCACTGTCAACAAGAAAGGAGCCCCAATGCAGTTCCAAGCACATAAAGGCGTCAGCACCGAGCATCCCGAAAACACCATGCCCGCATTTCTGGCGGCAATGGAGCAGGGGTACGATATTATTGAGCTGGACGTTGCCCCCACGCAGGATCTACGTTTTGTCCTGATCCACGACGCCACCTTAAACCGAACCGGTCGAAACCCCGACGGTTCCCCTATTGCCGAGGAGATCCGTATTACCGACATTCCCTACGAAAAGGCGCTGGAATACGATTTCGGCGTATGGTTCTCCGAGAAGTTCCGCGGTACGAAGATCGCCTTGTTTGACGACGTGCTTGCCCTTGCAGAGAAAAAAGGGATCCGCCTGAAGATCGACAACAAGTATCAGCGCTACACCCCGGAACAAAAGGAAGCCTTTTTCAAGCTCCTTGCTCCCTATCAAACGGTAGCAAGCCTCACCTGCTCCAATCTTGAAGCCATTACGGAAGCGGTAAGCGCCTTTCCCGAAATGCACTTGCATTATGACGGAGCCGTCACTCCCGAAGCTTTGGAGGAGCTGGGAACGCTTTTACCCAAGGAGCGTCTCACCGTCTGGCTTCCCCACCAAAATCCCAAAACCACTTGGGTCAAGGTAGAATTTGCCAATCCCCGACTGGCGGAAATGATCAAGCCCTACGCCTCTCTCGGGGTATGGATCCTGTCGAGCTATCGGGATCTGGCAGATGCCGAAGCCTTGGGAGCCGATATTATTGAAACCAACGGGCAGATCAAGCCGCCGAAAAACAAGGGTCTGCGAATCGATATGCACACCCATTCCGAGCACTCCCACGACTCGGTGTGCAAAATTCGGGATATGGCAGACGCGCAAATGGAAAAGGGAATGGACGGCTTTGCGGTCACCGATCACTTCGATACCCATTCCTACCTGCGCTACGACGTGGTCACCCCCATCGGAAAAGCGGCGGAGGAGGCACGGGCACTAAACGAAAAGCTCGGTGACAGGTTCCGCGTGCTGACGGGTGTAGAGATCAGCGAGGGATTCTGGCACCCCGAAATTTACGAGCAGGTAAGACGTCTGACCGATTACGACGTGATCCTGGGCTCGGTGCATCTTGTTCAGTACAAGGATCTGACTCGCGCTTATTCCGCGCTGGACTTTCCCTCCCTTTCCCGAGAGGTGATCGAGGAGTATCTGGATCGGTATTTTACCGATATGCTGACGATGATCGACTGCGTGGAATTTGACGTGCTCTGCCACCTGACCTGCCCACTGCGTTACATCAACGGAAAATTCGGCATTGGCATCGACCGAGCCAAATACGATGAAAAGATCGATCTGATCTTGCAGAAGATCATCAAAAAAGGCATTGCACTGGAGGTCAACGTTTCCTCCTACCGTATTTTGGGTGACTTCCTGCCCGACAGAGAGATCCTGAAGCGTTATCACGAAATGGGCGGCTACCTTGTCACCGTGGGTACCGATGCCCACGCCCCGCAGGATGCGGGAAAGAATTACGACAAAGCTTTGCTGACTCTGAAAGAAATCGGATTTCGAAACCTGTTCTTTTACGAAAACAGAATTCCTCAACAAATTTCGCTTTAAAGGAGACGATTATGAAAGCTTGCTGTTTTTACGGAAAAAACGATCTGAGAGTAACCGAGATCGAAAAGCCCACCCCCGGTGCCGACGAAGTGCTGATCAAGGTTATGGCTTGCGGCGTATGCGGTACGGACGTACATATTTTCTGCGGGGATGAGGGTTGCTTTCCCACACCCGAAGGAACGGTGCTGGGTCACGAATTTGCGGGCGTCGTGGAAGAAGTCGGCGCAGAGGTAAAGGGGCTTCGTCCCGGAGACCGCGTTTGCGTGGATCCCAACCAGCTTTGCGGAAAGTGCTACTATTGCAGAAGCGGCATCGGCCACTTTTGCGAAGAGATGCGCGGCATCGGAACGGGAGTCAACGGCGGTTTTGCCGAGTACTGCGCGGTGCCTCAGTCACAGGCATATCGGTTCAGCGAGAAAACAAGCTTTGAAGCGGCGGCAATGACCGAGCCCGTGGCATGCTGTATGCACGGAATCGATCTGTGCGACATCTCCTGCGGCGATACCGTAGCCGTCATCGGCGGAGGTATGATCGGTATGATCATGCTGCAGCTTGCCAAGCTCTCCGGGGCAGGAAAGCTGATCATGCTGGAGCCCGTTGCCGAAAAGCGGGAGATCGCGGTAAAGCTTGGTGCAGATCTCGTCATCGATCCCATCTCCGAAAACGCCAAGGAGATTCTTGAAGCAAACGGAATCCACCGCATTTCCTGCGTCATTGAGTGCGTAGGAAAGCCTGCCACTATGTCGCAGGCGATCGACCTTGCAGGCAAAAAAAGCGTGGTGATGATGTTCGGGCTCACTGCCCCCGACGATACCATCCCCGTCAAGCCCTTTGAAATCTTCAAAAAGGAGATCACTCTGAAAGCCTCCTTCATCAACCCCTACACCCAAAAACGCGCGCTGGAGCTGATCGAAAGCGGAAAGATCAACGTGACCGATATCGTTTACGACCGCGTGGAAATGGAAAAGCTTCCCGAGATCCTTTCCGACGCCGCTTTGCGCGCCAAGGGAAAATTCATTATCCTCCCTCACGAAAAGGAGCAATAATATGAGTGCAAAAATTCTATCCTTCGGAGAGATCCTTTGGGATATTTATCCCAATGAAAAGCATCTGGGCGGTGCCAGCCTGAACTTTGCCGCCCATCTGGCAAAATTCGGCCATCGGGTAGATATGCTTTCCGCCCTGGGCGCGGACTCTTTGGGCGAGGAGGCACGGGCACAGCTTCGCGACTGGAATCTGGGCGACCGCTTCGTACCTGCGCTGGCAGGCCGGGAAACCGGTGCCTGTCTTGTGACCCTGGACGAAAACTCCATCCCTTCCTATAACCTTTTAAAGGACGTGGCATACGACTGTATCTCCTGCGAAGGAATACGGGAGGATTTTGATCTGCTTTATTTCGGTACCCTCGCTCTGAGAAGCGAATACAATTTTGCCTCCCTCACCGAGCTTCTGAAGCAAAAAAGCTTTGGTGAGATCTTCGTGGACATGAATATCCGCCCCCCCTTCTATTCGGAAAAGACGGTCCGCTTTGCCGTTTCCCGCGCCACGGTCCTGAAGATCAGCGACGAGGAGCTTCCCACCGTAGCAAGGCTTCTCGGGACGAAGGAAACGGAGCCCCGTGCCTTTGCCGCGCATCTGGCAAAAGCCTTTTCCAATTTGCGGTGTATCATCATCACCTTAGGCGGCGAAGGAGCCTATGCGCTGAGCTGTGAGGACGAAAAGGGCGCTTTCTGCCCGGCAAAAAAGGTCTCGGTAAAATCTACCGTCGGTGCAGGAGATAGCTTCGGCGCGGCATTCGTCAGCGAGTATCTGTCGGGAAAGGATCTGCTCTCCTGCCTGCAAACCGCCTCTGCCGTAGCGGGCTTCGTGGTTTCCCAAACCGCCGCAGTCCCCGATTACAAGCCCGCCGACCTGTTGTAAATTCCTTTTTCCCTTTTAAAACGAAAAAACGGAATTTGTTCCGCGGAACAAATTCCTACCGCAACGTTTTCCCTTTGGGGAAAACACATCACTTGCCCCGCAAGGGGCAGCATCACGCCGTAAGGCGCATCACTTGCCGAAGGCAAACCTCACTGAAAAAAGCACTCCCAAAGGAGTGCTTTTTTCTAACCCCGCCGCGACCGTGTGAAGATTCTTGAAAACCCCACTTAGCCAGGGGCGGTGCCCTCTCTCGAACTTATGTGCTCCCAACGTCCTCGCGTAAAGCAGGGAGGTCTGCAGCCGTTTTGAGAAGCCGGGCTCCAATTTCAATTCGTAGGTTTCTTGTCGTCTTCATCACGGGAAGGGCAGGAAAAAAGATCAGTTTTTGTCAGTCTCGTCCAGGTCGATCTCTTCCATCATTTCATTGTCGAAAGCATCGGCAACGCGGTCAAATTCATCGTCATCGTCAATGGTGATGAGAACCTCCTCGCCGTCTTCTTCAACAACCTTGAGAATGATATACTCGTCCTCGTCACCCTCTACGGCAACCAGTGCAAAGTATTCGTTTCCGTCCAATTCCAAAGTGCTGATAATATCAAATTCTCTTTCAACGCCTTCTTCGTCGGTAAGAGTTACGCGATCGGGCTCGAGTTCGTCCAGTTCCAATTCTTTTTCGCTCATAATAAACCTCCATTTTCACTTTAGTTTTCTATATTTTATCGTCTTTTATTCCATTCGTCAAGTCTTTTTCCCGCTTTGTACCTGCATAAAAAGGGTTTTTGAGCCCAAAACTTGCAAAATTGAAGTTTTTTTGCTAGAATAGGGGAAATCCACAAAGGAGCAGTGAGGATGAAAACGGGACTGGTACTGGAAGGCGGCGCTATGCGGGGACTCTTTACCGCAGGAGTATTGGACGCCTTTTTGGAGGAAGGAATTCGTTTTGACGGAATCGTCGGCGTCAGTGCAGGCGCCGCCTTCGGATGCAATTTTCGTTCCGCTCAAAAAGGAAGAGCCCTCCGCTATAACACCCGTTTTTGCCGTGACAAGCGCTATTGCAGTCTGTTTTCCCTGGTTACCACCGGAGATCTGTACGGTGCCGAATTCTGCTATAAGACCCTGCCCGAGGAGCTGGACCCCTTCGACTGGGATGCCTGGGATCGGGACGGCACACCCTTTTACGTCACCTGTACGCACGTGGAAACGGGCACTGCCCGCAGTTTTCTCTGCAACGGGGATCGGGAAAGGACGATGTCCCTGTTCCGCGCTTCCGCCTCTATGCCCCTGGTATCCCGCAAAGTGATGATCGACGGGGAATCCTATTTGGACGGCGGCGTAGCGGATTCCATCCCCCTTTCCTTTATGGAGAACCAAGGTTTTGAGAAAAACGTGGTAATCCTGACTCAGCCCTCCTCTTATCGGAAGGAGAGCTCCTCCGCCCTTGCTCTGATGGGCTTGCGCTACGGCAAAAAAAGCGCCCTGTACCAATGTATGAAGTCTCGCCACACCCGTTACAACGCTCAGCGGGAGGAGATCTTCCGCAAGCAGGCAGAGGGAAAAGCCTTCGTCATTATGCCCTCGGAGCCCTTACCCGTCAGCCGCACGGAAAAGGATCCCGAAAAGCTTCGTCTGGCACACCGTCTCGGGTACGATGCGGGAAAGGAACAAACGGAAAGGCTCAAAGAATTTTTAAGATAAAAAATGCTATACAAGCACAAAATTTGTGTTTGTATAGCATTTTATTTTTATCCTTGTGCCTTGCACGCGTTCAGAAGACGCAGTATTTCGTTGGCAAAGACCTCGCCACAGCCCTCGGGGAATCGGCAGGAGAAGACCTCGTAGCCGCCGTTTTCCCAAGCGTAGGCGGCGGGAACGTAGCTGTAATCGCCGTTGGTGTAGCCGCAAACGAAGGTCATCTGAAAGGGAGAAGCCTCGCGAATTTCCTTGGCGTTGGCGTCGAACATTTCGTAAGGAGCGAAGGCCAGAGCGATATCACCGAAGCTGACCGCACCGAAATTCACGGCAGTCTGATCCGCCATGGCGGCGGTTCTGCAAATGGCAGCGGCTTCATAGCGGGAGCGGAAGCCGTACTGAAGGATCAGATCCTTTTGGACTTGGGTATCCTTGCCCGCGTCCACCACCTGCTTTGCCTTGGCAACGGTATCCTCGTCAAATTTACGGGACTCGGTGACGAAGTCGTTGTTTTCCACACGCACCTTCCCCGTTTGCACCTTTTCCTCCCCTTTAATCGCATCCTTCACCACGTCCATCATGTGGGGGATGGCATCTACAAAGGTGGGATATTTCAATTCTCCCTCCAGTTTGGTGTTGAAGGCAAGGTTCCCCGAGCCGCCGTTGAAGTAGGAGAAGTGGCAGTTCAGCTCCTTTTCCGCGCTCTGACGGAGAAAATGCACGAAGTCCGCGGAAAGCTTTTCAGGCCACAGGGAGGTAGCACCGCCGTAGTGGGTCTGATAGTTGACCATCACAACGTCCTTGGCGTCCCCTGCGCGATCAAAGCGAATCACGCGCATTTCGGAATCCGCTTCGGATTCATGACGGAGGTTGACGGAAGTGGCGGCGTCGCCGATTCCGTTGAAGGAACCGTCCTCACCGATATAGCGGCGCACGAAGGTGAGGCCCTCGGTGTGAGAGGCGCCCACGTAAGCGTCGGCAGGAGTCAGATCGCGAATCGCCTGCTCTGCCATCTGAGGCAGAAGCTTGTAAAACTTGGTCTTCCAGATGGTAACGGAATCCTCGTCGAAGTTGCAATCCACGGAGGAGTGGGTGTGGGAGGAATTCATATAGATATTCTCAACGGGAATCCCCACGTTCTTGGAAATGATCTCGCGGCAACGGGTCGCCAGGGTCACGCCCATATTTCTCAGATCAAGGGTGATCAGAAGGGCGGTGGTCTCACCGTCTGAAACGGCAACGCAGGTCATCTGAATCGGATCGTGCGCGCCGTTGGCATAGCCGTCGTCATAGGAAAGAATGGGAAAATTGGAGGGGGTCATATCCAGTCTGGCGTAGCCCACGGAAAAGCCCTCTGGCGGAACGAAAGGACCCGTTTCCGCTTCTTTTTCAGGGGTCTTTTCCACGCTTTCCTTCACTTCCTCCGCCGTTTTCACTTCTCCGGTCTCCAAAGAGGAGGAGCAGGAGCCCAAGGACAGAAGACTTACCAGCGCAAGCACCGTCGCAAAAAATCGTTTCATAGCAGTTTTCCTTTCGTTTTCAGTACCGTTAGTATAACACGGTTTTTCCCAAAACACAAGAAAAATGCTATGGAAAATCCATAGCATTTTTTTGCTTTTTTAAATTTATCCCTGTGCCTTGCAATCTGCCAGCAAGCGCAGCATTTCTGCCACGAATTCCTCGCCGCTGCCCGGACGGAAACGGCCGGAATACACCTCGTAGCCACCGTTTTTATAAGACTCGGCAGAAGCGACGTAGCGCAACGCATCTCCCGTAAGTGAGCAAATAAAGGTCATCTTAAAGGGAGAAGACTCGCGGCACTCCTTGCCGTTGGTATCGAACATTTCGTAAGGGAAGGCACAAAAGGCAAGATCTCCGCAGGTAATGGCAGTCAAAGGAACGTTGATGCTTCCCGTGGTGGCGGCAATATACACACAGCTTGCGTGGAAAGCATCGTAAAAATCAGAGCTTGCAACCAGAGCGGCACGTTCTTCACTCTCTGCGGGAGCGTTGATGATCGCTTTTGCCAAAGCCACCGTCTCCTCGTCGTAGGTGTTGTTGCAGATCCCCCGGTAATCACTGTGGGCAACTCGAAGCTCACCTACCTCAGCCGCTTCCTCGGCGGCAAGGGCGCTTTTTGTCACGTCCATCAAATGGGGAATGGCATCCTCAAAGGTGGGGTACTTTCTCTCCCCGGGAATTCTGCTGTTGAACGCCAAATTTCCTCCCGCACCGTTGCAGTAAGAAAAGTGACAATTCAGCTGTTTCTCCGCCGCTTGGCGAAAGGGATGAACGAAGTCGGCAGAGATCTGTTGGGGATACAGCGCACTTGCAGAGCCGTAATGGGTCTGATAGTTGACCATCAAGACGTCCTTTTTCTCCCCTTCACGTTCAAAGCGGATGGTACGGAGCTCCGTATCCGGCTCAGACTCATGACGGACAATGGGGGAATTGGAAGAATTCTTGTGCAAAATACCTTCAAAACTTCCGTCCTCGCGGAAGTAGCGGCGCACAAAGGTCAAGCCCTCGGTATGGCTTGTTCCCGTAAACGCCTTGGCAGGGGTTAGGTCGCGGAGCGCCGCCTCCGACACCAAGGGAAGCTTCTTATAGTAAACCTGGGACTTCCAGGCAGCGATGCTGGGCTCGGATTTTGCCTTGTAATCCGCAGAGGTATGGGTATGGGAGCAGTTGAGGAAAATATTCTCCGACGGGATCTCGATATCCAGATCCTTGGTCAGAAGCTTCTTGGACATTTCCGTCAGCTCCAGATTCATATTGATAATATCCACGGTCAAGATCAGCGCCACGTTTTTCCCGTCGGAAAGCGCAACGCAGGTAAGTTGCAAGGGATCGTGGGCTTTTTCGGCGTAACCGCCGTTTTCGGTTAAAAATACGGGCCAGGTAATGGGGGTAATATCTTCACGGGCATAGCCCACGGAAAAGCCCTCGGGCAAGGTAATGGGTCCCTTTTCCGCTTTATTCTCGGAAGTCTGTTTTTCCGTAGTCTCCGCCGTCTGCACAGGGATCTTTTCTTCCGGAAGCGCGGCGGTACAGGAAAACAGAGAAAAAAGGCTTGTCAGCAAAAGCAGTAGTGCAAGAATCCGTTTCACAGCAAATTTCCTTTCCTTTTCGGTATCATCAGTATAACACGCTTTTTTCCGAAATACAAGAAAAAATGCTATGGAAACCATAGCATTTTTTGCTTTTTTAAATTTAGCCCTGCGCCTTGCAGTCTGCCAGCAAGCGCAGCATCTCTGCCACGAATTCCTCACCGCAGCCGGGCTTAAAGCGGCAGGAATAAACCTCGTAGCCACCGTTGGGGAAGGCATGTGCGGCAGGAATATAGCCTACTCCGCCGTTGGTCAGGGAAGAAATAAAGGTCACTTTAAAGGGGGAAGCATCGCGGCATTCCTTGCCGTTGGTATCCCACATTTCATAGGGGAAAGCACAGAACACAATATCGCCGCAGGAGATGGCAGCCAAGGGGAATTCGGTGTAATCGGCACTCATGCCTGCAATGATTCCGCTTGCCTGATAGCGGGAATGGAAGCCGTACAGATCGATCAGCTCCTGCTGTTCCTTCGTGCGCGCGCCTGCATTGGCAATGCTTTTTGCCTTGTTAACGATGTCCGGATCGTAGTCGTGATTGTGGGTACCCTTGTACATCACGTAGGAAGAACGGATGGCGCCGGTCGCAACCTTTTCCTCGACAGCAATCGCCTCCTTGGCAACGTCCAGCATATGAACAGAGCCCTCCACGATGGTGGGATACTTTCTCTCCCCTGCGATACGGGTGTTGAATACCAGGTTTCCGCCTGCTCCCGCAATATAGGAGAAGTGGCAGTTCAGATCCTTCTCTGCTCTTTCACGGAACTGGTGGACGAAGTCCGCAGAGATCTGGTCGGGCCAAATGCTTTCCGCAGAGCCGTAGTGGGTCTGATAGTTGACCATCAGAACGTCCTTGGCGTCTCCGGCACGGTCAAAGCGAAGGGTACGCATTTCCGTATCGGGATCAGACTCGTGACGAACGATGGGAGAGCTGGAGGTGTCTCTGTAATGGATGCTGGTAAAAGTCCCGTCCTCGCGGAAGTAGCGGCGCACGAAGGTCAGACCCTCGGTATGGCTCTTGCCCGCATAAGGCTCGGCGGAGGTCAGGTCGCGGACTGCGGCCTCGCCTACGATAGGAAGCTTCTTGTAGTAAACCTGAGATTTCCAGCGTACGACGGTGGGATCCTCCATATTGCAGTCAACCGCGGAGTGAGAGTGGGAGTTGTTGATAAAGATATTCTCGGGAGCGATCTTGATGTCCGAGTTTTTCTCAACGCCCTTCACCAAAAGATCCTTGGTTTTCTCGACCAGCTCGGTGTTCATACCGCGCATATCGATCGAGCAGATGAGTGCAACGGTTGCACCGTCGGAAAGAGCAACGACCGTAAACTGCAAGGGGTCGTGCGCATTTTTGGCGTATTCACCGTTGTAGAACAGGGTCGGCCAGGCAGTAGGGGTAATATCTACGCGGGCATAGCCCACGGAAAAGCCCTCGGGCAACGTAATGGGACCGGTTTCCAAAACGATCTCGTCCTGAGTCGCGGCAGGAGGAGTGCTCTGTACGGTCTTCTTTTCTTCGGTCTGCTTGGGAGCGACGGGTTCGCTTTCAAGTGACGAGCTGCCACACGCTGCCAAAGAAAACAGCATCATCGCGGCAAGGATCAATGCGATCAATCTTTTCATAACGTTTCTCCTTATGAGATATTTTTCTTATTCTATCATAGAATCCATGAAAAAACAAGAAATATTTTTTGAACAAAAAAGTTTATTCCGTCAAGGCGCGTATGAGAAGCTCCGCTCCGCGGCTTGCCGCTTTCGCGGCAAATTTTGCATAGTCCATTTCATTTTTTCCGGAATACGAGTCGGAAATGGCACGGATGCAGGCAAAGGGCACGCCCGCAACGAAAGCAACCTGTGCAATGGCGGCGCCCTCCATTTCGCAGGCAATGGGATCAAACAGCGTCTTGATCCTCTCCTTCTGCTCCGCGGTGGCAATAAACTGGTCTCCCGAAGCGATCCTGCCTTTTTTCGTCGTAAAGCCAAGGGCTTTGGCGGCGGTGCAAATGCACTCTGCCAATTCCGAATCGGCAGGAAGCCGGACGCGGTTGATCCCTGAGATCATTCCCACAGGATCACCCAGAGGCGAAGTATCCATATCGTGCTGAACCAGCTCCTCGGCAACGGCAATATCCAAAATCTCAAGCTCCTCGGACAAGGAGCCCGCCACACCGGAATTGATGATGCAATCGGGGGAAAAGGTCAGGATCATCGTCTGGGCACACATAGCGGCAAAGACCTTGCCGATGCCGCATACGCATAAAACCACCTCCCGTTCCCCGATCCTTCCCGTAGAAAAGGTCATAGAGCCCACGGATCTCGTCTCCTTTTCCGTCATGGCGGCAAGGATCCGATCCGCTTCACTTGCCATGGCGCAGATCACGCCAACTCTTTTATACTTCATATTCAAAATCGATCTCTCTTTCCTTCAAAATCGCCAAATAGCGGGCACATTCCTCTTTTGCCGCCGCAAGATCCAGATTGCGGTAATTGCCGCACTCGATCTCCCGACCCCCGGGCATTTCCTCCGTCCAGGCGCAGATCTCCTCCAGCACGCGAAGGATCTCATCCCGAACCGCTTCGGGCGCAAGTCCGCGTGTCAGCAGGTAAAAGCCGGTCTGACAGCCCATGGGACCGAAATACAGAACTCCTTCCCCCAAAGGACCGTTGCGCACCGCGGTGGCAAACAAATGTTCCACGGAGTGCATCACGAGATTTGACATATAATCCCCTGCATTGGGAGTACGGGTGCGCAGATCAAAGGTGGTCACGTCCCCGTCCTTGCGGGAAATATACAGTCCCGGGCGGAGCTTGGTGTGGTCCACGGTAAAGCTTTGAATGGTTTTCATATTTACAGCACCTTTCCATCAAATACGGTTACGGTTTCTCCGTTTGCAAGATAAGCTTTGATGACGACGCGTTCCGCCGCCTTTACTTCTTTTTGGGTTTTGGCTGACATCAAAAGGCGATCCATCTCCATGGTCTTGACACAGAAGGTGTTGCCCGGATTGCAGGCGGTGGTAAAGCGGACCTTGCCCTCGGCATCGTAGGCGGTCAGGTTGATATCTGCCAAAAAGTAATTGGAGGTAAGCTTGGCGTCCTTCAGCTGTGTCAAGGTCACGTCGCCCTCCGGCTTGAGGGTGGCCTCTGCCTTTTCAATGGGATCGGTTCCCAAAAACTCCCCAAAGGTAAAGGGGACGTAGCCGGTTTTGTAGAGCTTTGAGAAGCTTTCCTTTTCGTCCACACCGCCCTGGAAGGAAACGGAGCCTTCCTCGCCCAGATCCTTTTCGTCCCAGGAGGAGCCCTGATCCAGGTAGGTCACGTAGCTCTTGTCACCGTTGATGGTGCCGTCTTCATTTTTTACCACGGTCACGCTCACCGCCATTCTCACGTGCATACCGAAGGGCATTACCAAAAGCAGTCCGTCGGCAGGCTCAATGGCGGCGTAGGAGCGGAACATCACGTCCTGCCCGTTTGCCGTACAGCAGTTTTTGGTGGAATTGTCTTCTCTGTCCCAGCGGTCACCGGGCGTAAAATACTGATAGGGACCCACGCGTAAAAAGCCTTGCTCGTGGTGATACATAACGGTGCTGTATCTGGAGGGAATGGAATTGACTACCCTTGCCCAGCCCCAGAAGGCACCGGAGGAGCAGTGGGTTCCCAGGGTGGGGATGACGCCCGCGCTTTTGGCACTGCCAAGATCCAGGATCCCCGTTTCGGGGTCGTAACAGCGCAGAAAGGCGTAAAAGCTGCCGCCTGCATTTTCTGCAACGTAGGGAACGCCTGCATAGACATTGCCCGTTTTCAGCACTACGTTTTTCTCGGAAATTTTGTAGCTGTAATCCTGCGCGGGAGTCCACTGAAAGGTCAGACTCAAACGGAACAGATCCAGGCAGATCTGCCGAAGCTGCTCGCTTGTCATCCCCTCCTTTGCTACGGGGATGGCGTCGATCTTTTCCCACGTAAGAGGCTGATGCACGGTGGGATATTCGGGTTTTGTTTCTTCGATTTCTTTTTCTTGTGTTTTGGGAAGAGCTTCTTCGGTTTCTTTTTCTTGTGTTTTGGGAAGAGCTTCTTCGGTTTTGCTTTCGGAAGATGGAAGATCATTTCCGCAAGAGATCAACGGCAGAAGCAGAACGAAGGTCAGGAACAAACAGAGTATTTTTTTCATAGTGATACCTCAAAGTTTGGAGATTGCTTCCGTTACGGAATCGCCGAAGGCGGAGAGCAATGCCTTTTTGAAATCCTCGTGGAGGGGCGCGGTCACGGTCAGAGGCTGACCCGTGGCAGGGTGGTCGAAGCTGAGACGCAGGGCGTGGAGCGCCTGTCGGGGGATGATCTCGGATTCACGCCCGTACAGGGTATCCCCCGCCAAGGGAAAGCCGATGGCGGAAAAGTGGGCGCGGAGCTGATGGGTCCTTCCCGTGACGGGACTTGCCAGGAACAGGTGGTAGGGGGGACGGCTTGCCAAAAGGCGGAAGGTGGTCAGAGCCGTTTCGCTGTCCTTTTCCGTTCCGTCCGCTTCAAAGCAGACCCGCTTGATATAGCTGATCTCGTCCCGACGGATGCAAAGGTCGATCTCCCCCTTTTCGGGAGGAGTCCTTTCACTTTCGGTCAGAACCAGATATTCCTTGCGGATCCCGTGATCCTTTATCATATGGAAAAACTTGGCGGAGATCACCTGGTTTTTGGCACAGATCACCACGCCGCTGGTGTTCTTATCCAGCCTGCCCTCCGCACGGAACACCATGGGGTAGCGGTGGTAAAGGATGCGGCCTGCCAGAGTATCATCCTGCAGCTTTTTGGAGGGATGCACCGCCATCCCCGCAGGCTTATTCACCGCAAGGATCGCATCGTCCTCAAACAGCACGTCGATGTCCCCGCGGCTTTCCCGAATGCGGGGAGAGGGCTCGGTGTCCTCCACCGCAAGCCGCAGCACGTCCCCCTCACAGAGCACGTACCGCACCGTTTTATGTTCTCCGTTCACCGTGATCCCCATTTCGCGGGTCTTCAGACTCGTAATGGCGGCTCTGGAAAACTTCAATCGGTCGAACAATACCTTCTTGACGGTCAGTCCCGCCAGATCCTTTCCTATCAGGATCTCCATTCCAAAGCCCCCTTTCCCTCGTGTTTTCATCAGTATATCACAAAAAAATCCTCTTTTCCATACTTTCGCAAAAATCTCTTGACAAAGAAAAAAAATTGTGATATTATAAATGGCACGCTTGAAAGAGCGCCTGATTCATTAGCTCAGCCGGTAGAGCACTTGACTTTTAATCAAGGGGTCCGGAGTTCGAATCTCCGATGAATCACCAAAATGAAAGCCGCACGAATGTGTGGCTTTTTCTTTTTGTACTTTTCACTTTTCACTTTTCGTTTTTCTCTCTTCTCCAAAAATGATGCGGCTTTTCCGGAGAAAAGGTAAGAGGGAAAAGAGAAGAGAAAAGAAAGCCTATTCGTTGGGACAAACACGATTATTCGGACGTGGGCAGGTATTTTATTACGGTTTGCACGGAAGGTCGGAAATCGATCCTGTCTCGGGTTTTATCCGTAGGGGACGGCGCCTACGACGTCCCGAACATTGAATTGACCGAAACCGGAAAGATTGTGGAGAAAAATCTTCTTTCCTCCAACAAAATAAAAGGAATTACGATTGACCAATATGTAATTATGCCGAATCACATTCATTTTGTTGTTTTGTGCGAGGATTGCGGGACGTCGAGGGCGCCGTCCCCTACGAACGCAAAAATTCCGCATTTGGTCTCAACGTTCAAGCGGTTTTGTCAACATACGAAACAAAAGTAATATTTAAATAAGGGCTTGTGCATTTTGCATTAATATGTTATAATAAGGGCACCACACAAAAATCGAATATTGTTCCTTTTCGAGAAGTGGCATTTTTATTTTTGGTAAAAATGCTGACTTCAGTTTTTCCATTTCTTGATGGGGAACATTCGATTTTGTGTGGTAGCAAATCGAAGTCACATTTTTCGTGTGTGTAACTTCGGTTACACACACTTTTTTAAGAAAGGAGAAAGTAAAAATGGCTAAAAAAATACTATCCATTCTATTGGTGATAATACTATGTGCTTTGTGTAGTGGATGTGATGAAAACTCAAAAAACGTTGTGAAGTGTGCTAATTGCGGTGTAGAAATCGAAATGCATTCCGAAAAAGCCGCAATAATAGCAGGAACTCTCGGCGGTGATAACGGCGTTTTGTGCAGCGATTGTTCTGACGTAGGTCCAGAAGACTATATTGCGAATTTTTTAAATTAGTTCCTATCTCAAAACTGCTTTGACCAGCATAGTAGATGGTTCTCTATGTTTGAAATCTGTGCCGAAAGCATACCAAAACTTTTCATTTTCACTATTTACTAAAAAAGGCGATGCATTACGCATCGTCTTTTTTACACTGTGTTCCATCGTGGATTATTTCGTAGTTTTCTTTGTAGATTAGGTCCTCGATAAATACGAATTCATAGCCCTGTTCTTTTAGGGTTTTGAGTATTGTCGGCAGGGCGGCGGGTGTATGGTCGGCATCGTTATGGAAAAGTACTATAGAACCGTTTTTAACCTTTTTAGTTACCCGTTCGCAAATACTGTCGGGTGTGGCGGTATCTTTCCAGTCGAGAGAATCATCGGGAAATTGGAAAACCGATTTTCCAACGCTCTTTCTACGATCGGGTCATTCGGGATGAAAAGGAATACGTAAAGGTATGCAGTTACATTTTCGAAAATCCTCTCAAATGGCGGGAGGATGAATTATATACGGATGCATAACAAAAGCACCCAACCGAGATTATTTTTCGGCTTGGGTGCTTATTCTTTTACAAAATTTCCGTGAAAAAAACGTGCCCGACGGTGTCCCGATTTCTTGACAGAATGCCGCGCAAGTGATAAAATGTACGGGTCAAATTCCCCGCACAGAAGCGGGTTTACAGGAGAAAACGAAATGAAAAGAATGATCGCCCTTCTTTGCGTGCTGGCGCTTTGTCTCCCCTTTGCTTCCTGCGCTTCCGATTTGGAGCAGGCAGCACCGCAAGCCACCGCAGCGCAGGAAGAATCCAAAACCTCCGTTAAGCAGGAAAGCGGCAAAAAGCCTGCACAGAAAGTTGAAAACTTCAAAATTCCCGACGAGCTTCCCCAGGGCTTTTCCGTAGGCTACGGCAGAGCGGATATTACCCCCGAGCCGGGTCTGCCCATCTACAACGGAACGGGCAACAGCACCCACGACCCCTTGATGTTTACCTGCACCGCCATTTCCGACGGTGAGGGAAGCGTGGCTTTGCTTTGCTCGCTGGATATTAAAAATATTACCGTGGAGTTCTCCAAGGACATTACCGACCGCATTCAAAAGGAATTCAACGTTCCCGCCGACCGCGTGGTGCTGAACGTGACCCACTCTCACTCCACGCCCAACTCCTCCTTTAACAGTACCGCCGCTCTGAAATGGAAGGTACTGATGCTGAACCAGGCGGTTGTCGCCATCAACACGGCACTCCGCGACCTGGATCCGGTCGAAGGTGCTTACGTAGGCTCCGGCTATACCGAGGGAATTACCTTCGTGCGCCGCTATCTGCTGGCAGACGGAACCTACCAGACCAACGCCCCCCAATCCAGCAACCCCGTGGCACACGAATCCGACGCAGACTGTCAGATGCGTACCATCCGCATCGACCGTAAAAACAAAAAGGACGTTCTGATGGTCAACTATCAGACTCACTACGGCTCCGCTACCTCTATGTATAAGAACCAGTACTCCGCGGATTTTATTCACGTGTTCCGTGAAGAAGCCGAGAAGAAATGGGATTGCCACTTCGTTTATCACAGCGGCGCCTCCGGAAATCTGAACTTCAATTCCGCAATCCCCGGCGAACGGAAATATTCCACCTTTGTCGATGCTACCAAGCTAGGCTTGATCCCCACCGCGGAAAGCTGTCTTGCAGGGGAGGAGCAGGTTGCAATCGGTCCTCTGCGCTTCGCCTCCAACTGGTACAAGGCGCCCGTTTATCAGGATAGCCCCGAGGCGATCGAAAAGGCGCAGACCGTCAACAAGCAGGCGGAAGGCTCCGAGGCTTACGCCAAGGCATTGGCAGAAAACGGCTTTACCTCCTCCCGCCAGATCGAAGGCATCCTTCGCCGCGCAAGTCTCGGCGAAACGCTGGACGTACCCTTCTACGCCATCTCCTTCGGCGATATCGGCTTTGTCACCGCTCCCTACGAAATGTTTGATACCAACGGCGTTCAGGTCCGCGAAGGCTCTCCCTTCAAAATGACCTTCGTCTGCTCCTACTCCAACGGCGGCTTCGGCTACGTGCCCTCCGCCCTCGCCTTCCCCCACGGCGCTTACGAGGTATTCATCAGCCGCTTCTGTGAAACCACCGGAGACGACTTCGCCGTAGAAATGGTCCGCCTTTTGAAAGAGTGCAAGGCACAAGGATAAAGGCTCCCCCAAAAAAATCATCCCTCTGCGATTGAAGCAGAGGGATTTTTTTACCTTTTTATGTCTTCGATAATGGTATTGATATGAGAAAGCTGATCCGTAGATAACTGCTTAAGATTTTCGACAGTCTTCGTAAGCATTTCAGGGCATTCTATCTCATCTTCAAAAAACTGCGCAGGCGTTATATTCAGATATTCGCATATATAAAAAAACGTGCTCATGGAAGGAAGCGAAACGCCGTTTTCAATTTTGTTGATATAAGATTCCGATTGACCGATACTTAAGCTCATATCGCGTGCAGATACGCCTTTTTGCATTCGCAATTCCGTCAAACGGTTAACAAATCTTTTTTCGTACATCACTTACCACCTCTTATATAATTGTAGCCCATACAGTTATATAAAATGAGGAATTCAATTATTTATATTCATTGACATATGGAATTAAATTATATAAAATAATCTGTGGTATAGAAATTTGTTCCATCAAGAGGGAGGTGAGAAAAATCGAAAAAAGCATTTGTTGCTTTTTTGGTCATCGGATAATATCCGTAACCGAAGAACTAAAACGTAATTTGTATAACAAAATCGAAGAATTGATCAATACAGAAAACGTTACCGTTTTTCTTTTCGGCAGCAAAAGTCAATTCAATGATCTCTGCTATGAATTGGTAAGCGTTTTAAGAGAAAAGTATCCTAAAATAAAAAGAATATACGTCAGAGCTGAATACCCTTTCATTAGCAATGACTATCAATCATACCTGCTTAAATTTTATGAAGAAACGTATTATCCTCCAAAAGTACTTGGCAGCAATCGCTTCGCTTATATCAAGAGAAATTACGAAATGATCGACCGAAGCAATTTTTGTATCGTTTACTACGAAAAAAGCTATCAACCCAAAAACGGTAAAAGCGGAACAAAAATCGCTCTTGATTATGCCATAAAAAAGAAAAAAACGATCCTCCGTTTTCCCGAATAAAGAATAGCAAAAATCCCTCTGCGATTGAAGCAGAGGGATTTTTTTCATAAAACTGTTTTTTGCGGAAAGTTTTTGGTCAAGCTTTTTTTCAAAAAGCTTGCGGGGTGCGGGGCAGACCCCGCAATCCTTCACCGTCCTTATAAACGAGCCTGCCGTATTCGGGGTGGCGGGGCAGAATATCCTCTGCCAAAACGGAGATCGGTGCCGACGCCCAAGGGTGGCAAAGGCTGGTATTCCACTTCTGATCCTTGCCCCAGGCCTCGAAGCAGCAGGTTCCCCCCTCCCGTACCATATTGTACCAGGAGTGCTCGCTTTGGTTGACGATCAGGCGGTAGGCATCCTCGTAAAAGCCCATTCTGCACAGAGCCTTCAGCAAAAAGTACGACATATACACACCGCAGGAAAGTCCCTTTTTCATAATGTGATCGCGGATGGCGGCGGCATTTTCAGGTCGGTGGATCCCGTAAAAGGCGGGAATTACGTTGGCGTGAAGAGAGCTGTGCTCGCTTTCGGCACAGTCGGTGAAAAGTCCCGTCTCCTCATGGTAAAAGGCACGGTGAAAGGCTTTTTTTAAAGCGTCTCCCCGCTTCTCGCAGGGCTTGCCAAGAAGCTCGGCGATCTCCTCGGTCTGCAAGACGCATCCGATATAAAAGGCGTTGAGAACGTTGTGCGCGGGGCTGTCCTTGGGCATAACAGACTCCAAGGGGAAATCGTATCCGTCCCGCAAATTCTGCGGCCAATCCACCAGATTCCACTTGTCCCAAACACCGCTGAGTAGTCCGTCCTCTCCCTCAAATCCGCGGAAGTGCTCCACGATCCCCAGGCAGGTCTCGTAGCAACGCTCTAAGGTCTCGCGGTCACCCGTATAGCGGAAATGACGCAGTGCAAGAATGGGAAACTGCAGAGAATAATCCGCGATCTCCTGCATCAGAGATCCGGGGGTCACCGCCATCAGACCCTTGCAGATAAAGGCGGACTGCATCTGATTTTCCAGTGCTTTTTCAAAAAGAGAAAGGTCTCCCGTCAAAACGATATGCGCCGCGCTGGTTACGGTCAGATCCCCCGCGTATTGCCCCTTTTCACGCATGGGGCAATCCACAAAAACCTCCTGCGCGCCGAATTTTACGCCGTTTTTGCAAATTTGCCAAACTGCCTGCAACACCTCGTCCTTCGTTTCCAGCGTACAGTAAGCGTCGTCAAAGGGCCAGTGGCGCACCATCGCCTCCAAGGAAAGGATCTCCACCCCCTCGTCGGGGATAAGGGTCACGTAGCGGAAGGCGCGGTAGTCGTATTGTTCCAAGAGACATTCCCCGTTTGCAAGGGTCCACCACTCCTCGCAGTGGCAGCCGCATCGCATTTGGTAGCGGGTCTTCTCGGCAGACTCATCCGTTTCCTCTCCGCAGAGGATACGGATCCTTGCCCCGTCCGTTCCGCGGGCGCGGATCCGCAGGGCGGCGGTAAGCTCCTGCCCGAAATCATAAAAGATCCCCCGTTCCAAGGGTTGAGAGGAGATCGGCTTTTTCGTATAGACCTGCAAGGTCTTTACGGGCTTTGGCGCAAAACGGTGATCCGTTTCCTTTACCGCGCAGGATTGCCATGGATCGCGGGGGATGCGGCTGTCAAAATTTTCCGCAAAGGTGGTTTTGTGACCGATGGCGTGGGTAATGGAATAGGCGCGGATCGCCGCGCACTCCCAGGTTTCGTCAGTAGCAAGGCAGAGTCCGTTTTCCCCGTGCACCTCCGCAATAAGACCTACCCGTCGGTCGCCGCTGTTGTAGGCGCGGTTGATCAGGCCTTGATAATACAGCTCTGCCACGATCTCGTTTTCACCCTCGGTCAGATATTCGGTAATATCCGCCTCGTTCCAATAATAGTTGAAAAAGTAGCCCTGAGAAGGGCCTTGGCAAACGAAGCGCCCGTTGATCCAAAGCTTGTAGTAGTCATCCGCGGTAATGCGGATGCGGTAGGCTCCGCGTTTCGTTTCAAGCTTCAAGCATCCCCGCATAAGGAAATGACGGTTTTGCAGAGCAAGGGGGAGCTCGATCTTCCGTTTGTCCAGCTGCTTATGAAACAGATCGATCGGCTCCAAATCCGCAAATTCCGCGGGACAGATCCATTTTCCGTGTAAAAAAGCAGTATTCTCCATCACGCGTCCTCCCGAATGGTACTGAACACAAGACAGGCACCCAAGATCAACACGATCCCGATTACGGCGGGAACGGTCAGGTGCTCCTTCTCGGGGAAGAAGGTCACGCTGTAAATCGTAGCGGACATAGGCTCAATGACTCCCAGCGCCGCCGCGGTACCTACGGGCACGTATTTGAGCGACAGAGAAAACATAAAGTAAGGGATCACACAGGTCACAAGACCAATGCCGATCAAAAGCGGGATCACGGGCAAAGGTGCCTTTGCCACGCAAGGGATATAGGTGGGCAGATCCAAGAAAAACAGTCCGATCAGCCCCATAATCATAAAGTGATACAGGGTGGCAGACAGAGAATGGTAGCCGCGAAGCACCTCCTCCTTGGCAATAATGCTGTAAATGCTGTAAGACAGACCCGAGAGAATGCCCATCAGAACGCCGAAGGGATTGAAATTCAATCCGCCGGACAGGATTCCCGAAACCAGCATACATCCCGTCAGCATCACGATCAGTCCGAAAAGCTTTCGCTTCGTCAGCTTTTCGTGGAAAAAGATCACGGAAAAGCCCATCACGAAGGCGGGAGAGGTGTTCATCAGAACCGCCGCAGTGGATACGGAGGAGTGACGCATTGCCACGTAATAAAGAGAAGCCGTGCAAAACACGGTTGCGCCGCCCAGTGCAAACAGGGCAAGCTGACGGCCGGTGATGTGAAACAGCTTTTTGTTGTAGATCAGCACGTAGACCGCTACCGCGATTCCCGAAACGATGCCGCGGGTGGCGGTGAGCTGCAAAGGCGAAAAGCCGTAAGGGGAAAGCAAATTGGAAAACACTCCCGAGGAGCCCCACATCAGTCCCGCAAGAATACAAAAAATGACCGCTCTGTTTTTCATAATTCTCTCTTTTTTTCCTCACACAGTTTCAAAAAGTATTCAAAGAGCGGCGCACCGTCACAGGTGTCGGGGCGGCGCATATGAAAGCACATTTTTTCGGGATGCCACTGCACCGCAAACAAGGGAAGACTCTCGTGCTCAAACGCCTCCACAAGATCCCCTGCAAAGGCGGTGGGGATCAAGCCTTTTCCGAGGGTTTTGATCCCTTGGTGGTGACAGCTGTTAACGGAAAATTCTTCGCCGTACATCTTTCGCAAAAAGGATTTTTCCGCAGACTGCACGGGATGGACGGGATAATGCTCCAAAGAGCCGCGGTGGATCGCCGCACTGTCCAAATGCTGGATCAGCTCTCCGCCGAAATAGGCGTTGAGCAGCTGAAAGCCGCGGCAAATGCCCATCACGGGCTTACCCGTTTTAAGAAACTCCGCAAGATACGCCCATTCCGCATCGTCACGGGGACGGTCGATATCCACACTTCCGTTCGGTTCCTGCCCGTAGAAGGAGGGATCCAAATCGTTTCCGCCGCACAGGATCAACCCGTCATAGTCCAAATCAAGAGCGGGAATATAGGAAGCCACGGGCTCGGCACCCACCCCCTCGATCGCCTGAAGATAATGTTCCTTATTGGTATTGACACACAGTAGAATTCGCATTTTTTTATTCCTCAAAAATTTATATTTTCAACAAAAAGAAGCTCTCCCGTTGAGATCTGCACGGCAATCTCAAGCCTTCCGCCTCGGGCAACCGCCTCGTCTACCCCCGTCATCATAGAGGGGCTTTTGCCACTCTCATCGGTTGCGGCGTTGCTCATATAGCTGCTCATTGCCACCACGCGTGTGGAGCTTCCCTTGGTTCGATATACGTTTTCCAGCATCAGACCGCCGTCGGCATCCCTTACACGGACGAATACGTCGGAGATGGGATAATTGCTTGCCAGATTGCACTTTGCCAATTCGCCAAGGGAGGCAGGCTCTCCCGAAAGGTAAAGCTCCGCCTTTTCCACATCCGCCCCCGTGATCCGATCCAGCGTTTTTTCATCGAAGCCCATCAGCTTGTATTTTTCGCCAAGATGATTTCTGTTGAGAACGTATCTGTTGTAGAAGTCCAGATGCGGCTTGTCGAAGGGGTCGTTTTCGTCCAGAAGCTCGGCAAAGGTAAAGGGCAGATATGCGCTTTCCTTCAGTTCCTCGAAGGTATAGACCCGATCCACACCGCCCTGACGGTACAGACTTCTCCCCTCCAGCTGTCCCCGTTCGCCCCAGTTTTCGATCTGTTCCAGGGTTACAACGCTGCTTTTTAAGGGATCGGGAGTTCCGTCTCCACGGCGGACCAGATTTACCTTTTTCACCATCATAATATGTCCGGGACTGACCACACAGTCCGCGGGGCGCATCAGAGCGTAATAGTGGTACAGTCTGTCTTCTCCCACCTGTCGGACCACGTCCGTGGTATCAAGCCCCGTGGGGTTATGATCGGTAACCTGTCCGAATCGGTCGATGTTTTCCATCCCGGGATAGGTGTAGCAGCCGATGGGAATAAAGCCGCCGTTGACGTTGGTGTCCGTGGTGCTTCCGAAATCCGCGGAATTGATCACGCGGCTCCAGCCCCAGTTGGCGCCGGAGGAGCAAACGTTGAAAAAGGTTTTCAGTGCACGGTAGCGCTTATAGATCACGTTTCCGTCGGCGTCTTTTTTCACGCTGTCAATTTCCCCGCCCGCTCCGTAGCCGCCGTATTCCGAAAAGGCACGGCGCAGATCCAGAAGCCCCGTTTCTTCATCGTAGTACTCCATCACGCGGTACAGATTTCCGTTGCCTCCCGCCTGATAAGGAACGCCCGCGTAAAGGTTCTCCGTGCGAAGGGCTCGGGAATCGTCCTTGAAATCGTAATAAGTAGGATCGTAATCGGTCACGTCCAGATTGGTCTGCCACAAGAAGGAAAGCTGAAGCTGAAAATAGTCCAGACAAAGCTTTCTTCTTTCCATTGCCGTCATATCCCCGTTTGCGAAGGGGAGTGCATCCAAAGCGGCGGCTGTCAGAGTTTCGTATTCCCAATCCCTGCAAAAGTCGGGATCGATCTCGCAAGGGTAAGCTGTCATAGCCTCCGTTGCGGTGCCGGTTTCCCTCTCCTCCTCCGCTTTTTCGTCGGCAGACACGTGCTGTGCCAAAGGGGTTGCACAGGAAGCCAAAACGGGACACAAGACGGCCCAGATCAAGACGATGGAGAGCATACGTTTCCCCGACAATCCCTTCCCCTCCTTTACGCCGTCGGACGGCAGCATAGTTAACAGTATCATTTTACCGAAAGCCTTCTTTTCTGTCAATGAAAAAATCCCCAAAAAAGCGGTCTTTTTCCTTGATTTTTCCCGGGTGGGAAGGTATAATGTTTGCAAACAGACATCATTGACGTTAAAAACGCAAAGGAGCGTTCCATGAAAATAATACTTTCTCTTCTTCTCATCCTTTCTACGCTTCTGCCTCTGGCAGCCTGCTCCGACCGCATTACGGATGCACCTGCACAGCCCATCGCGGAAACGAAAGAGAAAGAAGCCGAGGTTCAAAAGCCCGCCAAGGTCCTTTCCGTGCCCACTCCCATGACGTGGAAGGATATCAAAGCCATTCCCGTCGCCACCGCGGATATGTCGAGCGATCAGCTCCGCAAGATCTGCGTGGATTACTTCCGCCTGCAGGCATCCTTCCAGTGGACGCCCAACAAAAAATTCAGCTATATCATCCGCTCCGGTAACTCCGAGAGGAAGTTTCTGCCCGGCACCGTTTACGGGGGAATCCCCTACGTGACCAGCTCCAAGGGCGGAGGAAATCTCTACCTCTGGATGGAGTATTACGATGAAGAAACGGGCGTTCTGGACCTTACCAAAATGTCCGGACAAGATCTGATGGATCTTTTGGGAAATCACTGTGCCCACGGCGCCTTTTGGGGCTGGACCCGCGTGGTCAATTCCGCCGAAATACGCGGTACGAAAACCCTTTCCCATAAAAACGGCTGTCTTGCCGTCGGTCCCTACAAATACGATCCCGAGCTGGAGGAATATTCCACCACCGATCCCGCTTTGGGCACGGATAAGGTCTGCCTGGAAAACGGTGAGCAGATCATGTTTCAGTCCTACGCTCAGCTTCTTCCCGCAGACGGCATCAACGCCACCCACACGGGAAACTGGCACGTGAGAATGATCTCCCAGGCTGCCACCGTGGTTTACAATCCCGACGGCACCATCAACGGAGACGAGTCCTACGTGCTTTGTATCGAGCAGGCATCCAGTCCCAAGGACTACACCTGCCCGGACGGAACCGTAGCCAACATTATGAGCTGCGTGGATAAAAAATACACCTTTGCTTCCCTTTATAAATCCCGCTACATTCCCTTTACCTTCGCGGAATTTCACGGACTGGATCCCGTGGAAAAGGGCGAGGTGGGCATTGATCTTACCGAAACTGCCGTCACCTGTGAGCAGCTGCAGGCTGCCACCGTCACCTCCAATTACTCTATTTCCAACGTGACCGTTCAGGCAGTGAACGAAAGCGGCGAGGTGTTGTATCGCTACGTGAAAAAATTCACCCCCTCCGACACGGGCGGAAACGCCATTATCTGCACCGGTCTTTCCTTGGAAAAGGCGATCATTCCCGCTACGCTGAACCGCTACGCCAATAAGGATGACGTAAAGATCCGCATTCTTTGCCGAATCAGCACAGGCGAGGAGCTCGTTGCCTACGAAGGAAGCCTGACCAAGTAAACCCACGGAGGAGCCGATATGCCGAAAATTCGTGATTATCGCATCGTTTTAGCTGAAAAGCCAACCTACAACGAGCGCCGTGCCGCCGCCTTTGTTCGGTCCGCCGTGCGCCTGATTACGGGAAAGACCCTTGAAACCGTTTCCGACAGTGAGCCGCCCATCCCCTATGAGATCGTGATCGGAAAAACAACGAGGGAAGCCCTTGACGGACTTTTCCTTGAACGGAGCCGTAAAAGCCTGTGGGAATACGTCATTCGCTTCGTCGGAGACAGACTCTATCTGACGGGGCTGGGACTTCCCGCCGAGGAGGAAGATCCCTACAAGCACCCCTACGGGATCATCGATGACGGAGCCTACGGCACCTCCATTGCCGCGTATCGCTTTACGGAGGACGTTCTGGGCTACGATTTCCTGTTTGACGCTTACGGCAGCTATACGGAAAATCCGGACCTTGTAATGCCTGCGAACTACGCCGTGGACCATTTCAAGGACGCCCTGGAGCAGGATCACGCCCCCAAGCTGGAGGGCACCGGGTTCTGGGCAGTTCCCAGTGCAAGGGTCCCCGCCTGGAATATGGGCTGTCTGATCTTCCGCAGCCGTGAGGGCCGCATCGTGCTCATCGACGGCGGTCTGCAATCGGACGCTCCCCGCATCATTCGTCTCCTTCAGGAGATCACGGGAAAGGAGACCCCCGTGATCGACGCTCTTTTATTCACCCATTTACACCCTGACCACTACGGCTTCTACCGCCACCTTTGTCTGGACGAAGCTTTGCGGGAAAAGGTGCGGATCAAAGCCTTTTATCATCACCTTTTGCCCGATACATTTTACAGCACCCACTCCAAGGAAAAAGGACCCGAATGGCAGGAGGTGCTGGATCTGATCCAAGCCTCCCCCGAGATCCTGGGCACCAAGCTTTGCACGGTGGAGGAGGGAGACGTGATCACCGTGGACGATCTGTCCTTTAAGGTTCTGCACGTGCCCTCTCACGAGGAGGACGTGATGAAAACGATGAATATGAACGACTCCTCCGTGATCTACCGAATGGATCACGAAAGCGGTCAGCGGATGCTGCTGCTCGCCGACGGTGAATGGGTGGTTTCCAACGCCCTTTCCAAGCTTCCTCCCGATCAGCTGCGGGCTGAGCTGGTTCAGGTGGGACACCACGGTGTTGGCAACGTTTCCCACGAGATCTATCGCCGCATCGGCGGCAAGGTCTTTCTCTATCAGGTGTCACCTCGCTTCTGGTACAGTGACCGCGGTGAGGGACAAGGCTCCCACGTGATCGGAATGGCGCGCAATCTGCATTGGCTGATGGAGGACGGTGCTCTGCGGGAAAATATTCTGGATACCTCCCGCGGCATCGTGGCAAGACCCCTCCCTCTTTCTTTCAAAACGAAATAATAACGCTTTTAACATATAAGGAGAAAAGTTATGACAAAAGACATCCTTCTGGAAAAAGGCTACGAGATCCCCGAGACCTTTGCCGTAGGCTCTGCCCGCGCAGAGGTCAATCCTCCCCTCGGTACAAGCCTTGCAGGTCACGGTGTGGAAAATGCCAAAAGCAGACTCAGCACCGAGAATTGGGACGAGCTGATGCTGACCTGCACCGCTCTTTCCGACGGAGAGGAGGTCGCCTTGATCTTTACGCTGGATTGCTCCTGCATCGCCGCGCATATCTGTGCTCCGATGTTCAAGCTTCTGGAGGAGAAATTCGGCATTCCCGAGAAAAACGTGATCCTGCAGGCTACCCACACCCACGCAGGCCCCGTTATGTATTCCCGCCACGAGGTTTTTAAGAAGGTGGGAGAGTACTTGGATACCGTCTACCATCCCGCCCTGGAAAGGGTGGCTGAGGAAGCCATCCGCGATCTGACCCCCGCCGAGCTTCTCATCGGCAAGGGCAAGACGAGTGGGCTGAACTTCGTGCGACGCTACGTTTCCCGTGAGGACGGCTCCTTCTTGGGCAACTGGCCCGACAAGGGACAGGATCCTTCCAAGATCATGCACGAAAGTGAGCCCGACGAGGAAATGCAGATCATCCGCTTCGTCCGAAAGGGCAAAAAGGATGTGATCCTGGTGAATTGGCAGTGCCACCCCACCAGCTCCGGCGGCTCCAAAAAGACCAATACCTCCGCAGACTGGCCCGGTATCGTGAGAAATACCGTGGGCGAGAAGGAAGACGCCCTTTGCGTTTTCCACCAGGGTGCGGCAGGCAATCTGATTCCGTACAGCGCCATCGCAGGGGAAGCAGGCTTCCCCGGGGACGCCTTTCGTGAGCACGGCGAGCTGATCTCTCAGACGGCTCTGGATATTCTGAAAAACAAAATGACCCCTGCAAAAGCGGGCAAGCTGATCATTACCAAGGAGCAGTTCCCCATGAAGCGCAAGGAAGGACGGGACACCACCATCCCCCTGACCGTGATCGGCTGCGGCGATATCGCCTTTGCCACCACGCCCAACGAATCCTTCTGTCAGAACGGCAAGCAGGTCAAGGAGGGGTCCCCCTTTAAAATGACCTTTTTCTGCGAGCTTACCAACGACGACCGCGGTTACATTCCCGCCGAGGAATGCTTTGTAAACGGCGGATACGAGGTACGCATCTGTCCCCACGGAAAGGGCGCGGGAGAGCGCATTGCAAACGAACTGATCTATATGCTTTGCGGCAATTATCAAAACAACTGATTTACGGGAGGAACCAAGTATGAACAGCGATCTTTCACTGGATACCCTTTGCGGAGCACTTTCCTATGCTATGGGCATTACCCCGCCCTCCGAAGCAGCGGCTCCCACCGAGGAGCTGGTCAAGTATATCGATGAAAAATTGGGCGGAGAAAGGGCAGACCGTGTTTTGATGTATAACCCCGACGCCATCGGCAAGTGGGTATGGATGAAATACCCCGAATACCTTGCCGAGGCGGAGACGGAAACGGAACTGGACGTTTCCTTTTGGAGCCCTATGCCCCCCGTCACCCCCGTTTGCTTCGGGACTATGTACACCGGTGCACAGCCCGAGGTCCACGGCATTCAAAAATACGAAAAGCCCGTGATCAAGATCGACACGCTCTTTGACGCGCTGATCCGCGCGGGCAAAAAGCCCCTGATCATCGCGGTACAAAACTGCAGTCTCTCCAAGATCTTTCTGGAACGGGATATGGACTACATCATCACCACCGGCTCCGCGGAAACCAATGCCCGTGCCGCAGAAGCGATCCTGGAGGACAAGCACGATTTCATCGTGGTATACAACGGGAACTTCGACGCTAAAATGCACCGCGCGGGCTGTGAAGCCCCCGCCACCCTTGCCGAGCTTCGGTACAATTCCTATACATTTTCCACCCTCTCAGAGTTGGTGCGCACCCACTGGACGGGACATAACACCCTGGTTGGCTTTGCCATGGACCACGGCTGTCACGACTGTGACCCCTTCATCAAGAACAACAAGCTGTATCTGGGAACCCACGGCAAGGATCAGGACTCCGACCGCTTCATCCGTCACCGCTATCAGATCTACCCCAAAACAAAATAGTCATAACCACCGGCCGTGCCGGTGGCTTGCACAAGCCCCCTTAGGGCATGATGCCGGCAGAGCCTATAGGCTCGCCGAAAGATTCGCCAACCGCGAATTTTTCACCGGCTTGCCCCTAAAGGGG
>SVQO01000007.1 GCA_015065325.1 Oscillospiraceae bacterium | reverse complement strand
TTGCATGGCTGGCAGGCCAACCCCAAAACGCACTTGTGCGTCGCCAGTATTGTTTAGGGCTATGCCCGAAAATGAAATACCCCCCGTTATACGGGGGGATATTTATTGTATTTGGTTGACAAAAATTACAGATCCATTTAAAATTGAATCCGAGATCGGAGGTAATCGTATATGGATATTAAAGGTTATGTTTTGAACTGCAATAACGAACCACTAAATGGAATTCTTCTCAGCGATGGAAAAAACTTTACTTTAAGTGATGAAAACGGAGCTTTTTCTCTCCCGGGTTGGAACAAGGCTACTCTTGTGTATTGCAACTGCTTAACCAACTCACACGACGATTGGTATCTCCCCTTATCAAGCACACTCGATGAATACGTTTTTCATCTTTCTCCCGCCGATATTAACAAAAACCAACACAGCTTTTTACATTTGTCCGATACGGAGATCATGAATACAACCTGCGAGTGCTTTCTCCCCTTTGTTGCTGAGCAAGCGAAAAAACACAACGCCGCTTTTCTCTTACACGGCGGGGATATTTGCGGAGAAGACGGAATGTTACGCCACCGCGACGAAATGTCTTTTCAAACCGTAGGTGTCCCGATCCGTTATTCCATTGGCAACCATGATTTTTTAGATGGTGATTACGGCGAAAAGCGTTACGAGGAATTATACGGTCCCATCTGGTATTCCTTTGACGTCGGAAAAATTCATTACGTAGTTCTGAGTATTCCAAAAGGCTCCGGCTTTCCAAGCGGTTACACATTGGAAGAACAGTATGTATGGCTTGAAAACAATCTCAAATACGTTGACCCTGAGCAAAAAGTCGTTATATTCCGACACGACGGTTGTTCTGAAGGATCGAGCTTTATAGTAAAAACAAACGAAAAAACCTTAAATCTGCCGGAGATGGGCGTGATCGCCTGGATCCAAGGACACGCACACACGAATTTTTTGTTTGAAAACAACGGGGTACTTCACATCTGCTCATCAAGACCGGATTGTGGTGGTATCGATAATACTGCGGGAAGCATTCGCTTAAGTGAAATCGATGGGACGAACCTTACCACGAGAGCACTGTTTAATGTTCCGCCACATGATTCTTCATCTAAAGCAATCTGGACCGTAAAGCTTCCGGGAAACATTGACTTTGCTTCTTTGCTCGAAGCAGATGGCTGCTTGTTTGCCGCAACCTGCGACGACGGATTTCCGAAGCAATGCGGTATTTACTGCATAGATTCGGAGCAAGGCAAAATCAAATGGTTTTCGCCGACAAAAAACAGTGTTAAAAACGAGATCTCTCATGACGAGAACGCGATTTATGCTGAAGACTGTCAAGGATCCGTTTACGCCTTTTCCTTATCAGACGGAAAAATGCTATGGAAAAAAGACTTGCCGGATGCACCTTTCCATACAAGAGGCTGTGCCATGGTAAATGGGAATAAAGTTTTTGCCGGAACCGGTCACAAACCTGTTTTTCTTGACAAAAAAACGGGGGAAATACTCTTTGCGGGAGAAAAGGCGAAGAAAGGCGAGCTCGCTCCGGCAAAAACTACGTTCAGCGATGATCGGAAGATTGTCTTCTATAACGCGCAGTGGTACAAGCTATCAGCACTTGATTGTAAAACCGGTGAAACAAAATGGGAACGCTTTTCACAAAAGGGACAACTTTCCAATCACGGCGCCTTTTGGTACAGAACCAACACGCCTCTTTATCACAATGGCAAGCTTTACACTTTTGGATACAATCACGGCGCCATCGTTGATGCAGAAACCGGCGAGGAGCTTCTTCATAGGAAAATACCATATAAAATTGAAGTAGTCGGCCGTTCTGTTATAGACGGCAATACTCTTTATCTGCCTACCGGAAAGCAAGGCGTCGTTGCGTTGGACAAAGATACTCTGAATGAAAAATGGCGTTATCCTGTCGATCGTGCAATTGTTTACACATGCTCTTATGCTGTTGGCGGGGTCAAAACAGTAGAATCGTCTCCGATCATTATCGGTAATGAGCTGGTTTTCGCAGCAAACGACGGCTACGTTTATTTTTACGACAAAGAAAAACCGGAACTGCACAAAAAAATGAAGCTTCCATTCCCGACCCTCACAACTCCGATCTTCAAAAAAAACCATTTCTTTGCCGCAAGTTTTGATGGAACCGTTGGAAAATATCCGATAGAAAACACTTACGAATAATTTTAGCACAAGAAAAAAGCGGTGTTTTGGCATCGCTTTTTTCTTGTGCTTTACGCCCAATTAATCTAAAATGGACAATCTTTGTGTCAGTTCTATCTCTTTTCAACGTAACTGCAATGTGATATAATAAGTCAAGAATAAAGGAGGCTTCAAATGCTGAAAGAACAACTTAAAAAACTGCGTACGGAAAGAGGTTGTACGCAAAGCGATATTGCAAAAGAACTAGGTGTATCATCTCAAACCGTTTCAAAATGGGAGCGAGGTTTGATCGCGCCCGACATCTCCCTTCTGCCGCAAATCGCTCGCTTTTACGGCTGTACAATTGATTACTTGTTCGATTCAGATTACAATAACGAAATAGAACGACAATTCGCCTTTTCCGAGAAAATCAAAAGGTTGAATGAGAACAAGGACCAGGTCGGTGTTTTTCAAGCGTATTGTAAAGAAATTCGAAAAAGGCCGAAGAATTTCAAACTCTATGTAAACATTATGCATTATCTTTGGGTGCATCATATGTTTGACGATGAGTACGTTGAAAAAATGATTCTTTTTACCGATTACGCTTTAAATTATTGTACAGAACAAGATATCCGAAACGATATCCTTAAGAAAATTACCATTCTCTGTGCGGAATCCAATAACGAGAGGATTCGAGAAAAAGCAAAACTTTACTATCCCATGATGCCCTCCATGAGAAATAGCAGAGAAATATATGCCAAACTGGTTTTCGGAGAGAAAGAAGCTATTCCTCAGATCAAAAGCAACATCATTTATACGATTCAGTTAGCTGAATGCGCGATCCGACAGTTAATTCATAACAACACACTACCAGAAGAAATCATATTTCTCAGAAAAAAATGTGTTGCTCTCTACGAAACCGTTCTGGACCATAAATTCGGAGGGTTTTGGGATACACCTCTTTTAAATAACTATTTAAATATAGCTATTCAATTCTTAAAATGCAATGATCCTCAAAACGCGGAAAAATATATCGAGAACATCATCCGCACACTCGAACGTCATTTAGATCCTGATCGAGAGAATAACCTCTCGAACCTGCTCAGCGAAACTCAGCCAAGCCGCGCTATACACTACGAAGATCAATGCAAAGACCTATTGCTTTCAATGATGAAAAATCGAACTTTGCTTCCTTTTCACGATAAAATATTTTCTATCGGCAAGCGATATTGTGAATACTATGAATTTCCGATCGAACCTTTGCTTCAATACAAGGAGGATATGCAATGAAAAAACTTCAAGTGTCTGTGTTTATTTTTTCTCTGGTGATACTTCTCACATCTTGCAGTTCGAAATCACAAGTGCCGCAAACAGAAATCAAACCGGCGGAAAAAACCAAAGAAGACGCGTTTTCCATGCTTCGAAGTTCCGGCGAAACATGGATTTACTACGGCTTGAAAGCATACGAAGAAAAAGTTGCTCCTCAAGATGTATCAGCATACTTTAAAAATTCAGCAGACGTAGGACTTTTAACACTTTATGAGACCGTGTTTGTAACAGACCCCGATAAAGCAATTGCAGTTTCAGAAGATTTCTTTCGATATGTGGTAGAAAATCACGGTGCAGATGAAATCTTAAATAAAGAAAAAAGAGTTGAGTACAAAAATGAATACTTGAGATCTCTTGGCTCACAGATCGCCTATCCACAAACAACAGAAGTCGAAACACTTTTATCATCTATGGTTTTAACAAAAAACACCGACAAAGATTTCCCTTATAAGATTACGTTAGATTCTTGCGTATATTATTTTAAAGATTTAATGCCAAACGGAAACATTAGTCCAACACATGGTTTTCTCTATTATAACACGCGAGGTTTATATAATTTGATCAAAACGCTTGATGAGAATGGATTAAATAAATATTTTGATACAGCCAAAGAATTTCAGTACTATATGACCTTCTCCAATTCCACGCTTTCAAAAACAGACTTCAATTCCGGAAAAATGTATATCAATGATTTCTCCGCCGCATTACACGAGTCATTGCACGCAATGGGAATCAAAAACAAGGAAAACCTTTGGTTATCCGAAGGTATTTGCGAATATTTCGGAAAAGCGCTGGGATTTCAACAACAAACCGATGCCGCTTATATTCAGATCTTGTTAATGGCAGAAAAAGGTACCTACAACGAATTGGCAGAAAATGGGAATAAACAAGCTTTGAGATATATAAAAACAGCTGAGATTTATAAACAAAAAGGTGGACGATATGATTCCTTGGAAAGTTTTTCGCCGTTGGTCTTTATGGATTCTTTTGCCAAAGCAGAACTGGATTTGAATTTTTATTCAACGATCAAGGAAACTTATATCGTCGGTGGTGATGATCAAACAGAGTATATCGACGGTGATATGTCATACTCTCAAGCAGGCTCATTAGTTGCGCACTTAATTGATACTTATGGACTCGAAAAAGTTTTTCAAGCATATGAAACGCAAGACATCACAGGTTGCCTTGGAAAAGATTTGGACACCTTAAAACTCGAATGGATATCAACCCTATAAAAAACAGAATGGCTGATTTACAATCAGCCATTCTGTTTTTTATTGAAAACGAGGCAAATAATCACCATGTGCCTCAATCAAATCATCTACCATCGCCTTGATAGAATCAATATCAAGCTCAGCAGCTGTATGAGGATCCAGCATGGCAGCCTGATAAATATGCTCCTTCTTTTTTGTCCGCGCAGCTTCCAAAGTGAGAAGCTGTACATTGATATTGGTCATATTCATTGCGGCACACTGAACAGGCAAAGCTCCGACAAAACAAGGATTCACACCCATTCCGTTGATCAAGCAAGGAACCTCAACGCAAGCCTCTTCCGGGAGATTTGTAATCAAATGACCTGTATTTAAAACGTTTCCGCCAATTTCATAGGGCACGTTCGTAACAACGGCTTCAATAATGCGAGAAGCGTATTCGATAGAACGAACATATTCTTTGTTTTCCGCGTTCAGAAGGTCATGATATTCCGCCTTCCATTTTTCGATCTGATTGACACAACGTCTGGGGTACTCGTCTAAAGGAATGTTATAGCGGTCAATCAGTTCGGGATAATTCTTCTTGATATAGAAGGGATTATACTCCGCATTATGCTCACTGGACTCGGTACAGTAATAACCGAAATGATTGATGTAATCCAATCTGACCTTGTCTTTAAAATCGGGATCAGCCATCTTCTCGGGAATGCGACTGCGAATCAAAGGATACAGATCGTTTCCATCCTTATCTCGAATTTCAAGAAGCCAAGCCATATGGTTAATTCCTGCGACCAGATCCCTTCTGCCCTCAATATACTCTTCCAGGCCAAGATTTTGCAATAGTTTTTTGGAACACACCTGGACACTATGACAAAGTCCGACGGTTCTGACACCTGTAAAGCGCTGAAGATATCCGGAAACCATCGCCATTGGATTGGTATAGTTCATAAAAAGAGCATCGGGACAAACTTCTTCGATATCATGAGCAAAATCTTCCAACACGGGAATGGTTCGGAGAGCTCTCATAATGCCACCGATTCCAAGAGTATCTGCAATGGTTTGACGAAGTCCGTACTTCTTTGGAATTTCAAAGTCAATAACGGTACACGGCTCGTAAAGACCAACGTTGATCGCATTAATAATAAAGCTTGCACCGCGCAAAGCATCCTTGCGCTGTTCCGGTCCGAGGTAGCATTCGATCTTCCCGTCGGCTCCAATCGCTTTCTTCATCGCCTCCAGAATTTCCTTGCTTTCCTGCAAGCGAATCGGATCAATATCATAAAGGGCAAAGGTGCTGTCTGCAAGGACCGAGCTAAGCATACAGTCACCAATCACCTTGCGAACAAAAACCGTACTTCCGGCACCCATAAACGTAATTTTCATATATAACACCTCCTGACACCATGATGGTAACATTAAATTTCAAAAAAAAGAATTGACATTTGTAATATAAACTTGTTAAAATGTGAGATAGGAGGGAAATATGAGACACAATGAAATTCTATTAGATCTAGGTCTTTCTGATTATAACCCTGTTACCTTTGGCTATGAAACATGCTCACCAAGGCACAGTTACGGTCCTGCGGTTCGTTCTTATTGGCTGATCCACTACATAAACTCCGGAAAAGGAAGTTTCACACGTGAGGGGAAAACGTTCAACTTATCGGGAGGAGACCTTTTTGTAATTCCGCCGTATCTCGAAACGTATTACGAAGCAGATAGCACTGATCCATGGTCCTATGTATGGATCGGGTTTGACTCCAATGAGAACGTATCTGCATTTTTACAAAAGCCAATTCTTCATTGTCCCGAAGCGAAGCACATTTTTGAGGAAATGAAGCTTTGCGAGCTAAAAAAATTTGGAAAGACTGAATTTTTACTTGCAAAATTGTGGGAATTCTTTTCGATGATTTCTGCAAATGGCAAAGATCATTCGAGTTATACCGAAATTGCGATCCAATACATGAAAAACGAATATATGAACCCCATCTCCGTTTCAGAACTTGCAAAAAGGCTCGGACTTGACAGAAGTTATTTTTCAAATATCTTCAAAAAACAGTTTGGGATCTCACCCGGAAAATATTTGTCAAACCTGCGGCTTTCAAATGCAGCCGAGCTTCTGACCAAGCACGGTATGTCACCAACAACCGCCGCGTTCTCTTGCGGTTTTACCGACATTTATCATTTTTCAAAGGCTTTTAAGAAACAGTTTGGATTATCACCCCGTGCTTACAAAGAAGAAAACAAAAAGAAAACCTCGATCAAATAACCGAGGTCTCTGCAATTACACGTTCTTTTCCATGGGAGTTGTTATCAAGCCGTCAGAGCAGTTTCGCTCACCGCAAATCGTATATCCGTGGCGCTGATAAAAAGGAATGCCGCAGTCCGATGAATTCACCGTAATTCTTTTTTCGCGGCACTCTGATTCCAAAAACAAAAGTATTTCTCTACCAATTCCTTTACCCTGAGAATCCGGTAAAACGTAAAGCAACAAAATATGATTGTGATCCTTGATTGCTCCTACTGCCAAAAGGATGTTTTTTTCAAAATAGCCAAAGAAACGGATCTTACCCTCGAAACTGTTTATAGACAGAGAAACGGGAGAAGTCAGATCCCGAAAAAGCTCCATCCCTTCCAAAGAATGATTATTCTTTTCCGCATCATAAAAGCTTTTCCACAAAACCAAGGAAGCGTCCTTAAAATCTTCATACACCAGTTCGCGAATCATTTTCTCACCTCACTGTGCATATGTTAAGCGAAAAATCACACGTTGTCAATTCATATCAAATTTTTTTCATAAAATTACAAGAAAACTCTTGCAAGGACAAAAGAAATTTATTATAATATTCCCTATCAATAATGTCTAATTTGGAGGAAAAAGTATGAGTACAAATGTACGTCCCGAAACAATGTCAAGAATCACCACCAAAGAGCACGCTGACGCATTTATCGCTGAGCAAATTGCAGACATCCAGAAGCAGGTAGGAAACAAAAAAGTTCTGCTCGCTCTTTCCGGTGGCGTTGACTCCTCCGTTGTTGCCGCTCTTTTGATCAAAGCAATCGGCAAGCAACTGGTTTGCGTTCACGTAAACCACGGCTTGATGAGAAAAGGCGAAAGCGAACAGGTAATCGAAGTATTCGGCAAAGAACTTGATGCAAATCTTGTGTACGTCAACGCTACCGACCGTTTCTTAAACCTCTTGGAAAACGTTTCCGATCCCGAGAAAAAGCGCAAGATCATTGGCGGGGAATTCATCAAGGTCTTTGACGAGGAAGCTGCGAAGCTCGAAGGAATTGACTTTTTGGCTCAGGGTACAATTTATCCCGACATTTTGGAAAGCATCAAGGCAAAAGAGAGTGGCAAGCCCGTAAAATCCCATCACAACGTAGGCGGACTGCCGGAAGATATGAAAATGGAGCTGGTAGAGCCCATTAAGCTTCTTTATAAAGACGAGGTTCGAGTAGTCGGCGAAGCGCTAGGTCTTCCTCACGCTATGGTTTACCGTCAGCCCTTCCCCGGTCCGGGTCTCGGCGTTCGTTGTCTCGGTGCTATTACCAAAGACAGATTGGAAGCGCTCAGAGAAGCGGATGCAATTCTCCGCGAGGAATTTGACTTTTGCGGTCTTGCAGAAAAAGTTTGGCAGTACTTCATCTCCATCCCGGATATGAAGAGTGTTGGTGTTCGTAACGAAATGCGCTACGAAGGTTGGCCTGCCATCATTCGCGCCGTCAATACTACTGACGCAATGACCGCAACCATCGAAGAGATCCCCTACCCCGTTCTTCACAAAATCACGCAAAGAATTACTTCCGAGGTCGAAGGAATCAATCGTGTGCTCTTCGATCTAACCCCCAAACCCACCGGAACCATTGAGTGGGAATGATACCGAATGGCTAACAAGTGCCCGGAAACCCTTGGAAACAAAGGGCTTTCGGGCATTTTATGTTTTGATAAAAATGCTTCTGCAACACTTTTGCAACTTGCAATGGAAAAAACATAAAAAGGAATAGTTGCAAGTGGTTTATAAGTAATTTTTCAAACGCAAGTAAGGAGTTGAATTGATATGAAGATTGCTGATATAAACAAACAGAGATCAGAATGGAAAAGAAAGGGATGGTCGATCCCTGAACTTCGAGGCGGAAAACAAGAATGGTTTAATATTGTTGTAGAGTTGGTTAAAATTATAGGAACTAAATCTGTTGTAGATCTAAGCGCCACCCCAGAATTGGAAATAGTAGATACATTGTATCCATGGCGCACATACGCCCCCTTTTTAAAAGGTATCGGATTGGTGAGTAATCGTTCTGGTGTGTTAAGTCTGAGCGATGATGGTGTTAAATTCTTGCAGTTGCCATCTAAAGGTGCACTAGCGAGTATGTTACATGATAAATATCGTCTAGTTGGAGAAGTTCTGGATTTCTTAACATTCTCTCCGAAGACGGTGGAAGATGTAGACAAAGAACTATGTCAACAGTATTGCTTAGATTGGGGTAATTTAAGCAACACACGTCGCAGAATGGATTGGCTAGAGATATTAGGATTGATAGAAGGCGTTGGGGGCAGAAAATGGGCTTTGACAAAAGCTGGAAAAGAAGCACTTGAAAACTGGGAATTAGTTACTCCGGAAGTAGTAGAAGCCGTTACGAGTAACAATGAGGAAATTGTAATTACCACTCCACCTCCTGAAATCGATGAGTTACTCCTAAATTTAAAGTCAAATCCTGCGTTGCACCAAAAAAGAAATACATATAATGTTTGGTTCCTAGTCCCAATCGAATTGAAAATTTAAGAACAATCGTACAGTTTTCAAATGAGAGAGTATCTCGTTCTGATTTGTTTAAATTTATTGAAGATGAGTTCGGGTTGAAAACAAGTAGCGTAGAATCGATGATGCCATTTTTAAGAGCTGATGGCTTGCTGGAGGAAGTGGGAAGGAATATTTATGTTGCAACCTCAGCAGCAAAGGCTTGGTGTAATAGCGGCAACGATCTAGATTTCATTAGAATTATCCACTCGCACAAGCGTTTTGTTGGTGAAATGATTGTTTTTGCAACCAATGTTGTTACAAGAAACGATATTTATGAAGAGGCAAAAAAATACGGATTAAATCTGGAAAAAGCAAGATGGATCATGGGATTTCTGCTTGAGGCAGGCGTTTTAGAAGAAACACAATATTTACATGTTAAAGCTACTCCTCTTGGTTTGAAGTTTGCATTAGGTTTACCCTTGATGGCACCATCTGTCGAAGAACAAGAAATTAATAATAAAAATTCACAAAAAGATAACGATACAGAAATCATTATCAGTAATCCCAATGAGCATTTGTTCGAAAGATTACGTGTTGCTGCACGAGATCCGATGGCTGAATCAAAAGCCTCTGGAGTCGCTTTCGAAGAATTGATAGCAGAAATGTTTGCATACATGGGCTTTGAATCTAAAAGAATAGGTGGGGCAGGCAATACTGATGTTGTTGTTCGTTGGAAGGATTGTAATGGGAAGATTGTTACTGCAGTTGTTGACGGAAAATCTAAATCGAGTGGTTCTGTTACCCATACTGATGTTAGCGATGTTGCAATTGAAACACACAAGGAGAAAAATAGCGCCGACTATGTTGCAATAATTGGTCCTGGGTTTAGTGGAGATACTATCAAAAATCATGCTCGCAAAAAAGGATTTTCGCTTATTACAGATGAAGAATTGATCGACATTGCTCAAAATGTACAAGCCTTGGGATTTTCTTTAGATGAAATCGCGCTGTTATTTATAGTTCCTAATGGACTTGCTCAGCTAAGCGAATTGATTGATGCAAGAAAACGAGAGAAAGAAATATTAACTTTGGTTATTTCTACATTTAAGCAAGAACAGGATGCAATGGAAAGCCTTTCTGCACGTGATTTGTATTTTCTGCTACGTAGAACTGAACTTTCACCTTCTCTTGAAGAACTTATCAGTGCATTTGAAACACTATCAAAAGATGAAGTTGGAGTACTAACACAGGTCAAGAAAGCATCAGCAACCGAAAATACTACATACGAGATTCACGGTGGTAAATATTGTGTTAACAGATTGCGTGCATTAGCCAATGCAATCGAAAAAGGGCTTTCTTAAACCTCACAACCACCCAGCACCATTCCACCAGCAATTTTGCAACTTTTTCTGCAACAAAATTTTTGGTAAATGAAATAATGGGTAGAAAATGGGTGTCAAAATTGCTGTTTTGGATAATATTTAGGACATAAATAAGCCAAAGAAGAATCCTAAAAAAGAGTGGGAATAAAGAGATCACAAAACGGCTTGAAGTTGCTTCAAGCCGTTTTTATATTTTCATAAGATCAATTCCCCTACTTCAAAGCAAACCTACGGTTTAGTAAACTCTACCTCCCTTCGGTTTACTGTTGAGAGAGAAAATGGTATAATTAAAAAAACATAATGAAGGGAGAAATAAGAATGTCAAACAGAAGTATGGGCGAGATTATCAGCACTATGCGCAAAGAAAAAAATTTAACGCAAAAGGAGTTGGGCGATCTACTGAACGTCACCGATAAAGCTGTATCAAAATGGGAAAGAGATATTGCGTGCCCTGATACGCAAACGATTCCAAAGCTTGCGGAAATACTGGGGATCTCACTTGAAGGATTAATGAAAGCTAAGTCCTTTCCAGAAAATGGTCATAAGGGCGCAGACTTTCTGATCGATACGATTTTAAAAGCACTTCCCCTAGCAATGGGAATCGTTATAGTTGTCGCTTCGCTTTTAGGAACACTTGAAGTTAAAGCCGGCTTTACGCTAATGGGAATCGGACTTTTCTCAGCGGGACTTTATCTTCTCAGACAAAAATAATTCAAACGCATTACAAAAAAACTGATCGAATGAATCGATCAGTTTTTTTATTGATTATTTTGCGGTTTTACGTTTACGTTCAACAAGGGTAATGGTAAACAGTGAGATACCGCTTACAAAAAGCGCTGCCAACCAGAAGGTAAGCTCTGAAGAATCTCCAGTAGCCGGGACATCTTTCGATACGATCTCCGTAGGATTGGATACAACGTTAGAGGTATAGGTGTTCTTCCCTTCGACGAAGGTCGCCTGATTTTCAATGTTATATCCGTTTACAGCCTTTACGGTTGCCTCGAAAGATACGGTAACACTTGCACCTGCAGCAACATCAATCGTCCATTCGAGCTTTCCGTCCTGATGCGTACCTCCGTGGCTTGCACTACCTTCCATGTAAGATAAGGTAGCAGGAAGCTGATCGGTGATCGTGACGGTTGCAATTTCGTTATCCGTATTCTTGTAATAAATGGTGTAGACCAATTTATCACCGACTTTTACAGGCTTTCCGTCAATAGAAACCGTAGGCTCATCGGCAAGGAAAACATCCTTCTTCACGTCGTCGGTAACCGTATGATTTACAACCTGATTGGAAGTAAACGTATTGGTTCCGTCAAATACCTTTGCTTCATTGGTAATTGTAGTTGCTCCGATCTTAGTGTTAACCTTTACCTTGAAGGATACAGTGACGCTTTCCCAAGCGGGAACGTCGGAAATATTCCAGGTAAGCCTTCCACCGTTGTAAACTCCGCCGTTATCTGCGGAATTTTCAACGTAGGTAGTATTTGCGGGAAGCTGGTCAGTAAACTCTAAATCAACGGTATCGCCGCTTACGTTGGTATAGGTAATGGTATAAAGCAGTTCATCACCCTCATAGACCTTCTTACCGTCAATGCTGATCTCAGGCTCAGTCTCGTGAAATACGTCTTTCTCAACAACGTTATCCACGGTATGGTTTACGACCTCGTTGGTATGGTAGGTGTTCACACCGTCGCGAACGGTTGCAACGTTGGGAAGGATCGCCTCGGTTTTGTTAACCTTAACGCTGAAGGACACGGTAACGCTCTCGCCCCTCTTGACGTTGAGAACCCATACGAGGTGAGTACCAGCGTAAGAGCCGTTATGAGACGCACTTCCGTCCACGTATGAGGTAAACTCGGGGATGGTATCCAGGATATCAACTACTACATCGTAGCCATTGTAATTCGTGTAGGTAATGTAGTAAGTCAGAACATCGCCCTCATTAACGCGCTTACCATCGATAGAGGTAGTCGTGTTGCCGGAAAGGAATACTTCTTTTTCGGTAACTTCATCGAAGGTTGCATTAACGAAATCTGCTTTTGCGGAAACACTTGCAGAAGCTGCGGAACTCGTACCCTCTTCCGCATTCGTAACGATTGCAGTCAACTGACCGGAGCCAATATCACGAACGGTAACGATGTAGTGATGCAGAGTACGGTCATAAACGATGTTTTCTGCCGGGTTGGACACGTCTTCGGCGATAACGAAGTAATAGGTGCCGGGAGTTGAAAGAGATCTGGGAGTGAAGGAGTAGGAAGCACCATTATTCTTTACAGACTCGACGGGAGCAGTACCGGGAGCAATCTCGAAAGAGCTTCCCGTCCGGTACAGATTGAAAGTGAAAGCGTCATTCGAAAGTGTGGCGCCCTTCAGTGTTTTCGTGCCACCAAAGCTTACGGTTGCGGGAGCAGCAGAATAGGTATTCTCAAATCGAATCGCAGAATTTGCAACGTTTGCAGTTGCCTTGAGAATGCCGTTATTATCAGTGACGGTTACAACAACGGTAACGGGATTATTCACACCGTTATAGGTAACACCGGGAACGGATCCGCTCTTTTCTTTAACGGTGTAGGTATACACACCTGCCTTCGTATATTCAATGCGTTTGAAGGTGAAAGCACCGCTTCCGTCATTGCTCACGGTTTCAAGGAGAGTACTTTCCTCATAAAGCTCGAAGTAGAATTCTTCAGCTCTGGGGGCTCTGCCGTGAAGGATCTTGGAGCCTGCAATGGTGTAGTCGGTGGGAGCGACCGAATAAACGTTATGGAACGTTACGTAGTTGCTTACCGAATCCTCAAAATAGCAGTCTGCCACGAGTTTGCCGGTGGAGGCATCATTGGTGACTTCAATAACCAGGTCGAAGATGGTAGGATCGTATCCCATTCCGTTCAAAACGTACTTACCACTGAACGTGTCGTAAACAGCGCCGTCAGGAATACGTTCAACCACGTCAAATTCATATTTACCAACCTCAGAAAAGACGAGCTCATCAACGAAGTTTACAAAATTAACGTTTCCGTTAAGGTCGTTTGTGCCAACCGACACGGGAGTATTGCGATCGTTATTTTTATACACGTAGAAGGTAAATTCATTTGCTTCAAGAGTTTTTCCGGTAAGTTCCTTTACTACAACCCCATCAAGATCGACGGAAACGTCAGTGGGATCATAGGTGTTTTCAAAGCTCACGCTACCGCTATTCTCATTTGCAGAAGAAATTTCAGCCACCTCATCGGGGTTGGTAGAGTTGGTCTTTTCGACGGAAAGTGTAGCTACAAGGTCACCGTTCTCCAAAGAAACCACAACCGTAACGCGGTAAACAGCCTTAGAATAGGTCCAGCCAGCGGACGCTTTGCCCGATTCTTCAACTTCACTGAGCAAGAAACGGTACGTACCCACCTTGGTGCAAACAGAAGTAAAGCGAGCATTACCCGACGCATCGGAAAAGATGCTGAAACTCGAAGCGTCGGTACCGGTCAAGGGTGCCCAATTTGAATCAGCGGCAACAGCCTTAAATTCAAATCCAGCATAAGAAACCGTATTGTCTCCGGATTTGTTATCTACAAGCTTCTTGATGTCAATGCTGACGGGAGCCGTGTGATAAGTATTTTCAAAGACAACCTCGTAGGATCCATCAGTAATTGCCGCGCTCTCGTTATCCGTAACGGTTGCTACGAGCTGACCGTCGTTATCGATAACGGTCACGTTAAAAGCATAAAGAGTTCGATCGTATGTTACGTTTTCAACGGATCCCTTAACCTCGAGAACTCGGTATGCAAAAGATCCAACCTCGTCATAGGAAACTCCGTTTAATACGTCTGCAATTTGGAAGGTCTTCTGGCCGTGCTCATTTAGAGCGTAAGTAACGGAAGCCGTCTTTCCGTTCAGATCCTCCCAGGACGTTCCGTCGAATTTTTGAACCTTGAAATTAAATGTTCCGCCGTTGTGGTTGCCTTCAGCAACAAAATTCTTCGTGCCGACGACGTCAAGATCAACGCTTACAGGACTGGGAGTATAGCGATTGTAAACAACCGCAGTTGCATTGGCATTTGCCGGGATCACAACAGAATTGTCGTTATCGTCTGTTTCACCGGAGTGATTGCGTGTTCGATAGGACACGGCAAAGTGGGAGCCGGGATTCGACTCGGTAACAGTAACAACGGTACCGGCGGGAATCTTGAAAATCTCAACGGTATGTCTTGCTTTGATAGTGAAGTTCAAATCACCGTTGGAGGCTACTGTCTTATTAACCTTGGAAACTGAACCGTTTTCATCGAGTTCTGCTTCGAAGGTCTTCCCTGCCAAAGCGGAACCTACGTTTACAGTGATATCAAAGGAAGAATCGAGTACCCCCTCAGGAACTGTGTGATTGCTTACGATCTCCTTGGTAATAAAGAGATTTCCGTATTCGTTGGGTGCATTGGTAACGGAAGCATTAACATACTGCGCAGATCCCGCAAGAACCTGTGCAACGGTGGGAACCGTAACGGTTGCCGTTCTATCCGAAACGTAGTACTCAGCATCAGAGGGAATGATTTCTCCGATCGTGCATTCGGTACCGGCGGGAATACCGGAAATGTAAACGGTTTCGCCGGCCTTCACCTTCACGGTGAAAACATTACCGCTGTACGAAGTGCGATTTGCAGGAAGTGCATCTCCGTTGGCATCGAAAGCAACGGGAACGGCAATAACCCCGGCAGGAACGGTTACGGTCAAAGAATACAGATCATCCGCATTGCCAATAGGATGTGCAAGATTCTTGGTCAGCGCGATGCCGGTATCCAATTCCATGGTAAGGCGACCGTTGTTACCAAGCCAAACAACCACATCATTTCCGTTATGAACGGTAGCGGTATCGTGGGTATATTCGGGAGAATAGCTGTTCACCGCAGTATCGGTACGATTCTCAGACTTGGGGACCACCATGTTATGCAGTCGGCTGGTTCTTAGAGAACCAATGCCAAGAACAGCATACAGATCTGCTCCGGGATTGCTCTGCTTATACGCAGAGATCACCTGGCTGACTTTATCAACGGGAATAGCAACTCCCTGATCGGAAACAGTGTATCCGGAAGTAGCGTCATAGTTCACGTATTTACCGGTATTATTATCGAAGAAAGCAGCAGATTCCTTCAGATACTCCCAATTTGCGTAAATGAGGTAGGTAATCTCCTCTGCGGCGGTCGCATCATCGGAAGCGGAGGGCGTGGGATGATAATAGGTTACGTAAGTATATACCACGTCATCATCTTTGGCGCTCTGATAATCATCATAGCTCATCCACTTCAGATTATACTTGGATTCATCCCAAACGAGGCCGTATTCTTCATTCTCGGGGATCGTTACAATACCGCCGGATTTATTGGTAATCTGAGTGAAAATTCCCTGATTGGACTGGTGATAATAATATCTGTTCTTCTGAGAAGGCTTAAAACCAACGTGTGCATCACCGTTCTGAACGTTACCGTTATTGTCCGGTGCATTCATTGTGCCGAACACATTGGAGTAGAACGTTACGGTACCTGAATTAGAATCGAGGTATTGATAACCGGAAACAGCCGAGATATCAACTTGTCCGTTGGGGAGAAGAATATCGGAGTCCACTCCAACCGTATAGAAAATACGAAGAGGAGTCTGTTGAGTCTCAATGATGGTAGCGGTCGTCTCGTCACCAACGGTCTGAGCACTTACCTGCTCCAAAATGATCGGAAGAATCTCCTGGTTGATTCGAATCTCAAGCTTTTGAGTACCGTCGTTCTGCTCAATTACGGAAATCAAAATATCTTCAGAGGTATTCCAAGCCTCGTCGGTAGTAGGATTCACACCGGTAGCAGTATCAACGGAATAGGTTCCGTCAGCGTTTTTAATAACGCTGTAGGAAGCGCCAAACAAAGAAACTGCCTGAATATCCTTGATTTCCATAAATTGACCGATAAAGTCAACGTAAATTAAAGGAGTGTGCTCAACACCGGTTCCTCCAGAAACGGAAGTCGTGCTGGAAATCGGATTGAAAACGCCGGAGGAAAGCTCTTCGTAAATCTGGTCGAAAGTATCGGAGATATCCGCATTGGATACGTCGTAATAGGTATCAGCGTAATTGATATTTGCAGCGATCTTCGCATCGGTGATCGCGCCGTTCTGCTTAGGATAATTATGGTCAAAGGTCCATCTGTTATAGGTCACGTCCTGACCGTTTGACCAGGTAAGGAAACTCTCGTAGGCGCGTTTTACGTCAGAGTTGGAATTTCTGGAGTTAAAGCCGTTATTGGCATCTGCGGGATTCATAAGAAGTCTTGCAACTACGTTCGTGGAAATATCAACACCAACGGTGTAGACGTTTGCATCGGTACCGTAATGTTCTTCAATCTTTGTTTTATTGTATGCAGCGTTCAGAAGAGTACTGAGATAAAGATTTCTGCCACTGGCACTGGTACCGTCCTTATCACTGTGAGAAGAAAGCTCATAGAATCCTTCCTGACTTGCACGGTTTGCCTGTCCGTCAGTGAGGACAATGGCAATGGGAACACGTCCTTCAACGTTTGAAGCATTTGCAAGAAGATTAAATCCTCTGTCAATACCCGACTGAAGATTGGTACCCATCGTATAGCCGCTATCCCTGCCAAGCACATTTCTGTTGTTATCGTATGCGGTAACAACACCGGCATCGGAAGAACCGTTGTTATAGTAATCGGTAACAACCAGCTCAATTCCGTTACTATAGGAAGCCAAAGGAATAACGGTTTCACTGTCAGCGTTATACGTAACAATCGCTATACGAACGTTCTTGAGGGTGAGAAGATCTTCCAACAAACCGTTGGCTGCCTCAATGGTTCTTTCGAGGCGGGTAACGCCGTTTCCGTCCTCATCGTCCATAGAAGTAGAGGTATCCAAAACAAGCACAACGTCCATAGGACCGGTGGTCGTGGTGGATTCCTTGGTCGTCATCGTAGAACCAAGAGCGGAAAAAACGATTTGGAAAGCTTCATCATCTTCAAGGGAAACGGTATAAGAGGAAGCAGCATCATTTTTACCGTTAAACTTTACAACGTCACCGTCCTTATAAACGGATTTGTCAACCCACACGCGGCCGGCGTAACGGTTTCCGTCCGAAGCGGTTCCCATCATGTGCTCCCAGGCATCAGCGGTCCCGGGATCCGTTGTAACGAGGGAAATCGATTCGACGGCAGGAGCAATTCTGCTTGCGGCTTTTGCCGAAAAAGGAATATAAGACAAAAGCATCACAACACAGAGGAAAAGGCTCGTGATTCTTTGCGAAGGTCTGATTTTTTTCATTTTATTTCTCCTAAATAAATAGCACTAAAAATCAAAATGTAGAATAATCGAATGATATCTTGACAAAATAGATCCTTTATTCATCCTGAACATTCGTCTGAATTTCGGAAACCTGTTTTCTGCTTTTATTTTTACAAATCCCGAATAATTCCTCACACTGTTCGAAAAAAAGACAGTCTATGCATCCGTCTCCGATCGCATTTGGCTTGCCACTATAATGCTCGCAAACATCCTGGATGGCAGTTATAATCGGTTCACCATCATCGGTAAAAATCGGTTCTTCTTGAAGATCGGGATAAATGGGCATCGGATCATTGTATTGCCCCTCGCGCTCAAATTCTTCATAATAACCGTAGAACAGCCGAAAGGTCTTGCCACCAATGGTAACCTCCTTATAGAGGTCACCTTCTTTGGGCACGACGGGGGGTGCCTTATTTGTGTCGAACATGATAGAAAACATATACGCTCCTTTTGAAACATAAATCTGTCTGTTTTTACAATGATATTGTATCAAGAGGTTGAAAAACGCACAATCCTCCAAAACAAAAAAAATCAGCCATTTTTTTAAAAAACAATACGACCAATTTCAGCCAAAAATAGCCGAGCAAATTACAAAATCGCTGCAAACTCTTTTCTGGACATACCCGTTTTACTGCTGACACCGGCTATAGCAAGCTTAACCGCTGACAAAGACATATTCAACGAAGAAGCAATTTCTTCGTTTTTCAAGCCAAAAGCCGCAAGCTTTGCAACCTCGCGCTGTTTAGGTGACAGAGTTGTTGCGATCGTCCTTCCTCGAACGGCTCCGCTAAGCTTTGACCAATTTTCAACGTAAATTTCATACAGAGGTTTAATTCGTTGCCAGAGAGAAGGATCGAAGGCATTTACCCTTTGCTCCATTAAGGAATCCAAGGTTCGGCGGTATTCTGCAAGAATGCCGTACAAACGATCCGGCGCGGCCAGGCGTATCGCTCGGTCGAGATGAAAGATCGCCTGTTCATCGTTGCCGCAGTTGTGATAAATCGTAGCACAGGACAGCCTCAGATAAATTTCAGAGATAAGCGAATTGTCTGCCATTGCCTGTGAGATCATAGGCTCTACAGAAAACGGAAGGATCGACATCAGCGTAAGTCCCTGAATGCCATTGGCTTCGTGCTCCTTGGTTGCAATCGCAAAAGCCGAAGCATACAGGTACTTTGTATATGCCATTTTAGCAACGGGAAGTGCATCTTTATGCAAAAGCTCGAAACGCCCGATCTTAAACCATTCCGGAAAATCATTTACATCGTAAAGCATACTGTCCACAACTACCAGAGAAAGAGCAAGAATATCAAGATCTCCCTTAGTTTTTGCAGGAGCTTCAGCAATATGGATCTTTGCCTGTCTCCATAGATTCAAATCTCCTCTCCAGATCGCACACAATGCAAGGAGCATACCGGCAGATATTACCGAATAAAATCCAGAGTGCTTTGGCAAAAGGTGATAGCACCTTTCATACGCTTTCTCATACTCCCCTCTTGAATAGTAAATTCCCGCAGCAAGAAGAGTCTGCGCCTCGGGATTATCCGAAAGCGCGGCGATACTTTCCTCAGCAGTGCCCGGGGATGAATAGAGGTCCGTCATATGCAAAAAAGGAGTTTTTCGCGGCATCGCGGCATGAGCAGATCCGGAAGAGACCGATCTACCGCTTTTCGTTCTGCCATCAAGGGGTTTCAAAGCATTCTTCGGGATCATCCACTCCCTTCCAAAGCGCGTTGCTCCATCGATTCTCCCTTCGGCGCAAAGGATCTGAACACGTCGCGAAGAAACGCCCCAATCCTTTGCAATTTCTTCGATTTTTACGTAATCCTGAAATAAATCCATAGTCCCCCCACACGTATTATTCGCTCAACGAACAATATTTAACTCAAACAATTATTCGCCAAACGAACAATTATTATTCGTTCTGCGAACAATTATACAATGCAAATCATTTTTTTTCAAGTATTATATAAAAAAACTGACCGAAAAAATCGATCAGTTTTTTAGAAAAGAATACCTGTTTATTCCTGCTCGAGAGACAGGGTTCTGGTGGTAAGATCACATACCTCGGAAGGACCATAGTACTGGATGGCACCGGGATAAGTATAACAAGTCTCGACCGCCCATTCTGCTCTGCGTTCTTCGAAATATTTGAAGGGTTTTCCATCCAACTCAACGAGAGCCTTGCGAATAACGGGCTTATCTTTGCCGTTTCTTCTCTCGATATTCATCATCTTAGTAATGGGCATACCACCGGCTACCCACTCCTCTGCGGGCTTGGACAGATTAGAAACCTTGGAAAGATATCCGGTATAACCGTACTGAATCAGCATAAAGGCGTTATAACCCAAGGAGTAACAGTAGTCTGCATCAAAGTTTGAGGGGAATGCACAGCGTCCTTCGTAACCGAAGAAGTGATGAATGGGGGTAAACTTACCCTTGTAGGTTCCTTCGGCTTTTCTGGCAGCAAGATTATTCTTAACAAGCTCGGAGAAGAGTTTCTCGGATTCGATCAAAGATACCTGAACGTTACCGTGAGGATCGCGCTCAAGGAAGAGCTGCTGCTGAATGCTCTCGGGAAGGATCGCAAACACAGCCATAGACTCCTTGGTCAAGCCGTTTTCAATGAAATCGTACTTATCTTTCCAGGTAGGAAGTGCATTGAATGCTTCCGTCTTTTCACCGGCAAGGAGTTCGTTGATCTCGGCAATAAGAACCGAAAATTCAGGAACGAACTCTACGATGCCCTCGGGAATGATAGCAACACCGAAATTCCACCCCTTAGCAGCTCTGTTCGCAACAGAATCGGCAATGTAATTTGCAATTTCGGACAAAGACATCTTCTTTGCGGCCACTTCCTCACCGATAAGACAGATGTTCGGCTGAGTTTCAAGAGCACACTCGAGAGCTACGTGAGAAGCAGAGCGTCCCATAACCTTAACAAAATGCCAGTACTTCTTTGCAGAATTGGCATCTCTGCCAATATTACCGATCATTTCGCTGTAGGTCTTGGTTGCGGTATCGAAGCCGAAGGAGCACTCAATGTCCTCATTTTTCAGGTCACCATCGATGGTCTTGGGGCAACCGATTACCTGTACGCCGGTATTGTTAGCCGCAAAGTACTCTGCAAGAACTGCAGCATTGGTATTGGAATCGTCCCCGCCAATGATAACGATAGCGGTAATTCCGTGTTTCTTGCAAACCTCGGCAACCACAGCAAACTGCTCTTCACTTTCAAGCTTGGTTCTGCCGGAGCCGATGATGTCAAAGCCACCGGTATTTCTGTACTGATTGATATAATCATCATCAAAAATGATATAATCATCTTCCAAAAGACCACTGGGACCTCCCTTGAAGCCATACAGTACGTTCTCTGCGTCAGTAGCCTTCAAAGCATCGTAGAGACCACAAATAACGTTGTGTCCTCCGGGAGCTTGTCCTCCTGAAAGAATAACACCAACAACTTGCTTTTTGGCTGCAGAAGTATTCTGCCCCTTTTTGAAGGTGATCTCATTTTTACCGTAAGTGTTGGGAAAAAGCGCCTTGATCTTCTCCTGATCTGCTACGCTTTCTGTGGCGCTTCCATTCTGTACGCAGATCTCGGAAATACCGTTTCTGAGCATTCCGGGAAGCTTGGGATTGTATTGATATCTTGACATCTGAAGAGGTGAAAGTTTCATAATATACACTCCTTACTATATAGTTTTGTTGATGCCTACCAAAGTAGTATATCTTATTTTTCGACAAAGGTAAAGAGAAAAATTCAATATTTTAACTTTTTTTGCAAAATTAAACTGCGAAATAAAAAAACAGCAGAAAATTCTGCTGTTTTTTACCAAATAAAAGGAAGCAAACGAAATTTAACCTTCAATTTATAATCTGAATAGCCACACAAATCTCTTTCAAGAACCTTTTCTTCATTCACAATGCGAATCACGAACAATGGCACAAATCCAAGAAAGCACAAAAAACTCCAAAAACAACCCAAAACCAAGGCAAAAGACATAAACAGGAGTAGTGTAACCGCATACATAGGATGACGAACGAAACCATATAGTCCGGTATCAACGACACGCTGTCCGCTCTGCACCTTTACGGTGCGTGAAAGAAAAGCGTTTTCCCGCATCACTTCAACATATAAGCCGTAGGAAATCAATAAAAGTATAGCACCGGTTACAACAACGGTATCGGGTAATACAGACCAAGCGAACCGATGATTCAATCCGGCAAGAACAAATCCCGCAACAAACAAAAGCCCGAACAATGCAACCACTCTTTTTTGGGTTTTCTCCGCTTCCTTCGCGTCCAATCTTTTTTGCAGCAATCCAGGATCCTTCAGTAAAAGAATGATTCCAAATAGGAGCATCGGACCAAAAAGGAGTGCAATCAAAAGCCATGCATTAAAAAATGAAAAAGTACCGGCGGGAAGAAACAATAACACACCTACCAGAAACAACCCCGATAAGTATTTCACAATAGCGTTCAACGCAAGCCGAAGCATTCTATTCTCCCCTTTTCATCAATTCATCAGAAAAGAGCCGATCTGCGATCGACTCTTTCAGAAAAATTACTGCTCGTTCTTATAAATCTCTTTGAAGTATTTATAAGTATCAAGCTTCAATTCGCCGCAGGCAGCCTCGTCGCAAGCGATCACACCATTGGGATGGAGCTGCAGTGCACTGATAGTCCAAGCGTGATCTACTCCACCCTCTACGCAATGACGGAGAGCGCGAGCTTTTGCGTGACCGTTAATAACAAGAAGAACCTCCTTGGAATCGCAAACGGTACCAACGCCGACGGAAAGGGCAGTCTTCGGAACCTTCTCGGGATCGTTTCCAAAGAATCTGGAGTTTACGATCAAAGTGTCTTCGGTCAGAGCACGCACACCGGTGCGGGAATTAAGAGAGGTAAATGGTTCGTTGAAAGCAATGTGACCGTCAACACCACTGCCGCCAAGAAACAGATCGATTCCGCCGTAAGAGGCGATCTTATCTTCATATCTCTGACACTCTGCCTCAAGATCCTCAGCCATACCGTTGAGAATATTGACGTTTTCGGCAGGAATATCAATATGGTTAAAGAAATTATCGTGCATAAAATACCAATAACTTTGATCGTGCTCACGTGGCAAGCCGACGTATTCATCCATGTTGAACGTAACCACGTTTTTGAAGCTGACTTCACCTGCACGGTTCATTTCAATCAGGTTTTTATACACACCGAGAGGAGAAGAACCGGTAGGAAGGCCCAGTACGAAGGGACGGTCTTCTCTATGTGCATTGATCGCATTGGCAATGTGATTTGCAGCCCACAAACTCATTTCTGCATAATTGTCTTTAATAATCAGTTTCATAGAATTCACTCTCCAATCAAATTATTACGTTTATTGTAACAGACAAAATTATTTTTTTCAAGCAACTAAAATTACATGATAAACGAACGCCAACTTGTCACGGTATCATTTTACTCTTTTTTTAAAAGATATCAAGTATTAAAAGAAATATATGCGGAAAAGTGTTGAATTTTTACTTAAAAGCATATAAAATATAACCAACTTTGGATAAAGCACCAAAACAGAATTGCTCTGCTTGATCAAATTTAGCAATTTGCACGACAAAATTTTCTTTATCACCAAATTGAGAATAATATTTTGGTACTTATATAGAAGATTTCAGATTTACAACGTTTTGCGCTTAAATTATAATTGTAACAAAGCATGCTTGCTTTTTGGAGGAATCGGATGAAAACTTACCTTCGACATAGGATCTGCAACGTAATTGACATAAAAGAGCTGATCACGTCGGAATTTTTGGATTTTGAAGGAAAGTACCGTAATTACGAAGAATTTCACGACTTTTGGGAACTATGTTTTGTATTCGGCGGCAGTATTACCGTTCGCATTGACAACCAAGAGCATCCGATTTCCGAGAACCAACTGATTTTGATCTCCCCCAACAAAAGACATTCGTATTTTTCCAATCATGGAAACCGAAGCAAAGCTTTCGTCGTATGTTTTGACAGTTTTTCTCAAGCTTTGGATGCAATCTCCGAGTACGTTTTCCCCTTCGGTCAAGAAATTCATTCTTGTATGAACCTCATTATGAAAGAATGTCAAAACACATTTCGATTGAATGAGAGCGATCATCTGCAGGTTTTGGATACCCCTGTTTTCGGTGGACAGCAAGCACTTCTTTTGCAGCTTGAATACCTTTTGATCTGCTTGGTCCGAGAACTTTCTGCTGAAGGGGGCTCGAAGATCGAATTCTTCAGCGATCGCAATTTTCATCAAGACCTGGTTAACGCTATTTTACGTTACCTTCGCGAAAACATTCACAAGAAAATTGCTCTGAATGACGTATGTGAACGATTCAATTACTCACGCTCCTACATTTGTAAAACATTCAAAAGCCAAACCGGAGAATCCCTGATCACTTGCTTCAATCGATTGAAGATCGAAGAAGCAACAAGGCTTCTGACTGAGTCGGATAAAAGCATCTCCGACATTTCAGATGATCTTGGGTTTCGAGAGGTAAAATACTTTGACTCCGTATTTAAAAAACACTACGGAATCACACCGGTTCAATACCGCGAAAAGGCGGAAAAAATAATTACAGAATAATTATATTCAGGAGGACAATTATGTACTACGCAAAGCCCATTGAAGGAAAAGAATTTCAAGCAAGAGTTGATGCACTGCGCGCAAAGATGGCAGAAAACGGAATCGATATCGTGGTCGGTTATTCTAACCTGCTGGAAATTGCAATCGTTCGCTACTATTGCGGATTTGCACCCGTAAACGAAAATTCCGCAATCGTGATCCCTGCCGAAGGTGAGGTAATCGTCTGCAGCGGACAGGCTTCCTACGATTACTGCCAAGTCGAAAACAAACTTCCGAACAGCCGCATTGCAATTCTTCCGGAGATCGGCGAAGTCAGCGGCTTCGAATACGATACCGAGGGGCAGCTTGACTTCGAGGAGCTTTTCAAGCAGGTTAAAGCAGAGCATCCCGGTGCAAAGAAAGTTGGCTTCATCGGCAGACTGATCTTCCCAGCAATCATTATGAACAAGCTGAAAAAAGTATTCTCAGAAGCAGAGATCGTTGACTGCGACGATATTCACTACGAGCAGAGAATCAGAAAGAGCCCGGCGGAAATCGAGCTTTTGAAAACCAACTGGGAAATGACCACGAAGCTCTTTGAAAACGTGGTACCCAGAATCGAAAAAGGAATGACCGAAAGACACATCGAAGGTATGTTTGAAGCAGAAATGATGACCCTTGGTGCCGAAAGTTACGTTCAGGCATTTTCTCCTATGGTAGCAACCGGTCCCAAGAATTCCTTTATCAGCATGTGCAAGAATACCATGCGCCAGATCGGGGAAAGCGAGATCATCAATCTTGCAGCAGGTGTATGCTACGAAGGCTATAACGGTATTTGCTGCAGTCCCCTCGTACTCGGCGAAATTCCCCAGAAGATCACAGACGCCGTTCTTTGCGCTTATGAAGCTCTCAATGAAGCAAGTGCTTTGATGGTTCCCGGTACCCCCTGCGACGTCGTACTGAACGCTTACACCGATTATCTGACCAAGTACGGTTATATTGACTATTGTCCCTACGGAAGCCTTCACAGCACCGGTATGCTGGAATGCGAAGCTCCCGTATTCTCCGTCAACAACAAGAGAATCATCGAAGAAGGCATGGCGATCTGTATTGACGCATATTTTAAGGGAATGGAATGGGGCTCCTTCCGTGTTGAGGACTGCTATCTGATCACCGCAAAAGGCGCTCAGCGTATGACCACCTACAACGACAAAGCCATTCCTCAGATCTTCAAGAAATAAAGGAGAATATCATGGAAAAAGGAAAAAGAAATTGGGTCTTCTGCGACGGCTATCTTCCTCCTCACGGGGACAATCCCAACTTCGAGGGACACGAAGCCTTGATGCTCACCAACCTGAATAATGAAAAAGCAAAAATCGAGCTCACCTTCCTTTTTGAAGACAAGGATCCCGAAAGAGGGATCTTTGTTGAGCTTGAGGGAATGAGAACTACTTGCATCCGATTGGATCACCCCTTGGGTGAGCGCGGCTTGATGCTTGGTGAGTCCGTACAATACACGGTCTGGGTACAAAGCGATATTCCAATTTGTGCTTGCTTCGGCAGACTTGACGTCAGGCAGACCAATATGGCTTATTACAGTGTTGAAGGATACTCCTTCTAAACAAAAAAATAAAGGTATTTTCTCTTATGAAGCAAAGAATTTGGAACGTTATCACAGAAGATTCCCCGACGATTCGCTTCGCCGCCGAAGAATTCGCGCGAATTATGAAAAAAATGGATCCCGCCTCCACTGTTGTCATTTACGATAACAACAACTTGCCATCCGGGGACATTCTATATATTGGCAAAGCTGCTTTTTCAGAAATTGAAGATCCTATCATCGACGATGGAATCCGTATCGACATAAAAAGCTGCAGCGGAAAAATCGTCGGTGTTAATGACCGAAGCGTGTTAATTGCAGTTTACCGTTTCTTTCGCGAAGCAGGCTGCGTTTTCGTTCGTCCAGGCAGAGCAGGAGAATTCACTCCCGAAACCGACTCATCTCAGATTTGTGTCACTTTGAGCGAAACTCCCGCTTACAGACACCGCGGCCTTTGTCTAGAGGGATCAAACTGTTACGAAAACGTCGTCGATATGATTGATTGGGCTCCGAAGCTGGGATTCAACGAGTTTTTTACCCAATTGTTCCGCCCCGCATGGACGTTTCGCCGTTGGTATGAGCATTACAGCAATCCCGAATTTACGCCCACCCCCGTTTCCTTAGATACAATCGATTCATTCGTGCAAGACTTTGATCGCGAAATCGCTTTGCGTGGCCTACAGCACCAGAGAATCGGTCACGGTTGGGGTTCCAAAATTCTGGGAATGATCAGCGGCGCCTGGCACGAACAGAACCGTGATGACGAGGTAATTCCCGGCAGAGAAAAGCTGATTGCAACCATTGACGGAAAAAAGTGTCTTTTTAAGGGGTCGGGGATCGATACCAATCTGTGCTATTCCGATCCCGAAGTGCAACAGCTTCTTGTTGATGAGGTTGTAACCTACGCAAAGGAAAATCCTACAGTCCAATACGTTCATTTCTGGTTTGCTGACACGTTAAACAATCAATGTGAATGCTCGCATTGCGCAACCGCCCGCCCTTCCGATCACTACGTAAAGATTCTCAATATGATAGACGATCGGTTGACCCGTGAAGGACTTGAAACAAAAATCGTTTTTTTGATCTATCTCGATCTTTTGTGGGAGCCTGAAAAAGAAGTACTTAACAACCAAGATCGTTTCGTACTTCTTTACGCCCCCATTCGAAGAAGCTATTCTGTTCCTCTCGCATCTGACAGTGGAAAAAAGGAGCCGCCTTTCAAGAGAAACGGTTTCGTACCTACTCCCGGCGCCGGCGATACACTTCCCTATCTTCATTCATGGCAAAAGTTGTTCCACGGTGATAGTTTCATTTTTGACTACCACTATATGTGGGATTATATCAATGATCCCGGATGCTATAAAAGCGTACAAATCATGGCACAGGACGTTGAAGACTTCCGAAGCCTTGGCTTAAATGGAATGATGAGCTGCCAAAACATGCGCGTTTTTATGCCTAACGGTCTTGGAATGAATATTATGGGACAAGCACTATGGAGCGGCAAAAACGGTTTTAATGCCAATTCCGACAGTTATTTTTACGCCTGCTACGGAAAAGACGGCGAAAAAGTAAAGCCTTTTCTTGCAACCTTGTCAGAGCTCTACGACCCCACGGTTTTGCGTGGTGAAACGCCCGTACGAAATCCAAAAAACGCAGCAAATTACGCAAAAATCCCTCTACTGATTGATAGCTTTTTACCGACCATCAAAGAGAATCTCAACACTTCGGACGAGGTTTGGAAACGATCTTGGGAATGCTTGCTGTTCTACACAGAGCTTTGCAGAAAGACTGCAAGGGTTCTTCTTCTGGCAGCCACAGGAAAAAATGAAGAAATGGATCCCGCTTGGGCAGATGCTCGCAGCTTTGCCTGCAAAAACGAGATGCGCTTCCAAAAAGAGTTTGACGTTTTCGAATTCATTCTCGTATGGGAAAGCAAGATCCTGAACCGAATCAAGGAACAGGAAGAAGCATTTATTGAATAAGGAGAACTATTATGGGTATTATGACCGTAAACGGCGTGGTAAAAAAAGAAGAACTCGGCATTACCACGCCTCACGAGCACGCGCTGATCGACATCAGCATTCAATACTTCGGTGACCGCACCCCAGGTTCCGTTGGCTGGGATGCGAAGGTTGCTCCGCAATATTACGACGCCTTAATGGCAAACTGCTACGAGCTGCGCGACAATCTTCTGCTTGACGATCACGACCTTGCCATCAAAGAAATCTCTCTTTTTACCAAAGCGGGTGGTAAGACCTTTGTTGACGTTACCATCGACGGAATCGGCAGAGACGTAAAATTTTTGAAAAGACTTTCGGCAGAAACAGGTATGAACGTCGTTACCTGTTGCGGCTACTACACCTATGACGCTCATCCAGACAAAATCAAAAATATGTCCATCGAGGAAATCGCAGAAGTAATGGTAAAAGAGCTGACCGAAGGCATCGACGGAACAGACATTAAAGCCGGCATCATCGGAGAGATCGGCACAAGCACCGAGATCAATCCCGAGGAGATCCGTGTTTTGAAAGCCTCTGCCATCGCTCACAAAAAAACCGGTGCGCCCATTATGGTTCATTTGAGTCCATGGGCTCAACACGGAATTTTTGTAATCGATCTTCTCGAACGCGAAGGTGTAAAGCCTGAAAACATTGCTATTTGCCATACGGATATTCTTCTTGACGTCGAAGATATGAAAAAGATTATGGATCGCGGTGTTTATCTTGAATTTGACAATTTTGGAAAAGAGTACCCAATTCCCTGCGCTTACGGCAGATTCCCCACCGATGCAGAAAGAATGGAGGTCTTTTATCAACTCATTGACGCCGGCTACGTGAACAACATTCTTGTATCCTGCGACATCTGTCTGAAAAAGCTTCTTGTGACCCACGAGGGGCCCGGATACGCACATTTCGTTACCAAGATTGCAAACATGATCCGCGAAAAATACGACAACGCAGAAGAAATCCTGGAAACCGTTTTGGTCAAAAACCCCGCAAAGTATCTTGATAATCCCCTGTTGGATGCCTGAGGAGAAACGCCGTGAAATGGTTTGAAACCTATTCCTCCAACACCTTGGGTGCGGGAGGAAATCAGTTGATATTCAGCACAGAAGGAAAGGAAATGACCGGCAGGATCTATTATAAGATCTTTGCAGGAGGAACATATAACTATTCCCTTCTCTTTTCCAACATAATGGACAGCACCTACAAATTCGGCGAAGAAAGCTGCTGTAATAAGATCTGCGACGAGTGGGAGCTTCTGGAAGCAAAAGTCGGAATCTGCAAGGAAACCTCTCCAGAGGTTGCAGGTGAAGTCGAAAACTTTGTTTCTCTGACTTTTGGAGGACAGAAGTCGAAGCACGTAATGCCTGCCGAGTTTTTCACCTCTGACCCCGTAGAGTTAACTGCAGAAAAAGGAGATTTTCTCTGCTATGAGGTTCGTTATCGCGGTGCGATGATCCCCTACCATTGGGAATCCATTTTGCCGATTTTTACGCTGGAAAACGGACGTTTCGTTCCTGACAAACGCGTACCGATCCCCGGAATGATCGGATGTGACCGCAAGGTCAGAAAAAAAATCGGTTATCTTGGTGATTCCATTACACAGGGCGTCGGAACTCCATCTAATGCTTATACCCATTGGAATGCTCTTATCAGTGATTCCATCGGAGAGGAATTCTCTTACTGGAATCTCGGCATCGGCTATGGAAAGGGACAAGATGCCGCAAGTGACGGAGCCTGGCTCTTTAAAGCCAAGCAAATGGATGCGGTGGTCGTTGCCTATGGAAGCAATGACGTAGGACGCGGCAGAAGCGTAGAAGGTATGAAAAAAGACTTTGCCACGATCGTCAAAAAGCTTAAAGACGCAGGGATCAAGGTTTTTCTGATTTCCGTTCCTCCCTTTGACTGGCAGGACGATTATCTTGAGCGTTGGAATGCAATCAACCAATACCTTGTAAACGAGCTTTCCAACGAAGCAGACGGATTCTTTCATATTGCACCTCTTCTTGTGGATTACTCCCAGTGGGAAGGAAAAAGCAAATACGAAAAGCATCCCAACGAAGAAGGCTGCCGAATTTGGGCGGAAGCAATGCTTCCACCTTTCCGCAAATTTCTTAATATTCTTTGATTAAAAAAGCTGTGCTTTCGCGCACAGCTTTTTTATGTATATTCTTGCATTTTTTTCGCCAATGTGTTAAGATAAATTGAATAAATTTACAAAGGCAATAAGATGACTAGATTTGAACTTGATAAACAGATTCATGATACCTACGGGGTATCGGCGGAACGATTGTTTGCAAAGAATCCTGCAACGGCTATTTACCGCCACCCTAGCGGAAGAAAGTGGTTTGCAGTCGTAATGGAGCTTGATCCAAGGGTTTTAGGGTTAAACGGCAACGAACCCGTTACCGTAGTCAATTTGAAAGTTGATCCTATCCTCGGCGATATTTTACGCGGGAAGAAAGGCTTTCATCCGGCTTACCACATGAATAAAGAAAAGTGGATCACCGTTGAAATCAACTCCAAAACCGATTCGGATGAGCTCTATGGATTGATTGCTATGAGTCATCGTCTGACAAAAACAAAAAAAGATCTTGAAACAGAAAAGGAATGATTTTATGAAAATCACCGACGTATTAAAATCAGATAAGCTTACTCTATCCTTCGAGGTTTTCCCTCCCAAAACAGAAAGCAGCTTTGAAAGCGTAAGGCTTGCCGTTGAAGAGATCGCAAAGCTCCGTCCTTCTTTTATGAGCGTAACCTACGGAGCCGGCGGCGGAACAAGTAAATATACACTTGAAATTTCAAAGAATATCAAGGCTCTTCACGGAGTTCCTACGCTTGCCCACTTGACATGCGTTTCTTCTACACGAGCTACCGTAAAAGAAAAGATTCTTGAAATTCGCAAAGCCGGCATTGAGAACATTATGGCACTTCGAGGAGATATTCCCGCAAATCTTTTGAATGCAGACAGAAGCGGTTGGGATTATAAACACGCCACAGATCTGATCTTTGAATTGAAATCGGAAAACCCGGATTTTTGTATTGGCGGCGCTTGTTATCCGGAGATCCATCCCGAAAGTCAAAATCAGAAAGAAGATATTAAATACCTGAAAGAAAAGGTTGATGCGGGATGCGAATTTCTGACAACTCAAATGTTTTTCGACAATAATCTTCTTTACAATTTCCTTTACAAGATTCGCGAAGCAGGCGTTACCGTCCCCATCATTCCGGGCATTATGCCGATCACAAACGCGAATCAGGTCTCAAGAGCAATTCAACTTTCCGGCTCCTTTATGCCCCAGAGGTTCAAAAGTCTTGTGGATAAATTCGGCTCGGATCCCGATGCCATGAAACAAGCCGGCATCGCCTACGCCACAGACCAGATCATCGATCTGTACGCGAACGGAATCAACGGCGTTCACGTTTATTCTATGAATAAGCCTGACGTAGCTGCAAAAATTCAAGCCAATCTTTCCGATATTTTGGGCAAATGATTTCTCCTGTTTTCATTGAAAACTGCTCCCTGCCGCCTGTTTCCGTAAAAGAAATCCTACGATATTCAGGAGTTGCAAAGCCCTCGAACGAAACAGACAAGCTTCTGCGCGAATGTCTTGCTGAATGCAAAGATATTTTCAGCGAAAGAGTGGCATATAGAGTTTTCAGCATCACACGAGAAAACAAAATGCTTTGTATCGGAAATATGAGGATCGAATCCAAGGATCTTGAAAAAAATCTCCGACAATGTGACAGCGTGATCTTGATGGTTGCCAGTGCAGGTCTTAAAATTGACAGATTGATAGAAAAATACAAATCACTCTCCCCTGCCAAGGCTCTAATGCTACATAGCATCGGAACAGAGCGAGTTGAGGCACTGTGCGACACCTTTTGCAAAAAAATTCAACACGAACAAGGGTTTGCGTTCACACCGCGATTCAGCCCGGGATACGGAGATCTACCATTGGATTATCAGAAGGAAATCCTGGCTTTACTCAATACCAATCAAACGATTGGCGTCTATCTCAACGAGAGTCTTCTGCTTTCCCCATCAAAATCCGTGACCGCTTTTGTCGGTATCAAAAAATCAGAGAGTAAGTGATTTATATGACGTTCAAAAAATTTTTAAAAAACAATCTTGTCATTTTAGACGGCGGAATGGGTACACTTCTGCAAAATAAGGGCCTTTTGCCCGGCGAACTTCCCGAACGGTGGAACGTATCGCACCCCGAGGTGATTCGTGAAATTCACACTGCATATCTCGACGCAGGAAGCAACGTGATCTCCACAAATACCTTCGGCGCAAACTGCTTAAAGTTTGACGACAATGAGCTCAATGAAATAATCTTTGCCGCAGTTGATAACGCAAAAGCAGCGGTTCTTGCTTCAAACACAAAAAAGGAAACCTTTATTGCCCTCGATCTGGGTCCTACCGGTAAGCTTCTCAAGCCTTACGGTGATCTGGATTTTGAAGAAGCAGTCAACGTTTTCAAAAAAAGCATAAATATCGGTGTAAAGGCCGGCGTCGATCTCGTTTTTATCGAAACCATGAACGACAGTTATGAAACGAAGGCTGCACTTTTGGCTGCCAAAGAATCTTGCGACCTCCCCGTTATCGTTTCCAACGCCTACGGTGCGGATGAAAAGCTAATGACGGGTGCCACCCCTGAAGCAATGGTCGCAATGCTGGAGGGACTTGGTGCTGACGCCGTTGGTGCAAACTGCTCCCTCGGTCCCAAGCAGTTGATCGGTGTTGCAAAAAAACTCCTCGAAGCCGCGTCCGTTCCCGTCCTACTGAAACCCAACGCCGGGCTTCCTAAAATGGAAAACGGGGCTACGGTTTATAACGTAACCGCAGAAGAATTCGCAAAAGATCTTTCAGAAATTGTGAAAATGGGCGTTCGTGCAGTCGGCGGTTGCTGCGGCACCACTCCCGAATACATTTCTGCCCTCGCAAAAAAAATCGAAGGATACTCGCCTATTCCGATTTCGCTGAAAAATAATACTATCGTATCCTCTTACAGCCACACTGTAAAATTCGGCAATGAGCCGATCCTCATCGGCGAACGAATCAACCCGACCGGCAAAAAAAGATTCAAACAGGCTTTGGCAGAAAACGATATGGCTTACATCCTGAACGAGGGAGTGAAACAAAAAGAAAAAGAAGTTCACATTCTGGATGTCAACGTAGGTCTACCGGAAATTGACGAAGCGGCGATGCTGACAAGTGCGGTAACGGAGCTTCAAGCCATTCTTGATCTCCCCCTGCAGATTGATACCGCTGATCCGAACGCAATGGAGCAAGCGCTTCGCCGCTACAACGGGAAAGCAATGATCAACTCCGTCAGCGGGAAGCTTGAAAGCATGGAAGCGATCTTCCCGTTGGCAAAAAAGTACGGCGGTGTCGTCGTATGCCTTACCTTGGATGAAAGCGGTATTCCCGAGACTGCCGAAAAACGAATCGAAATTGCTGAAAAAATTCTAACCAAGGCGGAAGAATACGGAATTCATAAAAAGGATCTGATCTTTGATACCCTGGCATTGACAGTCAGTGCAGATTCAAGGGCGGCAGTTGAAACGTTAACGGCTTTGCGCCATATTCGCGAAAAAATGGGTTGTCACACCTCTCTGGGCGTATCAAATATCTCTTTCGGTCTTCCCGTTCGCGACGCCATTAACGGTACGTTTTTTGCCATGGCACTTGAAAACGGACTCTCTGCCGCAATTATGAATCCCTTTTCCGCAGATATGATGAAAACGTATTTTGCGTTTCGTGCTCTCCGCGGGCTGGACGATAACTGCGCAGACTACATCGCTCACGCAGATGAATTTCAAACCACGGCAGCAGCGCCGATAAGGATCAAGGAAGCAGATGTCAATACGAAGGATCTGCAGGGAGCCATTCAAAAAGGCCTTTGTGAACAAGCAAAAGATCTGACCGAGAAGTTGGTCCAAACGAAAGCTCCCCTTGATGTCGTCAATAGCGAGATCATCCCTGCCCTAAACAAGGTTGGCGTTGGCTTTGAAGAAAAGCGCATATTTCTTCCTCAGCTTTTGATGAGTGCAGAAGCGGCAAAAAGTGCTTTTGAAGTGATTAAAGCCGCACTGTCCGAAACGGAAAGCACAGGAAAAAAAGCAAAATTTGTCCTTGCCACCGTAAAAGGTGACATTCATGACATTGGCAAAAACATCGTAAAGCTATTGTTGGAAAACTACGGCTTTGACGTGATCGATCTCGGTAAAGACGTTGCCCCCAATATATTTGTGGAAAAAGTAATTGAAGTCAAAGCTCCTTTTGCAGGACTTTCTGCTCTGATGACCACCACCGTTCCCGCAATGGAAGAAACCGTTCGCCTTTTGCATAAAAAAGCGCCTTGGTGCAAGGTGATCGTTGGCGGCGCTGTCCTCACTGAAGAATATGCAAAAACTATTGGTGCAGATCATTATGCACCCGACGCTATGGCAGCCGTCCGTTGGGCTGAGTTGATCGAACAGCGGAAATAAATAAAGACAAAAGGAGAGTGGTTCCCTCTCCTTTTGTCTTTATAATTTATGAAAATCGAGGCGAAAATCTTATTTTTCCTTAGCAGTTTTCCATTGAAAAAGTTGATGTGTCGTAAAGTTTTGTTCCTGTTGAACCTCGAAAAAAGATTCGTTCGCAAGATGATACTCAATATAATTGATAAACATAGAAAGCAAAACTTTTTATTTAGAAATTATTGACAAAAACTATGTATCCGTGATATAATTACCCTATACGTAGATGGAGAGAGTATCGAAAAATCAGCTTTTTCAGAGAGCCGATGGCGGTGGAAATTCGGCAAAGCCTTTTCGAGAAAAACACTCCGGAGTTTGCGGAAGAAAGCCCCCGGGTGATTAGAACCGCACGCTCATCCCGTAAGGATGAAAATGAGAGGACCTTTTCGGTCAATTTGGGTGGTATCGCGGAAGTTTACCTTTCGTCCCATGCTTGGGGCGAAAGGTTTTTTGTTTTCTCCCCATAAAACCAAACGAAAAGCAGATACTATGATACGGAGGAAAAAATTATGCTGAGAACTCACACTTGTAACGATCTGAGAGTTGACCACATCGGACAGAAAGTAACTCTGACCGGTTGGATCGACACCGTTCGCGACCACGGCGGCGTTTTGTTTGTGGATCTTCGTGACCACTATGGTATTACCCAAGTCGTGCTTTCAGATGATAAGATGATCCAAGGTATGCCCAAGGAGACCGTAATTCTTGTTGAAGGCGAGGTTATGCGCCGCGACGAGGACACCGTAAACGCAAAGCTCGACACCGGCTTAATCGAGGTTAAGGCTGCACGCATTGAGGTCCTTGGTCCCTGTCAGCTGGGTCTGCCCTTTGAAATCGACGCTTCTACGCAGACCCGAGAGGAAGTAAGACTGAAATACAGATATCTGGATCTGAGAAATCGAAAAATCCACGATAACATCGTGCTTCGCTCTAAGATCGTCTCTTATCTGCGCCGTCAGATGGAAGATATGGGCTTTATGGAGATCAACACCCCCATTCTGACCGCTTCTTCTCCCGAGGGCGCAAGAGACTATCTGGTGCCCAGCCGTAAGCATAAGGGAAAATTCTATGCGCTTCCTCAGGCTCCCCAACAGTTCAAGCAGCTGCTGATGGCTTCCGGTTTCGACCGCTATTTCCAGATCGCCCCCTGCTTCCGTGATGAGGATGCACGTCAGGACAGATCTCCCGGAGAATTCTATCAGCTTGATTTTGAAATGAGCTTTGCCACCCAGGAGGATGTTTTCGCAGTTGCTGAAAAGGTTGTATATAATACCTTCAAAAAGTTCTCTGATAAAAAAGTTTCCGAGCCCCCCTTCCGCCGCATCACCTTTGCAGATGCTATGATGAAGTACGGCTCCGACAAACCCGACCTGCGCAATCCCCTTCTCATTCAGGACCTGACCGATTTCTTTGCCAAGCACGAATTTCTCACCATCAACGGCAGAACTGTCCCCTTCAAGAACAAGCTCGTTCGCGGTATCGTAGCAAACTATCTCGTTAAGAAGGACGGTGACGGCGACGGAAAGAAAGCCTTCGAAAAGGCAATCGACGCTTATTCCAGAAGCATCGGCATGAAGTTCGGTATCGGTTACATTACCCTCGAAGAAGGCGAATATAAGGGTCCCATTGCAAAATTCCTTACCGAAGAGCAAAAGGCAGAGCTTACAGAGCTTGTCGGCATTCAGGAAGGAGAAAGTCTGTTCTTTATCAGCGATGCGGCAAACGTGATCAACCGTCTTGCAGGAGAAATGAGAACCTGGATCGGAAACGAACTTGGTCTGATCAAGAACGACTCCTTTGAATTCTGCTTTATCGTTGACTTCCCCATGTACGAAAAGAACGAAGAAACCGGCAAGATTGACTTTACGCACAACCCCTTCTCTATGCCTCAGGGCGGTATGGAAGCACTCGAAAACAAAGATCCTTTGGACATCTTTGCTTATCAGTATGACATCGTTTGCAACGGTGTTGAGCTCTCCTCCGGAGCAGTTCGAAATCACAATCCCGAGATCATGAGAAAAGCTTTTGCCATCGCAGGTTACGGCGAAGACGAGCTAAAGGCAAAATTCGGTGCGCTTTACACCGCATTTTCCTTCGGCGCTCCTCCCCACGCAGGTATGGCCCCCGGTGTTGACAGAATGGTAATGCTGATCGCCGAGGAGGAAACCATCAGAGACGTTATTGCCTTCCCCCTTAACGGAAATGCTCAGGATCTGATGATGGGCGCTCCCGGAGAAGTAACCGAGCAACAGCTCAGAGAAGTGCATATCAAGGTTCGTGACTAATATTGGAGAACGAAAATGGATAGAGAAACTTTAAGAAAACTTGCAATGCTCAACCAGCTTTCTTTAAACGAAGAACAGAAAGCATCCGTTATTGCTTTCTTTGCAAAGCGTGACGAAGAGCTTGGAGTATTAAATAATATTGACACGGAAAACGTTGAAAGAATGGTTCACGTGTGTCCCATTGAGACCGTGGTCCGTGAAGACGTGATCGATCAAAAATTCCAAAGAGAAGATCTGCAAAAAGGTGCAGTTGACACCGACGAGGGATACTGGTGCGTCCCCCGTGTCGTAGAATAAGGAGGTAAAAAATGGAGCTTTATCTTGCAAAAGGTGAAAAAAAAGAAAAGACCGTTGCTCTTGACGACCTCTTTTTAACCAAGAGTCTTCCCACCACCGCGGGTTCAAAAATGCTGGACGGCTATATGAGTCTGTTTGATGCAGAGGTATTTACTCTCCTGAGTAACTCAGGCTTTGCACTCGGCGGAAAAGCAAAGGTTGGCGAATTTGCCATCGACCTTTTGGGCGAAACCTGCTATAAGGGCGCTACCGAAAAGGATGGGAAGCTTGTTTACGCTCCCTGCGAGCTAGTAAAAGACGGAGAGGTCCTCGCCGCCCTCTGTCTTGACGCCAACGGCGCTCCCCGCAGAGGGGCTGCCCAGAGCGGTCTTGTATATCTGAAACCGACTTACGGTACCGTGTCGCGTTTTGGTCTTGTAGGCGTTGCTTCCTCCGGTGATACCGTGGGAATTTGCGCAGAAACAACCGACACCGTCCGCGAGATCTTGTCTGTGATCGCTCATCACGACGATAAGGACGGAACCAGTCTTTCTGAAGATGCTTGTATTTCGATCAATAAAGAAAAAAAGGCTGCAAAAGTTGCCGTACTGAAGGATTTCATTGCTGAAGCTGAAGCAGATGTACAGAAAAGTATCTACTTAACAATTGAAGCATTGAAGAAAAGCGGAGTTGAAGTCGTTGAAATCAACAGCGATGAGATTGCCGCCGCAAGAGTTGCTTGGAATATTCTCATGAGCGCTGAGACCTGCAACAACGTTTCACGCTTTGACGGCGTAAAATACGGCTACCGTACTCAGAATTTCACCAATCTTGACGAGCTTTATACCAACAGCCGCACCGAGGCTTTCGGTGATCTGATCAAGACCTGCATTCTTTTCGGATCTGAAACTCTTTCAGACAAAAACTACATGAAGCAGTACGATAAATCCTTGCGAATCAGACGCGTGATTTCCGAGAAATTCGCCTTGCTTTTCAAATCTTACGATGCAGTTTTACTCCCCGCTACGTCTAAAACATCTTACTCAGTTGAGGATGTAAAGGAAAACCTGACGCTGTGTTACGAGGAAAACAAATTCACCGCTCCTGCGTCGATTACCGGACTTCCTGCTCTCGTAGCAGGCGGCGTGCAATTCATTGCCGATGCCTTTGAAGAAGGAAAACTACTTTGCTTGGCACAAATCATTGAACAGGAGGGATAATAAGATGCGTTACGAAACCGTCATCGGTCTTGAAGTTCACGTAGAACTTGCAACCGACTCAAAAATTTTCTGCTCCTGCTCTGCACATTCCTACGGAGCTGAGCCCAATACCCACGTATGCCCAGCATGCTGCGGTATGCCCGGTATGCTTCCCATTGTCAATAAGCGCGTAGTTGATTTTGGTATGAAAGCCGGTATGATGCTGAACTGTCATATCAACCGCACTACTACCTTTGATAAGAAGAGCTATTACTATCCCGACCTTCCTGCGGCTTTCCAAACCACCCAGTGGTTTTCTCCCGTTGCTGTCAACGGCCTCGTAGAGATCGAAACGAAGGACGGAAAAAAGGGCATCCGAATCAAACAAATCCATATGGAAGAAGATGCGGGTAAGTTGGTTCACGATATTCGCGAAGGAACGACGCACGTGGATTTCAACAGAACCAGCGTCCCGCTGATTGAGATCGTAAGCCAGCCTGACCTCTCCTCCGCCGACGAGGTTGAAGCTTATCTGGACAGGTTGAAAACCTTGCTTCGTTACGCCAGAGTTGCAGAATGCGAAATGGCACACGGCACGATGCGCTGTGACGTAAACCTGTCTGTACGCCCCGAAGGTGCAACGGAATACGGCGTGCGCACGGAGATCAAGAATATGAACTCCATTGAAGCAATTAAACGCGCCATCGAATACGAAACTGCGCGCCACATTGATGCAGTTGAAAACGGAACTGAGGTTTTGGTACAAGAAACCAGGCGCTGGGACGACATCAAGGGAAAAAGCTTTGCGATGCGTACAAAGGAAACGGCAGGCGATTACCGCTACTTCCCAGACCCGAATATTATGCCCGTTGTAATCGATGATACTTGGTTTGAGAAAATCAAGGCTTCCCTTCCCGAATTTCCCGAAACCAAACTCGCCCGTTATACAGAAGAATATGCTCTGACCGAGTACGATGCTAAGCGACTTTGTGAAAGCATTGCACTTTGCGAGTGCTTTGAGGGTGCGATGAAGGTCTGCGGCAACGCAAAGGACGCGGCGAATTGGATGATCTCCGACGTAATGAAGACGCTGAACGCTCGCCAGATGACCTACGATATGCTGAAACTCAACGGTGAAACGCTTGGCAAGCTGATTAAGCTCGTTGCTGACGGAAAAGTAAGCCGACCCAACGGTCGTAAAATCCTGGACGTTATGTTCGACGATAGCCGGCTTGATCCCGAAGCTTACGCAAAAGAGAACAGTTTGATCATTTCCACCGATACCGGATTGGTTGACAAGGTTATCCAAGCTGCCATCGCATCCGATCCCAAAGCCGTTGCCGACTTCAAAGGAGGCAAAGAAAAGGCTTTGATGGCGTTGTTTGGAAAGTGCATGAAAGAGCTTCGCGGAAATTGCAATCCCCAAGAGCTTAGAACCTTGCTGATTGATGCTATCAATAAAATCGACTAAATTTTTAAAGGTCTTGCCAACTCGACAAGACCTTTTCTTATGTAAAAGCCGATCATTTCTTTTTCTTGTAAAAGAAGTTTCGGTTGATTTTTCAGAAAAACGGTGTTATAATGTCAATTCAAATTTACATTGGGGAAGGATTATGACAAAAGAACTTGTTTTGCAACGCTCTGACAGAAGAGCAGGATCCTATTACAGAAAAGACTTTATCGGCGACGTTCTGTACTATTGCTTTATTTATCGCGATGTACATATTACCTTCGCGAAAAAAGGCAGAAAAAGCACGATCATTTCCGACACGACCGCTGAGCTTTTGGAAACCCGCGGTTTGATCTCGAAAGAAAAGCATTATGAATATAAGAAAAAAATTTCTTCCCTCTTTTCACTGGAAACGCTAAAAAACTTTGACGATTATTCTATCGAAGAAATATATCGGTTCGTAACAGACATACGCGAGGAAATCTTCGGAGTAAACACTTTCATTAAGCTTTGGGAAATATTTTCCGAAGAAAGCCGCCCTCTGAGTTTTGATAATTGCACTGACCAACGGGACCTGATTGAAAAATACTGTGCTGACAAAAATACGATTTTTGTTGCAATTACGGAGCCGAACTTGTTTGCAACTATGAAACAGGTTTTATCCACATCGGTTTATCAAAACAAAAAGATCGTTTATATTACGTCTGCAAATGCAGAATACGGCTTACCCTCTCCTCCCCTCTTAACTTCGCTTTTAAAAGAACCCGAGATCAATACCGTTTCCTTGGAAAATGGTAAGCTTGTTTCCGAGAGGAATGATTACAACATCAAACAATGCTCTCTTCTTATTTTTGGAGAAAGCGGACTGCTGGATGCACGCAAACTACAAATTCCTTGCGGAATTTTCTGCATTCCGAAGGGATACCACGCTTGCGCCGTAGCCGGTCAACTCGGCATTGTAAGAGAAGCTGCAATATTCGTTCCCAGCGGCTTTTCTATCGTGGAAAACGTTCCTATAACAAAAAAAACAAGGCTTTCTTATTTAATTCTTGCAAAGCTTGCAAAAAAATACGGTGATCAAATCTATTCTCTTTCAACAAAGGAGCTTTATAACCGTTATCCTCATTGCTTTTTCAACATTTACGAAACAGACCCAAACGCGCCACTTGATGAAAATTTATCGTTAAACGACTTGCCAAACGAAAAAATCACTCTTGAACAGTACGATTTTCTGCGAGCTCGAGCTATCAAAGAGCACCTTGAGAGCTTTTCAAACTGCAGATATTTTCACAAGACCTTTACCGAAAGTGAAACCGAAGGAATCAAGGGAAAAATCCTCGTGCATGGCGTATGCATCAAAAACAGCGACGGCGCAGGAGTTCTCCCCTGCGGAAAAAAAACATCCCTCCGCGAAAAAATTCGCCAAGAGAAGCAAGATGGCACCGGAATCGTATCAAACTTTTTATTCTTTTTAACGCCCAAGCTTGCAACTCTGTATAACACTCTGCGTCAAGACAGGATAGACGAAATGTCTGAAGTTGATGCAGGACATTTGGATTACCTCTTGGAGTATCGCAACGGCAAAAGGATCGAAACGTTTCCTCTTTTCCGTAAAACGTGTATCGCATTAAAGGAAAACGGAGAATTTTTGTTCTTCAACTTCAGACTTGGAGGCGGGCAACTTTCAATCAACGGTAACACTCTGTCATGGGATAAGGAAAATGTAGATCCAAAGGATGATAAGCCTCAAGCACCCGTTTGTATTTATACTCCCTATATTTCCTTATCGGACGAAGATGCAGACAGAGAAACATATCGCAAAGCGGTTGGGAAAGAACGCGTCAATTTTGTTTTGATTCAGGAACGGATTACCGCTATCCGAGACGGTGACGTGCTGCTTCCCGGTATGGGGGTTGTAATTTCTCTTGAAAAAGAGCTCGGCGAAAAACTTTGTAATTCGCTTGGGCTTATAAAAAATGAACGAGGATATTACGAAACAAAAAGCGTAAGTGTACAAGTCAAGCTTGATGCCCCCGAAGGAGTAGATTCCAAGGAATGGAACGGAGTCAAATGGGCATACGGCGGCGGACTATCCCTGATCCTTGATGGTATCGGACTTTGCGACGGCGACCATATGGATAAATGGTTTTACGAAGATGGATGGACCTCTCCTTTATCTCGTCAAACGCAGGAATCGGCGTTGCATACCCTGGCGAAGCATCCTCGCACCGCTATCGGAATCACAAAAAGCGGAGAGCTTATAATCCTTGTTTTTTCAGGAAGAACATCAGATTCTGACGGCGCAGATTATTCTGAAATGTGCTTGATCGCACGCACACTCATACCGGACATGCAGTTCTTAATGAACGTTGACGGCGGAGGATCTGCAATGCTCGGCATGGTTCAAAACGGAAGTTTTACGGAGCTTAGCCTCCCCTCTACATCTACCGGCAGTACAGTTGGAATGGTACGACCGATTAATACGGTTCTATATGTGCCGTTGAAACAATGAAAGTGAGGAATTTATGATCAAATTTGGAACAGGTGGCTGGAGAGCTATCATCGGCGACGAATTTACAAAGGCTAATATTCAACTGTTCGCCAAAGCAATGGCCAACAAAATGAAGGCTGAAAACAATGAAAAGAAGGGCATCGTAATCGGTTACGATCGAAGATTTTTATCCAAAGAAACCGTAAAATGGATCTGTGAAGTGTTTGCAGCCGAAAGTATCCATTGCTATTTCGTATGCAGGAGCGTTCCCACCCCCTTAATTATGAACTACGTAGAAAAGCACGATTTTCCTTACGGTCTGATGGTAACCGCAAGCCATAACCCTTCTCTCTACAACGGCATTAAGGTTTTCACAGCCGGAGGGAAGGATGCTGATGAATTACAAACCAAAGATATTGAGCGTTACGCCGAGGAACTGGAACGTAAAAACCTCAAAATCCAAGCGATCCCCTACGAAAAAGCTCTGGAATCCGGGTTTGTAACAGAATTCTACCCGATGAATGAATACATCGACGATATCATCGAAAAAGTAGATACCAATAAAATCCGTGAAGCACAGCTTCGCATCGTTCTTGATCCGATGTACGGTGTCAGCGGAACCGCGTTAAATACCATTCTGACAACCTGCCGTTGTCAGCTTGATATTATCCACGCAGAGCATGATACACTTTTCGGAGGAAAAATGCCGGCTCCTTCCGACGACCGTCTGAATATGCTGAAAACCTACGTTTTGGACGGCGGCTTTGATCTTGGTCTCGCTACCGACGGAGATGCAGACCGTCTCGGTGTAATCGACGATCAAGGAAATTATCTGCATCCCAACGACATTTTGGTTCTTTTGTATTACTATTTGCTCAAATACAAGGGCTGGGTTGGTCCTTGCGTCAGGAATCTCGCAACGACTCACAGAATGGACGCCATCGCGGAAAAGTTCGGACAAAAGTGTTACGAGGTCCCCGTTGGATTCAAGCATATTTCCGCGAAAATGGTTGAATCCAACGCTGTCATCGGAGGTGAATCCTCAGGCGGTCTTACGGTAACCGGACACATCAAAGGTAAAGACGGAGTTTATGCCGCCTCGCTACTGGTAGAAATGGTTGCAGTATCCGGTCTGAAGCTTTCTGAATTGATGCAAAAGATCAGAAATGAATTCGGAAATCCTTACATGGAAGAAGCATCCTACGCTTTTTCTCAGGAAAAGAAAGAAGCCTTGATGCACAGATTATTTACAGAAAAAGAGCTTCCTTGTCTGGCGCCTTTTGAAATAGATCGCGTATCCTACTTGGACGGTTGTAAAATCTTCATCAAGGGCGGCGGATGGGCAATCATTCGTTTTTCCGGAACAGAACCTATCCTTCGCGTTTTTTGTGAGATGGATAAAAAGGAAGACACACTTATTATCTGCGAAAAAATTAAAGCACATTTTGAACTTTGAAAAAAAGAGAGCGAACGCTCTCTTTTTTCTCTTTTTTTTACAAATACCTCTTGCAAAATGACGGTCCTTGCTTTATAATAGTGACGCTTATTTGAAAGCACTTGTGCGAGAGGAGAAAACACTTATGAATATTGTATGTTTGGATTTAGAGGGCGTTTTAGTTCCTGAGATTTGGATCGCTTTTGCCGAAGAAACCGGAATTCCCGAGTTAAAGAAAACAACCCGGGACGAACCCGATTACGATAAATTAATGAAATACAGAATCGAAAGCCTCAAAAAACACGGTTTAGGTCTGAAGGAGATTCAAAATACCATCGAAAAAATTGAACCTATGAAAGGCGCAAAAGAGTTTTTGGATCAGCTCAAAGCGCTAACACAGGTCATTATCATCAGCGACACCTTCACCCAGTTTGCGGCTCCTTTAATGAAGAAGCTCGGATACCCTACGATTTTTTGCAACGAACTGATCGTTTCGGAGGATGGAGAGATTACCGATTACAAGATGAGAGTTGAAAAGAGCAAATATACTACGGTCAAGGCTCTTCAATCCATTGGTTTTGACACGATCGCCGCAGGAGACAGTTATAATGATCTGGGTATGATCCTTGAAAGCAAGAAAGGCTTTTTATTCCGTAGCACTGCGCAAATCAAATCTGACTACCCGAATTTAACTGCTCTTGATGAATATTCTGATCTCTTGGAAGAAATCAAAAAGGTATTGTAAAAGAAAAAACGGCTGAATTCAGCCGTTTTTTCTTTTAAGATCCGCAAATTCCTGCAGTTCAATTCGTTTTTCCGCAGAGAGCGCAGACTTCCCCGCAAATGGATTTTTAATTCCGAGTTTTTCATACTTAAAAAACCCCATTGTATGAAACGATAAAAGCTCGTATCGCGAAACGCAGGAAATCCCACGAAAAAGATCAAGATATGCGGCGATATGCTCTTTCGTGTCATTGACTTCGGGTATTATCACCGTACGCAAAACCGTTTTGGTACCAATTTCATTCAATGCGTGAAGCATATCCAAGGTTCTTTGAATTCCGACACCCGTATATGTACGGTATGAATCATCGTCCCAAAACTTCAGATCAAGCAGCACTCCTTGTGCTTCCTTTAAAAGGAACATAACACTTTCCGATAACAGAACCTGCCCGGATGTATCCAAAATATAGGGTATTTGCTCACGCTTCAGAAGGGGTACCGTTTCACACAGAAACTCCGCATGCAATAAAGGCTCTCCGCCCGAAAAGGTTACTCCGCCGTTTTCACCAAAATAAGTTTTGAAACGAGCAATCTTCTTCACAAGAGTCTCGGGTGTAATTCGAGTACCTTCCATTTTCCATGTATCCGGATTGTGACAGTAAGCACAACGCAAAGGACACCCGGCAAAAAACACGCAGCATCGAAGACCTTCTCCATCTACTGCAGCGAGGCTCTCAATAGAATGAATAATCCCTTCCATTACATCTTTTCGTGGAAGGTACGGGAAATTACTTCAAGCTGCTTATCCTTGGAAAGCTTATTGAAATTAACCGCATATCCGCTGACGCGAATGGTTAAAGAAGGATACAAAGCGGGATTTTCCATCGCGTCGATCAGCTTCTGACGATTTAAAACGTTTACGTTAAGGTGATGTGCAGACTGAATAAAATAACCATCCAAAACGTGAACGAGATTAGAAATCCTATTCTCATCATCAGAACCCAAAGCATCAGGAGTAATAGAGAACGTATTCGAAATTCCGTCCATACAGCAATCGTAACTGATTTTTGCAACTGAATTCAAAGAGGACAGCGCACCCTCGGCATCTCTGCCGTGCATCGGATTGGCTCCGGGAGCGAAAGGCTCACCTTTCTTTCTGCCGTCGGGAGTAGATCCCGTTTTAGCACCGTAAACAACGTTAGAAGTTATGGTAAGAATGGACAGGGTATGCTTCGCTCCGCGATAACAGGGAGTCTTACAAAGCTCTTCGTAGAAAAACTTCGCGATCCAAGCGGCAATTTCATCGACTCTGTCATCGTCATTCCCGTATTTGGGAAACTCACCTTCCGTCTTAAAATCCACGATCAAGCCGCGCTCGTCCTTAATCGGAGTAACTCGTGCAAATTTGATTGCACTGAGACTGTCGGCAAGAACGGAAAACCCGCTGATTCCAAAGGCCATCAAACGCTCCGGCTCAACGTCATGCAAGGACATCATCAGTCTTTCATAGGCGTAACGGTCGTGCATATAATGAATTACGTTCATCGTATTCACGTAAAGCTTTGCCATCCATGCTGCATAAGACTTGAAAGCATTCAAAACCTTGTCGTAATTCAATACTTCTTCGGCAAAGATCTCGCCCTCGGGAGCAATCTGCTCTCCGTGAAGTTCATCCTTACCGCCGTTCAACGCCATCAAAAGCACTTTGGCAAGATTGCATCTCGCACCGAAAAACTGCATTTGCTTACCGGTTTTCATTGCGGAAACGCAACAGGCAATGGAATAATCGTCACCAAATTCTTCGCGCATCACGTCATCGTTCTCATACTGGATAGAATCTGTGTCGATCGATACCTTCGCACAAAAGCGCTTAAATGCCTCCGGCAATTTCTGAGACCACAAAACAGTGATATTGGGCTCAGCGCTGGGACCGAGATTGTAAAGGGTCTGCAAGAATCGGTAGCAGGTCTTGGTGACCAAGGGTCTGCCGTCCTCGCCGATTCCTGCTAAAGAAAGTGTCACCCACACGGGGTCACCGGCAAAAAGCTCGTTGTATTCGGGGGTACGCAAATGACGAACCAAACGCATTTTCAAAACAAGATCGTCGATCATTTCCTGGGCGGCCGTTTCATCAATGGTGCCTTCGCGCAAATCACGCTCGATATAAATATCGAGAAACTCGGAAATTCTTCCAATGCTGTTGGCGGCACCGTTTTGCTCCTTTACTGCTCCGAGATAGCCAAAATACAGCCACTGAACCGCTTCGCGTGCATTCATTGCAGGACGGGAAATATCAAAGCCGTAAGAAGAAGCCATCTCGACCAGCTGCCCCATAAATTCAAGCTGACGCTCGATATCCTCTACCAAATGAATGGTCTCGGAAGTCATTTCGCGCTCGCCGATCCGTTTTTTATCCTCGCGTCTTTTTGCAATCAAATAATCCATTCCGTAAAGAGCAATTCTGCGGTAATCGCCGATAATACGGCCGCGGGCATACGCATCCGGAAGTCCGGTTAAAACACCTGCGTGACGCGCTTTTTTCATCGTATCCGTATAGACACGGAATACTCCGGTATTATGAGTGGTACGATAGCGAAACTCGTTTTTGATATTTTCACCGATTTCATAGCCGTATGCCTTACAAGCCTGAACGGCATTTCTGTAACCGGCAAAGGGGTTAACAGCGCGTTTTAGAGGCTTGTCGGTTTGAAGTCCGACGATGATCTCATCATCCTTCAAAACGTAACCGGGCTCAAAAGTCAATAAAGAGGACACCTTGTCCGTTTCAACGTCCAATACACCACCCTTTTCATTTTCCAAAACCAAAAGACGGTCCACCTCTGCACGTACACGGTCGGTTCGAGCAGTTGTACCGCACAGAAAAGACGCGTCGCCGGGATAAAACGTGTAATTTTTTTGAATAAAATCACGAAGATTGATCTCTTCCTGCCAAACTCCGCTCTGAAAACTCCTCCAAAAATCCATAAATACCTCCTAAGAAAACAAAAAAGCACCCTAATAACAGGATGCCCAGACGGTCGGCTATGTAGCATCCTTGTTCCCCCATAGTAATCTATGCTCCGTCAGTCGCAAGGACAAGTTTATTATACACATCCTTCGCTCTTTTGTCAATGCACATTTTGTTTTTTCCCTTGCAAAAGAAATAATAATGTGTTATACTATCGCGGTAAGTATATACGTGAGGTAAAAATTTCAATGATTTGCAATTCCATTTTAGACGCAATGGGAAATACCCCCATTATTCGACTTCGCCATCTTGCGCCTGAGAACGGCGCCGAGATTTTAGTAAAATTCGAAGGCTTAAACGTCGGCGGCTCCATCAAAACGAGAACTGCCTATAATATGATCCGAACCGCTGAGGAACAAGGTTTGATCTCGCCAGACAGTATAATCGTTGAGCCTACCAGTGGCAACCAGGGAATCGGTCTTGCCTTGGTTGGAGCAGTACGCGGCTATAAAACGAAGATTATTATGCCCGATTCCGTCAGTGTCGAACGCAGAAAGCTTGTGGAACACTACGGAGCAGAGGTAATTCTTGTCCACGATTCAGGAAATATCGGCTTGTGCATCGAGGAGTGCGTTTCTTTGGCTTTGAAAATGAAAGCTGAAGACCCCAAGGTGTTCGTACCGCAGCAATTTGAAAACCCTGCAAACCCCGCCATTCAAAGAGAACAAACTGCCCGCGAGATTCTGGAACAGGTCGGTCGAGATATTCACGGATTTTGCTCCGGAATCGGAACCGGAGGGACCATTACAGGTATCGGAGAGGTGCTGAAAGCTGAAAATCCCGATATGACCGTCTGGGCGGTTGAACCCGAAAATGCCGCAATTCTTTCCGGAGGGTCCATCGGAACTCACGTACAGATGGGAATTGGTGACGGAGTAATTCCGGAAATTCTCAATCAGAATATCATTGACGACGTTTGCATCATTAAAGACGAAGAAGCGCTCCGCGTTTCCAAGGATCTTGCCAAGTACGAGGGGATTATGTGCGGAATCTCCAGCGGCACCAACGTAGCAGCCGCAATCCGTCTTGCCGAGAAGCTCGGAAAAGGAAAAACAGTGGTCACGATACTCCCCGATACTGCCGAAAGATATTTTTCCACTCCTCTGTTCGAATAGTCAAAAAGGAACTTCGAAATTCGAAGTTCCTTTATTTTTTCATGAAATTGAAATAGATTTTACGCTGGAAGCATATTCAGAAGGAGTCATTCCGGTGATCGCCTTAAAACGACGTGAAAAATAATGAATGGAAGAAAACGAAAGCCTCTCGGAAATCTCAGAAAAATTGTACTTTTTCTCTCGAATCATCTCCTTGGCACGATCAATTTTAATTCTTTGAAAATGCTGCATTGCACCGCATCCAACCTTGTGCTGGAATAGCTTTTGCAAGGAGGACTCACTGATAAAAAATTGCCTTTGAATATCGGCGGATGACAGGTCCTTTTCAACGTTTGCTTCCATGTATTCACAGATCTGACTCAAGCGCATCTCATCTTTACGGCGACGGGTCGTCTCTTTTTCGGTAAAAAGCGAATCGTCGGGACAATCTTTTCTTCGACGGATCAAAGATATGAAGAGACCTTCCAGATGATTGGCTATCATCTGCTCACAGCCAAACAAAGAGTCCTTCCTTCTAATCAAGGACTCAGTGTAGGGATCACCCAATGGCGAGGAAAAAGCAGCTGAGGCTTCTTCAATAATCCCGGCAAGATGCGCCCGCTCACGGGAAGTACAGGTAATCACCTTACCTGCAAGCTCGTAAAGCTCGTGAGAAGGAGAGGAAAATGCAAGAATCACGGAATTGGGTGCAGAGGAACCGTTCCCGCGAACGTTATGAAACTCCATAGGCTTATGCAAAAACATAGAACCCTGAGGCAAGACAATCTCCTTTGAGGATGCAGTTATGATCAACTCATTTTTATCTGCGTAAACGAACTCCCAAAAATCGTGCAATTCACCTGAGAACGCAAAATCAACGGTGTACTCAAAATAATGCACGGATATCACATCTGAGATTTCAAAATCACGTTTCAAAACCGTTTTCTTGTATTCCATTTTTCGCCCTCCCTTTTTTCTACTTTAAGAATACAATATTTTGAAAAAAAATGCAAGTGATTTTTTACTGAAAAATGCAAATTTTAGAGGATGAAGAAACAGGACATTTGTCCAAAATCTGCTATAATATGATTAAACACAGGAACAAATAGGAGAAAAAATGAACAAAACTGTAATTAAAAACGCTTCTCTAAACGGAAAAATTTGCAACATTGAATGTGAAAACGGGATCATTACTTCCATCAATAATGATAAGGGAGTTTGCGGCTACGACGCAGACGGAAAAACGATCATCCCCGGTTTGATCGAAGTTCACGCACACGGCTGTAACGGTATGGATACATTGGACGGAAACTTTGAACCGATGTGCGATTTTTTGGCAAGAAACGGTACCACGACCTGGCTCCCTACCACAATGACTACTGACACTGAAACGCTGATCGCGGTTACTCATAAAAAAACCGATTTTCCCGGCACGCACATTGCAGGCTTTCATTTAGAGGGACCTTACATTTCCCCCAAATACAAGGGAGCGCAGAATGAAGCCCATATCAAAGCACCAAGCTATGAAGAGTTTACGCGCTTCAATAATGTGAAGATGATCACCATTGCTCCCGAACAACCCGGCAGCATGGACTTTATCCGCCGTATTACCGCAGAGGGCGTAGTTGCCAGCATTGGTCATTCCGATGCAAATTACGATACCTCGATCGAAGCGATGAATGCGGGAGTTGCATGCCTTACTCACACCTTCAACCGTATGCCTCCCCTGCACCATCGTGATCCGGGTCCTATTGCCGCTGCTTCTGAAAAGGGAATCTGGGCACAGGTGATCACCGACGGCATCCACGTTCACAAATCTATGATCCTTTCCGCTTTAAAAATGTTCGGAAAAGACAGGCTGACCTTGATCAGCGACGCAATTCGTCCTGCCGGTCTTCCTGAAGGAACGGTTTCAGAATCAGGAGGAATTCCCGTCGTCGTGCGCGACGGAGCCGTTTATCTGGAGGGAACCGACACATTGGCAGGCAGCGGAGCCACCTTATGGAAATGTGTAAAGTATTGCGTTTCTATCGGGATCTCCTTTGAGGACGCCGTGACTATGGCAACAAAAACCCCTGCAAAAATGCTTGGATTGAACAAGGGAGAAATCCGCGAAGGGTTTGATGCAGATCTTTTGATCGTCAACGATAAAATGGAAATCGAAGACGTATTTGTTTCAGGAATGAGGTATGAATAATGAACTATTTAGGTATTGAAGTCAAACTTAAAAACACTCCTCTTTTGGATTCCGACTTTTTACCTCTCTATGCGTGGGAACAAGAGTACTTGAAGGGAGCAAAAGAGCCCTTGGCAATCGCCATTGAACGCAACGACGGAAAAATATCCGTATTTGATACCTTCATCTACGGTGATGCAGGCCATCGCGAAGCCGACTTGTATTACGTGGAACGCAAAACGAAATTCTTGCTTTGGGCAAAGGGCGGCTTTTCCGTTACCATCTGCGGAAACGAAGAGATCGCAAAACACATCAAAACCCAATACAGCCTTAACGGTTCTCGGGCTTTTGATGCGAAAACAATGTCGAATGTGTATGAATCCGAATTTGCAGTTCATTCCGTTCCCTATTCCGAAAAGCCTTGTGAGAAGGATGCTGCTATGCCCATCGGCGGACACACCGACGGCTGCAGAATTGGCTTTGATGCCGGTGGCAGTGACCGAAAAGTCAGTGCTGTCATCGACGGAAAGGTTGTTTATTCCGAGGAGGTCGTTTGGTTCCCAAAGACCAACTCTGATCCCGATTATCATTTCAACGGTATCGTGGAAGCCTTCAAAACCGCAGCTTCAAAAATGCCCCGCGTCGATGCCATCGGAATCAGCTCTGCAGGTATTTACGTCGATAACAGAACGATGCTCGCTTCCCTGTTTCTGAAGGTTTCTCCCGAAGATTTTGAAAAAAAGGTAAAGGATATATACCTTCGCGCAGGAAAAGAAATCGGCAACGTTCCCCTTTTGGTTGCAAATGACGGTGACGTTACCGCATTGGCAGGTGCTATGGAGCTTGGAGAAAATTCCGTTCTCGGAATTGCAATGGGCACCAGCGAGGCCGCAGGCTTTGTAGATGAAAAGGGATACGTTACCGGATGGCTCAACGAGCTTGCTTTTGCTCCCATCGATGCCAATCCCTGTGCGATGGAGGATGAATGGAGCGGCGATATAGGCTGCGGTGTAAAATACTTCTCGCAAGACGGCGTGATTAAATTAGCCCCCAAAGCAGGAATCAAGCTTGATCCCTCACTCTCGCCTGCGGAAAAGCTTAAAGTTGTTCAGAAAGAAGTTGAAGCCGGTAACGCACAAGCGCTGGATATTTACCGTTCCCTTGGTTGCTGTCTCGGTCACACCCTTCCTCTGTATCACACGATCTATGGAATGAAGCACCTTCTGCTTCTGGGCAGGGTAACCAGCGGAAAAGGCGGTGAAGCCTTTATTGAAGCCTGTAAAAAAGTTCTTTCCGAGGAATATCCCTCACTTTCCATCAACATCGTGCTTCCCGATGAAAACAGCCGCCGCGTTGGTCAGAGCGTTGCCGCGGCAGGACTTCCCGAAATAAAATAAGCGGAGCGATCAATGCGCTCCGCCAATGCAAAGCCTCGAAAGAGGCTTTGTTTTTTTAATTCAATTTCGTTCTTCTAAGAACATTGTGATCGATACTGAGGAGAGTTTTTCTTAAAGAATATATTGATAAATCGCGACAAAATGAAGAAAGCACGCAAACAAAACAAACACGTGGAACACAGTATGAGCATACGGCACATCCTTCTTTTTACCGATGCTGTAAAAAACCGCACCGATGGTATAAAGTACGCCTCCCAAGAAAATCAGCATCATACCTTTCCCACCGACTGCCAAAATACATTCTTTTATACACAGCAAAATACACCAGCCCATCGCCAGATAAGAAAACATAGAGAAAGTGCGGAACTTCTGCATATCGATCGCAGTGCAAGTAATTGCAAAGAGTGCAGAACCCCAGACGACTCCGAATACGACCCAAGCCCAAACGGGTGATTCCTCACGAAGGGAAACCAAAACGATGGGTGTATAGGTTCCAGCAATGAGAAGATAGATTGTGCAATGATCGATCACACGAAAAACCTTTTTCGCCTTCACCGGGATCAGTCCGTGATAAAGACTGGACATTGTAAAAAGCAAAACGATCGAAGCTCCGTAAACCGAAGAACTGACGACCCCCCAAACGTTTGCGGCTAAATATGCTTTTATCAAGCAAAGTATCAACGCAACGATGCCAAAAGCACCTCCAACGATATGAGTAGTCATATTACAAATTTCCTCCGCTCTGCTATAACGCGGAAGTGTAATTTTTTGTGCCAAGGTTTTCTCCTCTCTGCTATCTAGTTTCCGTTACTATATTATCAGTTTTTTGAACCTCTGTCAAGATATATTCAAAAACAAATCCATTTTTTTCTTGACGAATTCTGATGAAATTGTTATAATATACTCAGTTTTTTGAAAGGATCGAAAAAATATGCAGCTTTATCATAAAATGAATATCGCAGGCCTTGAAAGAGCGCTTCCGATCTGTCCCGTTAATGAAAATTTGTCTATCGCCGGTTTTGTAATTTTCGGCGATCAGGAACTGACCTGTGCTGCAGCAAAAGCACTTTTGGATAAGATTCCTTATGAATTTGACTATATGCTTACCGCTGAAGCAAAGGGAATTCCGTTGATTCACGAAATGGCAAGACAAAGCGGTGCAAAGAAATATTTTCTTGCCCGAAAAGCACCAAAGCTTTATATGACCGGTATTATGGAGGTAAAGGTAAAATCCATTACCACCGCTAAAGAGCAAACCCTTTATCTCGACGTCGCAGACGCTGAAATGATGAAGGGCAAAAAAATTCTGTTGGTGGATGACGTGATCTCCACCGGCGAATCGCTCCGCGCACTCGAGATCCTCGTCGAAAAGGCGGGCGGTATCGTTTCCGGCCGTTGTGCCATTCTCGCAGAAGGTGATGCTCAAAATCGTGACGATTTGGTCTATCTGGAAAAACTCCCTCTCTTTAATTCCAAGGGCGAAATCATAGGTTGACGTTGCATTATTAAATCCCCTTTTTTACAAAGGGGATTTCTGTTTGAAAGGAACTTTTATGTTAAAACGTTTTCTAGCTTATTACAAGCCGCATAAAACTCTGTTTATTTTGGATATGCTTGCCTCTTTGGCCGTTGCTCTGGTCGGTGTTGTATATCCGATCGTGACCCGATCTATGCTCAACGATCTGATTCCAAACAAAAAATGGGAACTGATCATTTTCTTTGGTATGCTTTTGCTGGGACTGTACTTTGTAAGGATGCTGCTCAACTTTTTTATTCAGTACAAGGGTCACCTGATGGGAATCCGCATGCAAGCGCAAATGAGAAGCGATCTTTTTGCTCATCTGGAAAAGCTTCCCTTCTCCTTCTTTGACGCCAACGAAACGGGAAAGATTATGTCCCGCATGACAAGCGATCTGCAGGAGATCACGGAGCTTGCGCACCACGGCCCCGAAAATCTGATCATTTGTTCCATTTCCATCGTGATCTCATTCACTTATCTCACTACCATCAACTGGAAGCTTTCTCTGATTGTATTTGCCTGTGTCCCCTTATTGATTTTGGTTTCCGCCATTACGCGTCAAAAAATGAGAAAAGCTTTCCAGAGAAGACGGGAGGCAATGGCAACCATCAACGGAGCCTTGCAAAGCAGCATCGCGGGTATCCGCGTGACCAAAGCCTTTACCAACGCAAATATGGAGCAGGATAAATTTGAGATCGGCAACAAGGACTTTATCGACTCCAGCATGGACTCCTACCATGCAATGGCAACCTTTCATTCCTCCACTTCCTTCATCACCGATATCTTTAACGTTGTGATCCTTATTGCCGGCGGTATTTTCCTATATGCGGGTGAGATCAATTTTGCTGACTACTCTGCTTTTATCGTTTCCATCAGCCTATTCCTCAATCCCGTAAACACGCTGATCCGTTTTATGGAGCAGTATCAAAACGGCGTGGCAGGCTTCGAGCGGTTCATCGCCATTATGGACACCAAGCCCGAAGAAGATGACGAGAACGCCGAAGACGCAGGCATTCTGAGCGGAAGAATCGAATTCAGAAACGTTGTCAGCGGTTATGATGACGGTCCGGACGTTCTTCACGGGATCGATCTGACCGTTGATAAAGGGAAGACATTTGCGCTGGTCGGTCCCAGCGGCGGCGGAAAAACCACAATTTGTCATCTGATCCCCAATTTTTACGAAATACGTGAGGGCTCTATTCTTTTGGACGGAAAGGATCTTACTCGCCTCACCCGCCAGTCGGTACGCAAAAACATCGGTATCGTACAGCAGGACGTTTATTTGTTCAACGCGTCCATCCGTGATAACATTTTGTACGGAAAGCCGGACGCAACGGAAGAAGAAGTTCTCGAGGCAGCTAAGCGCGCAAACATTCACGACTTCGTAACCAGTCTCGAAAACGGATATGATACGGTGATCGGGGAACGTGGCGTACGCCTTTCCGGAGGGCAAAAACAGCGCCTTTGCATCGCAAGAGTTTTCTTGAAAAATCCGCCCATCCTCATTTTGGACGAAGCCACAAGTGCTTTGGATAATACTACCGAGATTTTAATTCAGCGCGCCCTTGACGAGCTTTGCAAAGGACGTACAACCCTTGTAGTTGCTCATCGACTTTCCACCATCAAAAACGCAGACGAGATTGCCGTAATTTCCGGAGGTAAAATCACAGAGCAAGGAAATCACGAGGATCTTCTCACCCTTGGCGGAACATATAAGAGACTCTATGAGCAACAATTCAGAGACGACGTGGAAATCATCGCAGAGGAATACTGACTCACTTTATCTCTTTGTATATAAAAAATCAATTTCCTCCCTACGACAAAAATACAGACACGCAAACGCTTGCGTGTCTGTATTTTTCTATATCAAAGATTATCACTTACCCTCTGTCTCGCGAAGTATGCGAGCACGGTAAGCATCCGCAATACGCCGGAGGTTTTCCCCATCCCTTCCTCCTACGGAATTGCCGTTGATTTTGATGCATCTGCACATCAGAGCGGTCGTTGACATAACAATAATCTCATCCGCTTGCAGAAGCTCGTCCCTGGTAAAGGGAGCAATCCGAGTAGGAATCCCCAATTTCTCACAAATCTGCAAATAGTGCTTGCGGGTAATGCTGGGTAGGATCATTTCATCGGTAGGCGGCGTACAGAACACTCCGTCCTTCAACATACAAATACAACTGTGGGACCCTTCCGTTACCCTCTCTCCGCGGTGAAAAATGACCTCATAGCAACCCGCTTCCAAAGCCTTTTGCTGCGCAAGAACGTTTGGCAAAAGATTTAAAGTCTTAATATCGCACATTAAAAAGCGAATATCTTTCTCAAAGATCGCGGAAATTTCCATGCCAATCTTTTTAAATTTGGAAGGCTTCAGGGTGAAATATAGATTCGCCTTTGCATTTTCCGGAAAAGCGTGATTGCGAGGCGCGGTAGCGCGAGATGCCTGGAAATATAAAGCGGCCTCCTCGATATCCCGATCCAATTTCGAAATCAGATCATCGCAAACACCACGGACCTCGTCCTTTGTCATAGGCATATTCAAGCGAAGTCTTTCTGCATTGGTAAAGAACCGATCCAGATGGTCCTCCAAAGCAAAGCAAATACCCTTTCGAACGGTGACAACATCATAGATACCGTCTCCGAAATAAAAAGCCCTGTCGTCCGGAGAAATTCTCGCTTCCTCAAGAGTGGTCAGTTTCCCGTTATACCAGGCAATTTCTCTCATTTCTTTCTCTCCTTTTGAAAAGATTTACGGGAAAAAGCATGTTCCGAGTGAATTTCCTTCGGTTTAAAAAACTGATAATAAAAGCATTTTAACATACCGTTATAAAGTTTTCGCACGTTATCCGCACGTCTTCCGTAATGGTTCTGAAAATTCTCGTCACTGGTGATCACGTAGATCTGCCAACGATCCAGCTTTTTCCAGTGAGCGCCCATTGCGGAATAGAGATCGAATACCTTGTCATGCGTATCCATTCTCTCACCGTAAGGCGGATTGCAAACAATAGTTCCCCGTCTGCCGTGCGTTTCGATACCGAGAGCATTTTTAGGGAAAAATCGAATGAGATCGGAAACGCCGGCGCTTTCTGCATTGATCTTTGCGATCTCCACCATTGCAGGATCAAGATCGCTGGCAAATGCTTCGAACTTCGTATCCTTGCGCAAATCACAGGCTTCCTCCCGCGCTTGCTTCCAAATCGTTTCCGGAAGATCCAGAAAATTCTCACCGGCAAACGTACGAAAGGACCCCGGAGCAACGTTTTTCATCATCATCGCCGCCTCGATGGGGATGGTTCCACTACCGCAAAAGGGATCCCAAAAAAGAACTTCCTCTCTGGGTCTTGCGATTCGGCAAAGGGCGGCAGCCAAAGTCTCGCGAATGGGAGCCTCCCCCGTCTCTTTGCGGTACCCCCTTTTATACAAAGGAGCTCCGGACGTATCGATCAAAAGCTGAGCACGATCGTTTAAAAGAAAAAACTCGATCTGAAGAAGACTTCCCTCCTCGGAAAACCAAGAAATACCGTATTCTGCGGAAAGTCTGTCAACAACAGCTTTTTTTACGATGCTCTGCAGATCGGGAATACTGCGAAGCTGCGAACGAATCGAATGTCCCTTTACGGGAAAAGCATCGTCGGGACCGATCCATTTTTCCCATTCCAAGGCTTTTACCCCTTGAAACAGCTCTTCAAAACCGGTAGCGGTAAAATCACCCATTTTTATATACACTTTTTCGGCAAAGCGTAAAAACATATTTGCACGGGCAATGGCGGAAACAGGTCCCGAGAAGGTCACTCTGCCATCGATGGTTTCAACTCTTTGATACCCAAGAGCATCGATCTCTTCTCCCAAAAACTTTTCCAACCCAAACAGACAAGTGGCAACAAGTTCAATTCTCTCTTCCATAAAAGCTCCTTATTTTATACGGGTCCCCAACTTTTTGGAATTTTCCGCACGGAATTCTTCAAAACGATCCTCGTCGATGGCGCGTCTGATATCTTCCATCAAATTGTTGTAGAAATAAAGATTGTGCATAACCGCAAGGCGCTGCCCCAGTGCTTCCTTTGCCTTCAGAAGGTGCCGAATATACGCTCTGGAATAGCGACGGCAAACGGGACAGTCACATTCGGGATCAATGGGCAAAGGATCTCGCTCGTAGCGATTATTATTCAAGTTGATGATTCCCGCGTGGGTGCAAAGATGACCGTGACGCGCATTACGGCTTGGCATCACACAGTCAAACAGGTCAACGCCGCGCCAAACGCCCTCAATGATGTTTTCGCAGGTTCCGACGCCCATCAGATAGCGGATCTTATCCGTAGGCATATAGGGCTCAACCGCCTCGATAATCTCGTACATCGTTTCGGCACTTTCGCCAACGGCAAGACCACCGATGGCGTATCCGTCCAGATCCATTTCGGCAATGCGCTTCATATTCTCAATACGAAGATCAGGAAACACGGAACCTTGATTAATTCCAAACAAAAGCTGATTCTGATTGACGGTATCGGGCAATGCGTTGAGTCTTGCCATCTCTTTTTTGCAGCGCTCCAGCCAACGAATGGTACGCTCGGAGGCAATTTCCGCTTCCTGACGGGTCGCAGGATTGCCGATACACTGGTCGAAAGCCATGGCAACCGTGGAACCGAGATTGCTTTGGATACGCATACTCTCCTCGGGACCCATAAAGATCTTTTTTCCGTCGATATGGCTTTGAAAGGTCACCCCGTCATCATCTATTTTATTGAGCTGAGCCAGGGAAAACACCTGAAAGCCACCGCTATCAGTGAGAATGGGATGAGTCCAATTCATAAACTGATGCAAGCCACCCATTTCACGAATAACGTCATCACCGGGACGGACGTGCAGATGATACGTATTGGAAAGCTCGATCTGGCATTTTAGATTCTCCAGATCATCAGCAGCTATACCGCCTTTGATTGCAGCGCAGGTTCCTACATTCATAAAAGCGGGAGTCTGCACGGTTCCGTGAACCGTCCTAAATTCTCCGCGTCTTGCTTTCTTTTCTTTTTTCTTTAATTCAAACATCATTCAACCTCAAAACATTTTGATTTTCGCAAGGAAGCAGTTCTCCTCACTGTCTCGGAAAGAACCGTTGACCAGAAAGCCGTCGTCCCGAGAAAAACCGTTCAGGCAAATTACGTCTCCAAGACGTGCTTCTTTTTGAAAGGTAATGTGGAGTTCACGTACTTCACCGCTTTTTTTCGGCAAAAGATCTGTTGCCAGGTCCGCATAATTGCAATTGTTCAAGTGACAATTTCGGTCAAGCAAAGACGGATAAACTCGCCTTTCATCGGAGCAATCCGGCTTGGAATCCTTGATGCGTGCCAATCTTTCGCAAGCAAGACCATCAGATAGGTCGGGACAAGAAGAAATATTATCTCCAAGTGCCGAAGCGCGAAGCAGACAGCGCTTTTCAAAATCCAAAAGAGCCCACAAGCTGTTAGCTCTGGCAACAACGCCTTGTTCATCCTCGATCACAAAGGAACGGGGAAAGGTTGCTCCGTGGGTTTCCTGGGGGCCTGAACGAATGGTATAACGAACCTGCTCACGGAGAGGTTGATCAAGAGATAGAGCAATTTTCGAAACGACAAAAGCCATATTTCGCGCACGAAGGTCGTCGTAAGATATGCCGAAGGAAGTGTCCAGATCGCGCCCTGCGATCTCCTGCATTCTCCGTAAAATTGCACTGGGACGGACAAATCCGGACGCGGATAAATCGTAGCTTTCAAAAATAACGGGTTCTTCTCTCATTGGTACTCCAAAATTTTGTTGTATTTTTTTTACTTATATGGTATAATTAAAACTAGGTGATATTATAATACGAATTTTGCGTTCTGTCAAAGGTATTCCTATGAAACAAGAAGATTTTGTTCATCTCCATCTCCATACCGAATATTCCCTTCTGGACGGTGCTTGCCGCATCGACAGAATTTTTCAGCGCGCAAAAGAATTGGGACAAAAGCACGTAGCAATTACAGACCACGGCGTTATTTACGGTGTCATCGCATTTTACAAGGCTGCAAAGAAAGCAGGAATTCATCCGATCATCGGATGCGAGGTTTACGTAGCGCCCCGCAGTATGCGCGACAAAGACCCGAACATTGACCGCAATTACTATCACTTGGTCCTGCTTTGCGAAAATATGACAGGTTATCACAACCTAATCCGACTGGTAACCGAGGCTTTTACCGACGGATTTTACCAAAAACCAAGGGTTGACCTTGATGCTTTGCGTCGCCACGGTGAAGGTTTGATTGCCCTATCCGCTTGCCTTGCAGGCAAAATTCCTCAGGAAATTCTGCAAGGGAATCTTGCCGGTGCCGAGGAGAGCGCCGTGCAGCTTCAGAGCATTTTCGGTCAGGATCATTTCTATCTGGAATTGCAGGACCACGGAATCGCAGATCAGCTCAGAGTAAATTCTGCGCTGATTTCCCTATCCGAAAAGCTTAACATTCCTCTGGTGTGCACCAATGACGTGCATTATCTGCGCAAGGAGGACGCGGAAATACACGACGTTTTGCTTTGCGTACAAACCGGAAAAGTGCTTCAGGATGAAAGTAGAATGCGCTTTGAAACCGATCAATTCTATATGAAGAGCACCGAGGAAATGGCTTCTCTTTTCCCAAAGCATCCGGAAGCAATTACCAACACCGGTAAAATTGCAGAGCGCTGTCAGGTTGAATTTGATTTTTCTTCCGCACACTTGCCTCACTTTCATAACGATTTCGGACTAAGCTCCGAGGAATACCTTCGAAAGACGGCTTCGGAAGGGCTTCAAATGCGAGCAAAGCAGTTTGGGATCACAGATATCTCTACGTATCAAGAACGTTTGAATTACGAGCTGAACACTATTGAAGCTATGGGATTTTCCGACTATTTTCTCATCGTAGCCGATTTCGTCGGATTCGCAAAAAAGCAGGGGATCTACGTTGGTCCCGGACGAGGCAGCGGAGCAGGCTCTCTGGTTGCATGGTGTCTTGACATAACCGAGCTTGACCCAATTCGTGAAAAGCTTATTTTCGAGAGATTCCTGAACCCCGAGAGAGTTTCCATGCCCGACTTTGATATCGACTTCTGTAAGGAAAGACGCCAAGAGGTCATTCGCTACGTAACGGAAAAATACGGCGAAGACCACGTTGCACAGATCGTCACCTTCAATACTATGGCTGCTCGTGCCGCTGTACGAGACGTCGGTCGCGTGATGGGCATTTCTTACAACGAGGTTGATAAAATTGCAAAAAAGATTCCCCACTTTCTCGATATGACCTTAAAAAAGGCAATGGAAAGCGACGCAGAGCTTCGTGAGCTTTGTGCAAGCGGCGATGCAAAAAAATTGATGGATGCGGCAATGGCGCTTGAAGGAATGCCCCGCAACGCCTCCATTCACGCAGCAGGGGTAGTTTTGACCGACAAGCCCGTTTCCGACTATGTGCCATTGGCGGTTAACGGTGGTACGAAGGTCGTACAATACACCATGAACGAAATTGCCGATCTCGGTCTTTTAAAAATCGACTTTCTCGGTCTTCGCTATCTGACCGTCATACGGGATGCCATCGAAGAAATTCATAAAAAGGACCCAAGCTTTGATATTCTCGGCATTCCCGAGGACGACGGTGAGACATTTGATATGATCTCTCGCGGTGAGACCGCAGGTATGTTCCAGATCGAATCTTCCGGAATGAAGGCTTTGATGCTTCAGATGAAGCCGAAAAGCATTGCGGATATCACCGCCGCCATTGCATTGTACCGTCCGGGCCCCAAGGATTCGATCCCCCGTTTTCTGGAAAATCGCAGCAAAGGAATACGCACCCACGAAATCCCCGAGCTTTCCGAGATTCTCGGAGCCACTCACGGTTGCATCGTTTACCAGGAACAGGTTATGGAAATTTTCCGTAAGCTGGCGGGTTATTCCTTCGGAAGAGCAGATATCGTGCGTCGCGCAATGTCCAAAAAGAAAAAGGACGTGATGGAAAAGGAAAGGCAAGCTTTCCTGTACGGCTCGAAGAAAGAGGACGGCACCGTAGAATGTGAAGGTGCTTTGGCGCGTGGAATTTCCGAGGAACAGGCAAATAAAATCTTTGACGATATGGATAAATTTGCCGAATACGCCTTTAACAAATCCCACGCCGCCGCTTATGCCGTTCTCAGTTATCGGACGGCTTTCCTAAAATGCAAATACCCAAAGGAATATATGGCGGCAATGCTGACCAATCAGTTGGATAGCGATAAATATTCTTACTATTTTGCCGAATGTCAAAAAATGGGCATTCGAATCCTTCCTCCTCACATCAATAAAAGCCAATTCTCATTTTCCGTTGAAGACGAGGGACTTCGCTTCGGTCTGGTCGGCATAAAAAACGTCGGAGAAAACCTGGTGAGAAATATTTTCCTTCAGCGAAGCAAAACCCCTTTCGCATCCTTCAAGGACTTTATTGAGCGAATGCGTCCTTGCGGTCTCAATCGCAAGGCAGTGGAAAGCTTAATTCTCTCCGGTGCCATGGACTGCTTCGGCGGAACCCGTGCGCAGCTTCTTGCGGTCACGGAAAATACCATTTCCGACGCAAGTCTTGCACAAAGACACGCCATGCCGGGACAAATGAGCTTGTTTGACACCATCGACGAAGAAACCGCTCCTTCAAAAGACGACCCTTTTCCCGACGTTGCGGATTTTACGGAAGCCGAAAGACTTCGCGGTGAAAAAAGCGTATGCGGCGTATATCTTTCCGGACATCCGATGAGCAGTTACGTATCCCTGGCAAAAAGGATCGGAGCCGTTGAAATTCTTTCTTTTCGAACCGAGCAGGAGGAGTACGAGGACAACCAAAGGGTGCTTTTACTCTGCCAGGTAGGCGGCGTTACGCTCAAGCAGGTCCGCAGCGGAGAGAAAATGGCTTTCGTACGCGGCGAGGATATGACGGGCTTATGCGAGATCATCGTATTTCCAAAAATCCTTGCAGATTCTTCTGCAAATCTTGCGGCAGAAAAAATCGTTGCAGTCCTCGGAAGGGTCAATACCAAGGACGATGAAATCAAGATCATTGCTGAAAAAATCGTTGCCGCAGAGCAAGCGGAATCCCTTGTAAAAATCTCCCCTAAGCAAGAACCCGAAAAGTCCAAAAAAAGCGGAATTCCCAATAATTTTCAATCTGTTTCAAAATTGTTCTTGCGTTTCCCGACAAAAGGGAGTAAAATAGAGAAAAGAGCATTGGCTTTGCTCAAAATTTTCCCCGGAAATACACCTTGTTATTTCTACTATCTCGACACGAAAAAGTTATTCAATTTATCCGGTCTCGGAACCAATTTGACTCCGAGTGTTTATCACGAACTTTGCGAACTTTTAGGGAATGATAACGTGGGATTGAAATGATCTCGAAACCATTTAGGAGAAACTATGGATCAAAATAAGAAAAAGCCGGAAAACGCCTCTCCCTCCCCGGCAAAGAAAGCGAACGAGAAGGAATCCGCCGCCCCCAAGAAAAGCGGCTCCGCTTCTCCTCGCCCAAACCCAAAACCGCAGAAGAACGCACAGACTTCCGCAAGCTCGCCTGCATCAAAAAAAGAAGTCTTCTTTCTGATTGCACGCACGCTCGGGAAGTACTGCGCAAAGATCGCCACGTACGCCATCAACATTCTGTTGACCGTTCTTCTGATCGGCATTATCACGGGCTCAGCCATTGCATGCGCTTTGGTGGTCTACATCAAGAACTACGTAGATCCCGTTTTTGACATTGAGGATCTGAAAACCGATTCCAATCTGACCACGAAGATCTATTATGAAACAACCCTTGCCGACGGAACCAAAGACTGGGTCGAATGGGAGGAAGAACGCATTCACGGTACCGAGAACCGTATGTGGGTCGCGTACGAGGAAATGCCCGAGGACTTGATCAACGCCTTCGTTTCCATCGAGGACAAGCGTTTCTTTACGCACAAGGGCGTAGATATGAAGCGTACCATCGGTGCAATTTTGCAATTTGCAACCGGCAACGATTCTTACGGCGGTTCAACCATTACCCAGCAGCTGATCAAAAACGTCACGGGTGACGACGACGTTACCATACAAAGAAAGATTCAGGAGATCCTTCGTGCTCTGAATCTGGAAAGCAAGCGTTCTAAGGAAGAAATCCTTGAGAACTATTTGAACACGATCTACTTATCCAAGGGATGCTACGGTGTCTCTGCGGCAGCTTACGAATATTTCGGCAAAGAGGTTTCAGAATTGACCCTGGTAGAATGTGCCTCTCTTGCTTCGATTCCTCAGAACCCGTCAAGATTCGATCCCATCTCACATCCGGAAAACAACGACGAGCGACGCGATACGGTTCTCAATGAAATGTATTACAACACCAACATCGACAAAACGTACACCATTGAGGAAATCCGTGCGGCAAAGAAAGAAGAACTCGTGCTGGCTCGAGGAGAGGAACAGAAGATCAGCACCGTTCACAGCTGGTTTGTTGATACCTTGATCTTCGATATCATAGACGATCTGCAGGCAACCTATAACTACGACGAGCAAACCGCAAAAAATCTGCTTTACAGCGGTGGCTTGAAAATTTATGCAACCATTGACAGAAATCTCCAGTCAAAGGTTGATGCAATCTACGCCAACGACGCAAACTTCCCTTCTCACGGTACCGGCGTACAGGTTCAATCCGCAGTGACCGTTATTGACCACAGCACGGGTAAAATCGTTGCCATTCACGGCGGAAGAGGCGAAAAGGGACCCTTGGACTTTAACCGAGCAACAATGGCACACCGTCAGCCCGGTTCCTCCATTAAGCCCTTAAGTGCCTACTCCGTTGCTTTGGAAAAGGGCTTGATCAATTATTCCACGGTCTTTGACGATACGCCCTTCAAAATGGAACCCAGCGGTTACGTGTGGCCTAACAACCATAACAAGCTTTACGAGGGGCTGGTTACCGTTTCTCATGCCGTGCGGAACTCTAAAAACACCATTGCTGTAAAAGTCGTGGATTTGCTCGGCACGAAAACCTCCTACGACTTTCTGAAAAACAAATTCCGTCTCTCTACCCTTGTTCCATCCGATATGGACTACGCGCCCCTCGCTCTGGGCGGCTTTACGGAGGGTGTGACCAACAGAGATATGACGGCAGCGTATGCGGCAATCGCAAACAACGGCGTTTATAACAAGCCGAAAACCTATTTGAAGGTTCTCGACTCTGCAGATAACATTATTTTGGACAACACCTATTCCTCCAGCGAAGTAATTCTAAGTGAAGATACCTGCGCAGTTATGACAAAACTTTTGGAAGAAGTCGTAACCTCCGGTACCGGTACCGCCGTAACCTTGCGAAGAAAAATCAACGTGGCAGGCAAAACGGGTACCACCAGTGATAGCAAAGACCTCTATTTCTGCGGATACACCCCCTATTACACTGCCGCAGTATGGGTAGGATACGATAAGCCCAAGTCTCTCTACGGCTTTACGGCAGGACAACGCACCACCACAGCATCCACCTATTTGTGGGACCAGGTAATGACCGCGATCCACGAGGATATCATTGCAGCAGGAAACGTTAAGAAATTCTCTGACGATCTTACAAAGAGTCTCGTCACGCGCTCTTACTGCAAGGATTCCGGACTGTTGGTTGGCGGAAATTGCAGTCACGACCCCAGAGGCGGTCGCACGGCAACCGGCTTCTACACACGCTCCAATATGCCATCCGGCACCTGTAGCACGCACGTTCTCGTTCCCTACTGCAACGAAACCGGTTGTATCGCCGGGCCGAATTGTACGGATACAACAAGCAGAGCGTTGATCGACGTCAAGAGAACGCTTGTCACAAACGTAGCGATCTCCGACGCTCAGTACACTTATTTTGATATGCCGGCCGGAGTGAAGTACGCTGCCAGCGCAGCGCTTCCCTATTACTACTACGCTTACCCGTCGGGAACCTTCTCCGGTTATTCAAAGGTATCTTACCCATATAATAAGTATTGCTCGACCCACAATCCGGAATTATGTCAATGACCCGAGACGAATTCTTTATGAGCGCCGCGCTTAAGGAAGCACAGAAAGCGGCGCTGGAGGGTGAGGTTCCCATCGGGTGCGTTATCGTGAAGGATGATAAGATCATAGCACGTGGACGAAATGCAAGGGAAAAGAAAAAGAACGCCCTTCTTCACGCAGAAACGGTCGCCATTGACAAAGCTTGTAAAAAACTGGCTGGGTGGCGACTTTGGCAATGCGATCTGTACGTCACCCTGGAGCCGTGCCCCATGTGTTGCGGCGCCATTATCAATTCAAGAATCAAAAGAGTCGTGATTGCAGCTATGGACCCAAAGGCAGGTGCTATGGGCAGCGTCGTGGATCTGACGAGTTTGCCCTTCAATCACAAGCCCGAAATCACCACGGGGATCCTTGAGGAGCAGTCACAATCTCTTTTAAAAAACTTCTTCAAAAATTTAAGACAACAAAAACAAAGAACAGAGTAGGAATCCAAGCGTTAAGTGCCCTTGAAACGGGGAGTTGTTCATGGGACGAAAAGATTCATCTTGCGGTTTGGATTCCGCATCCCGCTGCCGAAAAAGGCTTTGCCTCCTTTTCCGGTATTTCCCTAAGGGAATTTGCGGAAAAGGAGGTATTTTTATGAAAAAGAGAAATCACGCGATCTTTTTGTCAACTTGTGCCATACTTTCTGCTTTCAGCATTATTTTCGGTAAGTATCTTGCTTTAAACTTGGGTACAAACATCAGATTCAGTCTTGAAAATCTTCCCATTCTTCTTGCAGGTCTTTATCTCGGTCCTGCCGCAGGCGCTATCGTCGGGACGGTGGCAGATCTGCTGGGATGCCTTTTGGTCGGATTTTCCATCAATCCGATCATAACGTTCGGAGCGATGTGCATTGGATTGATTTCCGGCCTTGCCGGTAAGTTTTGCGGCAAAAGAAAAATTTTCACTTTAGCCGTTGCCACTGCTTTTTCCCATCTGATCGGCTCAGTTCTGATCAAAAGTATGGGATTATACATTTATTACGGGTCCCCTTTACTTTTGGTCACAGCACAACGGCTTGGTATTTACATCTGCACCGGATCCATAGAATTTATCATTTTGTTGCTTTTATCAAAAAACAAAGGATTTGTAAAGCAAATGAATAAAATCCGTTTCAAGGAGGGTTAATATGACTTACGAGGAAGCACTGTCTTATATACACACGAACTTTTGGCAAGGTTCCAAGCCCGGCTTGGAGCGCACGTTAACCCTTTTGGAAAAGCTTGGAAACCCACAAAAAAAGCTTCGTTTTATCCACGTTGCGGGAACCAACGGAAAGGGCTCCTTCTGTTCTATGCTTTCTTCCGTTTTGATCGAAGCAGGCTATCGCGTCGGAACCTATACCTCACCTTATATTCTCAGATTTAACGAAAGAATGAAGGTTGACGGCAAGGACATTTCGGATGAGATGCTAGCAAGGTTGACCGAAAAAGTCCGTCCGCTCGCTGATTCTATGGAGGAAAAACCTACGGAATTTGAGCTGATCACCGCCATTGCAATGGAATACTTTGCAGAGGAGCATTGTGAAGTCGTAGTTTTGGAATGCGGAATGGGCGGAAGACTGGACTCAACAAACGTTATTGAAAATCCTATTTTATCCGTAATAACCGGAATTGCTCTGGATCACACCGCTTTTTTGGGTGACACCGTTGAGAAGATTGCCGGCGAAAAAGCAGGAATTATTAAAGAAGGTCGCCCCGTAATCTTCTGCGGAAAAGACAAAAAAGCCGAAAACGTTATTCGAGAAAAGGCCGCTTCTCTATCTGCTCCTTTTTATACAATCGCGCGTGAAGGCTTGAAAATCCACAATACCACCCTGGACGGAACCATTTTTTCTTGGAACGGTCACGAGAATATCTTTCTTCCCCTGCTGGGAACCTATCAGCCGGAAAATGCTCAAAACGTTCTGTTTGCAACCGAGCTTTTAAGAAAAGAAGGCTTCAATCTATCCGAAGAAGCCGTCAAAAACGGCTTGAAAAAAGTAAAATGGCCCGCCCGTTACGAGGTGGTTTCAAAAGAACCTTTGATCTTGTGCGACGGCGGTCACAACCCCGAGGGAATTGAAAGCGCTGTCAGCAGTACAAAGCTCTACTTCAAAGACGAAAAAATTTTGGTCGTTACAGGCGTTATGGCGGACAAGGATCATTTGTATATGGCAAAATGCATCGGTCAGATCGCGAGCGAGGTAATTTGCATTACTCCCGAAAATCCGAGAGCATTAAAGGGTTCGGACTATGCCGCCGAATTCCGATCCTTGGGCACCCCCGCATCCGAAGCAGAATCCCCGCTTGAAGCAATGAAAATAGCAATCGACAAAGCAAGGAAAGAGAGTAAAGCTATTCTTTGTGTAGGCTCGTTGTATATGTACGGACAGATCATCGATGCATTGAATCATCTCAGATAACGAAAAAACGGAACCGAAAATCGGTTCCGTTTTTTGCTTAGGATTTGAATTCCTTTTGAAAAACGTGTCCGCATTTGTTACAACGAACGTTAAACTTTCCGACCTTTCGAGGCATACGGATCGGCGCTTTACAGCGAGGACATTTAAAAAATCGGGCAACCTTACGATCACGAATACGAACAAAAAAGTGATTGAATATCTTTTTTTGGTTGGTGGAAAAGCGATACCAAGCAGCATTTTCTCTTTGACGTTTGATCAGATTTCTGGAAAGCATACGATAAAACACCACAAAGCAAAAAACTGCCCCGATCAAGTAAAGGAACACGCTTTGAAGAAAAATATTCAGAATGGCGCCGAAACACCAAACGCAGATCAAAAATTGATTCAAGGAGTCGTTGCCGTATCTTCCCTGCATAAAGCGGGAAATTGCCATACCAACCTTATAGATAAACCTCATTCTCTCCTTCTTCCTCCGGCAACCATCGCCAGCAAGCGAAGAAACTGCATCAAAGAAACGGCAAGAGCCGCTACGTAGGTCATAGCAGCTGCCCTCAGCGTCTTTTTTGCACCCTTGAGCTCGTCGTCATCCAAAATCATTCCGTCCTCAAGCGCCTCAACAGCACGGTGTGAAGCGTTGAATTCGGTAGGCAGGGTCACAAGCTGAAATATAACGCAAAGGCTATAGCAAAATACGCCAAGCAAAGCGATCTCATAACCGTATTTAAAGTTCTGAGCGTAAATCTCAAGAAGCAAGCCGATCATGATCAAGGGCATGGAAAGCCTGGATCCGATATTCGTGACGGGTACGATCGCAGAGCGGATCTTGATGGGAACATAGCCTACGGCGTGCTGAACGGCGTGTCCCGCTTCATGCGCTGCAACACCGATAGCGGCGGTAGAAGGAGAATCGTAAACCGAATCGGACAGATAAATCGTGTTGTCCTTCGGGTTAAAATGATCCGTAAGATGTCCCTGCGTTCTTGCAATGCGAACGTTTGTAACTCCGTTTGCAAAAAGCACCCGTTCCGCTGCCTGGGCACCGGTCAAACGGCGACGGGAAATCTGGTTAGAATATTTCTTAAAGGTAGAATTGACCTGTGCAGATGCGATCATAGCATACACGGAAGCCAAAATCACAAACAGATAGCCAAACACTTGAAAAAAGTCCAAAAATTCCATGCGATCCCTCCTTATTTCGGTAATACGATTTTCGGATTCTTCTTACTCTTTTTGTAAAGAACGAATTTACTTCCGATCGCCTGAACGCCCTCGCATCCCAAAAGCTCGCAAATAGCGTCAGACACCTCTCTCGGAGAAAGATCGGAGTTCTCCAAAACAGAGACCTTGATCAATTCATTCTTTTCCAATCCTTCACGGATCTGTGTTAAAAAAGCATCGTCCTCAAATCCCGCCTTTCCCACCTGATACTTGGCCGGAAGCGCGTTTGCAAGAGATCTGAGATACGCTCTTTGTTTTCCTGTTAACATCATTGTTCCTCAATCTTTCTATGCGTATGTGAATTTATAAATTTCTATGAGATATTTTAATCGTTTTCTCGGGTTTTGTCAATGTTGTACTTTACTTTTTCATGTCTCTGTAGTATAATTATGGTTAACAAATTTAAAGGATTGAATTATGAAAAAGATTCTGAGAAATCTTTCCCACGTACAAATCATCGCCCTTGGCTTTTTGCTGCTTGTTACTCTGGGAACACTTCTTTTGTCGACACCGCTAGCGTCTGCCAGCGGAAAAAGCGTCCCTGTCCTTGATGCTCTTTTCACATCTACCAGCGCTTCCTGTGTGACCGGTCTTGTGACCCTGGATACGGGAACCGTCTGGTCAGGCTTCGGTCAAGGCGTTATTTTATTTTTGCTCCAGATCGGCGGACTTGGCTTTATGACCATCGCCACCATGTTTTTTATTCTCTTCAGAAAAAGGATGGGTCTGCGCCAAAAAGAAGTGATGAGTGAAAGTATTAACGCCTCCGGCGTCGGCGGAATACGAAAGCTTGCAAAAAGCATCGTCCTCGGGACTCTTATTACCGAGACGATCGGTGCCGTGATCCTTGCTTTGCGCGTGTATTTTTCATACAACTATTCCCTTGGCAAAGCAGTTTGGTTCGGAGTTTTTCATTCAGTTTCTGCTTTTTGCAACGCGGGTTTTGACATAAACGGAAGCTTTTCCTCTTTCAGCGGTTTTTCCGGCGACCCGATCATTTGCATCACACTGATGGTTCTCATCGTTTGGGGAGGACTTGGCTTTTTGGTATGGTCAGAGATTCGTCAAAAGAAATTTCACTTTTCCCGTTACAACCTTCATTCCAAGTTGGTTCTCACCGTAAGCACCGTCTTGATCATCGTCCCCGCACTGCTCTTTTTCGTGATTGAACATAATGCAAGCCATGCGGGTCTTTCCCTCGGAGATCAAGTTTTAAGCAGCTTCTTTGATTCCGTTTCTCCCAGAACTGCGGGAATGAATATTACCGATACAGCTTCCCTTTCAAACGGCGGGATCCTTTTGACGGAAATTCTGATGTTCATCGGCGGCTCACCCGGATCCACGGCAGGCGGTATCAAAACCACCACGGTTGCTGTTTTACTTCTCTTTTCACTGAGCATCATTCGTAAAGACCGTTCCACCAACGTTTTCGGGAGAAGACTTCCCGACGAGTGTATCAAAAAAGCAGTCAGCGTATTTTTTGTAAACTTGACTCTGACACTTCTCGGAGTTTTTCTCATCAGCTGTTTACAACCGAATTTGTCCTTCAGAGATCTGAGCTTTGAGTGCTTTTCAGCAATGGGAACGGTTGGAATGTCAACCGGTATTACGCGAGATCTGGAAAATTTGTCAAAAATAATTATAATTTTCCTTATGTTTTGCGGCAGAGTGGGAAGCATATCCTTTGGATCCGCTCTCGTTGAGAAAAAAGCTCCGCCACCCATTACCAACCCTTATGAATCTGTAACAATCGGTTAAATTGGAGGAATAGAACATGAAAAATTTTTTGGTCATCGGAGTCGGCTCCTTCGGCTACCACCTCGTAAAGTATTTATGGGAACAGGATTGTGAAACCCTCGTCGTTGACAAGGACGAATCCAAACTGGAAAGCATTTTATCCTATGCCACCAGTGCAAAGATCGCAGATTGCACCAATTCAGACGTTTTGGCAAGCTTTGACGTAGAAAGCTTTGACGCCTGCTTCGTTTGCGTCGATTCCGACTTCGTCGCCGCTCTTGAGATCACCTGCCTGCTGAAGGATCTTGGCGCCAAGCTGATCTACAGTTGCGCTGACCACGACATTCAAGCAAGACTCCTCTCCAGGAACGGAGCAGACCACATTATTTATCCCGAGAAAGATATCGCAAGAAGAATGGCTCTGAACGTCAGCAAGGACGGCTTGTTTGATTCCTTCGAGCTTTCCGACGATTACTTCGTCTTTGAAATCGCAGTCAGACCTGAATGGAGTGGAAAAAACCTCCGCGAGCTGGATTTCAGAAAACGCTATTCTTTAAACGTTCTTGCTGTCAAAGAAAACGACATCGTGTCCCCCATCAATTCTCCCGACCACGTTTTCTCCGAGAATTCACACATTTTGGTTATGGGAACGGAAGAAAGCGTTGCAAAGGTCACAGATTAAACAAAAAACGAAAAAATATTCATAGTGTATTATTATATTTTTGGTACAATTCGGAAGCTCATTCAAAAAAAGAAGAAAGGAACTCCTTATGCTCAAATTATGTGATATCAAAAAGGAATATCTATCCGCCAGCGACAAGGTTGAGGCACTTCGAGGGGTAAGTCTTTCCTTCAGAAAAAACGAATTCGTTTCCATCCTCGGTCCCTCCGGTTGCGGCAAAACGACTCTTTTGAATATCATCGGCGGTCTTGACCATTATACGTCGGGTGATCTTTTGATCCGAGGAAAAAGCACAAAGGATTTTAAAGATTCGGATTGGGACACGTATCGCAATCACTCCATCGGTTTTGTTTTTCAAAGCTATAACCTGATTCCCCACCAAAGCGTTTTGGCAAACGTAGAGCTTGCTCTGACCCTTTCCGGTGTATCCAAAGCCGAACGCAGAAAGCGCGCGGAAAACGCTTTGAAGAAGGTCGGGCTCGCAGATCAGCTGAAGAAAAGACCGAACCAGCTTTCCGGCGGTCAGATGCAGCGCGTTGCCATCGCCAGAGCCTTGGTCAACGACCCGGAGATCCTGCTCGCCGACGAACCCACGGGCGCCTTGGATACTACGACCAGCGTACAGATCATGGACCTGCTCAAAGAGATATCCGGCGACAGACTGGTCATTATGGTTACGCACAATCCGGAGCTCGCCGAGGAATACTCTACCCGTATCATCAAACTCCTTGACGGCGAGGTCACGGACGATTCCAATCCTTATGAAGGCGAAGAGGTCGTGCCGAAAGCATCTGCCAAAAAAGAGAAAAAGCCTTCTATGTCTTTGTTCACCGCCCTCTCTCTTTCCATGAACAACCTGATGACAAAAAAAGGCAGAACCCTCCTTACCGCATTTGCAGGTTCGATCGGCATCATCGGAATCGCGCTGATCCTTTCTCTTTCCAACGGCATTACCGCCTGGATCAACTCCGTCCAGGAGGAAACCCTATCCAACTACCCGATCACCATTCAAGCGGAGAGCGTTGATATGTCAGCTCTGATGGTGAATCTGATGGGAATCAACCAGGAGAACTCCGCCAACAAGCACGACCGCGACGCAGTATATTCCTCCAGTGTTATGCACGAAATGGTGAACACGCTGAACTCTGCGCAGGTTCAAACGAACAATCTTACTAAATTCAAGGCATTTCTTGAAAAAGATCAGGAAATCAAAAAATACATTTCAAACATCCAATACTCCTACGATATGAATCTCCAGATCTACACCAAGGATGAAAATGGTAAGATCGTCAAGAGCGACGTAGAAGAAATGATGGGCGCCGTCTTTGAAGGAATGGGGCTTTCCGGCGGATCCGCTTCCGGTTTTGCTTCCTCTTCGGCTATGGCGGAAAGCTTTGGTTTCGGATCCATCGAGCTTTGGCAGGAAATGCTTGCCGGCGAAGGCGGAAAAGGGATCTCCTCGGCGGTGACGGAGCAATACGACGTAATTCACGGTGCGTGGCCGAAAAATTACAATGAAGTGGTTCTGGTTGTAGATAAATACAACGAGCTCAGTGACGTAGTGATCTGTGCCCTCGGTCTCAAAACCACCGAAGAAATTGCAGAGGAAATGAAGGCTTCCCAGCGCGGTGAAATTCTCGACGTTACCAACCGTTCCTGGAGCTACGAAGAGCTTTGCAACAAAGAGTTCAAGATTTACCTCCCCTCCGAGCTTTACCAGAAGCAACCTTCCGGAAACTACATTCTGCTGTCCGATCTTGATAACGGCAAAGATTTGATCTATAACAGCAATCTCGGCGTTACGGTGAAGATCAGCGGTATCATTCGCCCCAAGGAAGACGTCAGCACGCCTCTGATCAACGGTGCAGTGGGATATTCCGTTGATCTGACGAATCACCTTCTGAAGAAGCTTGAAAGCAACGAGTTGGTTCGCCTGCAAAAGGAAAAAGCCGACTTTGACGTAATCCGCAATCTTCCCTTTCTTCCCGCTGACTACGTTGAACCCGACGTTGCGAAGAAGATCGAGAACTTTACCAAGTACGCAATGGCTCTCGGCACCGACGGAGCAGCCGAGCTTTACACGAAAATTGCCGTCATCCCCTCTGCGCTGGAAATGGCGGATATCGAAAACAAAGCAAACTCCGCTCACGCCCTTATGAGCCGCCAGCAGCGAGAAGAATTTGCATCGCAGATTTTGACACAAGCACAAAGCCAGAATGCTGATACCTCCGAAAAGACGGATTACACTTTCGTTCTCGAATATACAAAAAAAATGAGCGAAGACGATCTGGATGCAATCGTAAAACCCGGCTTGACCGGTATGGAAATGCAGAAGCATCAGGAAAAAATTATGATGGGTCTGGCTTCGCTTACCAAAGAGGATCTGCAGTCGCGTTTGCTGACGGAAATCTCCGACGGGACCTTCTCTCCTCAGCAGTTGGTTGAATTTCACGATCTGTTCGTTCCCGACACCCATTCCGAAAGCACCAGAGAACAGAATTTGAAGCTTCTTGGCTTCGTGGAAGAAAAAAGCCCCACAGCAATCAACATTTATGCGGATACCTTCGAAAACAAGGATAAGATCGCTGAGATCATCAGCAACTATAACCAAGGCAAAAAAGAAGAAGATCAAATCAAATACACCGATATTGTCGCTATGATGATGTCAGGAATTGCCACCATTATCAATGCAATTTCCTACGTTTTGATCGCATTCGTATCCATTTCTCTTGTCGTTTCTTCCATTATGATCGGTATTATCACCTATATTTCCGTTCTGGAAAGAACGAAGGAGATCGGCATCCTGAGAGCCATCGGTGCCTCAAAGAAAGATATTTCCCGAGTGTTTAACGCAGAAAGCGTTATCGAAGGCTTTGCCGCAGGAATCATCGGTATCGGCATAACGCTTTTGCTCAACATTCCGATCAATATTATCATTCACTATTTAACGGATATCAACGAGCTCAATTCCGTTTTGCCCCCTGCCGGATATCTGCTTATCCTTATCAGCGTAGCACTATCCTTCATTGCAGGACTGTTCCCCGCGCGTTTCGCCGCAAAAAAGGATCCCGTTGAAGCTTTGAGAAGTGAATAACAGCCAAAAAACCTCTGCTCACCGCAGAGGTTTTTTTATAAAAAAAATATAATTCTTTCATATTTATTTTGACAAGCAATAGATAATATGATATAATAGACAAAAGTATTTTATCTAATACTCAATAAAAATTGAATGGAGGGTTCCACTATGAAAATGATTTTTGCTATCGTCAATAACGATGATTCCAACGAAGTAATGAAAGCTTTGAACAAAGAGCACATTTCCGTTACCAAGCTTGCTTCCACCGGCGGCTTTCTTTTGAAGGGAAATACCACCTTTATTTCCGGCGTTGATGACGATATGGTAGAAAAGACCATTGAGATTATCAAGGAACATTCCAGAAGAAGAACTCAGATCATGCCCGTGGATTACGCTCAGTACAATCCCGGTCTCGCCCCCTATCCCATTGAAGTAACCGTTGGCGGTGCAACCATCTTCGTGATGGATGTGGAGCGCTTCGAAAAAGCCTGAACCAATTAATGGATCTGCTTATCGGAAACCGTCCTATTTGGAACACCTTGCTTTCCGCAATTCGTGAAAAACGTGTTGCAGGATGCTATCTTATTGAGGGCGCCGACGGAACGGGAAAGTTAACCGTCGCGCGGCTGGCCGCCGCGGCTCTATGCTGTACCGCGCCCGGTGACGACGCCTCTCCCTGCCTTTCCTGCCACAGTTGCATAAGCATTTTAACAGGCAACCATATCGACGTAACGGAAGTTCGTCCCGAGGAGGAAGGCAAGCGAATCAGCGTTGAGCAAATTCGCGAAATGCTGCGATTCACCCATATTACTTCTACGGAAGGAGAATGGCGCATCTTCATCATCGACGAAAGTCAGAATATGAAGAAGGAGTCGCAAAACGCGCTTTTAAAAAGCATCGAAGAACCGGGAAATAAAACCGTGTTCTTTCTCTTGACCAATGATAAGACAAAGCTCCTTCCAACCGTCAGAAGTCGTGCTGTTTCTTTGCGGACAACTCCCCTGTCAGATACCGAAATGCGGCTTGCTCTTGAGCAGGAAAAGGTTGGTCCCGAGCGCCTGAATGAAATTATTCTCCTTGCCAACGGCTCTCTTGGAAAAGCAAGGGAATTGATGGCCGACGAGCTTATACTCGGGTTCCGAAAGGTCGTTCTTGATTATTTTCTGGTTATTATGAACGGAGGCGGCTTTACGAAGCTCAGTCTGGTCATCCCCCCTGCCACAACAACAAGAAAAGATCTTGCCTTGATACTTCCTCTGATGAAATCCGCATTACGCGACTTGATTTGTTATCGAACAGAAGGCAGTACCTCCCCTAATTTCTTCACAGATCTGAAGTTCCTCAGGGACTTGTCCAGTATTTTATCTGTTCCGGAAGCTATCAAGCTTTTCAACACGTGTGATAATTTATTACGCTCTGCGGAGCAAAACGTGAACGTTTTTTCTGCGCTTTCAGGTTTTCACCTGATCGCACAGAATCTCACGAAAGAAGAAAAGGAACCCTTTTAACGTGCACTGCATAAAATACAAAGAGAATTGTTTTTACTAAAAGTGAAGTTATTGTTAATTTTGCGGATTCCTCCCCTTTTTTCAGTGACAATTTGATATAATACCCCCGTTTGCACTGCAAACGGTTCAGTACATTGAAAGGATCTCCCTTTTCATTATGGATATAAGCAAAGGAAAAATTATTATTTCCGGCGGAAAACCTCTCGTAGGTGAAATTCCTGTTTCCGGAATGAAAAATGCGGCTGTTGCCATCGTCCTTTCCACCATTCTCACCGAGGACAAATGTATTATTGAAAACCTTCCCGATATAGCAGATATCAATATTTCTCTGCAGATTTTGGAAGAGATCGGCGTAAAAGTCAAGAAGCTTAGTAAAAACACCGTTGAAATTGACGCAACCTACGTTTCACCCGGCATTGCTCCCTACGAACTCGTCAGCAAAATGCGCGCCTCATATTATCTGATCGGCGCTGAACTGGGACGTTTTGGCCGAGCCTTCGTAGGCTTACCCGGAGGATGCGACTTCGGTGTTCGTCCCATTGACCAACATATAAAAGGGTTTGAAGCATTGGGGTGCGAGGTTAAGCTCGACGGCGGATACATAGAAGCCACCGCCAAAAACGGCGTTCTTCAAGGCTCTTCCGTATATATGGACGTGGTTACCGTCGGCGGAACCATCAACGTAATGCTCGCCGCAGTAAAAGCAGAAGGCACGACCATTATCGAGAATGCGGCGCACGAGCCCCATATCGTCGATACCGCAAACTTCCTGAACGCTTGCGGAGCGGATATCAGCGGCGCAGGAACAGACGTGATCCGTATTCGCGGTGTTAAAAAGCTGCACGGCGTAACATATACCATTATTCCCGATATGATCGAAGCAGGAACCTTTATGATTCTTGCCGCCGCTACCAAGGGTGATCTCAAGATCACCAACGTCATTCCCAAGCATTTGGATTCCGTAACGGCTAAGCTTTGCGAAATGGGTGTTGAAGTAATCGAGGACGGTGATTCCGTCACAGTCAGGCGTGGAGCTGCCCCCTTGAATAAGGTGAACGTAAAAACGCTCCCCTATCCCGGTTTCCCGACGGATATGAATCCTCAAATGTGCGTATTGCTTTGTTTGGCAAACGGCCTTTCCCGCCTTACCGAAAGTGTATGGGAATCCCGTTTTCGTTACGTTGAAGAGCTGAAGCGAATGGGAGCAAAGATCAACATCAACGGAAGATGCGCCGAGGTAGAAGGCATCCCGGAATTCACAGGTGCTTCCGTACGAGCGGTCGATCTTCGCGCAGGCTCGGCAATGGTAATTGCAGGTTTGGCTGCCAAAGGTATCACGCAGATCGACGAGATCTACCACATCTTCCGCGGATATGAGGATCTGATCGGCAAGCTTCAGGCTGTCGGTGCCGATATCAAGGTCGTTTATCCCAAAAATATTGAATTTTCAGATTTTGATTAAAGGTAAATAATGGACAAGGAAAACGAAAAGAAGCCAAGACACAGACGGAACCACCGTCACTTTCATAAAAAGAACAAGGCTTTTAATAAAGACCACAAAAAAACGGCTGAGCTAAACAAAACGGATATCTCCGCTGACGAAGTAAAGCTTGTACCTGAAACAGAAGAAAAAAACGCGTTTGAAGCCCCCTGCCAGCCAATCAAGGTTGAAACCGATTTTTCCGATCCCGAAATTTTTCAAAAATCGGAGAAAACCGGGCAGGAAGCAAAATATCTGGTTGTCGGAATTCGTTTCCGCCCCTTGGGCAAAACCTATTCTTTCGACCCCGGTGAAAACTCCTTTTCCGTTGGTGATCGTGTAATCGTAGAAACCAGCCAAGGAACCGAATTCGGAACCGTTGCTACTGCTGCAAGAACCGTTTCCGAAAAGGACGTTGTTCTCCCCTTAAAAAAAGTTTTACGCAAAGCAAATGAAAGCGATATTAAGCGATACGAAGAAAACCGTGAGCTTGAATTGCGCGGAAGAAAGGTTTTTCTTGAAAAAACCGCCGAGCACAAACTGGATATGGCGCTTTCCGACGTAGAATGCTCCTTTGACCGCTCAAAAATCGTTTTCTATTTCACCTCAGAGGGACGAGTGGATTTTCGTGAGTTTGTTAAAGACGTAGCCGGCATCTTCCGTACCCGCATTGAGCTAAGGCAGATCGGCGTACGCGATGAGGCAAAGCAGCTGGGCGGCCTGGGAATCTGCGGAAGACCTCTTTGTTGCAGCTCTTTTTTAGATGATTTTCAGCAGGTGTCCATCAAGATGGCAAAGGAACAAAATCTTTCCCTCAATCCCACCAAGATCAGCGGGACCTGCGGAAGGCTGATGTGCTGTCTTCGCTATGAAAACGACGTTTACGTTGAAGCATCCAAGAAGTGTCCGCGAGCAGAGAGCTGTGTAATGACCCCAAAAGGAAAAGGAACTGTAATCGAATCAAATATCCTTTGCGGGAAATGCAAGGTTCGCCTTGATTCCGATCCCGAAAATATCATTCCCTTTGAGGCCTCCGAACTAAAAATAATTCCGAAAATGAAAAAAACTCAGCCTACTGCTAAAAATGAAAAAGAAACAAACGAGGATCAATAAAAATCCTTAGATTTGCAATAAAATTTATGAAAGCACTTGAATTTTTCTTAAGTAGTGCTATAATGTTAGTAATATAATTTTGGAGGTATTTCAAATGGCATACATCATTTCTGACGAATGCGTTGGTTGCATGGCTTGTGTTGACGAGTGCCCTGTTTCTGCGATTGTAGAAAAAGACGGCAAGGCTTTCATTGACAAGGATGCTTGCATCGAGTGCGGTGCTTGCGCAGGCGTTTGCCCTGTTGAAGCTCCTCAGCCCGAGGCCTAATCGCAAAAAAAGAAAGTCGCTCAGACGAGCGACTTTCTTTTTTTCTACTATAAAAAATCCGTATAAAAGTCCGATTGACAGACAAGGCTGAATGGGATATAATATCTCTAACAATAAAAATTGAGGAAGTAAATTATGAGCAATTATTTGAATTATTCTTACAAAGAACTGAAAACCTTTTGCGACGACGCTTTTGAAAAATTCGGTTTTTCCAAGGAGGAATCTGAAATCATCACGGACGTTCTGCTACTTGCAGATCTGTTCGGGATAGAAAGCCACGGAACGCAGAGATTGGTTCGTTATCACAAGGATATAGCCAAGGGCTTGATTCAGGTCAAAGCAAAACCCGAGGTTGTTTTTGAAACCCCCGTTTCCGCGGTTATCGATGCACACGACGGCATGGGTCAGGTCGTAGGTCACTTTGCAATGAAGAAGGCTATTGAAAAAGCAAAGCAGACCGGCATTGCGATCGTGACTGTCAGAAATTCCACACATTACGGAATAGCAGGCTACTATACCAAAATGGCTTGCGACGAGGGTTTGATCGGCATTTCTACCACTAATACCACGGCAATCATGGTTCCTACCTTCGGCAGAAAAGCAATGCTCGGTTCCAATCCCATTGCAATTTCTTTCCCTGCTGAGCCCTACCCCTTCCTCTTTGATGCTTCTACAACCGTTGTTACAAGGGGAAAGCTGGAAGTATATAACAAACTGGATAAGCCGCTTCATGACGGCTGGGCGATCGATTCCACCGGTAACGAATCCACCGATGCCGAGCGTGTTCTAACATGCATTATCAACAAAGAAGGCGGCGGAATCCTTCCTCTCGGCGGGTCTACCGAAGACAGCGGTAGCCACAAGGGCTACGGCTGGGGCATGGTTGCTGAGCTGTTCTCCTCTATCATTTCAATGGGAACCACCTCCGACAAGACCAACGTTGGCGGCAAAGGTGGCATCTGTCACGGATTTATGGTTATGGATCCCAAGATCTTCGGTGATGCAGAGGGTGTGAAGAATCACCTCTCCGCTTATCTGGATGAACTGAGAAATTCTCCCAAGGCAGAAGGCAAGGATCGTATTTATACCCACGGCGAAAAGGAAGTCTTCGCAATGGAAGAAAGAATGAAAAACGGTATTAACGTAAATGTAAATACCGTTGCCGAAATGAGAGATTTGGCACAGTACCTCGGTATGGACGTTGTCAAGTACCTCGGTGAAAAAGCGATGAGCATCAAGGGCAAGGAAAGCCTTTATAAGTAAAATTCAACCCCTGCAACCCAAATGGTTTGCAGGGGTTTTTTATCAAACAGGAGCATCCTCGTCAATAATAAATCCGCCGTAATTGAGCACGAAACCGCCTTCCAGATACAATGCTTTCACTTTTCTGCGAAGCGAAGTGTCCTCCGGAAGATCATTCAGATCCGCGGGACGCCCGTTGAAAGCAAAGCTAAAAACGCCGTTTCCATTGTTGCGAATGGGATAGCGGTTAAAGATATTCGAAAAATTGCTGATATTGGACTTGTCACCCAAAAGCTCGTTCAAGGTCGGGGAAAGCAGCCACGACGTACAACGAATTCCCTTGATATTCCGCTCAGGGTAGCTTCTCTTGGCAATCTGTCTTGCAGAACGGATCGCTTCAGCCACCTTTGCGGGAGAAAGATCTGTTCCTCTGGGAATGTGTAAGCAGAAAATGTCATCCCCCGGGGCAATCACAAGCTTCCATTTATCCTTGGAAAACGTCTGTTTTTCATTTGGGCAACGGAAATTCACCGCCGGGTAACCAAGGTAGCAATCATCGGTTTCTTCAAAGGTAACGGTGTAAGCACCTTGCTCATCATCATATCCGGCGCAACCCAACGGCATTCCATCACGGTGCATTACGACGCCGTTCAGCAAAACCTTTACTTCGCGAGTTTCTTTATGCATCAATACGTAATTGGCCTCAGAAGAAACCCCGAGTGCAAAATTGAAGCCACCGGTATTATACATTTCAACAAAAGCGTAGAGACTGGACCAATCGAAATGAGACTTTTGGAGTCCCGGTTTGCCGGTTCTGTTCGTAGTTACGCCCATACTGCGACGGTAGGTACGCATATATACCTTCGTTTCTTCCTCGGGAAAGCCACGGCGAAGGTATTCATAATACGAGTCTTCCGCCATACAGATCAGCGGAAACAAGGGTGCCATTTGTCCTGCGGGAGTCAGATCCGTTTCCGGAAGCTTTAACGCAGTAAGCTCCTTTCTCTGATGAGTTTTTGCGTAAGATGCAACCGTATATGACCATACGCGTCTTGCCTCATCTCGTTCCAAATCGTCAAAGCCCTCGAGAACAGCATCATAGTAATCCTCAAACAGGTTAAATTTTTCCTGCAAATGAACAAGCATTTCTCTGGAAAAAGGATACTCACCGCTTTTGACGATGTTTTCATAGATCTCATCCATTTCCTCGGGAAACACCTCAATTTTAAGTGCTCTCGCTGCTTCTGAAAAAGTCATAATATCACCATCCTTTTTTCTATTTTATCATAAAAAACAAATATATCAAGATTTGAGAAGAAAAAACAGGCTGTGAATTTCACAGCCTGCTTTTTCTCATCCAAAAGGCTTGATCACGGTAAGATCACCGTCAATTCCTTCATTTTCATTTTGAAATATATCAGAGTTTTCAAGAAGGACCTTTGGGGGCTGAAATTTAATCTGCTCAAAAGAAGGGGGAGAATACTTTTTTTTCATTTCAGACCTCCGTCAATTCAAAGGGATCTCGGGTGATTCCGTTACATGCTTAGGAATAAACGTAAACCGTCTGACCTCAATATCTTCCATCGTTCCTGCCTGGACCGTCACGACACAGGTATATTTCTTTCCGAATTGCAAGTCAAAGAGATTTGTCGATCCGTAAATATTACGGCACTCGTCTCGTTCGATTGCAAGACGGGTAAAGCGGAACAAATGATCGTGATTCGCATTGGAATTGAATTCACTTTCTTTTCCAAATGCCTTGAAGGATTTCACAAGATTACCGTTTTCATCATAGAAAGAGAAATTTGCGTGAGAAATGCGGTAATTGGAGATCAGATAGCCATCGAAAATACTGTCCATATTCATTTCCGTCCCCTCGAGAGAATCGGTGATCTTCAATTTCGGCAAAGGAGCAGAGTCCTCAAAATCAACGGAAGTAATGGGCAAATATCCACCGGAATAAGCGCTCTTGCTACTGTTCCACTTCGGAGCACAGTTGGTAAAGGTTCTCTTATGCAGAGCCTCGTTATTGGTATAGGTACCGGAGACCTTTGCGGTATAGACACCGTCTCCGTTCAGATCGCGATTCACGTTGGGGCACTGATAAACGTAAGCGCCCAATTCTTCATTCCAATACTTCTGCCACTTAGAATGAGGATCGTCAAGATTGCCCGAGCCCATAGGCGAAGAAGTCTGATCCATCAAAAGCAAATAGCTCTTATCGGGATCGATTTCACCACTTGCTTTTCTTTCCACGTGAATATCCTGTACCATCATAACGTGGCCGGCGGCCTCACCGGTCTCATCGGCATCCTCCTCTGCAACAGAGGTCACGATATGATATACAAGACCGTCACCGGGCTGAAGCTTCGCAAGCGCTTCGTACATCGTACCGGAACCGTGTACCGCTTCATTGTAGAGCCAAATATAAGGAGTTTTACCGTAAAGGGTAGTAGGATTGCTGACCAGAGTTCCTTCATCAATGCTGAACTGTCCACCATCATCCTTATAAGCTAAATCGTAATCGCCAACGGGGATAACGCCGTTTTTCGGTACACAGCCGGCACTGGAAGTATTATAAATATGCGCGCTGGAAGCTGCCCACGCCCAGAATACAGCGTCGTTACAGTCACTGCCGAGTCGAGCCCAAGCAGGCGATCCGGTCACCATTTCAAAGGTGGGAGAAATGGTATAAACGCCCTTCGAATCGGGTTTTCCTGTTCCCGGAGCAAGAAATGCATTGGTGGAAGCGGAACCGTGAGCATAAGGAATGCCACTGTAATAGGTTCCCGCCTTAAACTTTCGCAAGCTACCGGTCGCATCTCCTGCAAATTCACCTGACGAGGTATAATAGGAATTGTTGTGAGAATAACTGAAATCCTCAGAAGGAGTCCAAATCACCGTCATCATACGGTACATTTCTTCCCAGGCAATACGTCTTCTTTCAGCTAGGATCTCATCGCGGTTGTGAAAATGATAGACAGCCTCGACGTATGCAAGAAGGCTCCTGGTTACCTCGTAGTCTCGGTCACCGGGAACGTATTGATTGCAAGCCGCTGCAATGCTGCAAACGATCTGAGAATAATTTTCCTCGGTACCTGCCCGTACTCCAACAGTGATCGAATCGTGGAGATACGCCGCCTTTACACGAAGCGTAAAGCGGAAATTTGAATTTCCGTTTTCAGCGGTAGGCGTGATTTTTTCTAAGGTATAGAATGCCGAATTCAAGGCGGTTCCGTTTACGTACACCTTCAACTCGGACGTTCCGTCATAGCGCCCAAGGAATTGAATACCCATGCCGCTTTCCAAAACCAAGGGTGCGGCGACAAAGCGGAACGCTCCTCTGCGAATTGCGGAAAGATCAAAGGTATCGTCACCGAGAGTAAGATATTCGTCCACCAGAGCGGCGTCGGAATAGCTCTCGGAAGAAGCGTAATAGCAGGATGAACCGTGGAAATCTCTGCACGCTTCAAGACCCAAATTATATACGGTTTTTGCAAGATAAGCAAAATCTCCCGTCTTCCCCTTATACTCATAATCCACTGCGTTACGGCAAAGATCCTGAATGCTGAAGGAAACGGTTCCGAAGCTTTGAGCGTAAACGGTAACAGGATCGTGAAATTCGGAAGCGGCAACGGAAGGAAGGGCGAGCACGTAATCCGTATCGGTAATCGCAAGTTCTCCGACGGTTTGAATGGACTCTTTGCTCAGCGTATAGGCGAAGCTGTTTCCGTCAACGTCAGTATAAGAGAGCTTCCAGGTACCGTCTGCAAGGATATCATCCACGTAATCCTTATCAAAATAGACCTTCGCGCCGATTCGGTCAGTCAGCACCAAAGAGGCACCTTTTAAACCGTTGCAGCCGACCCAGGTCAAGTTGCCGTCAAGCTCCACGGTCTTGACCCAACCGCCCTCGTCATCAGAACTCATCGTATGAACGGTATCAGGGTTAACATTCAGAGGCATCGTCAAATACGTTACACCTTCATCCCAACGGCTTTCATGACAAATCCAAGCATTATTAGAAACGTCAGCGTAAAGCTTAGCCGCCGAAGAGACGTAAATGGGCTGAGCCTCAGAGGAATCCAGTGTTACTGTCGTAGAACTCTCAAGCCCCAACTCAATGGTAGAGGCGCTTTCAGCACCAACGGTACCGTAAATGCTCAAACGACTCTTATTATGTGTACTGTCGTAATCCGGATCCAAAATCAGATCGGCTTTGGCATAGCTTCCGCGCGTTGAGGAGGTATAAACAGTGCCGTAGAAATTTCCGCCAACCAATCGGGTAGTAACGTTCCCGCCGCAACCACGGGCGTAATCCGAGGAACCGGGAATGGAACCCGGCGAGAACACATGATAAAACTCACCGTCGTAAACCGTAGTAATAATATCACCCGAGACGTGATTTGCATTACGGTTACCACCGGAAAAAGCATTGTAATAGTAGTTTCCGTCGTTCAGATAATAATCAAAAGTACCGCCGCGAATTTCGTTGACGATATCACCACTGACTACTGCAGAGCTACCACCGCTGCCACCCCAGAAATTGCTGAAGGAGCCACCGCTGATCACGTTTTTGATCGCATAGTCAGAGGTGGAAGTAATGACTGCGGTTGAGGATCCGCCAACGGAATATCTGGTAAACACGCCTCCCTCAATGTAGTTTGTAACGGGACCACTCATAGTGCCGGAGTACAAAGCGCCGTAGTAGCAAAAATGCACATCTTGCGGAGCATAAAAGGTGCCGCCCTTGACGGTAGTGGTAACTCTCTCAAGTGTACCACCGTATCCGCCGCCTGCAAAATACCCGTGAAAGCTACCGGAATTTACCGTATTTACAACCTCGGTAACGTTTGCATAGTAAGCACCAAGGTATGCACTCTTGATCTGATTCTCGGCAGGGATGGAAAGCGTATTTTCAATAGAATCGATCGTAGAAAAGATCAAACGATTGGAAGAAAGCGTTACGGAAGATGTCAAAACCTCCGTTCCATCCTCATTCATCTTAAAAGTTCCGTCATCATTGTATTGGGCACGGCCAACCTTGACGGAATTCGTTAGATTTACACCGCCGCCTCCAAAAAAGCTGGAAGAAAACGTAACGTTGGTGAGGTCGTTGACGATACGGTTAACATCACCGATCTTGCTTCCTGCATACACGTAGGACAGATATTTTCCGCCGTGCAGATTATTGGTCAGGATACCCTCTATCTTCGTATCATACTTTTTCGAATAAGTGGTGGTTTTCGTAACCTCGGTAAATTCGGCACCGCTGCTGTCGGTAACGGTCTGCGTTGATTTCGACGTGCTTTCCGAGAAATCACCCATACAGCCGCCGTAGTAGTTGGATACAAAGGTTCCGCCGGATATATTATTGGTCACGTTCCCGGTAACGGTACCGCGGAGATTCGCACCGACGAAACTGGATTTAAAGGTAGGTTCCCCACTGATCTCATTCAAAACGGAACCCGAGGTTGCACTGATGCCCGCGCCGTAAAAAACACCGCCAAAGGTGCCGCCGGTTACGTAGTTTTCAACCGTCTCGCACGCACCTGCGTCCAAAGCGTAGAACGCACCTTTCAAATTGACGTTCCCGCCGATCTCATTAACGAGCTTGACGGAAGACTCGCTTCCGCGACGACCGTAGAAATCGCCGCTAACCGTCGCGCTGCCCTTAACCACGTTTTTCAATTCACCAATCTGCGAAACGCGGGAGCCATCGAAGGTGGTAATGGTACCGCCTGTCAATTCATTCCGAACAGTTCCTGTTGCAACGGGAGCACCGTAATAGCGGGAAACCTGCCCACCACTCATTTTAAAAGAGTAATTCCCTTTCACGGATGCAGTCGGAGAACCAAACTCGGACTGGATCCAATTTACCTTGGTGGGGACACCGTATCTCTGACCGACGTTGATGTTGACGTCACCGTAGATGGTTGAAGTGCGAAGGACACGGACGTTGGGGTCTCCCAGGGTAACGTTTCCGCCGTAAATATTTACCGTTACGTCACCAATGAATTTTTCCGAAGCACTGTCGGAATCGTCACCGGTAATGCCTACGACAACTCCGCTTCGAACCTCGATAAACAGCTCGTCCACGGGAGAACCTGCATTGGAGGAGGAATTTCTGGGTCTGCCGCGAAGAATACCGAATTCAATATCGGTAGCGGTGGCGTTGGGAAGGTTGGTTCGAGTATCAACAATAATGCCCGCTCTGGTATTACGCGGTCTGATATCCGGAGCGCCGGTTAAATCCGCATGCTCAAAGGTGACGTTCGCAGCACTCTCATAAATCTCAGCATCGGTTGAACCGGAAAGAGCAGATTCGGGAACGGGAAAACCCGTTGCAAGAACGACGAAGGTCTCATTGGCATCTGCTTTCGCATCGTTTAGAGTCGGGTCACACCCGTAGGTAGTCCCCTCGCCGAAGGTCAGTGATGACGTTACAACCTGACCGTCTGCCGGAGCATCCCAGCCGATATAAGCGGCCTTTGTAAAATTGTCTCCAAGAAAAATGCCTTGATTCTTAGCTCCAAAATCAACAAACTCAAATTTCACTTCACCGGAACCTGCGTAAAAACGGGTGGAAGTAGATGCATCCCCAATGGGAAGCGTAAGATTTCGGAAGGTGTAGTCGTTGGCGCATGCCATGGAAATCCCGCTCGTCACCGTAAAGCCAAAGGAATTCCCTTCCTTTACGTCGATGGTAATGGGAAGCTTGGACTTATTCTCTCCTTCCCCTCTCCAGATCGTTTTCTGACCAAAAACGATACCGTATTCGTCAACAGTAAGAGCCTCCGTCGTATAGGCAGAGTCGTCCACAAGGATGACCAAAGAAGCACTCTTGTCCCAGGTTTCCTGCTCTGCAGCAGCCAAAGCTTCATCAACCGAAGCAAACACTTTCTCCGAGGGATTCGCCTGGCTTCTAACGTAGTAATAAGTTCCCTCTGCGGTAGCACCGGTAGACAGAAAACCGATTACGCAGAGACAAAAGAGGGTTGCCGCAATCAAAACGGAAAACAACTTCTTTTTCATAGGAATCCTCCAAATTAAAATTTTGAAGTGACAATTGTTATAAACACCTATATGGTAGTATATCATAATTTTTCTTCTTTTTCAATAGAAAACGATAAAAAGCAAACACGAAAAAAAGCACGCGATTTCTCGCGCGCTTTTGCGTTTACAGACTTTGTTATAATACAAAACTCTTTCCTTCCCAGTCTTCATCGGGCGGGACGTCCAGAACGCTTACCACAGTCGGGGCAACGTCTTTAATGTTCACAGAAGCAAGATCGACCTTCCCTGCGTTTCCGAGGACGATCAGCGGGATCGTCATATCCTCGGGCAGATCGCTTCCGTGGCTACGGTCGTGACCTCCGTGATCGGCAGTAATGATCACCATATATTCATCGGACAAGGAATCAACGATTTTTGCAATGTTTTTCCAGCTATTGTCAAGAGCCTGCATATACTCGTTGCTCATCCAGCCGTAGCGATGACCCGCTTCATCCGTGAAAGCGAGATATAAAAAAGCAAAGTCAACGTCATTTTCTTTCAGACAAGAAATAGCTGCGTCTGTGATCCGATCATTGGTCTTATCGTAGCCAAGGGTCTTCCCTTTCAAGAAATGAGAAAAGGTCACGGAACCGGGTCTGGACAGGTCGCGAAGCTGTTCCCAGTTGTAGAAAAACGCACAGGTTTTTCCGGCATTGGAAAGGACCTCAAACAGTCCGTTGATAGGTCTGACCATGGGCGTATAAGTGTTTGACAATATCCCGTGCCTGGAGGGATCCACGCTATGAAACAGAGACATATGACAAGGTAAAGTAACGGATGGCATTACCGTTTCAGCATTCAGCGTATAAACGGATTTTTCCAAAAGTGCAAGAGCACAGTCGTTTTTAACAAGAGCATCGGGACGCATACCGTCCACCAAAATCAAAAGAACCTTCATTACAATCTCCTTTTATTTCCAGAAAAATCTTACGAATCTTAATAGATACGAAATAAAGAGTCTGAGATAAAAATCCCTTGATTTTTGTTTAAAGCCTTACCGCAAGATTCGCAATACTTTGATCGATCGAGCAACTCAGCTCCGCAAAATGGACAAAACATTCTAAAATTCCTCCCTGTCAATCGATGATGGCACCATTTTTTATCAACTCATTTTGGAGTAGTGTAATATCAACCTCGCGTAAGGACACGGAAGAATTCAAGGATAATGCCGCAGCAATTCCGGCAGCCTGTCCCATTGCCATCGCAGCAGGCATACATCTCATTCCGCCAACCGCTTGAGATTCACAGGAGATCGTTTTGCCCGCTACCAAAAGATTTAAGCATTTCTTTGGTAAAAGACTGCGATAAGGAATGTAATAGCGCGGGGCAACCTCAATCTTGAAATTTCCCGTTTCTCCTACGTTTCGATTGTGAACGTCCATTCCGAATCCGTATACGGCAATACGGTCGGGGTATTTTACCCCGTCGGAAACGTCTTGTACGGTGATTTTGTATTCCCCTTCGATATGTCGACTTTCCCGTATTCCGAGAACAGGAGCAACCGAAGTGATTTCGGAATTCTCAAATCCGACGGTTTTTTCGTGCAACACGGAAAAAGCATCCAGAACCTGATGTCTGGCTTCACTATGGGCATCGGTAAGACTCTTGGAATTGGCGGCATCTACGTTATAGACGTGGTAGTGATTGACCTTATAGCGGCCTTTTTGCGGCATTTTATAGGCTTTCACAGGCTTTTCGGGTCTTTCGGTATAGCGGTCGTCATCCACGTTGCCGATTTCAAACATCAGAGTTCCCGGCTGGGGCGTACCACTTTCTTCATCCCCCTTATAGGTAGGGACTCCCGCCTTTTCCGCAACTGCCGCAGTTCCGGTGCAATCGATAAACACCTTAGCCAAAACAGCGATCAACCCTTCGGCAGCACAGAAAACTGCACATTGAATCGCGCCGTTTTCAACAACGACGTCGGAAAACTGTGTGTAACAAAGAAGCTCTACCCCTGCCTCACGAACCATTTCATCCAGAACAATCTGCAAATAAAAGGAATCAAACGGGGTTACGTGACGATGATAGCGCTTAATAAAAGAAGTGTAGATCGTTTTTGCCTCAATCCGTTCAGATGGGATGGCGGCAGAATACTTCTTTAAACGTTCCACAACCTCTGAAAAAATACCGGCAACGGTCTGAGTATTTCCATCACGGTCAAAATCGGTCATAAAGGGCCCCACCAATCCGCCGACAGCCATACCACCAAGCGAAGAGGTAGCCTCCACAAGAAGAACTCTTTCCCCTTGCCGCGCAGCTGCAATCGCAGAGCAAACACCGGCCGGACCGCCGCCGATGACCACTACGTCATATTCGCCGTATATTTCAATATCCCTTTGAAAACTAATTCGGTTCACAAATGAATCCCCTTTCAAAATAACTGTTTTCAGTATAGCACCATTCGTAATAAATGTAAATAAAAACAGGAAAAATACCGAAAGACTCACAAGGAAAATGTAAAAATAAGAAATCGGGCAGCTTTTCTCATGTGCGTGCTACCCGATTTCTTATTATATTTTTTGGCTCTTTTATAATCTTTACAAGAGCATCTGTGGGAAAAAGTAAAAAGAACTATTTATTTTCTTTCGCTGTCATTCCGAGAGATTTCCTTAGTGCGCTTGGTGTGCAACCCGCCTTTTCAACAAAGATCTTATTGAATTCGGTTTTATTTGTATATCCAACCTTAAGCATAATATCGTTTATGGAAAGTTCGGTCTCCTTTACCAAAGAGATAGCTTCTGTAATCCTCAGATTTTTGATGTAATCCTTAAAGGATATTCCGTAACATTCCTTAAAAATCCTTCCGAAATAGGCGGGATTATAGAAGGTCTTTTTTGCCAGATCGCCGATTGTTAACTTTTCGTTATAGTTGGTGTTTATAAATTCAAGAATGTCGGCTGAAAGGTTTCGCGTGTTCTCATGTGCGTCTTCGTTTGTAAACAAAAGTTGTCTTATCATCATAGAAACGAGAATTTGAAGGCAGCCTCTTATTATCGTCTTTCTTCCAATTGACTTGTCGTTACATTCGCGCTCCATCGTTTTAAGCAACGTTTCAACAAGCAACAAGTCCTCTCCGGTAAATATAACCGATGAAAGATCTGCGTCTTGAGAACAGTTCAGCTCCTCAAATTGTGAAAGCGTGAGAATATCAAGGAAGTTTGTGGAATTTGCCAGCTCGTTAGACAGAAACTCGGGCGAGAGATATACATCAAAATGCTCGGAATCGGTCTTATAAAACGCTTCGTGCGTACTGCCGTAATTTATAAAGAGCAAGGTGCCGCGCTTTAGTAGATATTTCTTACCGTCAATGTAATGCTCTTCTTCGCCCGAAAAAATATATACCATTTCAGCAAATTCGTGTGAGTGAATAGCAGTGCTGTTTCCGGCAAGTTTTTTACATCTTTTTATTGAGAGCTCAAAACCTTCATTCAAGTAGTCGTTGACTTTGTAACTTTTCATCTGACTTCTCCTTGATTTTTATCAAAACATCAGCCAAATAATTTTCTTACTTACTTATACATCGTTTCGTTCAAAAAGTCAATGCCGCGAAGAATTGCTCACGGTGCTCGCATCATCAACGGTTATCATTTATATATAATTTATTTTACACAAAAAAACAACTTGAATTCTTGTCATATTAAAAAAATAGTTTTGATGCACAATGCGAAAATGTATAAAATTGATACAATTCACTATAATTTTGTACTTGTGCAATCTTTTTTCTGAGTGATACAATGATATTGCAAACTCACCCGCGAAAGGAAATACTATGAACTACAAGATCGATTACAAGGTTAAAGACATAAGACTGGCGCCTGAACTCAATAATATCAAAATTGGCGGCAGAATTGAAAAGCAGATGGAAACCTTTTTCTACGAAAGAGTTACCTCGGATTTTGCCAAGAATTATATATGTGCCGAAGCTGAATCAAAGCATTCCGAAAGAATAGACGATGAAACTGTTGTCGGAATGTTTAGCGGTGAGTTTTGGGGCAAGTGGGCTATTGGCGCTTGCCGCGTTGCAAGGTATCAAGGAAACAAGGAGCTAACAAATTTTCTAAAGGCATCTGCATACCGAATTATAGACACTGCGGATTCTGACGGGTATATCGGTTCTTATAAAAAGAAGGAAAACGTCTTTCCCAGCGACCCCGATGAAGCATTTAAGGCGGTGGGAAGACCGTTAAAATGGAACTGGAATCTTTGGTGCAGAAAATACACTCTTTGGGGATTGCTTGAGATTTATTTGCTAACCGAAGATAAAAAAATCCTTGATGCAGCTTATAAGGCAGCCATCCAGGAAATTGTTATGCTGAATAAACTTAATGCTCACACAGCTGATACAGGAACCTTTGAAGGTCTCCCTTCAGGTTCGACGATGAAGCCGATGCTTATTCTTTACAGATTAACCGGAGATAAGCGTTGCTTGGATTTTGCGCAGAAGACAGCTGATGACTGGGATAGAGCTGACGGCAAAATGCCTAATATCGTTAGGAATTCTATTGATATGAAACCTGTGCACGAATGGTATCCGAATTCTGAAAAATGGGCTAAGGCATATGAAATGATGTCCTGCTTTGACGGCTTACTTGAGCTATACAGAATCACCGGTGATAAAAAGTACCTTGATGCAGGTAAAAATATACATAAGCTTCTTCTTGAACACGAACAGAACATATTATTCTCGGTTGGATTCAACGATATGTTCTCAAATGCTGCAAAAACGCAAAACGCGCTTACTGAACCGTGTGATGTAATTCATTGGATGAGACTTTGTTATGAGCTTTATAAGCTTACAGGTGAGTTGGAGTACATAGACAGCTTTGAGCTTGCATTCTACAATGCCTTTCTTTCATCTTCCTTTGCTGACGGAAAATGGGGCGCAAGGTGCGTTAGATCTTGGGGCAGACCTTTTGTTGCAACTATGCAGTCGGGGATGAAATACAACCACTGCTGTGTCAACAATATACCCAGAGGATATATTAACGCTTTAGAAGCTTTTGTGTCGCTTAATAACGACGATATTTTTGTAAATCTGTATTCCGATTATGTCTGCAAGATTAACGGTTATCACGTTATAATATCCGGGTCGCTGTTCAAGGACGGTAACGTAAAGGTATTCATCAACTCAAATATGGCAACGGTAGTTCATTTTAGAATTCCAAAATGGAGTAAAGCAACAACGATAAACGATAAAAAATATGGTTGCGATAGAGAGGCCGTTTTACCTATAAGCGAGGGTGAAAACGTATTTTATATCAAATTTGATATGAAGGCGGAAATAAGAGATTTTCCTTATAGCGTTGAGGCTTTTGACGAATGCGATCACCGTGTTACTCGTTTTCTTTGTTCTTCTTCCAACACCTCGGTGTCAAAGGAGCATTACGCAACAACTCCCCATTCAACATTGCTTTACGGTCCGCTCCTTCTTTCCAAAAGCAAACTTATAGGAAACACCAGAGACGAGATGTTTGGGTCCGAAAGTGTTTTCGGAAAAGGCTTCTCGGCAGAGGTTACACCTATTGATTATCCCGGGTTTGCGGGAAATGCGTATAACGTAAAGTTCGTAGGAGAGGGCGGATTTGAAACAGTACTTTGCGATTACGCAAATGCATCTAACAGGTGGTTTGAGGATGATGCGGAAGCCTTTAATGTGCTGTTGTAAAGCACCGGTTAGGTAATTCGTATCAAGGAGTGATATATTATGAATTCTCACGATGAAAAGTGGTTAGCTATAGAAAAACGGCCGGGCGCTGATTACGGAGTCCGACAGACCATCGTAATTCAGACCAGACTGATTCCAAGGGACAGCATAACTCGGATTTGAGCCCCCTACGGAATATATGAAGTTCAAACCATGTGCTCTTATTCAGATCAAAATAGACCTTGTCGTACGACAAGGTCTATTTCTTGTAAACAGAAAACCACGCGATAGTCGCGTGGTTCAATAAAGGTTAACCGGTGAGAAAAAATCCTCCGATTGTGATAAGATAAAAACGACCTGCCAGTCGAAAAAAACAATCGGAGGAT
>SVQO01000035.1 GCA_015065325.1 Oscillospiraceae bacterium | reverse complement strand
CTCGCGCCATGCTTCTCGTTCACTTGTGTAAAATGTTTTCATTTTTTCATCCCTGCAAATTGGAATCTATTGATTCCATCGGTGTTCCTACTTCTATTAAATTACCATCCAAGTCGTAGAAGCGGATTACCCGTTGTCCCCAGCTATGTATCATAAGATGGTTTACATATTCAATAGAGGGATATAATCTTTCCAATTTTTCAATAAAAGACTCAATATCCTGTTCTTCAAAATACAGTTCGCAAGAGTTGCTTTTGGGAACAATATCTCTATCTAAAAACGATTTCCATATTTTCTCATCTTGAAGAACAAGTCCTTCTGTTAAAATCATATTGCCATCGTTGTCAAGCACTAATTCTATTCCAAACAAGTCTTGATAGAATTTTCTCGATTTTTCTATATCTTTAACAACGATCAAAATGTTCTTCAGCTTCATATTGTATCTCCGTCAAATTCTTATTTATCGAACTGATTATACCATAAAACAGAAAAGAATTAAAGAATTTATTTGTAACTTTATTCAACATCTTTCCTATATGTTTGGTCGGTCGGAAGGAACTATTGCTTTTTTCGTACTTTTGTGCTATACTATCTACATCAAAGGTTTTTGCATCGAAAAAGGGCAAAAATCACAAAAAACGGTGAAAATACAAAATGCTCAAAAACCCTTATGGTTCAAGGGTTTCCCCGCATCTTTTTGATTTGGTAAGAACGGTGATGCATGCCGCTGCCACCGACAGACTTGACGAAAAGAACTTCTACGCCTTCAACCCCAGCTTCGACAAGGGCTGCGGTTGCGGTCATTAAAGAAAAAGAGCCCGAACGGGCTCTTTTCGGTTTTTCTCTTGATAAAAAAGCACAAAGCATATATAATAGGGATGAGATTCTCCAAAGGAGTACCGAGAAATATGAAAAAGATCCTGCCCTTCCTGCTTGCGCTTTGCACGTTTTTTTCACTGCTTCCCTATTCGGCACTTGCAGCAGAATACCAATATGAGGCACCTGTGGAGCCCGAGCTTTGGACCGAGCCCGATTTCTCCGCGGACCACGCCTATTCCATCGCTTTCGTAGGCGATACGCAGTACATTTCCCGCGGTGACGCCCTACGGGGCACCCATAAAATGGATCAGCTGTTCGGCATCATTGCAGACACGGCGGAGGAAAGAAAGCTGGAGCACGTATTCGTCCTGGGTGACATTACGGACACCGGTTACCACAACGACGCAAACCTTGCCGCAAACTTCATCGATCCTCCTTCCACCGCGGAATGGGATATCTCTCAAAAGGCGATCTTCCAGCTGAATGAAGCCGATGTTTCTTACTCTCTTTGCCGCGGAAACCACGACGATTATATGATGGACGATTACTTCAACGTCCCCGCTTACACCGATCAGTTCAAGGACTGCGGCGGCTTTTTCAGTGATTCCAAGGCAAAGCACCCCACTTTGCGCGAGACGGACAATCCCGACGGCTATATTTATTGGAGTGCCGCCACGGGCTATCACGAAAATTCCATCGTAAACTCCTACAAAACTGCCGAGATCTACGGAACCAAGTATATTTTCATTACCGTCGATTACAATCCCACCAAAAACGTAGTCCGTTGGCTGGACGAGATCCTCGGAAAATACTCCGATCACCTCGCCATCGTCACAACTCATTCTTACCTGACCAAAAACGGTCAGCTGTGCACCACGGAAAAAGGAAACACAAAATTCCCCCTGGGCAACACCGCAAACGTACTGTGGGATACCGCTTTGAAGCACCACCCCAACGTTTTGGCAGTGGTCTGCGGCCATGTTTCCAACACCAAACCCCTTTACACCGTCCGCAAAGGAACGAGCGGCAACGTAGTTCGGGAGATCCTTGTAAATCCCCAAGGCTACGACACCAAAGAATCCGATACGGGAGCTGAAAATCTGAAGGGGATCCAGGACACGGGGCTCGTACTTTATATGAACTTTTCCGCTGACGGAAAAAAGGTGACCTTCGACTATTATTCCACCCTTTTGAATAAGGAAATGGCAGACGCCGATCACCCCATCACCCTGTACGATGAAAACCCCGCTTTGCCCAAAAAGGAAGAAAGCGTGGAGGTCAACGCCAAGGTTCCGAAGCCCAACGAAAATCCCACCGTCACCTCATCCTCCAATGAGCTTGGCGGCGAAAGCAGTCCCCTTCCCGCGATCCTTGTCGTCTCGGCTGTGGTGCTGCTTGGCGTGGCAGTATTCATCGTACTTCGCATCCGCAAGAAAAAAGAGTAAAAGAGCCCTGACGGCTCTTTTTTCTTGAAAAGATCAGGATTTTGGTTTTACGGATCTCGTTTTCTCGCAACCGCCCACACATCTGCAAAGCCGGTTTGACATATTTATTTTTTTGTTTTATAATACGGGTATACGAAAAACAGGAGGAAACTCTTTTGGGAATCACGGTCAAACGCGAAAAAATGAAAAAAGGCTGGAAGCATTTTGATATTATGCATAAAAACCGCCGCGTAGCCCGTATCTATGAAGACGGAAAATGCACGATCAGCTACCCCTCGTTTATGCCGTACAACTTATACTTGGAAAAAGGCGAAGACCTTGATACCCGAATCAATAATCTAAACAGCTTTTACTATTGGTGTTCCTCCAGAGTGCTGACGCTGGGTCGCAAGTACGCCAAGGAGATCTTAAACGCAATCGGCGCCAACCAAGCAATTACCGATAAAGACAGAGCCATGATCGCCGTTTCCTATCACGGGCTTTCCCTCACGGACGTTTATTGGATCAGATCAGCAAAGGAAACCGTTGATTTTGAACAGCTCAGCCTTTATAACCATTCTCTTTCGGACACCTTTGCCAACGTTAGCCTAAGGGGAAAGGATATTACGCTGCAAAACGCGCATCTTGTAATGTCTCGGGATGCAGCCGGAGACGTAGGAACCCCCGGTGTCGCTCCGAAAGCTTGGGTACGCAAGGACGGAGAAATCTACCTTTTTAAGGACGGCGATGAGCGCGACGTGGAGGCAGAACTGCTTGCCTCAAGGATTCTATCCTGCTTCAAGGTCAACTACGTTCCCTACGAAGAAGATTTCTTTGAGGGCGTAAAGGTATCAAAATGCAAGATCATAACCTCTCCCGAAAAAAGCATCGTCTCCTATGAATTCGTGGACGTTTACTGTACCAACCGCGATATGGATAAATTGGACTTCGTTTTGAAAAAAGATCCGTACTCTTACTATATGATGAACATTTTGGATTATCTTGTGGGAAATACCGATCGCCACTGGGGCAACTGGGGCTTTTACGTCGATAACGATACCAATAAGCTACAAGTCCTGTATCCTATGATGGACTTCAACAAGGCTTTTTCGGCATACGATACCCTCGACGGAGCATTGTGCCAGACCACCGACAGAAAGATCACTCAACGCGAAGCAGCTTTGGAAGCCGTCTGCAAAATCGGCTTAAATCAAAGCTCTGAGATCAAAGATGACTGGTTTTTCGACGAAGAAACGCGGAAAATGTTTTTCCGTAGGCTTGAGGTCTTACAGAAGGCGTCTTTATAAAGCCGCCTTCGAACGCACATAGTCCTATACTTGCAAAAAATACTCACTCGTTCGAGTGAGTATTTTTGTTGGATTATTTTGCGATTTTTTTCTTTTTATCAATAACGATCAAAGCAATCATTGAACAGCTACTCAACACTAAGAGGAATACCCACAATCCAAGATTGCTGTTATCGCCGGTCTGAGGAGATGATGGGGTGTTACTTCCTACCAATGC
>SVQO01000006.1 GCA_015065325.1 Oscillospiraceae bacterium | reverse complement strand
CGCAGGAATTGTATATCATCATTGCGAAAGCACAATACAGCCTACGGCTGATGATATACACCTTCGGTGATGAGATACACGCGTGCCGCGTGATGATATACCATTGCTTTCGCAATGGATAAAAAAAGAACGACTCTTAGAGTCGTTCTTTTTTGGTGGGGGAAGGTGGATTCGGACCACCGAAGTCAGTGACAACAGATTTACAGTCTGCCCCCTTTGGCCGCTCGGGAATTCCCCCATATTTAATTAAAATGGAGCTGGTGACAGGAATCGAACCTGCAACCTGCTGATTACAAATCAGCTGCTCTGCCAATTGAGCTACACCAGCGTAACCAACCGGCGACGGGTGATATGTTAACACATCTTAGTTTATTTGTCAAGAGATTTTTCAAAAAAAGTACGAATTTTCTAAAAAAAAGAAGATAGGTATTGAAAAGATACCCTGCTGTGGTATAATAATATGATACCATTATTTTTTGGAAAGGAAAGCATCGATGAACAAAGACGATTTTTGGTCTGTTGACAGGCTATTGCCACGCGTTCACAGCTCCTTTTCCGAAAAAAGTGCAGGCGGCGTTCCCTTATCCACTCTGGAAAATGCAGTCACGGAGAAAAAGTTCGGCGACATCATTCGCCCGGTCGGCTCCCGCGTTATTCGGTTTTATCGGCTCACCGATGCCGTTTTCCCGAAAAATGATCTGATCCTGCAGGAAAACGAGGTCTTCTCCCCGATTCCCTTTGTTCCCTGCTCCCTTTTTGCGCCTACGATGATCGGTTTGACCCCCGATCAAAGACGATATTTTTATTATTTTTGTAAGGCGGTGGAAAGTAAAAAGAAAGTACAGGCCTCTTTCGCCTATCTTCGCCTTTATTTGTGCAAAGTGCTTCGTAAAATCGAACTGCTTCGCGAATTACCCGACGAGGTCCTATGGATGTGGGAGCATTACCGAGAAGAGTTCCCTCTGGCAGATAAATTGTTTTCCGATTTTGTTTCCGATTTTTGCTTTTACAAAAAGATCGCTCCCCCTTTTGAATTGTTGGAGGGAATTCTTACGAAAAAGGACTTTACCATACGCCCCTTTCTTGCCGATCCCTTTGTTTTCGACTATCTGTTTTCAGCGGAAAGAAAGTTGAATGCCTTTGAGATCAACTATCTCCTACGCACTTTAACAGGACAGAGCTTTCGCAATTCCAAAGCCTACCGCACCACACCCATTTTCGCAGCAACCTGCGAGGAAGCAGTCAGACGAGCTTTTGAGGATGGGCTTTTCAACCGAAAGGATTTAAACGAGTCCCTCTTTTCCATTCGCATCCCATCCGAGGTCCATACAGTCCGAAATTTATTTCAGGGGCTTCCGCGCGAGGAGATCCCCGAGGTGGAAATCAATCTCTGCTACGTTCCCCTTTTACACGACGTAAATATCCGTGAGCGTTGCGATGAATTGGTGCGTTATCTGGAAAACCGTGTCCGAGCGATTCTAAAAATGAAAAACGCCCTCTCCCGTATTCACGTGGGTGAAATTCATAAAGCATTTCTGGAGGGGATCCTTCTTGAATTTGCACACTTGACCCCTCGGGAGGAGGAAACGAAGCCCGTATATGAGGCAAAACCAATGCAGAAGCGAGAGCTTGTTATTGATCCCGCGGAAGCAAAAAAGATCGAGGAAGCCTCGTGGCTGATCACCCAAAAGCTGACGGAGGACTATTCCGAGGTTCAGGGGGAAAGCGTAACCGTCGGTGGCGAGACGGAGCTTCTGGAATCGCACTACAAAGAGGAGTTGAAAAAGGTAGAGCGACCTTTGATCGACGCCGGAGAAAACGAGTTTTGGGAATTTGCCGCTATGCTTTCTCCCGAGGAGGATACCTTGGTCGCGATCGCTCTTTATCAAGGAAAAGAAGAAGCCAGAAAATACGCCACCTCCTTGGGGGCCTTTTTCGAGGCAATGGTTGCCGGCTGCAACGAGAAAGCACAGGACAGCGTCGGGGATGCGATCATGGACCCCGTCGGTCAGATTTTCAACGATTATAAAAAGGAATTATCCGAGGTATTTCCCGAGCCGAAAGGAGAACTGAGATGAAAGAAACACCGCAAGTAAAAATTCCAAAAAGAATTCTCGGCACCTTACTGAATTCAGCCGGAGCAGGCGTCGTTCCCCGTCAGGGACTGGAATATATCGCCATCGGTCGCGAAAAGGAAATCAACGCACTGGTTCGCGATCTGGAAAACATTTCTCTCGGCATGGGAGCCTTCCGTTTTGTCGTTGGTAAATACGGCAGCGGTAAAAGCTTTTTAATGGGTCTGATTCGTGCGAATGCGCAGGAAAAGGGATTTGTAACGGCAGACTCCGATCTGTCGCCGGAGCGCCGTTTTCACGGAACACAGGGACAGGGTCTTGCCACCTTCCGAGAATTGATGCGCAATCTTTCCTGTAAGTCGATGCCCGATTCCGGCGCTCTTCCCGCGATCCTGGGGAATTGGTTCACGTCCTTGCAAATGAAAGGAATTACAGAGGAAAAGCTGTTGCAGAATTCACCCGAGCTTTCCGATTTCGTCCAGCGTGAGATCTTTCGTGTATGCCGCACCCTGCAGGGCAACGTCAACGGATTCGACTTTGCCAAGGTTCTCGTAGCCTATTTCAACGCCTATACAAGTGGAAACGATGCGATGCTGGAGGACGCTCTGCGTTGGCTGAGAGGAGAATTTACAGGAAAAATGCAAGCAAGAGCCTCCCTGCTTTCCATCAATTCCGTGATCGACGATCAGAACTGGTACGAATACCTAAAGCTCTACGCCGTATTCTTCCGTTTGATCGGTTATAAGGGCTTTCTCGTTCTCATCGACGAATGCGTAAACCTTTACAAAATTCCAAACCGTGTTTCCCGGGAAAACAACTACGAAAAAATCCTTTCGATGTTTAACGATACCATGCAGGGCAAGGCAGAGGGACTCGGAATTATTTTGGGAGCGACTCCTCAACTGATCGAAGATCCCAGACGGGGACTTTTCAGCTACGAGGCCTTGAAAAGCCGTTTGGTACCCGGAAAATTCATACCCGACGGAAAACAAAATCTACTCTCTCCTCTGATCTATCTTCAGCGTCTCACCGATAACGAGATCTTTGCTCTTTGCAAACGTCTGCTTTCGCTTCACTCCTCCTATTACGGATACGCTCCCCGGATCGGAGACGATGAAATTCTTGCCTTTCTGAAGGTAGCTTTCGGAAAGATGGGCGCCGACGAAATGATTACCCCTCGTGAGATCACTCGTGATTTTCTCAATATTCTCGACATTATGTTCACGGACCCCGACGCCTCTTTTAACGAATTGATCGGTAAAACGGAATTTGTCAGCGAAAGTAAAAAGGACGAGGATGACGACTTTTTCAATTTGGATGAAATTCAGATATGAATACCTTAAACGAAACGGCACAGAAGGCCTACGACCTTTTCTCCCCCTTCATCAAGGATTACATTTACCGTAACGGTTGGGACGAGCTGCGCAGAGTACAGATCGACGCCGCCCAAGAAATCTTCTTCACCGAAAACAATCTCCTCTTATCTTCCGAAACGGCATCGGGAAAAACGGAAGCGGCGCTCTTCCCCGTGCTTTCTATGATGGAACGGGAATCTCCAGAAAATTTTGAGGTTTTGTATATTTCCCCGCTGAAATCCTTGATCAACGACCAGTTCTCCAGAATGGAGCTGCTCCTGGACGAAAGCGGTTTACCCGTGCATCGTTGGCACGGCGACGTGAGCCAAAGTCACAAGCAAGCCTTTTTGAAAAATCCCCGCGGACTCTTACAAATTACTCCTGAATCACTGGAAAGTATGCTAATCCGCCGTGCAAACGATATTCCCCGTTTGCTGGGGAATTTAAAATTCATCATCATAGATGAAATCCACGCCTTGATGGGCTCGGATCGCGGCGGTCAGATCCTCTGCCAAATTCAGCGCATTTCAAAGCTGATTGGATACAGTCCCCGACGGATCGGTCTTTCCGCAACGGTAGGCTCTCCGGAAAACGCCGCGGAATGGTTGGGCAACGGAAGCGGGCGCGACACCTCTGCCGTTCTGATCCAAACCGAAAAAATATCCTGGAAGCTGGGTTTGGAGCATTTTTACACCACCGACAGCGGAGAAGAAAAGGAGCAAAACGCCGCAGATGCTTTCATTTATAAAGCTACACGCGGAGACAAATGCGTCGTATTCTCAAATTCCCGTGAGGAAACCGAGGACGTTACCGCTACCCTGCGCGATATTGCAAAAAAGCGCGGCGAGGAGGACCGTTTTTACATTCATCACGGAAATCTGTCTGCCTCCATACGCGAGGAGGCTGAGGAGGTTTTGAAGGCAGATGAAAAGCCTGTAACCGCCTGTGCCACCGTAACGCTGGAGCTAGGCATCGACATCGGAAAGCTTCGCAGGATCATCAATCAAGGCTCCCCAACCTCCGTTGCAGGCTTTTTACAGCGTTTAGGAAGAAGCGGCAGACGCGGAAACCCTCCTGAAATGCTGATGGTCTTTCGTGAGGAGGAAGCCCTCCCCAACGCTCCCTTGTTTCAGATCATCCCGTGGGAACTTTTACAAGGCATTGCCATCGTTGAGCTTTATCGCAAGGAGCGATGGATCGAGCCGGCTCTTAACAAGCCCTTTCCCGCAAGTCTTCTGTTTCATCAGAGTCTTTCCATCCTGGCAGCAAACGGAAGTATGACACCCGCTCGCCTTGCAAAGGAAGTGCTTTCCCTTTCTCCTTTTGCTGCAATTCCCAAGGAAGCGTATCGCGAGTTTCTGTTGCATATGGTAAAGCAAAACTATATGGAGCAAACCGAGGAAAAGGAACTGATAGTGGGCACGAAGGGCGAGAAGCTCCTCACCAGCTTTAAGTTTTTTGCAGTATTTAAGGACAGCGAGGACTTCACCGTTCGGTGCGGGTCTGCCGAGATCGGAACCATCAGTTCCACACCTCCCGTAGGCGAACGCTTTGCTCTTGCGGGCAGAGTTTGGGAGGTCGAGGAGGTTGACGTTGCCAGAAGGCTGGTTTACGCCGCCAAGGTTGAAGGAAAGATGAAAATCTCTTGGCCCGGTGACAGCGGATTTATTCACACTCGCATTCTTGAAAAAATGCGGGAAGTACTGGAAAGCAGCGAGGATTACCCCTATTTGCTCCCCGCAGCTAAGGAAAGACTTTCCAAAGCAAGACGTCTTGCCGCAAATACCGGATGCTGTAAAAATAGTATTATCAATTTGGGCGGGAACAGCTTCGTATTCTTTCCGTGGCTTGGAACGAAGGCTTTTCAGACAATGAAGCGCATTCTTCAGCGTACCCTTGCAAGCAAATGTGCTCTGCACGATATTCAAAGCGGCGGTTGCTATTATATCACCTTCAAGTCAGATCGCTCCGTAGGCATTGACATCCTTCGCGCCTTGCACGAGATGAACGAAAAGGGTGAGCCCACGCTCGCAAGCCTCGTAGGAAAAACGGAGTGTCCCGTTTTCGACAAATACGACGCCTGCCTGCCCCAGGATATGCTTATCAATGCTTATGCGGAAAACCGTTTGGATCTCAAGGAGGTCCGATACCGAATTACCAGCTTATCGAAAGAACTGTAAAAAAACAGCGGTCGATCGACCGCTGTTTTTTTATAAGGTTGTATCGCTTCCGTAGCTGACGGTGGAAGCGTCGATAACGCCATCCAATTTTCCCAAATCCTCAACGAGAGGAAGAAGCTTGGGGGTCATTTTGGTTTCCAGACAAAGCTCAACGGCTCCGTCACGAACGATTTTGGACTTGATCTTCAGCTTGGAAAGGCTGCGGAGAGCAATCTCCACCTCCTCGCGGGAATCCGCACGGTAGCGTACCACAAGAAGATACGGCGAGGAGGAAACCTTTTTCGAAAGAAAATACAGAAGCAGATACAAAGCCCCGAGACCGATATTGGTAATGAGGGAAATGTAAACGAGTCCTGCACCTGCCATGATCCCAACGCCGATCGCCCAGAACATAAACACGGTATCCATCGGATCCTTCACTGCGGTACGGAAGCGGACAATGGAAAGAGCGCCGACCATTCCCAGCGAAAGAGCGAGATTCGTAGTGACCGTCATTATAACTACCGCAGTGACCATAGAAAGCAACAGCAGTGCAAAGCAAAAGATCTTACTGAACGCCACACCCTGATAGGTCAGACGGTAAATCAAAAGGATATAAAGAGACAAAAAGAAGGAAACGAGAAGACCGATGGCAATGCGGTCAAGAGACATCGTCGTTTGCAATTCGCTCTCAAAGGTAGTACGGAAGAAGTCAATAATCTGATTCATAAAATCTCCTTAAAACAGCGCCCGTGCACACAGGCAGTACTTTGATACGGAACAGGGAATTTTCGGAACGTCCTCCAAAAGACTTGAAATATAAGGTGGCAAAAAGGTATCGTATTTTACCTCAAGCACCGACATCCCCTCCTCCAAGACGGGAACGGGAGCAAGATCATCCTTCAGGTCGGATACAAAGCGGGAGGAGCAAATATCACGATCCAGCGTTATGCGCACGTTCCCAGCGGGGTGCAGGAAAGCGGAACGGCAATAATCCACAAACAAAAGGGGACGAAACCGTTCAAAATGAACCTTGTTCCAAAGCTCTTGCAGCAGTGCTCCTCCTGACGATGGATCTGCAGCGAGAAGACTCTTCGCCTGCTCCGAGGAAATCACCTCAAAATCCTTGAAGCACAGACGGTCTTGCTTAGCCTTCTTTTCCAAACGAACGTAGGATAAATCGGAATTGTAAAAGCGGATGCGGTATTTGACGCGATTTTCAAAACCGTTGATTTTATCAAAATACGCCGAAAAGGAAGGATCGTCAAAATACAAACTGCGGATTCGGTAATTTCCGCCATTTCGCGTATGACGATCCATAGGCATCGCCGCCGAAAGACGTGAAAAGAGCATGGGAACGTAGGCAGAGTTCAAATAGAATTTCAATTCATTGCGTGGAATTGCCATAATCCATACCCTTTCCGCATATTGATAAACAAACACATTTTATCAAACACGACACACTTTGTCAACCGAGGAGAGGATTAAGATGCATAAAAAGATCGTTGCTTTGTTCTGTTTTCTGCTGATTGCTTTTTTTAGTGTCGGCTGTGAACATAAAACTGAGAACGAGCAAAGAGCCTTCTTTCCCACAAAAACCGAATTCCACGTGGGAATCCAAGCCGATACCTTTAAAACAAGAATATGCTTCTTTTTTGATGAAAACGGAGCCTGTCACGTTTTGCACGAGGATCCCACTTCACCTCTTTTTGGGTTGGAGGAGATCTTCACGCCGGACAGCGTAAACGGATTTTACAGCGGTATGCAATTTCAAAACCTCCCCTATTGCGGTGGGATCGGCACCGTGTACAGAGCGCTGGTGACCATACGGGAAACAAAGCCTTTGAAGATTACCAAGGACGGAGAAAAAATCCTATATACATACGAAAACGAGCATCTCTCCATGGTTTTCAAATACTCCGAAAAAGGTTCGCTTCCTCTTACGGTCTTCGGGACCGATAACGGGAACGAATTCAGCATCAATTTTTCTGCAGATGCATAAAATAGAATGGACGGAATAAAAGTAAAAACGCATGGCAACAATAGAAATACACAAAGGTGAATATGCGTTTTGGAGTGAAAAAATTGAACATTAAAAGAGGAGATATCTATTATGCCGATCTCAGCCCGGTGGTCGGGTCGGAGCAAGGCGGCGTGCGCCCGGTCGTCATCGTGCAAAATGACGTAGGAAACAAGCACAGCCCCACGGTCATAGCAGCTGCTATAACAAGCCGAACCACAAAGGCAAAGCTACCGACTCACATAGAGGTTTATGCCGATCAAAACGGTTTATCCAAAAACTCGGTTATTCTTCTGGAACAGATACGTACCATCGATAAAAAAAGGCTGAAGGAAAAAATGGGGCATTTAAAAGACGAAACGATGGAAGAGGTCAATCGCGCCATCAACATCAGTTTCGGTCTGCCGTAAACAGCACCCTGATCACAAAGGATCAGGGTGCTGTTTTGGAAATAAAGATTTGCAAAGCAAACAAAAAAGAACGGATTATTGCTCAAAATCAGAATGTAACGTCTATTTTTGCAACCAAGGGTTGCGTTTTTTTCAAGGGAAAGTTGCTTGTATATTTTCCATTTACTTGCTATGATAGTAAAGTAATTATGAAAGGAGTATCTTATGACAATCGGTGAAAAAATAACAAAGCTCCGTCTTGCACTCGGGATGTCCCAGGAGGAGCTGGCTGAGAACATACACGTATCCCGTCAATCCGTTTCCAAGTGGGAGATGGATCAGGCTCTCCCCCAAATTGATAAGGTCTTGCTTTTGTGCAAGCTTTTCGACATCAGTACTGACGAGCTTTTAAAGGGAGACTCAACACCGAATTTCGGGCAGTACGAGCTTCAGGAGGGAAACAAATATTTCGGAACGGACGGTTTTCGCGGAGAAGCAAATAAAGATCTGACCTCCATTCAGGCATATAAAGTAGGGCGTTTTTTAGGATGGTATTATTCCTCTCCTCTTTCCGGAAATAAAAGTGAAAACACGCGTCCGAGGATCATTATCGGAAAGGACACCAGACGCTCCAGCTATACCCTTGAATATTCCATTGCAGCCGGCATCACCGCCTCAGGCGCAGATGCCTATATGCTCCACGTGACCACCACGCCCAGCGTATCATACGTTACCAGAACCGACGATTTTGATTGCGGTATTATGATCACGGCTTCCCATAACCCTTATTACGATAACGGAATCAAGATTATCAACCGCTACGGAGAAAAGCTGGACGACAAGGTTGCATCTCTGATCGAAGCCTATCTGGACGGAAATATGAAGGTCCTTGGTCTTACTACTCCCGATCTGCCTCTTGCTACCCGTGAACATATCGGCTGTATCGTGGACTACGTAGCAGGCAGAAACCGCTACGTTGCATACCTGATCTCCCTTGCGGGACACTCGTACAAAAAGCTGAGGATCGGACTGGACTGCGCAAACGGATCTTCTTGGATGATCGCGCGGTCGGTCTTTAACGCTCTCGGAGCGCAGACCGTTGTCATCGGAGATGACCCGGACGGTCTGAACGTAAACGAAAACTGCGGTTCGACCCATATCGAAAATCTTTGCCAAGTGGTACGGGAACAGCACCTTGACCTCGGCTTTGCCTTCGACGGAGACTGTGATCGCTGTATCGCAGTAGATGAAAACGGAAACGTGGTCGACGGCGATAAAATGATGTACATCCTTGCCAAACGCTTAAAATCCCGCGATATGCTGAATAAGGACACTCTGGTTGCCACGGTAATGTCGAATTCAGGTCTGAACGCCGCTTTGGAAAAAATCGGAATCAGAATGGAACAAACAAGCGTTGGCGATCGCTTCGTTTACGAATGTATGCAGAAAAACGACTACTCCCTTGGCGGGGAGCAATCCGGACACATTATTCTGAAAAAATACGCTACCACCGGTGACGGACTTCTGACCGCGATCATGATGACCGAGGAGGTTTGCGATTCCAAGCTTTCCCTGTCAAAGCTGGGCGACGAAGTCGTTCTGTATCCGCAGTGCACCGTAAACGTTCGCGTCAAGGACAAGGACGGAGCGATTTCGGACGCGTCGGTTCTTGCAGAAAAAGAGACCGTTGAAGCGCAGATTCAAGGAAAAGGACGGGTGCTTTTGAGAAAAAGCGGCACCGAGCCCTGCGTTCGGGTCATGGTCGAATGTGAAGACGAAAGAAAATGCCGTGAATATGCAGATCGGATCTCGAAAAAAATTACGGAGGGAGGATACGGCATTGATTAAAAAGGTTGAAAACAGTGCACTTTTTTCAAATATTCCTCCGCTTCTCTCCTCTATTTTTTCCAGGCACAAATACCCTTGGCAGGTTTTGACCGAGCTAAAAAAAAGGATCGATGAAATCGTAGCCGATCCTCCTGCAGGATATTCGGTTTATCGCAAGGGGATCCTCATCGGAGAAAACGTTAAAATTCATCCCGCGGCTGTAATAGAAGCTCCCGCCGTCATCGGCGCCGGCACGGAGCTCCGACCCGGGGCGTACCTGCGCGGATACGTATTTTGCGGAGAAGGATGCGTAATCGGCAACTCCACGGAGCTGAAGCACTGCATCTTAATGGACAAGGTTCAGGTCCCCCACTACAATTACGTCGGCGATTCAATTTTGGGCAAGCACGCGCACCTCGGCGCAGGAGCCGTTTGCTCCAATTTAAAAAGCGACGGAAAAAACGTTGTCGTGCACGGTGACATGGATTATGAAACGGGGCTTCGCAAGCTGGGTGGCATTCTCGGAGACGAAAGCGACGTAGGCTGCGGCTGTGTTCTTAATCCCGGAACGGTGATCGGAAAAGCAAGCAATGCATATCCTCTGACCTCGTTAAGAGGTGTTTATCCCGAAAACTGTATTATCAAAGCAAGCGATAAAATCGTAAAAAGAGTATAAATTTACCCGAAGAAGACGCTGTCTTCTTCGGGTTTTTCAATATAGTGGAATTTTACGACTTAAAAATATATGTTTCAGTCGCCGTATTTCCTCTTCCGAGAGTTTTGTATTCGAAAAATCGATCATTACACTTCTCAATTTCTTAAGCCCAAGCAGATAATCCGCAAAGCGCTGAGTGTCTTCGTTACAAACAGGGGTTGAAACGGGAATCAGGATCCTATAAGGCGTCGAGCTTTTTTCAAAGAATTCAATGACACGCCGCACCTGGGATCCACGGTCGAAAACCTCCTTGGAATCGTGAAAAAACGGCAAGAAGACACGGAGAACGTAGGACTCTGCCAAGCCGTCCAAAAGCTCAAAAGCGGTCATAGAACACATACCGCAGGTGAAGATCTGCAAACCGATTCCCGCCTCCTTCAAGCCCTTTGCAACGTCTGCACAAAAGAAGGGATCCCGAAGGGGCTCTTTTCCCAAAAAGCTGATTCCCAGCTTTCCGGCATAGTACATCGTTCTTTCCTCCAACAAATAAGCAATCAGCTCATTTGCTGAATACTGCTTTTGCTCCGAAAAATCCTCGCAAAAGTCGTGCTCGGGAATAAAGCGATAGGAAGCACAGTATTTACTGCACGCCTCGGTACAATCCGAAAAAACGATGCCGGTACGCACGCCGTCGCCAAGATCCGTCCGATAATGTAAAAAGCCAAGTATTTCTTTCCGATCCGCCATCATCTCACCTCACGAACATTCTAACAAAAACTTGTGGTAAAGTAAAGGTCATATTCACAAAATCTGCGCATATATTGAAGCAAAAAGAGTATCTTCAAAGGAGTGAGCCAATGGCAGAAAGAAGCGGTATTTATCAAGATATAGCCACAAGAACGGGTGGCGACATTTACATCGGCGTCGTGGGACCGGTACGGACCGGAAAATCCACCTTTATCAAAAAATTCATGGAAAAGGTAGTGCTCCCCAATATGGAAGACGGGGCGGAAAAAAGCCGTGCCACTGATGAAATGCCCCAAAGCGGAAGCGGCAAAAACGTGATGACCACCGAGCCGAAATTCGTACCTGAAAAGGGCGTTCGGATCGTTATGGAAGGAGATCTTGGATTTCAAGTCAAGCTCATCGATTGCGTCGGATTTCCCATTCCCGGCGCCGCAGGGCTGGAGGAAGACGGAAAAAGCCGTATGGTAAACACTCCCTGGTCACAGGAACCGCTGTCGTTCGAGGAGGCGGCATCTCTGGGCACGCAAAAGGTAATTCGCGAGCATTCAACGGTGGGCGTAGTGGTAAGTACGGACGGAAGCATTGGTGAAATTCCGAGGGAAGCCTATCTGAAGGCGGAAGAAGACATAATTGAGGAAATGAAGAAAACGGGAAAGCCCTTTATCATTTTACTCAATTCCACCCATCCCGACAGTGAAGAAACAGCGGCTCTTGCTTCCCATTTGGCAGAAAAGCACAAAGTAACGGTACTGCCCGTAAACTGTTACCTCCTTGAGGAGGAAGATATTCTGCGAATCATTTCAAAAATCGTTCTTGAATTTCCGATCCGCCGTTTTTCTCTCCTTTTACCGCCCTGGGTCTGCGAGCTTGAGGAAGGAAATGCACTGATGGAGGAGATCCTGACAGCTTGGGAAAGCGTAGCGGAGGGGGCAGTAAAAACCGGTGAGATCTTATCCTGTATCAGAGAGTTTTCCAAGGCAGAGCATTTCGAATCCGTTGAAATCACCACCTCCGATCTGGGAACCGGCAGTATTTTCCTTCAAACGAAAATCAAAAACCAAACCTTTTATCAGCTTTTAAGCAAGGAAAGCGGACTTCCGGTTTCCTGCGAGGAGGAGCTTCTCACACAATTTTGCTTACTGGCTAAGCTGAAGGAAAAGTACAGCAAGATCGCAAAAGCGATGGATGAGGTCAATGAAAGCGGCTACGGCATCGTTACACCTGACATAGAGGATCTGACCTTGGAGGAGCCCGAAATCGTAAAACACCCCGGAGGATACGGTGTAAAGCTAAAGGCAAGTGCTCCGTCCATTCACTTGATCCGTGCAAATATCGAAGCTGAAGTATCCCCAATCGTTGGAAGCGAGCGGCAATCCGAGGACATCGTAAAATTCCTTTTGAAAGAATTTGAGGAAGATCCCACCACCATCTGGCAATCCAATATGTTCGGAAAAAGTCTGTACGAGCTGGTGAATGAAGGACTGAACACCAAGCTAAATCAAATGCCTGCGGACGCGAGAGAAAAGCTGGCGGAAACGCTGCAAAAAATCATCAATGAGGGAAGCAACGGTCTGATTTGTATCATTCTATAACAAAAGCAAGAAAAACAGGGGATGCTCCCCTGTTTTTCTTTTAAAAAATGTTGAAAAATCAAAACGATAATGGTATAATAGACTGTAATTGTATATATTCAAAAAAATATAGACCACAATATTAAAGGACGTCCGATGAATCTATATTCCTCAAAAGAAATGACCGATCTCCTTGAACGGCACAATTTCTTTTTCAAGAAAAACCTGGGTCAGAATTTTCTGATGAACGAGAGCATCGCCGCACGTATTGCCGATGCCTCCTTTGAAACGGTTCCGAAAAGCGGCAAAAAAAGCCTTGCTATCGAGATCGGACCGGGAGCAGGTTCTCTCACCCTGCAGCTTGCAAAACGCTTCGACTCAGTTCTCGCTCTGGAGATCGACCCGCATCTGATCGGTGTACTCGACGAAAGTCTTGCAGACGAAAGTAACGTTAAAGTTGTGCAAGCCGATGCGCTCGCTTATGACTTTTCCAAGGTTTTAAGGGATTATCCCGAGCATAGCATTGCAGTCTGCTCCAATCTACCGTACTACATCACAAGCGAGATCATTATGAGACTGCTGGAAAGCGCTCTCCCCATCACTTCCATCACGGTTCTGATCCAAAAGGAGGCAGCTGTCCGTCTGACTTCAAAGCCCGGAAGCGAGCAATACGGAGCCATTACCGCCGCCGTAGGCTTCTACGCAAGCTCAGAGAAGCTGTTCACCGTCGGTCCCGGGAACTTTATTCCCCGTCCCAAGGTTGACTCGGCTGTTTTGCGATTGACACCTTACGGAGAGCCTGCTGTGAAGGTTCAGGACCAAGAGCTGTTTTTTAAGCTGATCCGCGCCGCCTTCGGAAACCGCCGCAAGACTCTTTCCAACGCTTTATCCTCTGCGCTGAAAGTATGCTATTCCAAGGAACATATTTTAAAAATGCTTGACCTTGCGGAAATTGATCCGAACCGCCGCGGGGAAACCCTTTCCCTGGAGGAATACGCAAAAATTTCGGATGCTTTTACAAATTCGAGGTAAATACAATGAAAAAAATTCTCTCTGCCGTTTTGATTCTCTCAACTCTTCTTTCGCTGTTTGCTTTACCGGTTTCCGCGGAAGAAACCATTACGGACCTTACCAACGTTCATACTCTCCTTACCAAAAACCTTTACGCCGCTTACTATCAGCAATCCGAGTATTACGAGGAGTATCAGGAGGTTATGTCTGAGATCGGAGAGCTTTTGGAATCCGACGACATCACTCAGGCGGAAATTACAAAATATTACAATCGGATCAAAAACGTGTACTCCAAGATGATTCGCGACTGTCACGACTATTCCTCTATGGAAATGCTTTTGGAGGCATACGACGCTTTGGACAGCTCTATTTTCACGAAGGAAAGCCAGAAGCTCCTTTTGAGCGCCAGAGACAAAACCTACAAGGAATTGAATGCACCCAACATCTATCCGAAGATCAAAGAAGACAGCGACGAAGAGTACGCTGCGCGTTACGATCAGCGAATCCGAGAATTCTCGGTGAATTTTCAAAACGCTTTCAATCAGTTGGAATTTCTCCCCCGCCCCGAGGAAATGACGCCCGAATATCTCGCCGGCTTTATCAAGCTGATCCGTTTCTGTGCAAGAGAAGAGCTTCTGAGAGGCACGAAATATTGGACGGAGCTGAACGAGCTTCTGGACCGTGCAGAGAAGGATATTGCCGAATACAAACCGAATACCGATAACAAGAAGAAGGAAGACGAGGAAGAAAAGAGCCTGCTGGATACCCATTACGATGCTTTGAGCGAAGCTTATTTCAACGCTTGTCTTGCATCCTACGACTTTTCAGCAGCCAAGGAAGCGCTGACCCAGTACCAGATTTTAACCGCTAAAAGCTTTACGAAGGATAGCTGGGAACGCTATTCCCTGCAAGCAAAAAATTTAGAAAAAAGGCTTTCCCAGACACACTTTTTCTTCATTCCTTATAAGGCAAATCAAAAAACCTGCGAATCCTATCGGGACGCGTATCTTTCTGCCTTACCCGGCAAGCTGCTTGCCGAGCAAGATGCCTTGATCCCGCAAGAAAACTGGGACGAGCTTAAGCTTCTTTGCTCCAGATACGCCAATAAAACGACTATGGATGGTCTTGATATCGAATTGAATCGACTCAAAAACGAGCTGGAAATCGGAAATCAGGTTTTAAGCAATCCTGACGCAACGCTGGACGAGGTTACAAAAGCTATTGAATCTATTGAAACGGCGTATAACGATCTGATCACATCAGAGGGTCATCTTCGTGAAGACCAGCAAAAGGTCGTCAAGCAGGACGCAAAATCCGCCAGATTTAACGCGATTTTTTACATTGCTTCCCTGCTTCTTGCCGCGATCGCAGCCGTTATCCTTTCCAAAATCTACTTAGGAAAGGTGAACTGGTCAAAATGAGCAAATTTTATACGGTAGCAGAGCTGGACGTAGTGATGGAGCCGAAGCACGAGCCGCTCCTATCCCGCGCCCGCGCTTACGAGACTTCTGCAAAAAACAAAGCGGATGCTGATCTGCGACTTTCCGAGGAAACCCTTTCCCGTTACCGTACGCGCTATCCAGAAGCAGACGATTCGCTGATAGAGTATATGGTAACAGGATCCGTATTTTACCGCTCTCTCATTCAGCACAACGGCATTTTACTGCACTCCTCCGCCGTGGTACTGGACAATAAGGCATACCTGTTCTCTGCCCCCAGCGGTACGGGAAAATCCACGCACACGTCGCTTTGGTTGAAAGAATTTCCCGATGCCGTGATCCTCAACGACGACAAGCCCGCCATCCGAATCCTTGAGGATGGGATCTTCGTTTACGGGACCCCGTGGAGCGGCAAGACCGATTTGAATTTGAACCGAAAGGTTCCCTTGCAAGGAATTGCTTTTCTCGAGAGAGGTTTGGAAAATTCAATCTCTGCCATCCCTTCTCTGAAATGTCTGGAAAATCTTTTAAATCAAACGGTTCGACCCGGAGACAAGGAAAGCGCATCCAAGCTTTTTGATCTTTTGGATCAGATCCTTGCACGAGTCCCGATCTACAAGCTGACTTGCAATATGAACCCCGAAGCGGCTCACGTATCTTACGAGGCTATGTCAAAAGGAGAAGTTAAATGAAAATCAAAGACGGTTATTTGTTAAAAGAGGTTGGCGGCAACTTCGTAGTAGTTCCCGTTGGAAACGTCAGTTTCAACGGGATGCTCTCCCTGAATGAAACCGCCGTTCTGATCTGGAAAAAGCTTGAGGAAGGCTGCACCGAAGCAGACCTTCTCAGTGCCTTTCTCGAGGAGTACGACGTCACCGAGGATCGTGCAAAAAAGGATATTTCCCTCTTTGTCGAAAAGCTGAAAAAAGCCGGTATTCTCGATGAAAGCCAATAAAAAAGTGCGCTTCGAGGAGCTATACCCGATCATTGAGGAAACGCTTGCAAGAGGAGACCGCTTTTCCTTTTGCGCCTTTGGCGTCAGTATGCTCCCCTATATCCGAAACGGCAAGGACGTGGTAACGCTGGGACCCGTGACGGACGAATACAAGCCTTTCGATATTATTTTTTATCGCAGGGAAAGCGGGCAATTCGTGTTGCACCGCATCGTGCGCGTCTGCTCGGACGGCACCTTTGATCTTTGCGGAGACAATCAGTTTCGCATTGAAAAGGGAATCAAGCGCGAACAGATCATCGCAAAGCTCGTCGGACTCGAACGAAACGGAAAAAATATTGACTTATCTTCCGCAATGACAAGAATCTGGTGTTTCTTCCTTCCCGTGCGGAGGTTTTTTCTTCATTTAAAAAGTGCTGCAAAGTATCGGATCCAAAAACTCATAAAAAAATAACGTTTGGAGAAGTGCCATGCACATCATCAAAACCGACAAAAATAAGAACTCCTTTCGGAAAGAATTCCTAAGCCACCTTTTAAAGCATCATATTTTTGAAAGCGCGGCCACTCTTTCTTACTATTTTTTGTTTTCTGTCTTCCCGCTGATCATTTTCGTCAGTGCCGCTTTTTCTAACCTGCACATTTCTCCCGAAAAGCTTTCTTATCTGGCAAGGATCATTCCGTCCCAAATCTTATCTCTCCTGCAAAACTATTTGATTGAGATCTCTATGGGGAACACCCCGACGCTGATCACCGTCGGCTCCTTGCTGACCCTTTATTCCCTTTCCAAAGCATTACAGACCATGAAACGAAAATTTCGCCTGGCTTACGAAGCAGATCCGAAAAACCACTGGTTCAAGGAATGGATCGTCACCCTGGTTTTCGTGTTTCTGATCCTTCTTTCCTTTTATGCAACCTTGATCCTGATCGTGGCAGGCAACAACATTTTTAAGTTCCTCGTTCCCATTTTTCCCTTTTTGCAGGACGCTCAAGGTGCAATTCAAGTTCTTCGTTATGCATCCGTCACCGCTTATCTTGCTTTCGTGCTGTTCGGTCTTTATTACGTTTTTCCCAGCATCAAGCAAAAGATCCGTTACGTCATTCCGGGAACGATGTTTTCACTTGCAGGATGGATCTTGATGTCCTGGTTGTTCTCATATTACTTTAATCACTTTGCCAACTACACCACGCTGTACGGCTCTTTAGGAACCATCATCGCCCTTTTAACGTGGCTGTTCTTGATCAATACGATCCTCCTTTTAGGCGTACACGTAAATTCATATATTTATTTAAAAATGTCGGGAAGAAAGCATGATTAATACTACGCTTTGCTACGTTGAACAAGACGGAAAATATCTGATGCTGCACCGCATCAAAAAAGAAGGCGATCTGAACAAAGACAAATGGATCGGTATCGGCGGAAAATTCGAAGATAAGGAAAGTCCCGAGGATTGCGTTTTGAGAGAAGCCCTCGAAGAAACGGGACTGGAACTGATCCGCCCGCGATATCGAGGAATCGTCACCTTCGTTTCAGACCGATACGAAACGGAATGGATGCACCTTTTTACTGCAGATCAATTTTGCGGAACGATCAAAGAATGCGACGAAGGCGTGTTGGAATGGATCGAAAAGGACAGGCTTTACGGTCTTCCCCTTTGGGAGGGAGACAAGATCTTTCTTCGACTTTTGGAGGAGGACACTCCCTTCTTCTCGTTGAAGCTTTCCTATGAAGGAGATAAGCTACTGGAGGCAGTTTTAAACGGCGAGGTTTTGCCGTGAAAGAAAAGCTTTTGATCAGCGCTTGCCTTCTCGGAGTCCCCTGTCGCTACGACGGAAGGTCAAAGCCTTGCAGTGCGGTTTTGGCTTTAAAGGAGCGTTTTGAGTTGATCCCCGTTTGTCCCGAGGAATCGGGCGGTTTGTCGACACCACGTCTGCCTTGCGAGATCGTCGGCGGAAGGGTTACCCGCTGCGACGGCAAGGATCTGACTCCGTATTACGAAAAAGGGGCAAAGCTTGCTCTGAGTCTTGCTCGGGAAAACTGCTGTAAAATCGCCGTTTTAAAAGAAAAGAGCCCCTCCTGCGGAAGCAAATGGATTTACGACGGGTCCTTTACGAAAACGTTAACGATCGGAATGGGCATTACCGCAAAGCTCCTTTCTCAAAACGGGATCAAGGTTTTTAACGAGGAACAAACGGAAGAAATAGAATTATGAAAATGCCGCTTGCAGTTAGCAAGCGGCATTTTTTAATTTTCAGACTCTTTCATTTTGTCAAGAAAATCCTGATAGGGGCCGTCAAAATCAATGATCTTTCCATCCTTGATTTGAATGATGCGGTTTGCAACGGTGCTGACCATTTCAAAGTCGTGGGAAGAAAACAGAACGTTTCCTTTGAAGGCAGAAAGACCGTTATTGACCGCCGTAATGGATTCCAGATCCAGATGGTCCGTTGGCTGATCCAAAACCAGCACGTTGGAGCCGAAAAGCATCATGCGAGAGAACATACAGCGAACCTTTTCACCGCCGGAGAGAACGCCCACGGGCTTGAAAACACTGTCTCCGGAGAACAGCATCCTCCCCAAGAAGCCTCGAAGATAGGTTTCCGTCTGATCCTTGGACCATACGCGCATCCAATCCAGAATGCTTTCCGTATGCCCTTCGAAGAAAGCGGAGTTATCGTGGGGGAAATAGGATCTGGTGGTACTGATTCCCCACTTAAAGCTTCCTTCATCGGGTTCCGCTTCTTCATTCAGAATGGAAAAAAGCGCGGTGATTGCGATTTCATCTCCGACGAAGGCAACCTTATCCTCCTTGCGTAGGGTGAAGCTGATCTTGTCAAGGACCTTGACCCCGTTAACGGTTTTGGAAAGTGAATCCACGGTCAGAATATCCTTCCCCGCCTCTCGATCCATATCAAAGCCGATGAAGGGGTATCGGCGACTGGATGCGGGCAATTCCTCGATGGTGAGCTTATCCAAAAGCTTTCGACGGCTGGTTGCCTGACGGGATTTTGATTTATTTGCGGAGAAGCGGGCAATAAAGGATTGCAGCTCGCGGATCTTTTCCTCGTTCTTTTTATTCTGCTGCTTGATCATACGCTGGATCAGCTGGCTGGATTCATACCAAAACTCGTAGTTACCTACGTACATTTTGATCTCGGAATAGTCAATATCCACGATACCGGTACAAACGTTATTCAAAAAGTGACGGTCGTGAGAAACCACCAGAACGGTTCCGAAATAATCCGCCAAAAAGTCCTCAAGCCAAGCGGTGGCGGCAAGATCCAGACCGTTTGTAGGCTCGTCCAAAAGAATGATCTCGGGATTGCCGAAAAGAGCCTGTGCAAGCAAGATCTTCACCTTCTCGCTTTCCTTCAGCTCCTTCATGGTGCGCTCCAAGATCGCTTCCTCAAAGCCAAGGCCCTGGATCAAGCGGGATGCGTCAGATTCTGCTTCCCACCCGTTCATTTCCGCAAATTTATACTCCAGCTCCGAGGCGCGAATTCCGTCCTCATCCGTAAAGTCTTCCTTGGCGTAAAGAGCATCCTTTTCTTTCATAATGCGATACAGCTCGGCGTTGCCCATAATAACCGTATCCATTACGGTAAATTCATCAAATTCAAAGTGGTTCTGCTTCAAAACGCTCATACGGGTCTCTTCCGGAATGGTAATACTTCCCCCCGTAGGCTCAAGCTCGCCGCAAAGAAGCTTCAAAAACGTGGATTTACCGGCACCGTTTGCCCCGATGATTCCGTAGCAATTCCCGGGAGTAAATTTCAGGTCAACGTTTTTAAACAAAAGCTGACCTCCAAACTGAAAGCTGAGATTCGTAACCTGTATCATAACGTCTCCTTATTTGATCATTTCAATGCTTCGTACAATTCCCTGCGGTTACAAGCAAAAATTCCGCGGGAAGAAAAAGTATATGGCTCTCCGTCAACACCGAGCAGTACCGCTCCTGCCTCGCGGGAAAGCAAAAGCCCCGGAGCAAGATCCCATTTGTTACGGGTAAACAGTACGACTCCCTCCGTTTTACCGGACGCAAGATTTGCAAAATCAAGGCAAGCCGCACCGTACATTCTCAAACGCGCGATAGCAGAATAGGCTTTTTGCATCATTCTTCCCTGCTCCGCTGCATCATGGGGTCTGGCGTGAGGAAGGTCGCCAAAGGATACGATGCTATCCCGTATTTTACGGTCACTGACGAACAACCGATTTCCGTTGCAAAAAGCGCCTCCGTCCTTGGTCGCTTCATATAGCTCACCGAAATTCGGCAGATAGATCACGGAAGCGACAGTTTCACCGTTCTCCATAAAAGCAGCCTGCAATCCAAACAAACGGGATCCGATGGAGAAATTATAGGTTCCGTCAATTGGATCAAGAATCCAGGTGCGGGGTGCAAGCTCCTGATCTGCGGAAAACTCCTCACCCAAAAGGGCATCCTCAGGGAAAGCTTTTTTCAGTTCCTCAGCAAAATAAAGCTCAATTTCTTTATCCACGTTGGTAACCACGTCGAAAGCCGCTTTGTCGGAAACAATGACCTCGCCGTCACAAAAACGGGAATAAGCACGTGGAAGAACGCCTTTTAAAAACGTTAACTCTTTCATAAAACTTCTCCTTTGTCACAACGCTTTGTATTGTACCATAAAGTTAGAAAAAAATCTACTGTTTTGTGATGAATAATCAAATTCTTTTACTCATAAAATGTAGCACTTGACAAAAAAGGAACGATTATGCAAAGCATTAAAAAACTGATTTTCACCACCATCGCACTGACTCTGACCAGCTTTCTGATGAAAACCGTTGCCGTTTGGTTCAACGTTTATCTGACGGGGCTGGTAGGAACGGTGGGAATGGGAATTTTCCAGCTGATCATGACCGTCTACGCACTATCAAAAACCTTGGCTTACGGCGGTATGAATCTTTCTGCCACAAGACTCTGCATTGACGATTTTGAGCACACGCGCCACAGTATGCGAAGGCTGCTTTTATGTGCAGGGCTTCTGGGAACCTTTGCCGCAGTGCTCTTGTTTTCCCTTTCGGACTTCTTGAGTCTTGTCTGGATAAGATCGGAAAGCGCCTCGTCTTCCCTGAGGATCCTTTCATTCTCTCTGCCCTTCGTTTCCCTTTCAGCCGCTTTAAACGGTTATATGACGGCCGCAAGAAAAATGAGCCGTTATTCTTTGATTCAGCTGGCGGAGCAGCTTGTAAAGATCGGCTTCACCGTATTCCTGATGGATCGGTGTTTGAATGCCGATACCGAGCTTGCAATTTCCAAGGTCAGCATTGCAATCACGGTCAGCGAGATCGTTTCCTTCTCCTTGGCGCTGTTTTGTTATCTGTTCGACGTAAGTGCCCAAAAGATGTGCAAAGACGGGGAAAAGGGCTTTCTTAAACGCATGGCAAGACTTGCAGTTCCCGATGCCTTCGGTGCATACGTTCGCTCTGCACTTAACACCCTGGAACATCTGCTCATCCCCATCGGAATTCGAAAATCCGGTGCCAGTGCAGATAAAGCCTTTTCCGATTACGGAATCGTTCAGGGAATGGCTCTGCCGATCCTTCTCTACCCTTCTTCCATCCTTGGCGTGCTATCCGGCCTTTTGGTCCCGGAGATTGCAGAATGCAAGGTAAAAAACAACAAAAAACATCAAAACTACATCATCAATCGGGTATTACACGTAGCCATTATGTTCGCAATGCTCACCACCTCCGCAATGCTGGTCTTTGCAAAAGAGCTGAGCCTTGTGATCTACGACCGCAGTGACGCCGCTTATTTCATCGCCTTGATCGCACCCTTGATTCCGATTATGTATCTGGATATGACCACTGACGGTATGCTCAAGGGACTTGATAAGCAGCTGGATATTATGAAGATCAACGTATTGGATTCGGTGCTTTGTGTAGTTTTGGTATTTTTCCTAGTACCAAAACTCTCCGTTGACGGATACATCATTACGATCTACGTAGCGGAGATCATCAATTTTCTTTGCAGCTTTTATAAGCTTGGAAAAGCCGCACGTTTAAGACTGGGTTGGTTAAAAAACTTTCTCAAGCCTCTGCTCTGCTCTTTTATTGCCTGCTTGACGGCACGCAAGTTTTTGACCGCTTCCGTCGGAACACCGTCGGGACTTACGGTAGCAATCCTTCTTGGCGCGGTCTTATACGTTATTCTTTTACGGATCTGCCGAGGTATCACTCATGAAGAAGTAAACTGGTTTCTCGCTATCTTTAAAAGGAGAAAAGACGCTGATTTGTAAAAACCAGCGTCTTTTTTAATCCTTCAGAGAAATATTCTTACGGTCCTTTTGCGCCATATTAATCGCAATGATTCCGAGGACTGCAGTCACTGCAAATAAAACGATCAAAACCTGAAGACAAGGAACGTATGATTGGACAATATCGTACACCAAATTACTTGCCGAAGTACCGATCGCCATCCCCAGCGTATTGACGGCAACCAAATACCCCATAATTTTCGTAAAATCCTTCAAGCCGAAAAGTCCCTTTGTAAGCAGGGGGATCATAACCGTTTCCAGGGGGAGTGCGAAGGGAGCGATCAATAAATAAACGTAAGTAATATGGGTTTGCTCGGGATTTTGGAATAACAAAAGGAAGAGGGCGATAAGGGCACCGATGCTGCAAACGGCATACGAGGTCTTCAAGCCCCATTTGTCGTAAAGAATGCCTGTGAGCACCTTGGTACCGACGAGCACGAATGCGTAGATACTGTATCCGCGATCCAGAACACGCATTCCGATCCCCACGTCCTGCATCAAGGGCTTTGCAAGAGTGACCATTGCCTGCAGGATAATACCGTTTACAAAAACGCTGAGAACGGCCATATAAAAATAGGGCTTGTGAACAGCCTGCTCCAATTTCATCCCGGTCCAAGCTTCACTGCGCTTCTTTTTCTGCGTCTTTTCCGCAAGATGTGTTTTTTCGATCCCAATATCCTCAGGCTTATTGCGGATCAGGAGCACGACGATCGCACCGACTACGGCGAATAGGACGGCAACGAACCAATACGCTTCTTTCCATCTTCCCTCTGAAACGGGGCGCGACAGATCCATACCGTAAATGATGCGGTTGACGACCTTCTCACTCAAAAAGCCGCCCACGCCGTTTGCGGCAAGAATCACACCCATAATCGTTCCGGTATTTCCCGTAAACCACCGCTCAACCAATACGCCGACGATGGTGGTCGTTGTCCAGGCGAGACCGATTCCGAGGAACACTCCGCCGATGTAAAACTCCAGATATCCCGTAGCAACGGCATTACAGACGAATGACGCGGTGAGAGCAATAAAACCGGCGCCGATCATCCTTCTCGCATCGTAGCGAAGAAGAAACTTTCCGAAATAAATACTCAAAACTGCGGTAACGAGATTTCGGATGGTATCGCTTAGCGCAAAGCCACCGCGGTCAAGTCCCATCTGCTCCGTAACGACCTTCAGATACGTAGAGCGCGAAAAAGAGCCGAAGCCAAGTCCCACCATCACCATCAAAAAGCCTGTCGCAACAACGACCCAGGGATAGTATTTTTGCAATCGCGCTTTATTCCTCGTCATATATTCCGCTTTCTTCAAAGATGTAAGCCGCAACGAGTGCGGCTTTTCATCTTTAATTATTTATTTTTAACAGCTTCCCGAATTTTACGGTTAAATTCCTCTAAATCATTATTTTCCCCGCCATCCGACAAGGGGTCTTGGCTCAAACGCTTTTCATAATTCTCACGATCCTTCTTTGCTGCAACGAAGGCAAATTGAACGACGACGAGATTTAACGTAAGAATAACGGCGAAAATGGTAAAAATCATCGTATAAGAACCAAGTTGATCTCGGAAAAAGTCAACGACAAGCGAGCCTGCTGCGTAACCGAAGGTATTTAACCCCAGGTAATAGCCCATTATTTTCGAATAATTCTTCCTTCCGAACATTTCCGCAACGAGCAAGGGAATCATAATGGTTTCCAGCGGAAGGGCAACAGAGGAAAGAATACTGTAAAGCCAGGGGGCAACCGTAGGGCTCATGGATACACCGCAAAGGGCAAGCAGAGATATTACGGCGGCAAGGGAACAATAACCGAAGGTGAAACGAATACCGAACTTGTCAAATGCAAAGCCTGCCAGGATCTTGGAAAAGGTCAGAGCAATGGAGTGAGCGGACATAATAAAAGCAAGGTTTGCGATCTGCATTTCTTCCATATGAGGTCTTGCGTTTCCGTTAAAGGAGTTCAAAACAAAACCGGTAATAAAAACACAAGCACCGGTAATATAGAAATACTTCTTTCTCTTGATGTCGTCCATTTCAAAGCCGACCCAGTTAGAGCCACGCTTTTTCTTAGCAACGGAATTCTTTCCGAGCGCATCGAGCTTCATATCCTCGGGCGTGTTGCGAATCAAAAGAACGGAAACCACCCCGACTACAAAGAGAATGAGAGCGGTTATGTAGTAGCCGCGCTGCCACATAGCCTTCATGGGATCCTGCACCTTGGAAAAGTTGTAAAGAATGCCGCTGAGAAGGAATTCTGCAACTGCCCCGCCGAAACCGTTGGCAGCAAGGATAATGCCCATCACCTTACCCTTATCGTTGGTAAACCACTTCTCAACCAAAATACCGACAATGGTCGTGGTGGTCCACGCAAGTCCGATCCCAAAGAAGATACTGGCCGCATATAAAAACGCACAGGTAGCAGTAACCGACCAATTCATATTCAGACCGAAAACAGACTTAACAACGGAACAGATCAAAGATCCGTCGCAAAGAGCCGACAAAACACAGTACAAAATCAAGCTGACAAAGCCCGCGCCAATCAACTTGCGCGCGCCGAATTTTGCAACCAGAGCGCCGAAATAAATATTCAAGACTGCGGTGGCAATATAACGCACGGTCATACGCGGTGCATACAACATAAAGTTTTCTTCCCCGAGAACCTGCTGAATAATCGGGTTCTTATAATAGCTCTGCACGCTGGAATTGAAACCGAGGGCAGTAAATACCATCAAAAAGCCAATTCCGAAAATGACCCAGTGATAGGAAAACTTGAACTTTTTCTTAGACTGATCCATAACTGTCTCCTTTCATACTTTAACCTATTCATTGTACTCTTTCTGTATGAATAAAAGGTCTTGCAATTGTTGCGAAAATATGAACTTTTTTGACGAATTTCTGCAAAAAAGAAGCCAAATTACTTTGGCTTCTTTTTCAGAAAAGATTAAAACATAGAGAGCTGATTGGACTCGGGCAAAGAGGATAAAACACCATTCTCACGCAGGGTATCCAATACTCCTTTTCCGATTCCGCTTTTCTCCTTAAAATCCTCAACGGAATAGATTCCTCCCTGCTTGACTGCTTCGGCAATTTTGATCGCCGCGTTTTCACCAAGCCCGGGAATGGTGATAAAGGGCAGCCGCATTTTTCCGTCTTCCGGCAGGAAAAGCTTTGCGTCGGATTTAAACAGATCTACGGGAAGGATCTCTATGCCTCTGGAACAGATCTCATAAGTGATCTGCATAACGTCCGAGGTAGCCTTTTCCTTTTGGGTCAGCTTTGCACCGGTATTCTCCAAGCGCGCAAGCTCCTCCAGGCACCCCTTCACACCCTTCATCATCAGAGTCATGTCCGTTCCGTCGGGTGCAGCAGAGAAATACGCACAGTAAAACTCAACGGGGTGATACACTTTAAACCAAGCAAGACGGATAGCGGAAATTACGTAGGCTGCAGCGTGTGCCTTCGGGAACATATACTTGATCTTTTTGCAGGAGGAAATATACCAGTCAGGCACATCGTGCTCGCGCATTGCTTCCTCCCACTCGGGCGTCAAGCCTTTTCCCTTTCGTACCTTTTCCATAATATCAAAGCTCATCTTTTTATCCATATTATGGTAGATCAGATACGTCATAATATTGTCTCTGGTTCCGATCACCTCTGAAATGGTACAAACCCCATCCTTGATCAGATCCTGAGCATTTCCCAACCACACGTCGGTTCCGTGGGAAAGACCGGAGATCTGCAAAAGGTCTGCAAAGGTCTTCGGCTTGGTGTCTTTAAGCATCTGTCGAACGAACTTGGTGCCGAATTCGGGTAAGCAAAGAGTTCCCGTTTCTACGCCGATCTCGCTCAGATCACAGCCCAAAGCTTCGGAAGAATCGAAAAGGCTCATAACCTTTTCATCGCGCATCGGAACGGTAAGCACGTTGATCCCTGTGTATTTCTCCAGCATCTTATACTTGGTAGGAACATCGTGTCCGAGTATATCGAGCTTCAGCACCGTATCGTGCAAATAGGAGAAAGCAAAGTGGGTGGTAATGGTTTCGGTTCCCTGACCGTCTGCAGGGTGTTGAACGGGCGTAAAATCATATACCTCTCGGTCACGTGGAATAACGATAATACCGCCGGGATGCTGTCCGGTGGTTTTTTTCACACCGGTACATCCTACCACAAGCTGATTCTCGGCGGCGTGATTAACGGACTTTCCTCTTTCCTCAAGATACTTTTTCACGTAACCGTAGGCGTTCTTTTCTGCCAAAGTACCGATGGTACCGGCTCGGAACACATTCCCCTCACCGAACAGTTCCTCGGTGTATTTATGGGCATCTGCTTGGACATCTCCGGAGAAGTTCAAGTCGATATCGGGAGACTTATCTCCAAAAAACCCAAGAAAGGTTTCGAAGGGAATGTCGTGTCCGTCGGAGGTCATGGGCGTTCCGCACTTCGGGCAGACCTTTGGCTCCAGGTCAAATCCTGAGCCGATGGAGCCGTCCGTTATAAACTCGCTGTATTTGCACGCCTTATTGGGACAAAGGTAATGGGGGACCAAAGGATTAACCTCGGAAATGCTCGCCATCGTGGCAACGAATGAGGATCCTACGGAGCCTCGGGAGCCTACGAGATATCCCTTGTCCTCACTGTTTTTAACAAGACGCTTTGCGATAACGTAAAGCACAGAGAAGCCATGCTTTTCAATGGAGGTCAGCTCCTTATTCAGTCGCTCCTCTACGATGGCAGGCAGAGGATCGCCGTACATATCCTTGGCTTTTTCATAGCAGGCGCGGTTCAGCTCCTCCACCGCTCCCTCCAGAGAAGGAGGATAAGAGCCCTTGGGAATCGGACGAACCTCCTCGATCATATCGCAGATCTTATTGGGATTTTCAATGACGATCTGACGGGCAACCTCCTCGGGCAAATAGGAAAACTCCGCAAGCATTTCGTCGGTAGTACGCATATAAAGGGGCGTTGGCGAATCTGCATCCTTAAACTTCATTCCGGCAAGCAAAATTCGACGGTAGATCTCGTCCTGAGGACGCATAAAATGCACGTCACCGGTAGCAACGACCATTTTATTTTTCTTTTTTCCCAAATTCAAAATGGTACGGTTGATCTCCTGCAGCTTTTCAACGCCGGAAACCTTGCCGTCACGGATCAGATAGGCGTCGTTCCCCGTGGGCTGAACCTCCAAATAATCGTAGAAATCCGCAATACGAAGAAGATCACCGAAGCTTTTTCCTTCCACGATGGCACTGTAAAGCTCACCCTCTGAGCAGGCGGAGCCGATAAGAAGACCTTCGCGATGCTCCTGCAAAACCGTTTTGGGAATGCGGGGACGGCGCGCATAGAAATCCAGATAAGAACGGGAAACCAATTTATAGAGGTTTTTCAGTCCCACCTGATTCTTTACCAAGAGAATGATATGATAAGTTTTTAATTTTTTCGGATCGCAAGAATTGGACATACCTGCCATCATTCCGTCCAAGTCACGAATACCCTCACCGCGCATTTTAGCGATCATTGCGTCAAAGATCTTCCCTAGCATTTCCGCATCCTGATCTGCTCTGTGGTGATTGAATTCCTCCAGGCCGAAATATTCCTGCAAGGTATCCAGCTTATGCTTTTTCAATTCCGGATTCAAAAAGCGTGACAATGCAAGGGTATCCAGATAGGGATTGGGCAAAGGAAGATCGTGATCCTCCGCAACCTTTTTTATAAAGCCCATATCAAAGTTTGCGTTGTGTGCGATCAAGAGACGATCCCCCGCAAATTCAAGAAACGCTTTGACTGCTTCCGGCGGAGTGGGAGCGCCCTTCACCATTTCATCGGTGATCCCCGTCAGCTCCACGATGTTAGGAGGAATGGGCTCACCCGGATCGGCAAAGGTGGAAAAACGATCCAAAACCTCTCCGTTTTTATAAAGGACGGCACCGATCTCTGTGATCTGACAGGACAACGGCGAAAGGCCCGTGGTCTCAATATCAAAAATTACGAACTCCGTTGATTCAAAATCGCCGTGTGCTTCACCGAAAAGCGCTCTGGCGGTATCGTCCACAAAATAGCCTTCCATTCCGTAGATGATCTTCATTCCAAGTGCTTCGGCAGTCAGCATGGCATCGGGAAAGCCCTGGAGATTTCCGTGGTCAGTAATTGCTACGGCACGGTGACCCCAGGAGTGCGCAAGCTTGACGATGTCCTTGGTTTCAATGGTGGCATCCATTGTGCTCATCTTGGTATGCAAATGAAGCTCAATGCGCTTTTCCTCAGCAGTGTCGGTCAGCGGGATCTCTCCGATCTGAAACACAGCGCGAGGCTTTACGATCAATTCATTTTCGAACTGATCGAACATTAGATTTCCGACGACAAACAAGGGGGTTCCGGGAGCCGCCTTCATCAAAGGCTTCACCTTGTCCGTGGCCCCCGAAACCTTTACGGTTACGGAGGAAGCGCCATCGGTAATATGTACCTTTACGCGAAAGCCGTCCTTGCCGCGCATTTCCTTATTTTCCTGAGAAAGAAACTTACCGCAGAAGGAAACAGGGCCGGGATGAGAGGAAAAATCCCGAATTGGATGAAGCGTATCCAGATCCTCATCCTTCCATTTGCGCCCAAAAAGCTCTTGCGGTTCCTTGAGATCAAAGGTGCAGTAACCTGCCCGAACGATTAGATTGTCGCGGTCAAAGAAAAACTCGGTGTCATCACCAATTGAGGTGGGATATTCCCCATTCTCATCAAATTCCGCGGTCGGAAAGGAACCGCTTGGACCAAAGGAAGGTGCACCGCCTGCGCTCTCTGCGGAAATAGGCTTGACCACGTCGTCAAACAGCATCGTAAAGCTTTGACGTCGGTTATATTCGGCAATATCAAACTCCTCCGCGTGAAAGGAAACGGTTTTTCGAAGACCGAATTCAGAAAAGATGATCTCCTCCAGCAAACGCTCGCATTCGCCGTTCCGCGGAAGCTTATCGTATCCCGCCCTCATTTCAAAGGTAACGGAATCTCCATCCATTTTCATCACGCAGTCGTCAAAAAAGCCTCTGGCGAGCTTGGTATTCCTGCCAAGCTCCAAAAGCAATTCTTCCTGATAAGAGGGGTCGAAAAGTTCAGAGGAATACTTGGGAAAAATGAAGCAGCTGGTCAGCTGATACGCTTGGCTGATCGCTTCCTCCATCGCGTAAAGACGGAATTTCGGAACCAGTCGGGATAGATAAAAATCGATACGGATCTCGCGGGTCTCTTTATTGAGCCGATACGTATAATCCTCCAAAAGATCCAGTATTTCGCTATCCTGCGTACTGGGGCTGTATTTGAAAAAAAGCTCGGTAAAGAGCTTTTTTGTCGGGTCTTTCATCATTATAAATCAACCTCGGAAAGTTTTTTGATCTCATCCAGCAAAATATCGATGACGCGGTCCTCGGGGATCTTACGAACGATCTCCCCCTTGCGAAACAAAATTGCCTCGCTTCTGCCGCCTGCAATTCCTACGTCAGCATCCTTGGCTTCTCCGGGCCCGTTTACGATACAGCCCATTACGGCAACCTTAATGCTCTTTTTGGGCTTAAAGCCAAGGGAAGCAATACGGTTCTCAAGCTCCGTGGCAATTCCGACAAGATCGATCTTTGTTCGACCGCAAGTAGGACAAGAAACGATGTCGATGGTATTCTCCATCAACGACAGAGAGGAAAGGATGCGTCTTGCGGCAAAGACCTCTTCCGTCAGGTCGCGGGTGGTCAAGGATACACGGATGGTATCACCGATACCGTCTGCAAGGAGGGAGCCAATACCAATGGAGGACTTTACAATACCGGACATCAAAGTACCCGCCTCAGTAACGCCAAGGTGCAGAGGGTAATCGGTACGCTCGGAAAGCAATCGGTTGGTTGCGATCATATTGGACACGTTGCTGGATTTTACGGAAACAACGATTTGGTCGAAATCGCACTCCTCCAGCATACGAACCTTATCCAGGGCACTTTCGCAAAGTGCTTCCGGAGTAGGTCCGCCGTACTTCATCAGAAGCTCTCGCTCCAGCGAGCCGGAATTCACACCCACGCGAATCGGGATTTTCTTTTCGCGACAAACACTTGCCACGGCAAGCACGTTTGCCTTTTCACCGATATTTCCGGGATTGATACGAATCTTATCCACGCCCGCCTGTGCAGACTCGATGGCAAGGCGGTAATCGAAATGAATATCGGCAACCAGCGGAATGGTGGTATTTTCCTTCAGTCTGGCAATATTGCGCACTGCTTCGTGGTCGGGTACGGTGAAACGAACGACGTCGCACCCTGCCTCCTCCAGAGAACGGATCTGCGCAAGAGTGGCTTCAAAATCCGTGGTGGGGGTACAAGTCATGGACTGCACCAAAATAGGCTCCCCGCCACCAATGAAACGGGAACCGATCTTGATTTTCTTCGTAAGCTTTCGAGTCAAGGCTTACACCTCCGTCAGAATAGTTTTATTACGTCAAACACGGTCACAACCGCCATGAAGCCCAAAAGCAGGATCATCCCAACAAGATGTACGTAGCCTTCGAATTTCGGATCCAGGGGCTTTCGAATGATACATTCCACCAAGGTAAACAGAATTCTTCCGCCGTCCAAAGCAGGCAAAGGCAAAAGATTCATAACACCCAAATTCAAGCTGATAAACGAGAATAAATAGAGAATATTTACGAACCCGGTTACGGCAACCTCAGAGATCACGGAAACTGTTCCCACGGGACCGGAAACGCCTTTTAGGCCGTATTTTCCCGTAATCAATTCGATCAGGGTTTTATAGATCATTTTAACCGTTGAAATGGATTGCGTTACAGTTTGCTTACACAAAGCACCGAAGGAAAGAGGTGCTGCCTTGAACTGGAAATCCAAAACGGCGATCTTGATGCCTTCCTGTTCCTCCGTTTTAAACTGAACACCCTTTAAAACCACTTTATCCTCGTCACGAAGGACGGTGATGTCCAAGGGCTTTGTGCCATCCAGCATGATCGTATTTGCCGCATCGTTATAATCAACCATTTTTTTGCCGTTGATGGCAACGATCTCATCCCCCTCCAGCAACCAACGGTCGGAGACGCTGTCTCCCAAAAAGTTGCTGATCTCAAGAGTACCGACGCGACCGGTCATGGTAAGGACGATAAACATTGCGATCACGCCGGAAATAATATTCATAAAGGATCCGGCAAAGAGCACGCACAGCTTTTGCCAACGGGGCTTATTCACCAGTGCATCGGGATGGGGATCTTCACCGTCCTCACCTTGCATCGCAGTAAATCCGCCGATGGGAAGCCAACGCAAGGAATACACGATATCGGTTTTTTTTGAGGTCCAGGAAACGATCTTCGGTCCCATTCCTACGGCAAATTCCAGCACCTTCACCTTGCAGGCGCGGGCAGCAAGATAATGCCCCAGCTCGTGAAGAAAGATCATAACGCCAAAAACGAGAATGGCGATCAAAATTCCAAAAATAGTCGTCATAGCTTATCCTTTCAAAACAAAAAAACGGTATAACCTTATTTTTGCTTCAAGGGTCAAAATCAATTCGCGTATTTTTCCAAAACCTTCTCTTTCGTCTCTCGATCAAGAGCAAGGATATCAGAAATATCGGGAGAATGCAAGGGCGTATGCAAAGCAACCTCTTCTTCCACAATGCGGAAAATATCCAAAAAGGAAATACGGCGATCCAAAAAGAGTCGAACGCAGGATTCGTTCGCAGCATTCAGAACCGTGGTATAGGTTCCGCCCAGCATGGCGGCACGTCTTGCCGTTTTCAAAAGTGTAAAGGTATCTTCGTCAGCGCCTTCAAAGGTCAAGGTCATGGCGCGGGTAAAATCGAGAGGCTTGCAAAGGCCCTCGGTACGTTGCGGATAAGTAAGGGCGAACTGAATGCAGTGGCGCATATCGGGGTGTCCCATCTGTGCAATGGTGGATCCGTCAACAAAGGTTGCCATAGAATGAACGATAGACTGGCGGTGAACGGTGATCTCTACCTGATCAGCGGGAACGTCGAACAGACGAACCGCTTCGATCAGCTCTAAGCCCTTATTCAACAGAGTAGCAGAATCGATGGAAATTTTTTGTCCCATATTCCAAACAGGGTGTGCAAGCGCCATTTCCGGAGTCACCTTTTCCAGCTCCGCCGTCCTTTTCCCGAAGAAGGGACCTCCCGAAGCTGTCAAAACCAGATGAGAAAGATAACGGCGATCATTAAAACCACCGCTCATGCACTGGAAAATTGCAGAGTGTTCACTGTCAACGGGCAAAATACGTGCACCGTTTTCACGTGCGGTACGCAAAATGATCTCACCGGCAGCAACGATAGGCTCTTTATTTGCCATAGCAATATCCTTACCTGCACGCAAAAGCTCCATCGTCGGAAGGATCCCGTTGGATCCTAAAACGGAGTTTTCAACGATATCGGCGGGGCACTCCCTGCAAAGAGTCAAGATCCCCTCCTCGCCGGAGAGGATCTTGGTATCCGTATCAGATACGGCAATTTTCAATTCCTTGGCCTTTTCTTCATTTCTGACGGCACAGTACAGGGGATGAAACTCACGGATCTGATCTTCCAAAAGAGAAATATTTCCGTCAGCACAGATACCGGTCAGTCGGTAGCCGCGTTCTCGGACTACTTCAATGGCTTGCGTACCGACGGAGCCGGTTGAACCGAGAATACAAACTTGCTTTTTCATAATCCCCTCAAAGAATCAAAAAGTCAACACCGAAGGAAGCGTAAACGAAAAACATTACGCTTGCATTTGCAAGAATGGAATCGACCCGATCCAAAACGCCGCCGTGTCCGGGGAAGAATTTACCGAAATCCTTGACACCGTAATGACGTTTGATTCCGGAGGCAAACAGATCGCCAAACTGCCCAACGACGGAAAAGAGTGCTCCCAGAATTGCAAAGAACAAAATATTGGCATTCAGATCAAACTGAGAGCGGAGGATCCAAGCGTACCCTGCAAAACATAACATATTCGCAACGATACCGCCGATAGAACCTTCCACCGTCTTTTTGGGTGAAATTTCGGGTGCAAGAGGGGTCTTTCCCATCCAACGGCCGATAAAATATGCAAAGGTATCGGTAAACCAAGCACCAAAGAAAACGAGAAGATAGATATACTTCCCTTCCTGATGACCGTCGTCGATGTAACGGATGTGAACGATGGCAGTTAAAGCAATGACAACGTACAAAATCAATGCTATCATACTGTAAAGCTTTTCAGTATGCAGTCGATTTTTGTTCAACATCGCAATAATCTGCTCCGCAAAGAAAAACAAAGCAGAGAAGATAAAGATGGAGCGGAAGGCATTGACGGCAAGCTCCATTAAAAAAACATAGCTGATAATCGGCAAAAAAGCAAAAATTCTTGCAGGGATCGAAAAAGCGTGTTCCTTGTGCATCCCGATACAATGGAGCATTTCCTCCACTGCAATCACGGAAAACATAGTTATTACAAGAGGCCAAACAATGGTTCCGGAGAAAATACACACGGGGATCATAATGAGCCCTGCAATAACGCCTGTAATAATGCGAAGCATTTTTAAGGTTTCCTTTCTATCACACCGCCGAAACGCCGTTCACGGTGATTGAAATAAGCAATGGCATCATCAAGATCCTCAGAAGAAAAATCGGGCCAAAGCTTGTCGGAGAAATAAAATTCCGCATAGGCAGACTGATACAGCAAAAAATTGGACAAGCGGATCTCTCCGCCGGTGCGGATGATCAAATCCACGTCAGGCTGTCCCACGGTATAAAGATGGGAGGAAATATCCTCGGGGGTAATGTCCTTCTTTCCTTCCTCGGCAAGCAGGCGAAAGGCGCGGGCAAGCTCATCACGGGAACCGTAATTCAAAGCCAAATTCAGCTGATTACGGAAATGAGAGGACTTTTTCTCAACCTCATCCATCAAAGCTTGAATACGCGGAGAAAAGGCTCTGCGATCTCCGATAAAACGGAAGCGCATATTTTTTTCGTTGTTCTGAGCAAGCCACTTCTCCAAATATTCCACCAAAAGAGACATAATATTCTCAACCTCGTCCTGAGGTCTTTTCCAGTTTTCCGTAGAAAAGGCGTAAAAGGTGGCGACCTCAATATCAAGCTCGATCAGATATTCAGCAATACGCTTGAAATTTTCCACGCCCTCCTTATGCCCTGCAAGGCGAGGCATAAGACGAGATTTTGCCCAACGGCCGTTTCCGTCCATGATGATCCCGATATGACGCGGTTTTTTTATCGTTTGATTTGACACAGTAACACTATATGAGGTTTATACGCTCATAATCTCCTTGGATTTTTCAGCAGCCATAGCATCCAGACCCTTTACGTACTTATCGGAAAGATCCTGAACTTCCTTCTCGGAAATTTTCTGCTCGTCCTCGGTCATTTCACCGTTTTTCTTCATAGCCTTGATCTTGTCCATGGCATCACGTCTGACGTTACGCACGGCAACCTTTCCGTCCTCTGCAAGACGGGAAACCTGCTTAGACAACTCTTTTCTTCTCTCCTCGGTAGGCTGAGGGAAAGAAAGACGGATGGTCTTGCCGTCGTTCTGAGGATTGATACCGATATCGGAAGCAAGAATCGCCTTCTCGATATCCTTGGTACAATTTGCATCCCAGGGGGTGATCACAAGCATTCTAGCCTCGGGGGTAGAGATCTGAGCAAGCTGATTGATGGGCGTGGGGCTTCCGTAGTAGTCTACATTGATGCGATCAAGAATTGAGGCGTTTGCACGGCCTGCGCGAACGGAGGAAAATTCTCTTTCGGTGGCTGCAAGGCACTTCTTCATTTTTTCTTCGTAATCACGGATTTCAAGTTTCATAATCATTTACCCTTTCAAAAATAAAGTTATTTAGGCTTCAACAATGGTTCCGAGTTTTTCGCCCATAACGGCGCGAATGATATTTTGAGGATCGTTCAATCCAAAGACCAGCACGGGAAGCTTATTCTCCATGGCAAAGCTGGTAGCGGTAGTATCCATTACCTTCAAATTCTGAGCAAGGACGTCCATATAACGGATATATTCCAGCCGCTTTGCATTGGGGTCAAGCTTGGGATCGGCAGTATAAACTGCATCGATATTCTTCGCCAAAAGCACAACCTCGGCATCGATCTCTCTGGCTCGTAGAACGGCTGCCGTATCGGTGGAAAAATAGGGGCTTCCGATTCCGCAAGCAAAGATCACAACCTTACCCTTTTGCAGATGAGAAACGGCTTTTTCACGAATATAGGTTTCGGTAAAGGTTTCCATTTCGATCGCACTCAAAACCCTGGCATCGATACCAAGGTGCTCAAGAGAATCCTGAATCGCAAGAGCGTTGATCGTTGTGGCAAGCATCCCCATATGGTCTGCGCGAACACGCTGAAAATCGGTCCCCTGTTTACCTCTCCAAATATTGCCTGCGCCTACTACGATGGCAACCTCGACACCGAGCTCGACACAGTCCCGAACCTTGGAACAGATGGTCGAAAGAAGATCGAAATTGTAAATTGCACCGGGAGCAGCTCCCTGCGCAAGAGCTTCACCGGATAATTTGAGCAATACGCGTTTATATTTCGGTTCCATACTACCTCCATCATATCTTTTATTCCTATCTATTTTACAAAAAAAAGGAGCGTTTGTAAATAGAAAAACTGGAAAAAAACAAAAAAAGAGAGAGCAAAGCTCTCTCTTTTTTCAAAAAACTTAGTGGAGGGGATAAACATCCTCGAAATTGATGTGGAACAATAAATAAATTGCATCGTCAATTTCAAAAGAACCGTTTCCGTCAAAGTCAACGGGCTGGTTTACGGGATAAGCGTCTTCAAAGTTCTTATGGAACAGAAGATGAATCGCATCGTTGATTTCTTTTACGCCGTTTCCGTCAACGTCGCCGGGGATGAAGGCAGGACGCTCAACAACATTTACCTGGAAGGAAACACTCTTTCCTTCGTAGGTGATGGTAACGGTCTGATCGCCAAGAGTTGCTGCATCGTAACCGGATACCATAGACTCCTCGACGACTACGGGAGTCTCACCTGCTTCGGAAATGTAAATCAGGTCCATTCCGGCAAAGTTCAGAGGATCATTCTGGTAATACTCAAGCTTGGTGGGAGGGGTATTCAGAACGAGAGAAGGAATGATAACAAAATCAATGGAATTTTCAACGGCATAAGTATGTGCGGGAGAATTCTCATAGCAGTAGATCTTTACTGCGGTGCAACCTGCAAAGGCTTCTTCGCCAACAGTGGTAGCTGCAGGAACAAAGACTTTTTCAAGTGTGGTCTGACCGCGGAAAGCACCGTTTGCGATGGAAACGGTATCAGCAGCAAGAGAAACGCTTGCAGGGCAAGTGCCCTTAGCTTTGTAAGCGATCTTTCCTGCATAAACCACACCGTCGGGCTGATTTGCAAGCCAAGCAGTACCGTCAAATGCAGTCTCATCGATAAAGGTAACGGAGGAAGCGAATTCAACGGTAGTAAGCTTTTCGCAATTCAAAAATGCATCCTTATCAATGCGGCGAACGCCCTCTTCAATGGTAACGGACTTAATTCCGGTCTCCTTGAACACCTCGGGAGCAACGCCGATCACGGGATAGGTATTGCCATCCTTCTCGGCACTTGCACGAACGGTTACGTTGGTTCTGGTGGAATTATAATTAAAGCCGCAGAGAATAAGAGCAGTATTATCATCTACAAACTCATATTCGTACCAAGGAGTCGATTGAGGACCTACGGGAATAATGGGAGACTCAATTGCATCATCTGCAAAAACCGAAAGGCAAAACGCAGAGAAAACAAAGGAAGCTGCCAAAATAAAAGCAAGGATTTTTTTGGACATTTTCATAGTAACTCTCCTTATAAATATTTTAACAATGTAATTTTATCACAAGTGTTCCCGTCTGTCAACCGAAATTTTGTAGTAATTATACTAAAAAATTCCGTCATAAGTAACAAAAAAGTAACAATTGAAAAGCGGCAAACCAAAAATGGTTTGCCGCTTTTTTGTAGTTTATATTATTTGCCGGTCAACTTTGCAATTTCTTCAGCGAAATTGTCTTCCTTCTTCTCAAGGCCCTCACCCTTCTCGTACATAACAAAGTCAACCAGAGCGAATTCCTCGCCGATCTCCTTTGCTACGGAAGCGAGGTACTTAGCAACGGTCATAGAACCGTCCTTTACGTACTCCTGCTCGGTCAAGCAGTTGGTGGAGAAGAACTTCTTCAGTTTACCCTCAACCATCATAGCGATAACCTTCTCGGGCTTCTTCGCATTCTTCTCGTCATTTTTGATCTGAGACTCAATGATCTCTTTCTCATTTGCGATCACGTTTGCGGGAACTGCCTCGGGATTGAGGTACTGGGGCTTCATTGCAGCAGCCTGCAAGCATACGTTCTTAGCAGCCTCAGCGAAAGCTGCGTTATCAACGATCTTGTCGGTCTTTACAACAACACCGATGTTACCCTTGCCGTGAATATAAGAGGAAGCGGCATTCTCAATGATGGTGAAGCGGCGGATATTGATATTCTCACCGATGGTAAAGATCTTATCCTTCAGAGCTGCTTCTACGTCCAGACCGTCTTTGAATTCCTTCTTCAGGAGCTCTTCGACGGTTGCAGGACGGGTCTTAAGAATAATGGTAAGCAGATCGTTTACAAACTCACCGAACACTGCGTTCTTTGCAGCAAAGTCGGTCTCGATATTAACCTCGATCATTGCAGCGGTGTGGGTTTCGGGATCCAGTTGGATAGAAACAAGACCTTCTGCAGCGATGCGGGTTGACTTTTTAGCAGCAACTGCAAGGCCCTTCTCACGAAGGATCTTGATTGCTTCTTCTTCATTTCCGTTTGCTTCTACAAGAGCCTTCTTGCAATCCATCATACCGATACCGGTCTTAGCTCTGAGAGCAGCAACTGCTTTTGCATTGATTTCCATATTCGTACTTTCCTTTCTCTTGCAGTAATTATGCTTCGGTGGCTTCTTCAGCCTTTTCTTCGGTAGCTTCAGCAGCAGCTTCTTCTGCCTGCTCGGGAGCAAAAGCGTCCTCACCCTGACGGCCTTCGATCACAGCGTTAGCCATAACGGAAGCGATCAGACGGATGGCGCGGATAGCGTCATCGTTACCGGGGATGATATAATCAGCTTCTTCGGGATCACAGTTGGTATCGACGATTGCTACCATGGGGATACCAAGCTTCTTAGCTTCGAGAACTGCATTTCTTTCTTTCTTGGGGTCAACGACAAAGATTGCGCTGGGAAGACCATCCATCTCCTTGATACCGCCGTAGTTCTTCTCAAGATCGGCGATCTCCTTCTTATGCTCAAGAACTTCCTTCTTGGGCAGAAGATCGAAGGTGCCGTCTTCCTCAAACTTCTTCAGCTTGTTGAGACGAGCGATGCTCTTCTTAATGGTCTTGTAGTTGGTCAACATACCGCCGGGCCAACGAACGTTTACGTAGTACATACCGCATCTCAAGGCCTCTTCCTTGATTGCGTCCTGTGCCTGCTTCTTGGTACCTACGAAGAGAATAGAGCCGCCCTCCTGAGCCAGATCGCGAACGAAGTTGTAAGCTTCTTCAACCTTCTTCACGGTCTTCTGCAGGTCAACGATGTGGATACCGTTTCTCTGGGTGAAGATGTACTCCGCCATTTTGGGGTTCCATCTTCTGGTCTGGTGACCGAAGTGTACTCCTGCTTCCAGGAGCTGCTTCATGGAAATTACGTTGCTCATGATTTTTTCCTTTCCGGGTTTTACCCGCCACGGCCCGAACAAAGAACGGCAAAAGCCGACCCTCTCTGCGAAAAAGACCGTGTGTGAATTTTTTTCGAATTATTTTAGCACAAGCGCCGATAAAAATCAAGGCTTTTTAGAAAATAAATTTCAATTATTCGGAATGCTTTTCACAATTTACAGAATATTCATAGCCTTTTGATATTCTTCCAGCAAATACTTTTTGGAAACCAGCGCCGAGATATGATCCCAGGGAAGGATCTCGTCCTTTGGGATCTCCCGGTTTGCGTAGAAGGAGGAATCCAGCCCTGCCTCCGAGATCGCGCTCTCCCAATTTTCCAGAGAGAAATACTCGTCCCAAGAGTCGAAGCGCTGTCCTTTTTCGTAGGCACGGATGATAGCCTCCGACAATCTTCTGTCCCCTCTTGCCAAAACCGCTTCCACACGACTGGACCGTGCGTCGTGCCAGTTGTAGCTGACCTTTCTGGTATTAATATTTTCGCGCACAAGCTTTTGCTTTCTTTCCACCTCGTCCAAGGAGTTCTGGCCTGCCCATTGGAAGGGAGTCTGAGGCTTGGGAATAAAGCAGGAAACACTGATATTTACACTGACACTCTTGCCCTTGGGCTTATCGGGGTTCTGATAGTAAAGATTGACGATTCGCTGAGCAAGCTCGGCAATTCCTTTTACGTCCTCGTCGGTCTCGTTGGGGAGGCCGTCGATGAAATACAGCTTGACCGCGCACATTCCCGAAGAAAACACGAAGTTCATGGTACGGGTAATGTCCTCCTCGGTGACGCCCTTGCGGATCACGTCGCGCAAGCGCTGGGTTCCCGCTTCCGGCGCAAAGGTAAAGGATCCTTTTTTCAGGCCGGGGATCTCATCCATAATTTTTTCCGAAAAGCTATCCACTCGCATAGAAGGCAAGGAAAGACGGATCTTTTCGTCGGGACACCAGGTCAAAAGCTTTTCACACATCGAGGACAGTCCCGAATAATCGGAGATGGAGAGTGCACACATGGAAATCTCGGGATATCCTGAGCCTTCCGTTGCTTTTTTGGCAAGCTCGTTCAGTTTTTCGGGGCTACGTTCACGAATGGGACGGCAGGTCATTCCCGCCTGACAAAACCGACAACCGCGGATACAGCCGCGGAACACCTCAAGCACCGTTCGGTCATGTACCGCTTCCACGTGAGGGATCACGGGAGAGGTGGGATAAAAGGAGTTTTCAAAATCCTTGACGATGCGCTTTTTGATCACGGCAGGAACGTCATCAAATTTCGGAGAAAATGATGAAATTGCTCCGCTTTCGGAATAAGTAACCTCATAAAGGGAGGGAACGTAAAAGCCATCAAGATGGGAGGCCTCCCTCAAGAATTCCGCCTTGGTCTTCCCAGCCTTTTTGCATTCTTCGTAAAGAGTCATCAGCTCGGGAAGTGCCTCCTCTCCTTCGCCAATGGACATAATATCAAAGAAATCCGCAAAGGGCTCGGGATTGTAAGTACAGGGACCACCGCAAAGCAGGATCGGATAATCCTCACCGCGATCCTTGGCACGGAACGGAATTCCTGCAAGATCCAGCATATACAAAACCGTTGTATAGCAAAGCTCGTACTGCATGGTAAAGGCACAGAAGTCAAAATCGCGGAGACTGTCACCGCTTTCCAAAGCATAAAGCGGAACCTTCTCGCGACGCAACAAATCGCCCATATCCGGCCAAGGAGCAAAGCAACGCTCGCACCAGACGTTTTCCGTTCCGTTCAACACGCCGTAAAGGATCTTCATGCCCAGATTGGACATACCGATCTCGTAGGTATCGGGAAAACAGAACGCTACGCGGGTCTTCCCTTCCTTATCCTTAATGATCTCATTAAATTCACCGCCGATATAGCGACCGGGCTTTTCCACCCGATCCAATACCGTTTGCAATCTTTCGGGAATCATAGTACTTCCTTTCGAATTTTACTTATCTTTTTTTCAAGACGGAAACCAGATACTGTCCCGTATAGGATTCCTTACAGGCAGCCACTTCCTCAGGAGTCCCGGTAACCACGACGGTTCCTCCGCCCTCACCGCCCTCGGGACCGAGATCAATAATGTGATCCGCATGTGCGATCACGTCCAAATTATGCTCGATAACGATGACCGTGTTTCCGCCGTCGGCAAGGCGGTCCAAAATAGAGCAAAGCTTGTTCACGTCCTCGGAATGGAGGCCCGTGGTGGGTTCGTCAAGAATATAACAGGTCTTACCCGTGCTTCGCTTGGAGAGCTCACAGGAAAGCTTTACACGCTGTGCTTCACCGCCGGAAAGGGTGGTAGAGGATTGTCCGAGTTTTACGTAACCAAGACCCACGTCCTGCAAGGTTTGAAGCTTTCTTTTCAAAGACGGAATGGCGTCAAAAAACAGAAGTGCCTCGGAAACGGTCATATCCAAAACGTCTGCAATGGATTTACCTTTAAACTTGACCTCCAGAGTCTCGCGGTTGTAACGCTTGCCGTGACACACGTCACAGTTCACGTAAACGTCGGGCAGAAAGTGCATTTCGATCTTCACGGTCCCGTCCCCCTGGCACGCCTCGCATCTGCCCCCTCTCAAGTTAAATGAGAAGCGATCGGGACCAAAGCCACGCATCACCGCATCCCGGGTTTTGGCAAACACATTTCGGATCTCGGTAAACAGACCCGTGTAGGTAGCGGGATTGGAACGGGGCGTTCTGCCGATGGGAGACTGGTCAATGGCAATCACCTTATCCAGTTCTTCAATTCCGCATATCTCGCGGAAATTTCCCTGCGCCGCATTGGCTCGGTTCAGATTCTTCGCAAGATAGGGATACAAAATACCGTTGATCAAGGAGCTTTTTCCGCTGCCGGAAACACCTGTCACACAAACCAGCTTACCAAGGGGGATCTCAACGTCCATCCCTTTTAAATTGTTCTGTCTCGGCTCACGGATCAAAAGGCTTTTTCCGTTGCCGGGCCTTCTATGCTCCGGGATCTCGATGCGCTTCTCGCCGGAAAGATACTGTCCCGTAACGGAAGCCTTGCACCCTTTGATTTCCTCGGGGGTGCCAAGAGCAACCACCTCACCGCCGCCGACTCCCGCTCCCGGACCGATATCCACGATAAAGTCGGCATTCTCCATCGTCTCGGTATCGTGCTCAACCACGATCACGGTATTGCCCGTATCGCGAAGCTTTTTCAATGTTTTGATCAGCTTAGAATTGTCGCGCTGGTGCAGACCGATGCTGGGTTCGTCCAAAATATACAGAACCCCCATCAAACTGGAGCCGATCTGAGTCGCAAGACGAATTCGCTGACTTTCACCGCCGGACAGCGTACCCGATTTTCGGGAAAGGGTCAAGTACCCCAAACCAACGCTTCTCAAAAATTCAAGTCGGGATCGGATCTCCTTAATGATCTCCTTGGCGATGGTCTTTTCCTTTTCGTTGAAAACGAGCCCGTCAATAAAAGCAAGCTCCTTTTCCACGGAAAGATCGCAGAATTCGGAAATATTCAGACCGCCGACAGTAACCGCCAAAACCTCGGGCTTCAAGCGGCGTCCCCCGCACTCGGTACAAAGCTCGTCCTCGAAAAACTCCTCGTAATAGGAATCCTTGTAGGTACGGTAACGATCCATGATCTTATTGACCACACCGGGGAACGAAGTGGTGTAATATTGCAGGGCACCTCCCTCCCGAAAAGGAATGGTATAACGGGTATCTCCCGTTCCGTAGAGCAGAACGTTCATCGCCTCCTCGGGATAATCGCAAAAGGGCGTTTTCAGCGTCAAGCCGTAGGGCTCGATCACCTGCTTGTACAAAATACCCGACCAGTTATCCTCTTTCATGGTTTTAAAACCGTTGCAAACGATACCTCCGTCCGCAAGACTTTTGGTAAGATCGGGGATCAAAAGGCGGGGAGAAACCGAAGATTTCACACCGATTCCGTCACAAGCGGGGCAGGCACCGTAGGGATTGTTAAAGGAAAACATACGGGGCTGGAGAGCTCCGATACTGAAATTGTGCTCCTCACAGGCAAAAGCCGTCGAGAAGGTCAAATATTTCTCCGCACTCCCCTCCTCCGCGGATACCAGATCAATGATCACGGAAGAGCCGGAGAGCTTCAAAGCAGTTTCTACGGAACCCGTTAAGCGGGTACGGATCCCTTCCTTCATCACCAAACGGTCCACCACGATCTCGATCTCGTGCTTCTTGTTTTTATCCAGCTCGGGGAGGTTTTCCAGATCGTACACGTAGCCGTCTATTTTGACGCGGACAAATCCGTTTTCCCGTGCCTGATCAAATACCTTTTCATGCAGCCCCTTCTTTCCTCTCACAGCAGGAGAAAGCACCTGAAAGCGAGTACCCTCGGGAAGGGTCAGGATTTGATCCACGATCTGGTCTACGGACTGAGCGCGGATCTCCTTTCCGCAGATGGGACAGTGCGGAATGCCGACGCGGGCATATAAAAGTCTGAGATAATCGTAGATCTCCGTTACGGTTCCCACAGTGGAACGGGGGTTCTTGCTGGTGGTTTTCTGATCGATGGAAATTGCGGGAGAAAGACCGTCGATGCTATCTACGTCAGGCTTATCGACCTGGCCCAAAAACATACGGGCATAAGACGAAAGAGACTCTACGAAGCGTCGGTTCCCCTCGGCGAAAATGGTATCAAACGCCAAAGAGGATTTTCCGCTTCCGGAAAGCCCTGTAAAAACCACAAGCTTGTCACGGGGAATTTCCAAAGAAATATTTTTCAGGTTATGGACGCGAGCGCCCTTGATTACGATGCTATCTTGTGCCACTTTATTTTCCTTCTTTTTTACGAGTTGCCCTGCAAAGCCCGCAACTGATCTCTCAATGCAGCCGCAGTTTCAAAATCAAGCCGCTTTGCGGCTGACATCATTTCAAATCTGAGTTTTTCGCACAGACGGCTCTTTTCGGCTGCCGTCATTTTTGCTTTTTTCTTCGTCTTGGCGGAATCAGTCTCCTTCTCCGTCACGGTAGGCAAAGACTGTACTTTCTTAACGATGCCGCGAGGAGTAATACCGTGCTCCTTATTATACGCTTCCTGAAGGCTTCTTCTTCTGGCCGTTTCATCCAGCGCCCCTTTCATAGAGTCGGTCACGGTATCCGCATAGAGAATTACCCGTCCGTCCACGTGCCTGGCAGCTCTGCCGATGATCTGAACCAGGCTTCGGCGGCTTCGCAAAAAGCCCTCCTTATCCGCGTCCAAAATGGCAATGAGCGACACCTCGGGAAGGTCCAGACCCTCGCGGAGCAGATTGATGCCCACAAGCACGTCAAATTCACCGCGCCGAAGATCCTTCAGAAGCTCTACCCGCTCCATCGTTTCCACATTGTGATGCATATAGCGAACGCGAATCCCCTTTTCGGTCAGGTAGTCGGTGAGATCCTCCGCCATTTTTTTGGTAAGCGTTACGACCAAAACCCGTTCTTTTTTATCCACACGGGACAGGATCTCCCCGATCAGATCGTCGATCTGACCTTCGGTTTTTCGAACCTCGCACAAGGGATCCAAAAGACCCGTTGGCCGAATGATCTGTTCCACGATCTGCTCGCTTCGCTCCAATTCAAATTCTGCAGGGGTTGCGCTGACGTAAATTGTTTGGCCCATTCGCTCCTCAAATTCCTCGAAGCGCAAGGGTCGGTTATCGTAAGCAGAGGGCAATCGGAAGCCGTATTCCACCAGATTTTCCTTTCTCGCCCGATCTCCCGCGCTCATTGCCCGCACCTGAGGAATGGTCACGTGGGACTCGTCGATCATCAGAACGAAATCCTCGGGAAAATAATCCATCAGCGTAAAGGGGGTACTTCCGGGAGGATTGCCGGCAAAGACGCGGGAATAGTTCTCGATACCGCTGCAATATCCGATCTCGCGAACCATTTCCATATCGTAGGTAACTCGATCACGCAGACGCTGTGCCTCCAGTACTCTTCCCTGACTCTCAAAATACTTGATACGTTCCGCCAATTCCATCTCGATCTCACGAATTGCCTTTTCTCTTTTCTCAAGACTTGTTGTATAGTGGCTCGCGGGATAGATTACAATATGGTTCAAAGTTGCAACGGTCGTTCCGGTCAAAGCGTGAAATTCCACGATGCGGTCGATCTCATCGCCGAAGAACTCCACCCGAACCGCAGTTTCGCTGTTGCCCGCAGGAAAAATATCCACTACGTCGCCGCGTACGCGAAATTTGTTGCGCACGAAATTCACGTCGTTTCTCTCGTACTGGATCTCCACCAGACGGCGAAGCAGATCATCACGGGACAACTCCATACCGGGACGGAGGGAAACGGTCATGGAGGAATACTCCGCAGGATCACCCAAGGTATAGATGCAGGATACGGAAGCCACGATGATTACGTCCCTTCGTTCAAAAAGAGCGGAGGTGGCACTGTGGCGCAGCTTATCGATCTCCTCGTTAATGGCGGAGTCTTTTTCGATGTAAACATCTTTTCCGGGAATATACGCCTCGGGCTGATAATAATCGTAGTAGGAAACAAAATATTCAACCGCATTCTCGGGAAAAAACTCCCTAAATTCAGAACACAACTGTGCGGCGAGAGTCTTATTGTGAGCGAGAACGAGGGTGGGACGGTTCAGCTTGGCAATAATATTTGCCATCGTAAAAGTTTTACCGGAGCCGGTAACACCAAGCAGCGTCTGCTCCTTGGCACCGCTACAAATTCCGTCAACCAGTTTTTGAATGGCCTCGGGCTGATCACCGGTGGGTGCATACTCCGATACCAGCTTAAAGTGATCCATCGCAAGTCCTCCTTTCTCTGCGCATAATAATCCATATTAGAAGTATTATACCACAAATCTTTTCAAATGAAAAGGGGTTCGGAATTTTTTTCGCAAGTTCCGTTTCTCCAATTTCTTGACGACGCGGGAAAACCGTACTATAATGGTTTAAGAATGAAGCAAGCGAGGTAATACGATGAAAATTTATAAAGACGTTTCAGAGCTGATCGGAAAAACACCTTTGATCAGACTTGAAAAATTAGAACGGGAATGGGGATCTCTTGCAAACGTCATTGCAAAGCCGGAGGGCTTCAATCCTGCAGGAAGTGCAAAGGACAGAGTTGCACTTCAAATGCTCCTTGATGCAGAGAAAAAGGGTCTTATTAAAAATGGTGGCACCATCATTGAGCCAACCAGCGGAAATACGGGAATCGGTCTTGCTTCCCTCGCCGCCCTGCGGGGGTACCGTGCAATTTTCACCATGCCCGAGACCATGAGCCGCGAACGCCAACTTTTGCTGAAGGCATACGGAGCCGAAATCGTTTTAACGGAGGGAAGCAAGGGAATGGCAGGTGCCATCGAAAAGGCAAAAGAGCTTGCCGCTACCATTGAAGGAAGCTTTTTGGCGGGGCAGTTCGAAAATCCGTCCAACGCCAAGGCACACTATCTGACCACGGGCCCGGAGATTTGGGAGGACAGCGATGGGACGGTAGATGCTTTCGTTGCCTGCGTAGGCACGGGAGGAACCGTCACCGGTACGGGCAGATACCTGAAGGAGAAAAATCCAAACGTTAGGATCGTAGCCATCGAGCCGGCAAAATCTGCCGTTCTTTCGGGAAAAGCCGCGGGTGCACACGGAATCCAAGGAATCGGAGCCGGCTTTGTTCCCGAGGTTCTGGACACCGAGATCTACGACGAGATCTACAAGGCTACGGAAGAGGAAGCATACGAGGCCGCACGGCTTTTAGCGCAAAAGGAAGGTCTGCTTGTCGGGATCTCCTCGGGTGCAGCGCTTGCCTGCGCAAAAAAGCTTTCTCTGAGAGAGGACATGCGAGGAAAGCGAATCGTAGTTCTTCTTCCCGACACGGGCGAGCGTTATTTATCCACTCCCCTCTTTTCATAAACGAAAAGGAACGATTCACGAGGAATCGTTCCTTTTCTTCATTTTTTTACGATCAAAATACTGTTGAACACGTCGCGGACGAGATCGTCAAATGGGCGATGCAGATCCGCCGGGTGATTAAGCATTTCACGGGTTCCGTCTTCTTTTTTTATAATGAAGGTACTGGAACCGCCGCCGTCCAGATTGACACCGCGCACCGCGCCGTGCTCCTTCAAAAGCATTGCACACTCCCGAAGCGTTGCACCGTTGGAATGCCACGGGCGTCTGCCGTCGATCACGAGAATGATCACACGGGCGTCTTCAGTAAGACCTACCACGGTTCTGGGATGGGTTCTCATACCGAACAGCTCTCCAACGGCAACGTCACACACCTTACCGTCCTCCAGAAGCAAATTCAAGCCGCAAACGACCTGATCCAGCTCCTGCAATAGCCGAGGCTTGCCTGCCAAAGTATCAATAATATGCTCTCCATCCTTTTTCACACCGAAAAAATAGCGATCGCTTTGAGGGTTCGCAACGACGACCCCGTCCTTCACACAAAGCCCGGAGGGTGCACAATCACCAAACATATCGAAAAAATCTGCATTGAAGGCGGCAAGAATATCTCTGCCCCGGGATACCTCAAAATTCACCGTATCCATAACGGTTTCCTTTTGACCGCGGTAATCGAAGGTGCCCTGTGGAGTACCGCAAAGCATGGTAAAAGTCTTAGAGTCATAGAGAAAGGCGTGAACCACCACGGGCTCGCCAGCGCGGGTCTCATAGTGCTCTATTGCGTATTCCGCACCTTTTGCCACCACTCCCGTTTCTCTTTTCTTACAAACGAGCCCCCGATCCATTTTTGCAAATTCCTCCTCGTAAGAGGAAAGCGCGTCAGGATCAAAAGAAAAATCACGGAAGATCACGTCACCGCTTTTTTGAAAAACCTCGTTTTCCGCTCGAAAGCGGAAGGTTACGGTAAAATCACGGGTTCGCATCAGGGTTTCCTTGGGGAAAAAGAAGATATGATCCTTAAAATGAAAGGGCTCCGCCAGATTTCCCTCCTCGCAAAAGCGAACACCGCTCAGATCTGCAAAGGCGTAGCACTTTACCGAGGTACGGATAGCCGCCTTGATGCGATCGCCGAAATCTACGTACAAAACCGAATCAATAAAATCATTCGGACAAGAAACAATACTTTTCACGGTTTACTCCTTTTCATTTTGAGAAAAAAGCTCCTTGAGGAAGCGCCTGCCGCCTTCCGTCATAATTTCACCAACGCCTGCCTTATAGGGAGAGGACCGTCGCTCGTAACCGTCCACCTCGTAAGCATCCTTTGTTGGAAAATAGTCGGGGTAGCCGTGGGTCAGCCCCATAATAAATTGCACTTTAAAGGGAGACGTTTCCCGTGTTCGGCGACCGATCTCGGAAAAGACCTCACCGGGGAAGCCAACGAATGAAACATCGCCGAAAGAAAGCCCGGTAAGAGGCATTGTAAAGGTTCCGCCGCTTTCGTAAGCGGTAAGGACTCCAAGTGCTTCGTAGATGATGGTAGTATAATTTCCCGCATCCAACGGGATCTTCTCAGCTTCTCCTGCAAGATACCACTGCATATACTGCTGTGCGCGACGCAATTCCTCATCGGTATATTCTCTTGCGGGCACGGCAAGATCCAGCTGATGGGTACGGACCTCACCGAGAGAAACGGGGCGAGCCTTGGAGATCATTCCAAGCACCTTCCCTGCAATGGACAAGCCCATATGTCTGGAATGGGAGGGACCCGCATTCTTATCCCACTCGGGTGCATTTACGTTGATATGATTCAAATCGCCGGATGCACCGTTAAAATAGATACAATGAGTTCCCGGTAAGGCGTTCTCAAGCGTAGCACATACCACCCCGGGGTAATCCGCAGAAATCAAATTACCGTTTTTCCTTCCGCGCACGTCGGGATGCACCTGAAAATTCACCAGAAGAATATCTCCTTTTTCTCCGCGGTCAAAGCGCAAAAGCTGAACGGTATCGTCGGGCGGTGAGGCAGGTCTTAAAATATCCGGATTTCTTCTGCCGGGATTGGTCTTAAAGCTCCCATCCTTCATCACGTAGCGGCGATTGAAGGAAATACCGGGCAATTCATCTCGGGAAAAATACGCCTCTGCATCGGCAAGATCCGCAATGGCTCCCTGTGCCGCCGAAAGTGCAAGATCCTTCAGAGACGTCATTAAATATTCTTCCTTCGGGAAAAAGCGGCTGTGAATATTGGGAGCGGTATGGGTATGGGTACAGGTAAGAATTACGTCCTTTTCCTCCAGTCCCAGCCGCTTTGCCACGTAGGCACGGATCTTCAGCGCTTCCTTTTGGATCATACCGATCAGATCAAAGCAAAGGATCACCGCAAGCTTTTTCTCCTCGAAAGCCACGGCACGCACGTAAAGAGGATCGGCAACGCCCTGCGCAATTCTGATATTCTGATTACCCGAAAGGTAGCATCCCACCGGAGGAGTAATCTCCTTTTGAAAAAAACCGCATTTCATAGAATCATCCTTCACTTTCCGAGCAAAAACGCTCCAAAATATATGCTACGCAATGGGAATCGTTGTCGCAGATCACCTCGTCCGCCATAGCTAAAATCTCGGGAATTGCGTTCGCCATGGCAAGGCCGAGACCTGCTTGTTCGATCATCGTTTTGTCGTTGAGACTGTCTCCCACTGCAATCGTTTCCTCTCGCCGTAGCCCCAGCATAGATGCAAGCTGCAGAAGTGCACTTCCCTTTCCGGCTTCTGCTGAGACCACCTCCAGATTATAAGGATCCGTTTGGACCACGAGAAGGTCCTCGTCGCGTTTCAGGATCTCTCTGCATTCCACAAGATCCTCCATATAGCGAAAGAAAATCACCATCATCCCGATCCGATCATTGTCGTAGAGAAAGGATTTAAAATTCTCTATCGGCTTTTCCTTTTCCAAAGCATAGCGTACCCAGAAATCATTCATACCAAAGGAAGCATAGCTTTCGGCGTCGTGCAACGCGGCGTCCACGCAGGAATTTTTCTCAACGTGTGCCATAATGCAGGTGGGGTACCGGTAAAGCGTATCAAGCACCCGATCCTTTATTTTCTTGGGAATGCTCTTCATTGTAAAGGAGTCTTTCTCCTTATCGTAGATCGCAGATCCTCCGGATAGGATATAATAGCGGATCCATTCACTGTCGCGGATCTTCTCGGGTAGCTCGGAATAACAACGACCGGATGCAGGAACGAAGTAAAGACCGCGGCGCTTCATTTCTTCAATAGCAGCCCAATTCTCAAAAGATACATCTCCGCTTCTGTTCAAGAGAGTTCCGTCCAGATCCGTCGCCAATAGTCTCTTATTCATCCAGCTTCCTCCTATACGTCTCCAAGCTTGCATAACGATGAAAAAGTGCTCGACAAGACTTCGCTTTTTCTTCTTCATTTCCGCAACGATCCAATAGGCAAGTCAAATCCGACTTTATTGCTTTATAAAACGCAGGATACTCCTCGGCTTGGCAAAACACGCATTGGGTCGCTATACCGTAAACGGAGCAAACGATTGCAAAATGGCCGTCGTCGCATCGCTCCGTGATCAACCTGCAAAGATCCTCGTACTCCTCGTCACAAACGATACAGCTTTTCCAAAGAGTAATGCTTCGCTCTGAGTTTAACAAATTTCTCCACATACCGCAAAATCCTTTCAAACAGCGATATCATAACACATTTTTCCAAGTCTGAAAAGAGAAAACGGCAAATTTCGGGAATAATCTTTCAAAAGGTTGCTTTCCCGTGACAACTGTGATAGAATAAGGTCAGTGCTTTCCATTAAAATAAGCGAGGATTCAAATGACGAAAAAAAACAAGATTATTTTTATTCTCTCTTCCGCATTTCTCGCGGCGTTTATACTCTGGACCGTTTTGGTTTCTTCGGTGGATCTTCAACCCATCGGACCCGAAGAATCCGAGGTAGGTCTTGGAACGCTTAACGGTGCGTTTCACAAGCTGACAGGCGTGCATTTTTGGATGTACGATCTGACGGATCTTTTAAGCCTGATTCCACTCGGTGTCATCGCCTTTTTCGGTATTTTGGGACTCGTGCAATGGATCAAAAGAAAAAGCTTTTTGAAGGTGGATTTCAACATTCTTGCTTTGGGCGGCTTTTATATTGCAGTGATGGCGGTATTCGCTTTCTTCGAGGTCGCGGTCATCAACTACCGACCTGTTTTGATCGAGGGCGTTTTGGAGGCATCTTATCCCTCTTCAACCACTATGCTGATGATGTGTGTGATGCCTACTGCTATGATGCAAGCGTACCGTCGGATCGAAAAGAAAACGTTCCGCGTCTCCGTGCTGACTTTTTCGGCTCTGTTCACCGCGATCATGGTGCTTTTCCGCTTAATCTCCGGGGTTCACTGGCTCACCGATATCATCGGAGGAGCACTATTCAGTACCGGAATGGTACTTTTGTACCACGCGGTATGCAGTCTTGAAAAAAAATGACGCAATAAAGATAAAATCCCTGCGCAAAGGATTTGCGCAGGGATTTTTGTGTAATCAGAAGAATACCGCCTTTGCCTGCTCCTTGATCTCTTTGGAAGCAACGAAAGGAATTCTGGTGGTGTATCCGTTTTTCGCGGCAACGATCTTCTTGGTGGGCCAAGCAAAGATATCTCTGTTCCACTGGTTGATGGTATCGTTGTAAAGCTCTCTGGCAGCGGTGATCTCTCTCTGCAGGTACATATTCTGCTGCATTGCATCGGCAATCTCACGATGCGCCTGAAGGTTGGGATAGTTCTCAATGGCTACGTTGATGTTTCTGGAGATGGCGTCGATCTGACCGCCGATCTCGTTACGTGCGGCATCCGCATCTCCGTTATAGCCGGATCTGTATTTTGCAATGTTCTCAAAGGTGCTCTTATCCAGATCGATCGCCTTATCCAAAAGACGTGCACAGTTCTGCAAAACCACAACTCTCTGCTCCAGATAGTTATCGATCTGAGAAGCGTTGCGCTGGATCTTTTGCTGAAGCTGATCAAAATGCTTCTGCGCGTTGATCTTCATAAAGAGAAATACAAGTCCCGGAACGATGAAGGGGAACCAAAGGAAAAATTCGAATACCTTTGATCCGCCGCCTACCTCAGCGGGGAGCTTTTTTACGATGACGTTGGTGTCAAGACCTTCTTCTCTGATTTCGGGATTCAGTTCGTCTAATTGATTTGCCATTTTCATTACTCCTTTTCTTCGTTAAGAATTAAATATACAAAGGCCGTTACGCCTTGCAATAACAGGTTGGTTTTCCGCATTCTCACTTGCGGAAACAAAGAAATGATTGGTCGCAACCAAGGGCAGATAATCGTCCCACTGTACCGGTACGTTATGAAAGCGTCCGTCTCCGCCCAAGACGGGGATATAATCCCATCTCTGCTCGATATCGTAGGAATACGCGGTAATGCAGGTTTCGTCAACTCGGTCGCGGGAGGTAACGTAGGAGGATTTTAAAATCGCTTTTGTTTTCGTATCGGGATGGACCACATAGCTATAATCCACGGAATTTGCAAGGACCTCGCACTCCTTCAGCGAATAGTTTTGGGAATAGTCGGGAATGGGCTTTAAGGAATGCACGGGTCTTTCCTGATATACGGGGATCGCCCAAAGGGGTGCAAAATCAAAATACAACTCTTTGAAAAAGCTCGTGTTCTTTCCGATGAAGTTCTCTTTGATCACATCAAAAGAGTAGGATTGATAGCTCTGCGGAAGCAGGTTGATCTCCCTACCCTGACTGTGCTCGGTAACGATCCGATTGGTACGCTTTTGCTTAATAAAATGGAAATCGTCGCCGTAGCCCGAATCGGAGCGGATCAGAGATACCATATTGGTCTGAGCAAGCGGCGTAAACAGAGAACGGAACTGCACTTCGTTGTCACGGTTCAAAGCGTCAAAAAGCACCTCGAACTCGGTATTCGCCATACTGGTAAATTCGCTGTTCTTGCTCAGCGCCTTATCGTTCATTTTATTCAGCTTCTTTTCACCGCGTTTTACAAGCTTTTCAATTTCCTTTTCGCTCTTTTGATTCAAATGCGCTGCATCTCGGCTGAAAGAAAGTTCGGGCCCGCCCTGGGCGCAGTAATTTAAAACGATCTGCGTATGATAGAAGGGCTTCGGTTTTGTGACGGACGCCTGAAGGGTTTGAGATCTGGTTCTGGTCCTCAAATTTCCGTTGCTGTCCCGATAGGATTCGGTCCAGTAAATGGTCTTATACCCGTAATAGGTCTCAACGCCCATCGTATGTATCAACTTGTTCTCGAACACAAAGGGATTATCGTTGTAGTGCCCTGCCAATACGTCCAGGGTAGATTGCTCGGTTTCACCGAATTCGGCAAAATCGTAGTTGAGCTTCATATCCTCCTCCTGCTTCAAGGAAAAACACGGCTCAAAACTCAGAAGGGGCATCGCTTTTTCTATGATATTCAGCGCATCGCGGTCAGTAAACAAGGAGTTCAGCGGATGCATCTGTCGATTTGCCTCAGCCAGAAGCGCGTCTGCTTTTTGGTCCGCCTCGGAAATCTCCGCTCGCAGCGCTTTGATCTTGGGAGTCATTTTCCAAATGACAAGAGGAATCAAAATCAGCGTAATGCACATCAGAACGCGCCAAAAACGCAGCCAATTCAGCTTTTTGCGCAGCTTGGAAATATTCTCTCTGTATTCGTCATATTGCTTTACGGTGGCACGGTTTTGCTCGATATCAACACCGGATTTTTGGACGAGGTCTTCGAAAAAACGGTTGGTTAAATCGGAATGCAGATTTCTGTATTTGCTTTCAAATTCCCCCAAAGGGTCATATACTACCGAATTCATATTCTCACCCCTTTTTGTCATTATACTATTTTTCTCGAAAAATGTAAAGAAGAAATTCCTTCTTAAAGAGAGTAAATCAGAAGAGAGAAGCACGATTTTCGCTGTGCTTCTCTCATTTGTTTATGCAGATTTATTCGCTTTGATGAAAATACCGATCAGCAGAGTAACAGATGCCGACATGATCCAGAATATACCGAATTCTGCCGAATCCGAGCTGAAACATATCAATCCGAGGAAGAAGAGAAATGCAGCAACAATCATTGCAATCACAAAACTCGACGTTTTCTTCGGAGCATCTTCAAGACCAAGCTCAAGAAGCTTTTCGGTTTCGTAGGTGATCACGTTCAGTCTGTAAAGCTCCTGATGCTTTACCGTTTCATCGTACTGACCTGCGACTTCCTTTTCGGTAATATAGTAAACGGTATTCTCATCGTATTCCTTGGCGCTCTTGATATCATACGCAAGCTTGATCTTTCCGCTGCCGGAAAAATCCACAGCGTAGATCGATTTTACGATCCTGGTAGTAGTCGTCTCAAAGCTTTTTGTAACGCTCCGATCGTCTACAGAAACAAAGATGATCTTATCTTCGTGAACGGACAAAACGCTCTCCACGTCATCGCAAAGCTTCTGCAAGCCGGTTCCGTCCATACGAATCTTCACGAGCGTCGAAGCCTCGTTCATATAGTATAGATATCCGTTTTTAAATTCGATAAATTTTTCGATATCGGAAGCAATGATGCTGAATTGGCTTCCGTCCAGACGGGACTTGCAAAGAACGGAGTTATAGCCTGCTCTGCGGATAAAATACAGCCATCCTCCCTGCTCAAAAAGAACGTCGCTGATATAAAGAGACCATTCCTTTCTTCCGCTTCCGTCACAATTTATATTGATCAAGGATTTGTTTCGGGAATTTCCGACGTAATAAAACAGTTTTCCGTCAATGATATTGCAAAATTCGAAAATATTCTTTTCCACCAGCTTTTCATTCTCAACGGAATTCAGCGACTTGACAAACAGATTTTTATTCTTGGAATTGGGAGCTTCCTGAGTATAAACAACGTAATCATCGGTAAATCCATGAATGAAAATCTTTTTTGCTCCGAGGGAAAGGATCTCCATTGCATCAACGTCCAAAACGTTGGTCACGGTGTGAGAACGGCGCTCCCCTTCCGGCTTGACTGAGGTTCTGTAAACGATCTTATTATTTTCACGATGGACAATGGACAAAAGATCCTTGATCACGATGCTGACCGCACCGGTAGCAAGATCGAGCATGATTAAATTATGCTTACGCTCCTCGTATTCCCCGTGGTTTTCGGAAAGAAGATACGCACGCATTTCGTAAATGTAGATCGACTCGGGATCCAGGCTCTTATCATATATTTTTTGTTCCGCTCCGGAGGAGAGGCTATACCGCTTCAGCTTGTTTCCGCTGTCGAGGTAATAAAGAGTATCCGCATAATTTGTAATGATCTGCCCGATTCCCTTAATGATCGGCTTGTCGGAGACCGCACCGTTTTGTACGGGATACAGATTCAGTGCCTCATCCTCGTCATCTCTCTTTTTGAAATGATAGAGATTTCCGTCAATTTCCAGTATATGAGAGAGCAGAAAATACTTGTCGATTTGTTCCGCCAGTACATTGGTATCACTGTATCCCTTCAACGTGAGTAAAACATTTAACGCTTCTACGTACCGTTTTTCAGCGATCAAGGACTTGGCAAGCTGATACTGGCTCTCCGCATGAATTCCCGCGGCGGCAAGCTCATCCACGATCTTAGCGTTTTTCGCTTCAGTAAAAGCGGAAATTTCGGGAATTTCTTCGATCCTTGCAAAAAGCTGAAGATCGGAAAGATTTTTGATCTCGTTTACCTCTCCGGCAAGCTCTGACAATTCATCATCCGAAGCGCCGTATTTTTCCGCTTTTTCCAAAAACTTTTCCAGCTTTGAAACAGTATTCTCCTTACAGGACGATACCATTGAGGCAATTCTCTTATATGCATCAAACTTACTGTATGAATCCAGGTTATCCTTTTTATATTCTTCAATCACCGAAGAAAGAATTCTTTTGCACCCCTCGTACTTTTGCAGGAAAGGAACAGAAACTGTCTTAAAGCAAACGATCCAGGTATTTTTATCATCTGCAGAGGAAGCCTTCAGGGAAGATGCCAACCTGTCAAGCTCTGTGATAGAAAGTGCCTGCGCATAGGAAAAGGCTTCCCAATCGTATTCCTCAAAAAGCTGCTCTGCGTAAGCCAGAGCGGAGGAAGGGGTTCTGAGTCCCTCCACCTTCATCATCCCGCTAAAGCCCACACCGACCTCCGCACTCGCTTCATTCCGGGATTGAGATACAGGAACGACCGTATTCTCACAATGCAGACAAAAAATCGGCTCCCCCTCCTTCTCCACCTTCAAAGGTGCTCCGCAAGAGGGACAATTCATCGTTTTCAAGATTACGTTCTTTGCCATTTTTCTCTCCTTCACGTCATTTTTTCACATTATATCAAACAGAGCTGCAAAATGCAAGTAAAAATGCACCTCTGAGAACAGAGGTGCACGCAACTTATGAATTTAACCTTTTCCAATCGACGATCCCGATAACTCCCATAATGATATACAGAATCGCAAGGATCAGGGTGATCGTCCATCTGCCGACAGACTCATCGGAAGCAGCAATGACGATATATGCAATCACGGCAGCAACGCCGACGATCACCTGGAAAATGGATGTAAATAAATGACGTTTGCGCATAATGATCTCACTCCCGACGCTTTTACGCCTTCCATATTGCTTTAATAAGATCGAGGATCTTGGGTGGATTTCCGTACATCAATACGCCTACGCGGTAGATCTTCGCGGAAAGCACTCCTACCCCAACGGTGGAGCCGATGAGGATCAGAATAGAAAGGGTAATCTCATACCAAGCAACGGTGCTCATAGCAATTCTCGTAAACATAGCCATCGGTGAGGTGAACGGAATATAAGAGCAGATCTGCATCAGCGAATTGTCCACACTTCCGCTGCTCATTGAGAACATAACCACCATAAAACCAATAATGAATAAGAATGTTACCGGCTGAACGGCTGTATTAATATCCTCCAGTTTGGAAACTGTGGAAGAAATAGCACCGTAGAGGAAGGCATAAATGAGAAAGCCGAGTAAGAAGAACACGAGCATATAGACAAACAGCTCAGGCGGAATGTTAAAAATGGAGTCAATGATTCCGTTATCTCCCCAATAGGACTTATTCACGTTGTAGAATACGAGCGCCGAGCCGAAGATGGCAACGAGCTGAACAAGACCTGCCGCGCAAGCTGCCAAAACCTTGCCGAACATCATATTGATTGGCTTGGCACTGGTAATAAGCAATTCCATAGCGCGAGAGCTTTTTTCGGTAGCAACACTCATTGCTACCATCTGACCGTAAAGCAGAATGACCATATACAGCGCAAAAATCATAATGTAGGTGTAGAAGAAGTTTTCCATCTGATCTTTGCCAAGGCTTTCTACTTCAGCATCGATCTGAATACTCATAACGTCCGCGGCATCTTCGGCAGACATACCGCCGCCTATCATAGCATTCATTTGATAGATCTGTTGCAGAACGCCGGTTGCAAGATCCGGGTTCGTATCGTACATCGAGAGATTATCAACGTAATACGTGAACGAGGTCGCTCCGTTCATTACAAAAGCACACTCTGCCTCGCCGGAAGTGATTTTATCTTTGATCTCCTGGATCTCTGCATCGGTGATCTGCACGTCATAATCGGTAAAGGAGGCGGCAAACGTCTCTTTCACCATATCCGTTCGCGCGGGATCATCTGCCTTCACCAGCATAACGGCAAGGTCTGCAGTCGTATCGGAAGCATCGTTTGATTCAAACAGTGCCGTAATTCGAGGAAAAAACATAACGATCGCAATTGCCACCATCAAAAAGATCGTTATACCGACAAACGCCTTGTTTTTCGCATAATTTTTAAGTTCGAATTTTAGTATTTTTCCAAACTGTTTCACTCTTTAACCCTCCTTTTCCGCATCCCCTGCATATTCTACGAAAATATCGTTCAGAGAGGGCTCGAAAACCTTCACCTCATCAATTTCATAATGCTCTACGAGGCGAGTCATTACCGCCTTCTTTTCCGAGGGATCGCCAAGGCGCAGCACCAAATCTCCGTTATCCGTCAGCGAACAGGAGGATCCGAAATCAGCAAGGATCGACTGAGAGTCCTCAGAGCGGATCAACAAGCGGTTTCGGGGGTAGTTGCGTTTGATCTCACGAAGATCGCCGTGAAGAGCCACAACGCCCTTGTTCAATATCGCAATGCTGTCGCAAAATTCCTCGATATAGCTCATCTGGTGACTGGAAAAAAGAACGATCTTCCCCTTTCCGATCTGCTCCCTTACCACGTCCTTTAAGAGCATTGCATTAACGGGGTCAAGACCCGAAAAAGGCTCATCAAGAATAATGATATCGGGATCGTGGGCAAGGGCGGTGATCAGCTGGATCTTCTGCTGATTTCCTTTGGAAAGCGTATCCAGCCGCTTATTGCGATACTCGGTCATCCCGAGCCGCTGCAGCCAATAATCGATTGCCTTCACCGCCTCCTTTGGGGTCATACCTTTCAGCTCGGCAAAGTAGGCAAGCTGCTCGGCGATCACCTTTTTGGGATAAAGTCCGCGCTCCTCGGGCAGATAGCCGATCCCGATCTTGTCATAATCGATGGGCTTGCCATCAATCAAAACTTCCCCGCCGTCAGCGGGAAATACATCCATCAAAATACGGATGGAAGTGGTTTTTCCGGCACCGTTTCTTCCCAAAAGTCCGAAGGCTTTACCGCCCTCAGCCTTAAAGGAAACACCGGTAAGAACCTTTTTCTCACCGAAACATTTTTCTATATTTTTCAGTTCCAGAATCATTTTCCGTCAGACTCCTTGAAATTCAATGAAGTATCGCCTACGCCTCCGCTGACACTGACTTTGTTTTTACCGTTTCCGAAGCCCTTCGCGGAGGATACGTTCGTGCCGTCAACGCGCATGCTTCCGACACCTTTTTCCAGATCCAGCTTATAATCGTCCTTTTTGCCGAGCAAGGTGATATTTGCTTCACCCACACCCAGGTTCAGCTCACATTTTCCGGTAAGCGCGGAAGTAAAATTCAACTGTCCCACACCCATATCCAGCTTCAGATTATGAAGTGCGCCGTCGGAGATCGTTACCTCCCCCGCACCACCCACAAGATTTGCTTTGCTTTTTGCGATCAGTTTTTCGATGACCACCTCACCGGCACCGAATTCAAAATTCACCGTATCGGCAACCAGGCTCTTGACCGTAAGCTGTCCGGCGCCCGTTAAAATCTCTGCATTCTCAAGAACGGTCTCTTCGGGAATATAAAGAGTCAACACGGCGGACTTGGCAGAAATACCGATCTTTCTCTTTTCCTTGATGGTTAAAACACCGTTTTCATCGTCAACGGTCAAATGCTTCAAATTGCTTTCAACGGAGAATTTTTCTCCTTGCTTCACGGTAAAGTCCGCCGCACCGATCTCGATTTTCAGACTCTTGATCTGAGAAGAAATCTCGTAGGTTTTCACGTTCTTCGCCACGGAATCATCAAAAAAGAAACCGATGACGCCAAGGATGCTTCCGATAATGGTAATCGCAAGAAAGCAGGCAAACGCCATTGCCAAATATTTTACTACCTTTTGAAAAGCGGTCATTTGATCTCAACGCCTCCGAACATGGCAACCGCATTCACGTAGAGCGTGGGAGCACCGTTGCGGGCAGAGGTTTTGTTGTCAACTCCGCCGAAAACAGAGTTGGAAGTCACCTTTACGTTTACACGGTCGGAAACGAGAATGTCGACCCCGCCGAATACGGCAGTCGCCTGAATGGCACAGTCTTCGTTGATCACCGCGTTGCGCAGATCCAGATCCACCCCGCCAAATACCGCCGTAAGCTCTGCACCGTCAAATACTTCGTTATTGTAATTCATTTTACAACCGGAAAAAACCGCACACCCCGACTTGGGCTTGCCGCCCTTTTCCTTGATATTCGCCATAATTTCGTTTGCCTTGTTTCCGAAGATCCCCGTGAAAACAAGCTTCAATCCCACGATCACGATCACGGCGGGAACAAGGAGTTTCCACAGCATAGAAAAGCTCATGACCTCCTGACTGCAAAGCAGTAAGAACACACCGATCAATATACAGATGATATTTCCCGTTTTTTCCCGCTCCGTAAAAAGTCCGGTAACGCCGGGGATGATGATAAACAAGGTCCACCAGCCGTCAAAAAACAGGTTGACATCCGTGATTTCAAAGGCGTTCAAAGCAAATATCACACCTGCACCGATCAACAAAACTCCCCAGATCACACTACTGATTTTTTTCATTGTATTTTCCTCTTTCTTTTCTATCCGTTTCAATCAAGCTATACTTGCATACCACTTCATGAAATCTGCCGTATTTTCTTCACAAACGTAGTTCCTATCGTTTTTCAAAAGGTAAAGCATACGCTGATCCTCCTCGGTTTTGTTCTGCTTTCCTTCCATACCCTTGATCAGCATCCCGATCATCCATTTATTGATCCCGCGAAGGCTCGCTTTGTCCATTCCACCCTGCATCGTAAACAAGGGCAAGGCATCGGGAATCCCGTTTGCTTTTCGAACCTGATCCAGCGCCGTTCCCGTGTCGCAAAGACCCACTGCGCAAACCGCGGCGATCCTGTACCGCTTGGCGGCTTTCTTATATCCCTTTACGGAAGATGCGAACAACCAGCCCAGATAAATGATCTCCGCCCCTTTTTCCACTTGCTTTCCCGCTTCCTCGAGAGAGTATACGGGAAGATCGGTTTTCTCTCCCAAAATCCTTGCATATTCGGCAGTATGCCCGTTTTTTGAAGTGAATACGATTGCTTTCATCGACTTTTCCCTTTTCTTTCATTTCCATATTACAAGAGAATTATAACACAACGTGGCGCAAAAGAAAATTCTTTTTTTTATTTTTTTATAAAAAAATTGTTTGAACCGATCGAGTTTATCTCATTTAGATATTGCATCTTGAAACGCCTCATTATTTGTGATACAATCAAAATACGGCGAAAGCCGAATAAAATTTTGGAGAGTGCTTTTTGAAAAACACCAAATTCTCGGAGATTGTTCTGTAAACGGGAGGTTTGCAAATCATTCTCGCGATCCTCTCGTATTTTGGCGTCACGATTTATGAAAGGATTTAAAAATGGAAAATATGACGATACGTTTAGAAACCGAAAGAGACTTTAGAGCAGTAGAAGAACTGACCCGTGAGGCGTTTTGGAACGTCTACAAGCCCGGTGCGGACGAGCACTACTTCGTGCACATGATGCGAAATCATCCCGATTTCATACCCGAGCTTGCCTTTGTGCTTGAAAAGGATGGCGAGATCATCGGCAACATTATGTACACGAAGGCGTGGCTCGAGGATGAGGACGGAAACCGTAAGGAAATCCTTTCCTTCGGTCCCCTTTGCGTTGCTCCCGAATATCAAAGGCAGAAACTCGGCAAAATGCTGATTGAGCATTCCTTTGAAGCTGCACGTAAGATGGGTTATGACGTAAACATCAATTTCGGCAATCCGGGCAACTACGTCAGCCGTGGCTTTGTGAGCTGCAAAAAGAAGAACGTGAGTTTTGTTGCAGATGGCAACTTCCCCACCGCCCTTCTCGTATGCGAGCTGGTTCCCGATGCTCTGGACGGAAAAAAGTGGATGTATATTCCAAGTACTGCCGCAGACTGCTGCGAGGATACCGCCGCAGTGGAAGCCTTCGACGCCACCTTTCCTTCCAAGGAAAAGAAGTGGATGCCCAGTCAAGAGGAATTCTACATTTACAGTCATTCTTCGGTAATTCGCTAAACGTAAAACGCCGCTGAGCCAACAACTCAGCGGTCGTTTTTTTATCTTCTTTTATAGAGTACAAGCTCGGGATTTTCGCCGTTTTCTTCGTAGGTGCAAATGAGAATAAAATCCATATTGGCGACTACGCCGAAGCAACGGTCTGTTCCGAATTCGCATTCAAGCTGATTGCCAAGATAAGTGGCGTTATCGTCAAGGAATTTGACGGTATTCCCGTTGGGGAGGCGGTATTCAAGATTGACGTAGCCGCCCACGAGCGCGTTGAGCTTTTCGACCCTCGGCATTCCTTCCACACCGAGGGCGTTGATCTCGCCGATCAGTTTACACTTGAATTCCTCAAACTTTCCGCCATCGTCAAGATTTTTATACTTTTTCCAATAGTCAAGCTTCGGAAGCATTTCTTTTAAATACGCCCGAGCTTGATCTGAGGGAAAGGCTTCGCTTGCAATGTTTTTCACGCACACCTCGATCAGATCGTCCATATCGTGATACAGATACTCCCCGTCGGCATAGCACCACTTACAATATTCCTCGTTGAAAAAGCCGTTTTTTTCACGGCTGATATTGCTATCTTCAAGCGGCATACCGCAGCATTGACAGATGAGCTGTCTCGGTGAACCCAGGAGCGTATTGATGGATACGTCAAAAAGCTTTGAAAGAAGCTTGAGCGTTTCAGTGTTCGGAATCGTATCACCGTTTTCCCAACGGCTGACTGCCTGGCGGGTAACAAATACCTTATCGGCAAGCTCCTCCTGAGAGAGCCCGCTTTTTGTTCTGAGATCGCGAATAATATCTTTGGTTTCCATATTCTGTACCGCCTTTCTTACCTACGCTCAATTTTAGTGCATCTACGGAAAAAATACAAGCAACTTACTGTTGCTTCTATTTCTTTACCGTTTTCTTTTATAATTCAAAATGAGAACTCCGTTTTCGTCCTTACATTCAGCAAGTACAAAGCTTGCAAGAGTCGCATCCGTAAAAAGAGGCTTGGCATCTTTCCCTGCAATCACGGGAGCTACCACAATGCTGAGTTCATCTACCGCTACAGCTCGTTCAAAGGCGCCGTTAATAACGCTTCCACCCTCCAAAAGTAGGGTTTCGCACCCGAAGATCCTTTTCAGCTTCAAAAGAGCAAGAGCTACGTCGATCTTCTTTTTGCCGGCAAAAATATAAGAAATCTCCAACTTCTCAAGATACGCGAGAAATCGTCCGTCAACGTCCTCGGACAGAACCTCAACGATCCGTGCTCCGTCATAGCCTGGGTCACCGTCGGGATCGACGATCCTGTTGAATTTCCAGCCCAGTTTCCCGTTGGTATCAAAGGCGATGGCATAAAAGCCGCTAAGGTCGTCGGGAACAAAATCCTTCTTATCGGAAAGATCTTCTTGTATCGGCTTCAATCCGCGAAGATCGGGATACCACGCCTCGGTAAAGCTCTCCTCCATCGTCACGCGGCCGCAGATAAATCCGTCCGCCTTCTTTTCCCGATTGATTCGGTAGTAGATCTCGGTAGCCTGCGCACAGTCGTTTTCAAACAGGAAATCACCCGTAACCTTACCGTCAATCGAGGTCACCATATGACAAATGATATAGGGCCTCATCACTTCAGCTTCTTTCCGTCGGAGAAGGCGTTCCCTACCTTTTCTCCCAGTTTGATATAGGTATGATGCACCGGATCGTAGGTAATGGCTCCGAGCTTTTCGGGATCGATCAGACCGTCCTCTCCTACCACCGACTCGTCAGCGCTGACGTTTACGATCCGGCCGATACAGATGCCGTCCTCGTTGAATTTGAGAAGCTTGCACTCGATCGCCATGGGAAACTCTTTAATGATCGGCGCATTCACAAACGCGGAGCACTCCTCCGTTAAGCCGGCTTTTGCCATTTTGTCGGGAACTTGATTCCCGGAAACAATCCCCACGTAGTCTGCCTCATTTACGTGCTTGGCATCGGCGATGCTGACGGTAAAAGCACCGCTTTCAATGATATTTTTCGTGGTTTTGTGATCGTCGGCAAGACAGACCATGATCTGATCGGTATCATAAATTCCGCCCCATGCCGCATTCATACAGCAAGCCACGCCGTCCCGATCATAAGCGGCAACGATAAATACGGGCATCGGATACGCCCACGTCTTCGCCCCAAAGTTTTTACGCATAATACTATACCTCGCATTCGTTTTTTCTTCACTGCCATTATACTACTTTTTTTCAAACTTTTCAATCAAATTCGTATGACTTCTCTACCCTTTTTAATGGCGTAGTCGAGGGCGATTTTGGTGCCGCTTTTGCGGGTGGTGGGAGCGCGTGATTCATCGTAGTAGACGATGCAGTATTTACTGCTTCTTATCATTTCATAGTTGCGCTCGACGTAGGCGGCGCGGCCTGAGCCGTGGAGCCTTTCCGGGTAATAGGTTTCTTCGTAGGATTTTAGCAGATAGGTCAGGTAGTCATCATTGATGAATGGGAATTCTGCCCGCACGTAGATTCGTTTTACGTGTGGGTGTTTTTCTTTTAATTTGGTCACGAGCTTGAGGCACAGGCGGTCAAACTCCGATTTACTGCCGAACAAAAAGGTGTCCACTTTTTCGTCAATAATCAGTTTTTCGACGGCTTCGGCTATTTTCGCCCTCAGTTCGTCGGTTTCGTTTATGGTTCTGTGACCAAAAAAGCAGCAGGTATTAGCATGCATATATAATTCTCCAGAGTAAATGATTTTTTACTTATTATAAACTATCTTTCACTTAAAGTAAATATATCTGCAGTTTCGTCTTATAATAATTTACTCCTTTTTTCGGTAAAATATATGTATAAAGGAAAAGGGGCGACAAAATGAAGACAGAATTTCCGGATAAGTATATAACTCTCGGATTGAAGATTGCATATTACAGAAGAAAAGCAGGTTTTACGCAAGAATACTTTGCTGAGCTTATCGGCAAAAGCGTAAGCTTTGTTGGTCAGGTTGAAGGCACCGGTACCGTTCGTGGCGTCTCGCTTGAGACCTTGTTTAAAATTGCACAGGTATTAAAAATATCCCCTTCTAAGTTGTTAGAAGAAGACTGATCGACATTATAACAAAAACTCTCTGCTGAACACTTGGCAGAGAGTTTTTTATTCTTAAACAAATTGGATATTATTCTTTTTCAGAAAATGCCTCTTTGATTAAATTGCAATATTCTGTTCGCTTGGCAGAAACCGCTTTAGTCTGATCCTTAATTATTTTGCAGTAGTTTTCCAATGTAGGATATATGTATGATTCATCAATTCCTCTATTCTTTAGCTCGACAATACAGCTTTCTTTTATTTCTTTTGGTATCAATATCTTTACAATATGTGGAGAATCCTTTTCTTTATTATAGCATGACATTTTATCTATTGATACACGCTTGCCTATTTCCTTTTTCGAAATTACTGCTAATGCATCAAACAAGTTGTCCTGTGTAATTATTTTTTTAGAATTATAATCATTAATATCATAAATGCAAATATCATTTGTTCCAACCAAAAAAACTGCTTGTTGATTTCTTTCTCGAGGGTCAATAACCGGGGTTTCAATAAACAACATTTCTTGATATAATAATGATTTTGACAATATGTATGATTCTAGCTCATCAGCATTGAAAATTCTGTCTATCCCCAACGCACCGTCAAATTCGTCAGCAAGAGCTATTTTAAAAATTAGCTCAATATATTTTTTGGGTGCAAACTTATTTGATAAGGCTAGATATACTGCTCCATCTACATCTGTATTCTCAGTGCTTTGACAAGCAAACCAAAGAGCGACCAACGGGTTTCTCGTGAAATCCAAAAGGCGCGTGGGTAAGCCATAGTGTTGCATAAGAGCAATCATTTCAAATTCCGATTTACACCCCGAAAAACGTTCTGGAGCCTGTGAATATAAGCGATTAATTATAGTAGACTCATCATCTTGTAAATTATTTACACAGAGACTGCATATAAGATCATAGTTCGCGTTTGTAACTCCTCGGTAATACCGATTCCAAGTGCAATCATATTCATAGCAATGTTTATTCAATTGAGAAATAAGATAATCAAATGCAAGAAAGGAATCAACGCTACAAATAGTAAGTCCGTTTTCATCAACTTCCTGTACCGATATTCCGCTTTTATCCTTATCGATTATATTCTCTACAAGGGAATTCATTTTTATCCTCCGAAATCCATATGAATCACTTAATTATACCATATCATTATCAAAAATTCAATGTCCTCCAAAAAAGAGCAAGCCCTTACCACTCCCGTGGTAAAGGCTTGAATTTTTTGAAAACATCGCCCTATTTTGCCTAAATTCACTCCGGTAGACTTACGGACAATAACGAGACCCCCGTAAGCTGATATCGTTTGGCGTAAATTTGGCGTAAGTTAGCGAATTCCCCGATCTGCAGTTTCTCAAAAACCCGCATAAAATAAGGCTTTTTTGGACTTTTTTTAATCGAGGGGTTTCATTGTGGGGAACAGGAGGACGTCGCGGATGGAGGCAGAGTCGGTAAGGAGCATTACTAGACGGTCAATACCGAAGCCGAGACCGCCCGTGGGGGGCATACCGTATTCCATCGCGGTTACGTAATCGTAGTCCACTTCCGCCTTGGTATCAGGCTCGGCGGCACGCTTTGCGGCTACCTGGGACTCGAAGCGTTCCTTCTGGTCAATGGGGTCATTAAGCTCGGAGAATGCGTTGCCGAATTCGGTAGCATTAATGAAGTACTCAAAACGCTCGGTAAATCGAGGATCGGTGGGCTTTCTCTTTGCCAGGGGGCTATTCTCTACGGGGTAATCGTAGATAAAGGTAGGCTGGATCAGATTTTCTTCAACATAGGCATCAAAGAACTCGATGAGGACGGTGCCGCAAGTAGCGTTTTCGGGAACTTCTACGTGATGCTCCTTAGCGCAAGCTCTTGCTTCTTCGTCGCTTTTCCAACTATGGTAGTCAACGCCGGCATACTTTTTGACGGCTTCGACCATGGTCATTCTCTCCCACTTGCCCATATTGATCTCCTGTCCCTGATAGGTAATGATACGGGAGCCGCAGATCTTATCGGCAAGCTGAATATAAAGCTCTTCAACCAAATCCATCATACCGTGATAATCGGTAAATGCCTGGTAAAGCTCGACGGTAGTAAATTCGGGATTGTGCTTGGTATCCATACCCTCGTTACGGAAAATTCTGCCAACCTCGTAAACTCTGTGCATACCTCCTACGATCAAGCGCTTCAGGTACAGTTCGGTTTCAATACGCAGATACATATCCATATCCAGAGTATTGTGATGGGTCGCGAAGGAGCGGGCTGCCGCACCGATCTCCATAGGAACCAAAATGGGGGTATCTACCTCCAAGAAGCCCTTGGAATCAAGATAAGCGCGAACCTCCTTCAAGATCGCAGATCTCTTGTAAAATACGTCCTTCACCTCGGGATTCACGATCAGATCTACGTATCTCTGACGGTAACGCATATCGGTATTGGTCAGACCGTGAAACTTCTCGGGCAGAGGGATCAGGGATTTGGAAAGAAGGGTAATCTTCTTACAATGAACGGAGACCTCACCGGTACGGGTAACGAAAACGAAGCCCTCCACACCGATGATATCACCGATATCCCACTTTTTGAAAGCAGCATAATCTTCTTCTCCGACGTCGTCACGCTTTACGTAAAGCTGGATATTGCCCTTTTCGTCGGCAAGGTTGCAGAAGGAAGCCTTGCCCATAATGCGGCGGCTGAGCATTCTGCCTGCGATACGGACCTCTCTCTCCTGTCCTTCTACGTAGTTTTCCTTGATCTCACTGCTGTAAGCATTGAAATCGAATTTCGTAATTTCATAGGGGTTCTTCCCTGCTTTTTGCAATTCGAACAGCTTTTCGCGGCGGATCGCAACCTGTTCGCTGATATTTTCTTCCTGTGTATTCTGTACGTTCTGATCCATTTTACTTACCTTTTGTCTTTCTTTGCGATTGTCTTTCTCAGAGAATTTCGAGAACCTTCATTTTAAGCAAGCCGCCGGGAGTTTCTGCCTGCACCTCGTCGTCAGGCTTTGCGCCGAGAAGTGCCTTGCCGATGGGAGATTCGTCGCTGATCTTGTTGTCCATAGGATCGGACTCGGTAGAGCCTACGATGGTATAGGTCACTTCTTCATCATATTCCATGTCGTAAACCTTTACCGTAGAACCAACGTGGATCTTGTTTTTCTTGCCGGTAGATTTGATGATCTCAATATTTTCAAGGATATCCTCGAGCTCGGCGATGTGACGCTCCACCTCTGCCTGCTCATTTTTTGCTTCGTCATACTCGCTGTTTTCGGAAAGGTCGCCGAACGCTTTTGCCTGCTTCAAGGCTTCTGCCACTTCCTTACGCTTGACTACCTTCAGGTGCTCCAATTCGTCCTTCAGTTTCTGAAGTCCTTCTTCCGTGACAAAAGTAGGTTTCGCTGCCATATTACTTACTCCTCTTTCTTATATGATCATATTATATTCTTATCTGGGGTACGAAATGTATTGCATCGGGTCAGTTCGAACCGACGTACCGTTGGGGCCTACGGGTGCATAGATAACAAGGTGCAGATGAGGTCCGGTGCTTCGACCGGTGGAACCGATCTTGCCTACCTGCTGGCCCTGGGAAACCTGCTGACCGTTTTCAACGGCAAAGGAATCCAAATGTGCATAATAGGACAAATATCCACCGCCGTGATCCACGACGATCAGGTTGCCCCAGTCGGAATAATACCCCTTACGGACTACCTTGCCTGCGGCAATGGAAAGCGCAGGGATCTTACCGTTATTTGCCCAGCCGTAAACGTGAATATCGACGCCGGAATGCGTAACCTTACCGTTTTTATCCACAATCCAACCGCGGGAAATTGCTCCGGGGAAGGTCAAGGGCAAGGGCCAGATGAAAGTACCGTTAAACTTGCTTCCGGATGCCTGAGACTGCGCGGCAATATCCTTGATGACCTGGTCCAAGCGCTCCTCGGTCTTCTTCTTTTCTTCATCGGCTTTTTCGTAAAGAGCCTTGGCTTCTGCGGAATCCTGTTCCAACTGAGAAAGTCTTTCCTCGGCTTCCGCCTGCTTCAGCTTCAGATCCTCGACGATGGCATCGTACTCTGCCTGCTTTTCCGCACAGCTCTCCAAGGCAAGATCCACTTCCTCCTTAACCTTTTCAATCTTTTCACGGTCGCTCTGAAGATTCTCAATGATCTGGCGGTCATAGTCCAACATATCGTTGATCACCTCGGAACGGGAAAGAATATCAGCAAGGTCATTGGAGCCCAGCATAAAGTCGATATAGCTGAGAGTTCCACTCTCCTGTGCAAACACCAGACGCTCCTTGAACAGCTCGAAATTCTTATTTAGCTGCTCGTTCAGCTCATCGATCTCTTTTTCCTTTTCTTCAGCCAGAAGCGTATATTCCTCCATTAAAGCGGCAAGCGTTTCAAGCTCCTTCTGATTGGTCTGGATCTGGTCGTACAACAAATTCAAGGCGGTTTGCTGATCGTTGACGTTCTTCACTGCCTCGTCGTACTTCTCCTTCAGATCGGCAGACTGAGATTTCAACGCCGCAAGCTGACTTTCCAATTCATTTTTTTGCTGACCCAAGGTAGCGTTCACCACCGTTGGGATCGGCGCCGCCTGGATATCGGTATAAGTTGGGCAAGACAGAGCCAGCATAACAACGACCAACACAAAAGAAACCAGTCTGATTGTTCTTTTCATTCCATACTCCTAAAAAATTTTATAATTCGTTTTTCATTCGTCATCAATGATTTTCGCCAATTATGAGGGCACAAGCACGCTGAAGCTGGTTATCGCTCTTCTGATCCAGCAAATAGATATTTTCTCCCTCAAGTGCCACAGCTACGTCCGGCTCTATGCCCGCACTCTCAAAGGAAGGGGAAACGGGAGGCTGGTACGCAAGAACGGACAGGAGAAGCGCCGATCCGTTATCAAGCTCCAGAGCCTTTTGCTCCATGCTTTTTCCGTAGGTCTTCTCCCCCACCAAGGTCGCAGCGCCAAAATCCTTCAAGGTTGCCGCAAAGATCTCCGCGGAAAAGGAGGTTTCGGAATTCATTAAAACCGCCATAGGGAGCTGTAAGCAGGTAGCGTCGCTTTTCAGTTCTTTTTTCTCCCCCTTATGATTCACCGTTCGAACCATAATTCCTTCGGGAAGAAGGCGGTCAAGCATTTTGATCGAGGCGGTCGCGTCGCCGCCGGAGGTATTTCTCACGTCAAATACGATGCCCCGCACCTGTGCAGATACCAAAGCATTGACGGCGGTATGAAATTCGGAAACGGCACCTTCTTCAAAGGAGAAGATCTGCATATAGCCTACATTGCCTTCCAAAACGGAATAAGCGACCGCATTTGCCTTGACCTTGTCACGGGTCACGGTAAAATTCATATCCAACACCTGCATGGCAATTTCGCGGCGGACAGAGATGTCAACTTTGGTACCCGGCTCCCCGTGCAAAAGCTGCATCACCTCAAAAAAGCCAAGATCCTCAACCTTTTTACCTGCAACAGATGTCAAAACGTCACCGGGAAGCATCCCCTCCTTTTGAGCGGGAGAGCCTTGCAAAACACTGTAAACAACGATGCGGTTCTGCGCAGAATCAAAGGTAAGACGAACGCCGATCGCACTGCCGGTGGTTTCCTTTTCTTTTTTATAGCGGGTATATTCCTCGGCGGTAAGATACGCAGAGTAAGGATCACCCAGAGAAGAAACGTAACCCTGAATCAGACCGATCTCTGCCTTTTCATCATCCACTTCACCCAAAAAGTTCTCACGGATCACGGGATCCGCTTCCGCAAGCAAAGAGAAATCGGACTGGGTCTTAGTCAAGGTCTCAACCTTTGCCTGGTACTGCAAGCCAACGAAATGGTAGGTCACCTGAAACGTCAGCAAGGCAGCCAGCAAAATCAAAACAACGGTCGTACCGACGGTGATCTTTTTTTTCAAGAAAACACCTCCGTAAAGGGTTTAGTCTTTGTTGTACTTTCTCAGGGACAGCAAGCTACCGATGATACCAAGACCGATACCGATACCGAAAAACGCGATCAAAAGCTCGTAAATCAGTTCAGAGAAAGGCAGGATGGTGATCAAGCCGCTTTCCCCTACGATATTTACTGCAAAGATCCGGTAAATGTAATAAGTCAGACCGAAGGCAATCCCGGATGAGAAGGCACCCAGAACCATACCTTCCAGTACAAACGGGAATGCAACGTATGATCCTGAAGCACCGACGTAACGCATAATGGAGATCTCGTCGCGGCGGGAAAAGACCGCCAGCTTAATGGTATTCATAATGATAAAGACACTGACGATAAGAAGAAGCACCATAAGCCAGGTAAAGATCAAACCGCCGATATCCTTAATCTCTTCGATCTTTTCGGCAACCTCGTAACGGGCATTGATCTCTTCGATGGTTTTAAAAGTGTCCTCTTGCTCGTTAATGGCATCAAGCTGATACTTAATGGTGTTCACATCGGAAGAATCGTAGTAGGTGAGGATCAGCTCATCCTTGCAGGGATTATCATCACCGTACATTTGCAAAATATCGGCGTATTTGTCGCCGTAGGTTTCAAACAGCTCCGTAAGGACCTGTTCTTTCGTTTTATGCTCTACGGTCTTAATCAGTTTTTTGCCGTTTGCCTCAATGTCTTCAATCTTTTCACGAAGCAAGGTAACGGTATTTTCATCCGTTTCCTTTGCCACGAAGATCACGATCTTATTATAAGCGTTGATCTCCTTGAGGTTGTGGTCCAAGTTTACCTTCAGCGCCCAGGTACATCCGGTAACGATCAGCGCGGAGGTCAAAACGAAAATCGTCGCCAGGCTCATCAGTCCGTTTCGGAAGATCCCCTGAAACGCAAGACGGATGGTATAGATCACGTTATAAAATCTAAGCCTCATCGAACATACCTCCTCTCTTATCGCTGACGATCTGACCTTCCTTCATCGTGATAACGCGCTTTTTGTAGTAGTTTACAAGGTTTACGTTATGAGTGATGACGATAACGGTCTTGCCCAACTGATTGATCTTCAGAAGCAGCTCCATGATCTCAATTGCCATATAGGGGTCTACGTTTGCGGTGGGCTCGTCTGCAATGATCACGTCGGGGTTGTTTACGAGAGCACGGGCAAGAGCAACACGCTGCTGCTCACCGCCGGAAAGCTCTGAGGGCTTGCTGTTTCCCTTGTCCTCCAGTCCAACCAATTTCAGAAAATTGGCAACGCGGGAACGGATGGTCTTTTTCTTTGCACCGACAACGTGCATGGCAAAGGCAATATTCTCCGATGCCGTCATATTGGGAAGCAAACGAAAGTCCTGGAACACGATGCCAAGGGTGCGGCGAAGCTTGGGAATACGGAAGGAAGGCATACGGGTCAGATTAAATTTTCCGATGGTGATCTTACCGCCGGAAGCCTTTTCTTCGCAAAGAAGCAACTTCGTCAGGGTGGTTTTTCCTGCACCGCTGGCTCCCACAATGAAGACGAACTCGCCGTCGGCGATCTCAAGATCTACGTTACTGAGGGCACGGGTGCCGTTTTTATAGACCTTGGACACGTTGTTAAATACGATCATACAATCTCCTTTTTTTACGGGCACAGAAGGGCTGCGCAATTAAAATTTCCCGGGCTTGGAACTCAGGTATTTTTTGACCATCAGAGCAACCTTAAAGGTGATCGCGTGCTCAAACTCACGCAGATCCAGCCCCGTGATCTTACGGATCTTCTCCAGTCTGTAAACCAAGGTGTTACGATGTACAAAAAGCTTTCTGGAGGTTTCTGATACGTTGAGGTTATTTTCGAAGAAGCACTGAATGGTCAGAAGGGTCTCTCGATCCAGACTTTCAAGAGCTCCTTTCTTAAATACCTCGTTTAAAAACATATCGCACAAGGTTGAGGGGAGCTGATAGATCAGGCGTCCGATCCCCAGGTTTTCATAATTGACAACGCTTTTTTCGGTATCAAAGACCTTGCCGACCTCGATGGCAACCTGCGCTTCCTTATAGGAGCGTGCAAGTTCCTTGAGAGAGGATGCTACCGTACCCATACCGACAACGACCTTCAGATAAAACTCGCTCTGGATGGTATCGACGATGCTCTTGGCAAGCTTGGTCACCTGCGCCTTATCCTGTGCAGTATGCAGCTCGTGGATCAAAACCACGTCACTCTCACCTACGCTGATCACGTAATCGCGGTTGCGATCGGGGAACATATTCTGGATCACGTCCACGGGAACAATGTCCAGCTTTTGTCCGAACTTGATCAAAAAGGCAACGCGCTCAAGCTCGTTGGAAAGATGGAGCTCCTTGGATTTTACGTAGATATCACTTGGAAGAATATTGTCTAAAATAATATTCTTGATAAAGCTGGTTTTATCGTATTTCTCGTCATAAAGAGCCTTGATCTGACCGAGAGAAATGCACAGAAGGTTGGAGGCAAAATTAGCGTTCTGCCCTTCCCCTTGAACAAATACATAATACTCAGTCTTACCGAAGGCACCGATGGGACGGAAGGTATATCCGCCGGCGTAAAACGCCTCACCGGTATAGAAAAGTTCTTCCTTCACGCCGCTGATCGTTTCGCCGATTCGCACCAGGTCACTGCAAGCGATGATTACACCCTCCGTATCAATGACGCCAATGGTGCTTTCCACTGCATCCTTCATTTGATGAACTACGCTTTGGAACAATCTGTTTGACATACGATACTCCTTTTAATCTCGTTCCTTTACGGAAGACTTGTTATTTTTCACAAAACAACGAGCAAACCACGAACATTATACACAACATTGACGGATTTTTCAAGAGAAAATTATAAATATTAACAAATTATCATTATTTTTATTGTCTTTTTTGACTAAACGATCTATTTCCCTATTTTTTTTGATCGAAAAAAGTCGGAGCAAAGAAAAAAAGCTTTGAAATCAAAGCTCTTTTTCATAAATCAGCATAGACATAACCGTGCTTCCTGCCGTTTCCGTGCGAAGGATCCGCTTCCCCAAGGTAACCGTAGGGATACCGCTTTCTTTCAAAAGCTCCGCTTCCCGAACGGAAATGCCTCCTTCGGGACCGACGAAAAAGGATACCGTATTCGCCTTGCGGGAAAGAAGGGATTTGATACCACCTTCCCGTTCCAGCTCGTAGCAGGCAAACGCAAGATCACTTTTTTTCATTTCCGCAATGGCACTTTCAAAGTCAGGAAGGATCCCGATCTTCACAAGTTTTCCCCTGCCGCATTGCTTGCAGGCTTCTTCGGCGATCCTGCGAAAGCGGGTCAGTTTCTTTTCCTCGTCGGAAAGCTCGGGCACGGCGTGGTCCGTATAAACGAATACGATTCGCGATACACCCAGTTCGGTACACTTTTGAATAATGGAATCGGTTTTCTTTCCCTTCGGCATCCCTTGAAATAAGGTCACCTCCACGGGCATCTCCACCTCGCTTTTTCGAGCGTCAACGGGGGTCAGTTTTACCACGGGATCCTTTTTGCCCCCCGAGACGGATGCAATTTTGCAGATCAGCTCTACGCCGTTTGCTGTGCACACCTCCACCTCATCCCCCACTCTGGCACGAAGTGATACGGACAGATGGAAGGCGTCTTCACCGGTCAGAGAAATACGTTCCGGGAGAGAAGCATTGTTTTCATATTCAATTTCATCATCTATAAAAAATCGCGGCATACCGTTCTCCGTCTGTTTTTTTATTATCTTATCCCGAAAAGGCTTTTTTGTCAATCTCGGAGGGAAAATGTCCGGAAGATTTCCTTTTATTTTTCATAAATAGGTTGCTTCAAAGTTTTTTTTGTGATATGATAAGGAGAAATTATTTGTAAAATGAGGAATTTATGTTAGAATTTTCCCAAGCGCTGATGGCGCTTTCCAAAGAAACGGAGTCAGATCTTCTCCCCATCTTTCAGCAGATCGACGAAAGAGCGTTTCGAAATCAGAAAAAGGTTCTGGAAGCTTTTCGCGAGGAAAAGGTTTCCACGGAATGCTTTAATCCCACTACGGGCTACGGCTACGACGATATGGGAAGAGAGGTATTGGACCGCATCTTCGCCCGCGTATTTGAAGCAGAAGCAGCCTTCGTCCGTCACAGCGTTTTGTCCGGCACCCACGCTCTGACCATTGGTCTGTTCGGTCTCCTCCGTCCCGGAGATACCATGCTCGCCGTAACGGGAACGCCTTACGATACGCTCAGAAGCGTGATCGGAATCGAGGGCGAGGAAGGAACGGGCAGTCTGAAGGACTTTGGAATCCGCTACGAAGAAATCGAGCTGAACGAAAAATCCGAGCTGAATGAAAAAGCCATACTGAACCGTCTTGCCAAGGGCGGAGTAAAAATGGTCTATTTACAGAAAAGCCCCGGGTACAGTACCCGCCGACCTTTGGGCAATCACGTTGTAAAAAAAGCCGTAGAGCTGGTTAAGCAAGCAGGCAGCGATGCTTTCGTGGTGGTTGACAACTGCTACGCGGAATTTTGTGAGGAGCACGAGCCCTGCTATTACGGTGCAGATCTTTGTATCGGTTCGCTGATCAAGAATCCCGGCGGCGGTATGGCGGAATCCGGAGGATATCTGGCGGGCACGAAAAAAGCAGTGGAGCTTTGTGCCGCCCGTTGGTCCTGCCCCGGAATCGGGCTTGAGATCGGTGCAAGCCTCGGAAATACCAAGGCAATGTTCAAAGGCATCTTCTACGCGCCCCACACCGTAGCGCAAGCGCTTAAAACCGCCGTATATTCCGCGGCTCTGTTTGAGAAAATGGGCTACGATTGTATCCCACGAACCGAGGAAGCAAGATTTGACATCGTTCAGCAGATCTCTTTGCAGAGCGGTGACAAGGTAGAAGCCTTCTGTCGCGGACTGCAGAGTGCATCGCCCGTCGACAGCTACGTGACGCCGATCCCCTGGGCAATGCCGGGATATCAAGATCCCGTTATTATGGCGGCAGGTGCCTTTACCCAAGGCTCCTCCATTGAGCTTTCCGCCGATGCCCCTATGCGCCCTCCTTTTACCGTATATATGCAAGGCGGTCTGACCTGGGAAAGTGCAAAGCTGGGGATCCTGGCAGCAGCCGAAGAAGTTTTTAAAATTGAAAAATGAAAATTAATCTTGAGAAAGAGGAATGATTATGGAACTTGTGGAAATGAAGAAGAAAATCGACGTAAAAGGCCCCGTTGCGGTACTGGTCCTGGACGGTGTGGGTCTCAATCCCAAAACGGAAGGAAACGCCGTTGCAAGCGCTTCTACCCCTACTTTGGACCGCTTGATGCGCGACTACCCCACCCTGAGCTTGAAAGCACACGGAACCGCAGTAGGTCTCCCCTCCGACGATGACATGGGTAACTCCGAGGTCGGTCACAACGCACTGGGCTCCGGACAGATCTTCGCACAGGGTGCAAAGCTTGTATCCAACTCCATCGAAAGCGGAAAGATCTATCAGGGTGACGGCTGGCAGAAGGTGAGCGGAACCGTCAAAGAAAACGCCTCTACCCTGCACTTTATCGGTCTGTTCTCCGACGGCAACGTTCACTCTCACATTGACCATCTGAAGGCTTTGATCACCGAAGCCAAGGCAGAGGGAATCAAAAAGGTTCGCTGCCACATTCTGCTGGACGGCAGAGACGTAGCGGAAACCAGTGCTCTGGAATACGTTGAGCCCTTCGAGGAATTTCTCGCTTCCTTGAACGACGGCGGCTTTGATGCAAAGATCGCTTCCGGCGGCGGAAGAATGAGCATCACTATGGACCGCTACGAAGCCAACTGGCAAATGGTCAAGGCAGGCTGGGACATTCACGTTTTGGGTGAAGGCAGACAGTTTGCCAGCGCAAAGGAAGCCATTGAAACTTACAGAAACGAGCTGAAGGTCATTGACCAAGATCTCCCCGGATTCGTCATCGCCGAAAACGGCAAAGCAGTAGGAACTGTCGAGGACGGAGACGGCGTGATCTTCTTCAACTTCCGCGGTGACCGTTCCATCGAGATCTCCAAGGCGTTCTGCGACGAAGAATTCCCCTATTTTGACAGAGTTCGTTTCCCCAAGACCGCTTACGCAGGGATGCTGGAATACGACGGAGACCTGCACATTCCTCCCGTATATTTGGTTGCTCCTCCCGAAATTACCAACACCATGGGTGAATATCTTGCAAAAGCACCCTTTAAGTCTCTTGCAGTCAGTGAAACGCAGAAATACGGTCACGTAACCTACTTCTGGAACGGAAACAAGTCCGGCAAGTATGACGACGAAAAAGAAACCTACATGGAGATCCCCTCCGACGTGGTTCCCTTCGAGCAGAGACCCTGGATGAAGTGTGCGGAGATCACCGACGTTTTGGTAGATGCCATCCGTGGCGGAGAATACAAGTTTATCCGTGCAAACTTCCCCAACGGCGATATGGTCGGTCACACCGGCAATATGAAGGCTACCGTGATCAGCATGGAGGCTCTTGACCTTTGTCTGGATCGTATCCTTGCTGCTCTCGACGAGGTCGGAGGCGTAGCACTGATTACCGCAGACCACGGCAACGCCGATGAAATGATGGAGCTGGATAAGAAGACCGGTGAGCCAAAGAAAAACAAGGACGGTTCCTTCAAGTCCAAGACCAGCCACACTCTGAATCCCGTTCCCTGCATCTTCTACGATAACAATAGCAAAGATGCTTACACCGTAAAGGAAGGCTCCTTCGGGCTTTCCAACGTTGCCGCTACTGCGGTCAATCTGCTCGGCTACGAAGCACCTGAGATGTGGAACGAAAGCATGATCGAGATCAAATAAAACACCGATAAGCCAAAAGAGCTTGCACGTGCAAGCTCTTTTATTTTTTCTCTTGACAAATTTTGTCTAATGTGTTAGACTACACTTGTCGAATGCATTAGACACTTTTTTAGGAGGTAAATATGACAACACCGAAAATCTTTGAAAGTGAGTACCGTTTTTGTTTGATTCTCTGGGAAAACGAACCGATCTCCAGTTCCGCTCTTGCAAAGCTCTGCAAGGAAAAATTGGATTGGTCACGCACCACGACCTACACGGTAATTCGCAGATTGACCGACCGCGGCGTATTGAAAAACGAAAATTCCGTAGTCACCTCTCTGATCTCCAAGGATCAGGTGCAGGAGGATCAAATGGAAGAACTGATGGAGAAGACCTTTGAGGGTTCCCTTCCCGCCTTCATCGCCGCTTTTGCAAGAAGTCAAAAGCTTAGCAAAAAAGAAATCGAAGAATTGGAAAGGCTCATCGAAAAAGGGGGCAAATAAGATGAACGCACTCTTTGCCTACGTGCTTGAAATGAGTGTTGACGGAAGCATTGCCATTCTCTCCGTTCTCTTTTTTCGATTGATCCTGCGAAAGGCTCCGAAATGGATCGTTTGCGCTCTTTGGGGTTTGGTTGCCATACGTTTGCTGATTCCCTTTTCCTTCGAAACGCCTTTTAGCTTTTCCCCTCCGCAAAAAGAAGAAATCCATATTCAAATACAGGAAAGTTTCGTAGAGGAAAAGGATGCAGGATCCTTTTGGACAGAGTATGCGGCTTTAAACGAACTCCCGCAAGGAGAAAAGAACGATCCTTTGCAAAACGCCACACCTTCGGCTTCGGAAAAAAAGGAAGTGAGACAGTCGGCTCCCTTTTCATTTAAAGATACCCTCCCCTTTTTCTGGCTTATGGGTGTTGTGGCCATGCTTGCCGTTATGATCACAAGTTATTTTTGCTTGAAAATCCGATTGGCAACTTCAGTTCCATATTCAAAAGGGATCCGCCAAAGTGAATGGGTACAGTCCCCTTTTATCCTGGGCTTTTGGAAACCGGTAATTTATCTTCCGTTCGAATTGGATCCATCCACGGTCCTCTCCGTTTTAGCCCACGAAAAAGCACATATTCGCCGCGGGGACCATCTTGCGAAGCCCTTCGCTTGGCTGCTTTTATCTTTTCATTGGTTTAATCCCCTCCTATGGCTTTCCTACGCGCTGTTTTGCAAAGACGTGGAATCCGCATGTGACGAAAAGGTTCTGTCGGATATGAACGAGGAGGAACGGCGCGATTATGCACGCGCACTCTTGAAGTGCTCCACCCGCTCCGTCGGCGTCTATGCTTGCCCCTTGGCGTTCGGGGAGCAAAACGTGAAAGGAAGAATAAAAATGACACTATATTATAAAAAGCCCGTATTTTGGATCATCATTTTATCGCTGATCATCGCCGCAATTGCCGCAATCGGTATCCTATCTGACCCGATCCTTAAAAACGAAGAAAAAAATGCCCAGGAAAAGAATGTTATAATTAATTCGGATAAAAAAAACAAATCAGCAACTTTAGAGGAAGCAGTTGAAGTTGAACCTATGAGATACCAATACGATGAATACACATATCAAAACGATCAAAACAATTCCACAATGTATATTTTGTTTCGCAAAGAGAGTGGAAATAACGTTCCTTTGATCGGAGGGGTCGATTTTGGGGACAATTACTTAGAGGAAAGCCGCGAGCGTTATGCTTCCTACTATTATCCAAGCGGTAACGAGGAAAGCGAAAAGATCGTGTGGCTTCAAGCAAAGAACTGCATGTTCTATTATCCATCGGAAATGGACGATCACTCCTTAACGATCACCCAATGTCCACACAGAGGTAATAAAGTTCTCGCAACCCACGTATTCAAGACGGAACCGGGAAAGCTGATCTACGATGCTGACGCGTCCCCCGAAAAGATTGCAGGTCTTCCCAACGGTGCGGTTTTCACAATCAATCAACCCAGCTTTTAAACGGAACAAGCCACCGAAATTCGGTGGCTTGTATTTATTTTCGAAGGGATTTCAGTGTTTTTAAAACGGGATTTTCTTCCCTTCCGAAATAGTCGTGAAGCAAGCAATATTCCCCGTAAAGCTTATCATAGAGTGCGGAATTTTTCGGATCGGGATCATAGCTGTTTTCCTGTAGCTTTCCCAGTCTTTTCGTTGCCTCGGCAAGAGAGAACGTTCCGGACGCCGACGCGGCAAATATCGCCGCTCCCAAAGCGGGTCCGTTTTGAGAAGCTACAATGCGGATCCTCTTTCCCGTAACGTCGGCGAAGGTCTGCATCACAAAGGACGACTTTGACATGGTACCCGTAGCAAAGAGGGCATCCACGGCAACCCCGGAATTTTCGAAGCTCTCAATGATCTTCCGCGTACCGAAGGCAACCGCCTCCACCAGAGCACGGTACAGATCCTGCGGCTGAGTGGAAAGAGTAAGACCCAAAATTACGCCTGAAAGATCACAGTCATTTAAAACGGAGCGGTTTCCGTTAAACCAATCCAGACAAAGCAGACCCGTTTCACCAGCTCTTTTTTCGGAAGCAAGCTGCGCAAGGTAGTTCAAAACGCTCATTCCCTTTGCGCAAGCCCGATCCTCAACGTCTTTACCAACGCAGTTCCGCAGGAGCCATTCAAAATGGTCTCCCATCCCGCTTTGCCCCGCCTCATAGCAATAAAAGCCCTCGATCACTCCGTCCTCCACGATTCCAAAAACGCCCTCAACCTGCCGATAGCTTTTGGACAACAGGTGGTGACAGCCGGAAGTCCCAAGGATCATAAGCATTTGGTTTTCACCGATCTGTCCGATTGCGGGAATAGCAGCGTGGGCGTCGATGACGGCAGCTGATACCGCGGTTTTCTCCGAAAGTCCGAGCTTTTCGGCAAATTCCTTTGTCAGAGTTCCCGCAGACGCTCCGGGAGCAAAGAACTTTCCGCGCAGCTTTTTCAGCACCTTACTGCCAAAATCGGGAGCAAGACCGTTGAGAAAGCCTTCATCGGGGAAGCCCTCCTCTTTGCTCCAGCAATATTTGTATCCTGCAATGCAAGTGCTTCTGGATACTTCTCCCGTCAGGAGAGATACCATATAATCGCCTGCATCCATAAAGTATTCCACACGATCAAAAAGCTCCGGCGCTTCCAAAGCAACCTGCAAAAGCTTGGGGAATGCTAGCTCAGGTGAAATCCTTCCGCCGTTTCTTACCAGCCAGGCTTGTTCGGTTTTCTTGGCAAGATCGGTGATCAGCTCCGCGCAATACTGCGCGGAATGGTGCTTCCAAAGCTTCGCATAAGCGTGTGGATTTCCCGAGTATTCCTTCATAAGGCAAAGAGGGGTAAGAGTCGCATCCAGAGGGATTACGGTAGAGGAAGTAAAATCAATTCCCAGTCCAACAACTTCTTCCCGAAGAACTCCGTGCTCGCGCAGTAAATTGGGAACCGTTTCGGTTAAAGCAAACAGATAATCCTCGGGGTGCTGAAGTGACCATTCGGGACCGAGCCTCGTTCCGTCAGGCAAAGTGCTTTCCATTACCCCGTGAGGATATTTACATTCCTTATACCCGAGTTCTTTGCCGCTTGCAAGATCCACCAGCAAAGCACGCATACTCCCGGTACCGAAATCCAAACCCACCGTATATTTCTTCATGGTTTCTCCTTATTAATTTTCAGGCAAATACTTTCTGATATTATAACAAACCCCTTCCAACAAATCAAGACGCCCAAAGAATTCATATTCGCATCAAAATACAAAAAGCCACCGAAAACGGTGGCTTTTTTACGGCGCGACGCGCCGCTTATTCTCTTGTGACCTGGAAAAGACACATTGTAAATACGCCGATGATCCCTCCGATCACGATCCCAAAGAGAAAATCCATTCAGACCATTCCTTCTTTTTTTATCTAGTATGGATGATCGAAAAGCATTTTATTCGTTTTTTTATTTTTCATTTAATGGATTTTCGCTCATTGCTTTTTTCTTTTGTTCGTCGCTGACGTGGGTATAGATCTGTGTCGTATTCAACTGCTCGTGTCCCAAAATATCCTGTAGGATGCGAACGTCCACCTTCCCCGTAGAGTAGATGAGAGTTGCGGCAGTGTGTCGAAGCTTATGAACGGAATAGCCCTTGTCTCCCAGTCCCGCCAGATCCAGATACTTATAAACCAGCCACTGAACCGTTTTTACGGAAAGCCTTCTTTGATTGCGACTGACGAACAAGGCTTTTTCATCCCGGCAGGGTATGTTTTTTCGTTCCTCCAGATAGGCACGAAGCGCAGCCTGACAGGAGGCGTTCAAATAGACAAGTCTTTGCTTATTCCCCTTGCCCGTAACAATAACCTGAGAAAGATCGGCAGGCAGATCGGGCAGGCTGATGGCACAAAGCTCGGAAACTCGCATTCCGCAATTGAGAAAGAGCGCGAGAATGGCATAATCTCTTTTCTTGTTTTTTTCACCAAAATTTTCAACCGCTTCCAAAAGCATACGACTTTCGTTCTCGGAAAGAAATTTTGGCAAAGCATGCTTTACGGATGGCGCCTCAATTTCCTTGGAGGGGTTATCCGAAATAGATTTTTCCTTGGACGCAAGGAATTTATAAAGTCCTTTGATTGCTGAAAGCTTGCGGGCACGGCTGGCGTTTCCGTTCTTTTTCTGCGTTGCGGAATACAGGAGGTATTCGTAGATCTTCTGAGGGGGTACGGAGCCAATTTGCTGATCGGTCAAGGAGGACAGGTCAACCCTTTCTTCTCGGGGAACGTCTCTGAAAAAGACGAAACGAAAAAAATTCATCAGATCGAGGCTATATTCGTACACGGTTTTTTCGCTGGCGCCCTGAATTGATAATTTATAAGACAAATAGCGAGCAACTGCAGGCGGCAGCTCATCCATACGGATCTTCATATCATCTCCTCCTTTCCAATATATTTTACACGATGAAACGAAAAAATGCAACAAAAAAACAAAGCGGAAAGTCCGCTTTGTTTTTAATCCTTCCTTTTGTCGGATCGCTTTTCCTTTTGATTTTTCTTCTTCCCTTTTCGATTCTTTTCGTCTTCCCTTTTTCCGCTGTCACGAAAATAAATACAAAGGATCAAAACCGCACCAAAGAGGAAAGCACCCGTCAACGTTGCAAGAATACTGCTCGCCAAAGAATTATCGTTTTTCTTTTTCGTAGTCGTAGTGGTTTTTGTATCATAAATGATTTGCGTTTCCTCGGGGAGAAGATCATCGCCATCCGGCAAGGATTCAAAAACGGATTCGTCGTTTTCCTGCACGGCAGTACCCGAGGATGGATCGTCGGGAGTTTGGGAATTCATTACGCTCTCGTTTTGCACGGTGCTATCGTCGACAGAAGCCTTTTCCGTTGAGGAGATGCCTTCGGAGGAAGGAACGTTTTGCGTTTCCTTGGAAACGGGAACCCGTTCCTTCACAGTCGGCTGACCGCACCAGTAGAGGGGTACGGGAATGATTTTGGGGATATAAAGACCCGATGCAGGCTTTTCATAATCCCTTTCCATAAAAGACGCAAGGGTCTCGTCGGAAAAAGAAACGGAAGAAGGAAGACCCGTGATCAGACAAGTGCGCTCAGACAAATAGATCTGCGAAGAAAAGGAACCGCAAAGCGTACGTGATGCGTTTTTCACTGCGAAACGAATCTTGTCCCGCTCCGTCGGATGCACGGAAAGGAGTACGTCCTCCAAAGGAATTTTTGCTTCGAAAGTCAGCGTAGAAACACCTCCGACATTTTCCAGAGAAAAGCAGGTATTGTTACAATATTGGGTAGCATTCCAAAGAACCCCATCAGAGGTGACGAGACCGTTTTCACGATATTTTTCGGTCATAGAGGACAAAGGCTTTGCAGAAACTGCTTTTTCCGTCAAGCTACGTGCAATCCGATCGCCGTAAAAGCTGATGCAAGTATGATCCTCCGCAGAAAAATAATAGTCATTGGTCAAAGCCGATCCGCGCAATGCGGGATGCTCTCCTTCAGATAAGCTAAGGCTTATGGAAACGCGGTAGCATGGACCGAATTCTTTATTCAAAGGGATAGGAGCCCCATCCGCGCTGCGAAGGCGCAAAGCGCAGTAAACATATTCTCCGCTGAGGGCTACATAGCTTTCCTGAACCGTCGCGGAAGATGGTCTTACAGCATCGGAATAAGCATCGCTTTTCAAGAGGTACAAGCCACTTCCATCCAAAAAAGAAGTGCCGCTGCCGTACTCGCTGGGTGAAACTGTGCCGTCTATAGATACGGAAGGTACTCGATAAACGCCCAAAGAAGAAATGCCGAAATCAGAAAGATCCGTAAAGGTGAAATCCTTTGCAGAAGCATCGAGCCTGCATCCAAGAATTTCGGTTGCGACAAAAATCGACAATAAAAAGCAGATTATTTTTCGTTTCATACCAAACAAAATCAGCGGTCCGAAAATCGGACCGCCAATCCTTCATTGTTAAAATTCAAATCAAAGACGCGTACTACGCTTCTTCATTAAGATTACGGAAACTGCACCTGCTGCGAAAAGGAGCATAACACCTGCCAAAATAAAGGTGGTGGTCAGGCTATCGCCGGTAGCACTTGCAGAGGAGGTAGCAACACCGATCACACGATAGTTTACACCGCGAACACCGCTGGTCAAAGCAGGAGTACGGGTACGGGTTACACGAGTGGTGGTAGTTCCGATGGGAGAGACGTTAATCTTGTCGTCTACATCGGTACCGTGTACGGCAGGATTGTACTTGCCAAGGTAGTGAACAGGATTTGCTAAGTAGTAAACAGACAGGCCGTGACCGGAGCTGACAGCAGCGGAAACGGTATTATGGAACAGGTAATCGCCGATCTTGCTGTTTGCCTGAGTACGAGCTGCACCGTAGGCGGGAAGCATAGTCTGAGCGTAGATAACGTCATCACGGAAGATCTCAACCTCGGTTCCGTTGGGAGCGGTGCTCTTTACGTTTCCGGAAGACTGAAGTCTGATGTTAAAGCCCCAAGAGCCCCATTCGGGAACTCTGTCAAGGGGAGTGCCGTCACCGTTCTCGATATCGGTAATACGGAGAACGTCGCCCAAAGCATATCTGCCTTCAAAGGTCACTGCCCACTTGCCGTTATCAAGAACGGTCACCTGGTAGAAGAAATTCTCCGCCTTCTTATAAGTAGTAGTATTCCAAGTTACACCGGTCTCCTCATCGGTCCAATAAGAGAGGTAAGCTCTGTTGAAGTTGCTGGGCTTCTTCTCATTGGGAAGGATAACGCGACGGTAACCGCTGGTCTCGTTGATGGTAACGGTCATTGCGGTATTGAAATAATCGTACTTATAAAGATTGTAACGGGTCTGTGCAACAGAGTTATAGTTGCAGGCAGAAACGTTATCGGTCTGCATAAAGTTGATGAAGGTATCGATCCACCAATACTTTGAACGGCGCTTGCTGCCACCGGAAACGATCTCATCGTCAGTAGCGTCGGTATGACGAACCGCGGGAATGGTCGTGGTTACAGCAAAGTACAGATACTTATCGTCGTAAGTCAAATAACTGTTAATATACTCAGGCTTATCTTCTTCGAGCACGTAATCGGTAAAGTCATATCTGCCCTGATAACCGTTCTGATGTGCACCTGCCTCGTTGGAAGAGGACATCCACAGATTGTCACCGGGAACGGAGGAAAGAGAACATCCGTTGTTGGGACCGGGATACTCGCCTACACCAACCTTACCGTCGATAACGGGGGGGACGTCTGTGCTGTACACGTTCATCGTGTGCAGACCGTAAGCCTCCAGGTTGTGCGAGCTTACCGTTGATGGAATCGACAGGGTGTAGCCTCTGGCAGATGCGGGAACCGCAAAAAGCGCGGCAAGCGTCGCAAATACCATAAGAAGCGTCACAATTTTCTTCATAACTTACTCCTTGTTAAAGAAAGTTCGATTTGAATTGAATATACTTTTACTCAATATCCACCATTATCATAACATTGTTTTCATCTTTTGTCAATAAAAAAATCATTTTCCGCGATGGAAATTCTTGAAAAAAGGATAAAATTCACAAATACACCATTGCTTTTTCCCCGAAAATGGTATAAACTCTCACATACAGCAAAAAACTATGAAAGGATTCTGCTATGAATTTATTTTCACGTAACTCCGGTCTTCTCGTCAAGACCTTTTTGTATCAAGTCGTAATGAGTCTCTTCGGCTTTATGATGTATGGTGCTACCTATAAGATTCCCTTTATTCTCGCGGTAGGTCAGATCACCGTAGTACTGTTCTTCTTTTATATTATGTCCTCCCAGATGTATCAGGGCGGCGGAAAAGCCTGCGAATATGACTATGCACACAAATCTTCCTCCTCCCCTGCCGCCGGCTTTCTTTTTGCCTTGATCGCGTTTCTACCGACGATCCTTCTTGCCCTAGTTTCAATCATCACTCCACCCTATGCAGCTCCGGAGGTAACAAACACTGCCGGTTACCTTTCTTATCTTGGCAATCATACCTTCCTGCAAGGGATGTACGTCGGAATTACGCAAACCGTCTTCCCGACTGCTGCAGGAATCGCCGCTGATAAAATGGCCGATGCCATCAATTCCCGTTGCTATTTGCATTTGGTAGGAGCCATCCCCGGGATCCTTGCCTGCGGGATCAGCTACCTGATCGGGTATAAAAATTTTCTCAAGGATAAAAAAACTTCAAAGAAATAAAAGCATATCACCTCACCGGAGTCAATATACTCTTGTGAGGTGATTTTTTTGAAAAAAAACGAAAAGCGCTCTACAATCTTTTCAGATTCAATTCGCTTCAGTTTGATTCTGACGGCGATTTTACTATCTTTGTCAAATCTTTTTTCCGTGGCAATGAACCTTTTTTCGGAAAAAGAAGCAAAACCCGTTTCCGTCGAAGAAAGAAATATGCCCACGGTGATCCTGGATGCAGGTCACGGCGGAATGGATTCGGGGGCGGTCAGCATTCACGGAGATGAAGAAAAGCATATCAATCTTTCGGTTACAAAAAAGCTGGGGTGCTTTTTGGAGAATGCGGGCATTCGCGTGATCTATACCCGCACCGAGGATGTAGCTGTAGAAAGTGAGGAATCCTATTCCTCCAGAAAAACAAGGGATCTGATGGGACGAGTGGAATTGGCAAAAAAATATCCCGACGCCTTATTTATCAGCATCCATATGAACACGTTGCCTGCCGAGCAATACAAGGGACTTCAGATTTTTTACGCCGACCGAAACGATGCAAACCGTGCTTTGGCACAGGTGATACAAAATACCGTTGCCTCCATGCTGCAACCCGATAACAAGCGAACCGTCAAGGATGCGCAGGGCAAGATCTTCATTCTGGATCGGATCGACCAGCCCGCTCTCTTGGTAGAATGCGGATTTTTAAGCAACGCAGAGGAAGCCTCCCTCTTAAAAGACGAAACTTACCAAGCAAAGCTTGCCTTCGTTTTATCCCGTCCGATCCTGGATTTTTTAGCAGAAAGATAAAATTTAAGAATATTTTTGAAAAAAATGGATTTTACTCTTGATTTTTGTTTTTGTTTGTGCTAATATATAGTGCAATGCCGTTGAAAGATGATTTCATCGCAACGTAAATAAAAACAGAAAAAGGTGAAAAGAATGAAAGAAGGACTTCATCCCTCCTACAAGGATACCGTGATCATTTGCGCTTGCGGTGCTGAATACCCCACCAGATCCACTAAGGAAAACATCCACGTGGATATTTGCGCAAAGTGCCATCCCTTCTACACCGGTAAGCAGAAATTCGTCGATGCCGGTGGACGTGTTGACAAGTTCAACAAGAAGTTTGGCAGATAAGTTGTCGAAAAAGTCGGCATAAAACGGTTAGAAGCGGTTGCACTGTTCCGGTGTTGCCGCTTTTTTCATATCAATTACAAGGAGAATGCCATGAGCGGCATATTTGAAAAATTTCCCGGTACGGGAACAAATGAGACCCAAAACAAGGAACCCGAAAAAGCAATACTGGTCAGCGTCGTTCTCAACGACGCCGATCTGATGGATACCGACTCCTCTTTGGACGAATTGGAGGAGCTTTTGAAAACAGCGGGCGGCGTTGCCCTGGGCAGACTGATTCAGGCACGTGAAAAGCCCGAGCACGCAACTTATATCGGCACGGGAAAACTGGCTGAGCTTACCGTGCTTTGCCGAAATATGTATGCAGATCTCGTAGTTTTTGACTGTGAGCTGACCCCCTCTCAGATCCGAAACGTGGAAGCGGTACTGGAGGGCGTTCGCGTCATTGACCGAACCATGCTGATTCTTGACATTTTTGCTCAAAATGCCACCACGGGCGAAGGCATGCTTCAGGTTGCCATCGCCAATTTAAAGTACTCTCTTCCCCGACTCTCAGGTCAAGGCAGCGAGCTTTCCCGACTTGGCGGCGGCATCGGCACGCGAGGTCCCGGTGAAACCAAGCTGGAGGTGGATCGCCGTCACGTCAAGCGAAAGATCCAAAGACTGGAGGAGGAGCTTGCCGAGCTTGCAAAGAAGCGCAAGACTCAGCGCAGAAGCCGCGAAAAAAACGGTGTGTTTCACATCTCTCTGGCAGGCTACACCAACGCAGGAAAATCCTCCCTGCTCAATCTTTTGTGCGAGGATCAGATCCTTGCGGAGAACAAACTGTTTGCCACCCTCGATCCCACCACCAGAAGACTCCGTCTGCCCAATTACGGCGAAGTACTTTTGACCGATACGGTTGGTTTTATCAACCGTCTCCCCCACCACTTGGTGGACGCTTTCCGCTCCACGCTGGACGAGGTGGTTTACAGCGATCTGGTTCTGGTGGTTCTGGACGCCACGGATCCTAAATTTATGCAGAAGACTCAGATCACGGAAAGCATTCTTCTGGATCTTTACAGGAAGAGAGAAGTGACCCCTCCCCCAACTCTGTATCTTCTCAACAAAACCGATCTGCCCGAAAGCAGATTTAACGTAAGCAGCTTTCCGAAAAAGTACGAGCACGTTTGTATTTCAGCCAAAACCGGTGCAGGAAAGGATACTCTCCTTTCGAGAATCGAAGAGATTCTTTCTCAATTTAAAAAGCCCGTTACCTTCCTGTTTCCTCACGAGGAGGGAGGAAAGCTTTCCTTTTTGTACAAAAACGCCAGCGTAGACGAGGTTCGTTACGAAACTGAGGGAATCTACGTTCAGGCGATTTGTGACGAAAAGACCTGCGGAGCACTTGCAAAATTCATCCAAAAGGATTAAAATAGTAGAAAATACCGTTGAAGGAAAAAACTATGGCAGAAAGAAAAAAGAAAAACAGTAAAAACGCCGCTCCCGTCGCCCCTGCGGTGATCCACGAGCAGCCCATTACCGAAACGCTCCGCGAGAACTATATGCCCTACGCTATGAGCTCCATCATCTCACGCGCCATCCCCGAAATCGACGGTCTCAAGCCCTCCCACAGAAAGCTTCTTTATACGATGTATAAGATGGGGCTTTTAAACGGGCCCCGCACCAAGAGCGCCAACGTGGTAGGTCAGACCATGAAGCTGAACCCTCACGGCGACGCCGCCATTTACGAAACCATGGTGCGACTGACCCGTGGAAACGAAGCGCTTCTGCATCCCTTCGTAGATTCCAAAGGAACCTTTGGTAAACAGTACTCCAAGATGGCTTACGCTGCCAGCCGATACACGGAGGTCAAGCTTGCTCCCATCAGTGCAGAGCTCTTTGCAGGGATTGACAGAGAAGCGGTGGATATGGTGGATAACTACGACGCCACTCTGAAAGAACCCGTGCTCCTTCCCTCATCCTTCCCCAACGTCCTGGTCTGCCCCAATACGGGTATCGCAGTAGGTCTTGCCAGCTCGATCTGTTCCTTCAACCTTAACGAGACCTGCGATGCAGCCATCGCTCTGATGCGCGACCCCAATGCGGATCTTTACGAGATCCTCAAGGCACCCGACTTTTCTACGGGCGGTGAACTGCTCTACGACAAGGACGAGATCCGCCAGGTTTACGAAACGGGCAAGGGATCCTTCTCGGTGCGCGCCGTCTGGGAAAATTTCCCCAAGGAAAACCGAATCGTTATTACCCAGATCCCTTATAACACCACCGTAGATCAGATCATTGAAAAGATCGTGCAGATGATCAAGGAAGGAAAGCTTCGCGAGATCAACGACGTTCGCGACGAGATCGATCTGGACGGACTGAAACTTACCATCGACTTAAAACGAGGAAGCGATCCCGACAAGTTGATGGCAAAGCTTTTGAAGGCAACGGATCTGGAATGCCGTTTCCCTTGCAATTTCAACATTCTGATCGCAGGCTCCCCCCATCAGCTTGGCGTTCGCGACATTCTCAACGAGTGGCACGCCTTCCGCTGCGAATGTCTCAAGCGTGAGTTTTACTATGAACTTGGTCAGAAGGAAACGAAGCTTCACTTGCTTCAGGGTCTGGAAAAGATTTTGGTGGATATTGACAAAGCCATTGCTATTATTCGTAAAACCGAGCAGGAAAAAGACGTCATACCCAATCTGTGCCGCGGCTTTGACATTGACGAGCCGCAGGCGGAATACATTGCGGAGATCAAACTGCGCCACCTGAACCGCCAGTATATTCTGGATCGCATCGGCGAGCGGGAAAAGCTGGAAAAGGAAATTGCCGAGCTGGAGGGATTGCTTTCCAGCGCACGTAAGCTTGACAATTACATCATCAAGCAGCTGGAGGCCATTAAGAAGAAATACGGGCAGGAGCGAAAGACCCGCATCGCCTACGAATTCAGCCGTCCCAGCGAAAAGCTGAAGCTGGAGGAGGAAGCGGAATACACTGCCCACGCCGTTATCACCCGTGAAGGCTATCTGAAAAATATCCCCTTAAAATCAATTATGATGAACGATCAGCAGAGATTGAAGGAAGACGATACCGTCGTATTTTCCGGGGAAATGTCTTCCAAGCAGGCAATCTACTTCTTTACTGACAAGGGACAGGTATATCCTGCGAAATTCGGAGATTTTTCAACCACGAAATCCTCCGAGCTGGGTGACTATATTCCCGCAAGGCTTGAAATGGATCCCGACGAAAAGGTGATTTTTTCCGCTCCCATTAAGGATCTGTCGGGGAAGCTCGCCGTGGTATTTGAAAACGGAAAGGGCGTTTGCTTCCCTATGTCCGTTTATGAGACCAAGGGCAACCGCAAGAAGCTGACGGGCGCTTTCAGCACCCTCTCCCCCGTTGCGGGAATGTTCCTGTTGGACGGGAAAGAAGTCAAAGAGATTCTTTTGAAGACCAAGACCGGCAGAGCTTGCATTCTCAAGACCACCCTCTTTGCGGAAAAGAGTACCCGAACCAGCGCAGGCAACCAGATGATGGCACTGAAGAAAAACGATATCATCACCGAAGCTCTGGAGGTTTCTACCGCAGACAATCCAAGTCTTACCATCTATAAAAAGCCACGCATCCCCACGCCCGGCATCATCTACAACGAGATCGATATGGAAGCGGCGCAGGGCAAAATGGAGCTGTAACAAAAAGCGATAGGACAGATTCGGTCCTATCGCTTTTTATCCCGGATAAAAAACCACCTGCTATGCAGGTGGAATGTACGGGCTTTAGTATCAGACGAGTCAGGCAGAGATGACAAAAAACTCCATTCTGCTATAGTAAAAACGGCTACCAACCGAATTTAACAGAATGGAGGACATTAACAGTGCAGAACAAAGCTAATGACACATATAGTTTAGCACATACGAGCTGGAAGTGTCAATATATCACATCGTGTTTGCGCCGAAATATCGGAGGAAAGCAATATATGGAAAGCTGAAAGCAAAAATAGGAGCAATATTGCGAGAACTGTGTGAGCGCAAACACGTAAACATCATAGAAGCCCATGCAATGCCTGACCATATCCATATGTTGGTGGAAATACCACCAAACCAAAGAGTAAGCGATTTTATGGGGTATTTGAAAGGGAAAAGCACGATGATCATATTTGAGCGCTTTTCCAATTTGAAGTATAAATATGGGAACCGCCGCTTTTGGTGTAGGGGATATTATGTGAGTACGGTGGGTAGAAACAAACAAGGAATAGCCCGCTATATAAGGGAGTAAGAACACGAAGATCAAATATACGATCAACTAACCATGAAGTAGTACGACGATCCATTTAAGGATTGACGTACCCCTTGCGGTTGGTAGCTTTAGCTTTTGGCGTACCCCTTTAGGGCTGTTATAAAACCACCGGCTTTGCCGGTTGATATTTATTTCTGCGTTCGGAAGACGATGCTTCCGTCAGCCTCATTCATTTCATCCACGATGGCAATGCTTTGCAAATCATAGCCTTTTTCACGAAGATTCTTTCCGCCAACCTGAAAGCCCTTTTCGATGGCAACTCCAAGCCCGGCAACGGTAGCTCCCGCCTCTTTTACAATGGCGATCAGCCCATCGAGAGCACATCCGTTTGCCAGAAAATCATCGATAATCAGAACGTGATCCTCAGAGGTAATAAATTTCTTGGAAACGATGATGCGGTTGAGGTTTTTATGGGTGTAGGAGACCACCTCCGCCACGTACATTTCTCCGTCGATATTAACGGATTTTGATTTTTTCGCAAAGATCATCGGCACGCCGAATTCCTTAGCAACAGGGTATGCAATGGCAATACCGGATGCCTCGATGGTCAAAATCTTCGTGACCTTTTTATGGGAAAAGCGACGAAAAAATTCCCTGCCGATCTCGTCCAAAAGAGAAACGTCCATCTGGTGATTTAAAAAGTTGTCCACCTTCAGAATATTTCCCGCTTTTACCACGGCGTCCCGTTTAATTCTTTCTTCCAGAAAATTCATTGTCCGCTCCCCCGATCTTTTTCCGCTTATCGCGCTTTTTTCGATTTTCCAATGCGCATTACTCGTAATTTACAATCAGCTCACAGATTTTCTCATACGAAACGGCCCCTTCGTGGAAAGGTATGGCCTTTTCAAATTCGAAGGAAGCATCGCGAGCCGAAAGATACTCCCCTTCGCTCACCTGTTTTTCCCCGAGAAAATATTCGTAACGCAATTCATACAGTTCCCCTTCAATATTTACACCGGCACTTTCCACCAACAAGGCATCAAAGGTTTGAACAAATTCACCCTTTTCAAGTCGATAAACGCGGGTGTAGCATCGGCCGAAGTTACCGTTCTCGTTGGCAAATTCACCACTTCCGGGAATATAGCTGCCTCCCCAAGTGCGTTGAAGATGCTGCTCAATCAGCGAACCGTTTCGGAAGGCACACACACTGTCTCCCGTTGCTTCGCAACCACCGGTCAAGTACAATTCGGGAATCCCGTCATCATCTAATTCCACAAGAGCAAAGGCGCTGTGATCCGTTTTTTCAGTCTTCAAAAAAGCAAGATAAGCTTTTTGCCACTCTTCAAAATCATCGGACTCGATTTTTTCCGTAATTTTCGACGCAGTTTCATTTATTATTTCGGTTTGAGGAGGTTGCTTCGTATGGCTCACAGGCGTTTCGTTGGTCATTTTTTTCTCGGCTCGACAAGAGCAAACAAGCAAAGTCAGAAGCAAAAAGAAACACAGAAAAATCATTCTGTTTTTTCGCATAGGTTTTCCACCTTATTCGTCAAAATTTTCTAATACTATTCTATCATAGTGGTTTTTACATTTGCAATACACTTTACAAAAAAATCTTTACAAATAACACTCACTCGCCTATAATGAAGAAAAAGGATGGGGGACGTGCGATGACTACTTTTGACGAGCTCAGAGCAATTCAAAAGAAAAATGAGAAGAAAGCCTTATGCTTCTTTGTTCTCTACCAGTTTCTTCTGTTGCTGTTTACGGTTTGCGGCTTCTCATTTACCTCGTTTTTTGACCGAAAAGCGCTGCAGTTTCTTCCACTCGCTCTTTGTCTGCTCGGTTTCTTTCTTTCCAAGATCTTTCTTTTTCTTCAACCTAGGGAATTTCGCGGTACGATCAAATACCTCAACGTTGCCATTGAGCAAAAAAAGAAATACTTGAGCGGGCAAGCAGGTCTGACCTATGCCGCAACCCAACACAAGGTGCTGGATCTTGTGGTAGAGCATAAAACCGGGAGATCCCGTTCGGTCACGCTCCCCTATCGCAAGGCTTACGAGGATCTGAAAATCGGAGACGAGGTGATCCTTTTGCGCTTTGTGGACGCAGTTTCCCCAATTTCATAAACAGAACAATTCTTCACAAAAAAAGTCCTTGGGGTCAAGGACTTTTTTCTTTCAGTAATACAATTTTTCAACCATCTCTTTACACGCATCGGAATCCATGCCGCACAAAACGGACGGATCGTAAAGCAGCTTTATAATGATCAAATCCACGTCACTTAATTCCGTATTTTCATCGGAATATTGATAAACGATGCTATCCTCCCGACAGACAGTGTCGCTAAGTCCGAGCGCATTGACGATCTCCTCGCACAAAACGGAATTGCGCACGTCCTGCGGAATATCCGTACGGTAGCCGATATTTGCAGTATGGATCTCGTTGCTTTCGGTATAGTACCAAAACTGTACTGCGCCGTAAGCATCCTCACCGTTAACGACCGATGAAAAAGCGGCGTTGAAATCCTCGGAATTCAAAAAACTGATGGTCAGGTTTTCCGCTTCTCCGTCTTCGGCGGGATAGATCCCCGGAAAGTTCTTGATCTCATTCAACTGATCAAAAAGGTTCGCCAGCACAGCAAGATCCTCTTTCGTGGGTTCCCCCTGTATCCGATACGAGAGAGGAGCAAGCCATTTTTGCACCAGCGCAGCATTTCCATCTCCCTCGGTATATTCCATGTGCAGAACCAATTCCTCGAAGTATTCGAACATCTTTTCAAAGGAAACCTCGGGCAAATACAGGTCGGAATGAGCGGGCTTTTCAATCTCCGTTTCCTTCTGCTCGGTCACGTTTTCTTCAGCGGACGGAGCGGTTTCGGTAATGGGATTTTTCGTCTTGACGGAAAGCTCGGAGTTTTCGGTCTTGGCAGGCTTTGCCTCCTTCGGTTCAGTCGCAAAGCAAGCACAAAGAATCAGCGCCAAGGCGACAATCCAGCCGCATAGCAGTACTTTTTTCATCTCGATTCCTTTCATTAAAAAACGGACGCTCGTTACGACTGCGATTTATTTGGCAAAATCCTCTCCGTAAACAGCAGATACGGCTTGATGGGCGATGGCTTGCAACTGAACGATTTTTTCGTCCGTCAGCTTATGCTCAAGCTCTCCTCCCGCTTCGGGACGGAAGGTATTCCCGATACAGCTCTTTTGAAAGATGACTTCAAAGAACACGCAGGCATTCAAATACTGTCCTCCGCTTTCGCCGTCGTGATAGTGATCCTCTACCCGATTTCCGCTCTGCCAGCGTTCGGTCAAGCTTTGACCGAATTCGGGATTGGCTCTTGCCAACTGCCAAGCATCCCCCACGGGGATCAGCGGGATCCCGTTTTGTTGGCAGATCAGCCGAGACGCAAGCTTGATATTTTCGTGATTCGTATCCTGGCGCTCCTTGGTCGTCATCCATTCCGATTCATCGGAGGAAGCAGTCCATCCGATCTCATAGGAAAAGCCTTGATACCAAAAAAGCGACGTTTCGGGGTGCTCGGATCGAATATAATCGTAGATCCGCTTTGCGTCCTCAACGGTGTTCTTATACATCGCCTCATAGGTATCGCATTTTCGCGGTCTAACGCTTTCATTCATTACGATCACGTCCCAATCGGCAAAGGACAGTGCACCGTCGAGCGTAATATCGTTATCGACCCGGCTTCTGACCCCTTTCGAGCTTTTATACAGCTGATACGTGTTTTTATCGGAATTGGCGCGATCAACGGTCAGATTTGCCCAGTGTGCATCCACCTGATTGCCGGAGGAAAGAGAGTAATAGGCATTATACACGTCCACTCGATATCCCGCAGCAGTTGCCATTCCCTCCAGTTCATCCAAAAAGTAGTAGGCGCAGGAATTACCGATTACCAGAATGTTAGCAATTTTTTCCCTTTTCTCGGGCTTTGTGATCGGTTCATCGGTCGGAAAGCGAGGAACCCCGTTTGCTTCCGGATCAAAAGGAATGACCGGCTTCTTTACAGTAGTGGCAGGCGCTTGTACGGATGACGAAGAAATCACCGGTGCAGTTTTTTCTCCCCTCGGTGCTTCCAAGGGCGCCGAAGCGCAACCAACCAAAATCAACAAAATTACAGAAAATATGGCAACGATCAAAATTCGGACTTTATTCAAAGCTTGTGCCTCCTTTCTCTCCTTCCGGATAAGACCAGTGTATCAAAAGCCTTTATCGTTGTCAACCTTGAACGCACCGAAATACTGCGAAGCAACACATCATTAACGCAGTGTCATCATTAGCAAAGCAACATCATGTTCCCTAAAAAACTTTACCCTAAAAACGGAGTATAAAGCCTTGCACGGGTATTCTACGGGTTTCAATTTTAGAAAACAAGCTAATGGGGTTTTAAATTCAGAAATCATAGAAAAATTTACGCCTTTATGATACAATTTAAAAATAAGGTGCAATTCAACACCAAGAAATTCTCTAATAAGGAATTTTCAACTCGACACATTCCCTAAATCGTGTTGTTCAGTTTTCTCTTTTTTCGGTGTATGATTAGGTTGTAAAATCGAAAAGGAGGTTCATAAAATGAACACAGACAAAATCTACGCAGAATCCATTGCAAAGGAATACGCACCCAAAGACAATTCCAAAATCGTTGCGCTTCGTAAGCTCGATGCGAAAGCAAAAAATCCGGCAAATATATTCGCTTATACCTTCGGTATCATTTCCGCACTTGTTCTTGGCACGGGAATGAGTCTTGCAATGCAGGTCATCGGCAGCGGTGTTACCGGTATGATTTTAGGTATCATCATTGGCATTATCGGTATAATCGGATGCTGTGTCAATTATCCGATTTATAAGAAATTGCTGGAAAAAGGCAAAGAGAAATACGCTTATGAAATCGTTGAGCTTGCAAGAGAGATCAGCGAAGGAAAATAAACCAAAAAGGAGGGCTTTTTGATGAACAAAAATGAAAGCAAGTATTTTAATACAGCTGTCAAAATGGATAAAGCCCTTATATCCCTTCTTGAAAAAAAGGACTTTGAATATATCACCATCAAGGAACTTTGCGAGGCAGCAGGAGTCAATCGCTCAACCTTTTATCTGCATTATGAAAATACAGCCGATCTGCTAAAGGAAACAACGGCACATATTACCGATATTTTCTTTTCCTACTTTTCAAAAGATACACGGAGTATCTCGCAGAGTTTTTATAATTGTGATCTAAAAGGGCTAATGTTCATAACGCCCGAATACCTAACGCCGTATCTTACCTTTATCAAGGAAAATCAGCGAGTTTTCAAAACTGCCATTAAGCAGTTCGGTTCATTGGGTTTTGACGGTCTTTATAGCGATTTGCTCAAGGATATTTTCACACCTGTTCTCACAAGATACTGTGTTCCGGAAAGAGAAAGAAACTATATACTTAAGTTCTACCTTATGGGTATTACGGCAATCGTAATGGAGTGGCTTGATAATAACTGCACCGATAGTATTGATTCTATCAGCAAGATTATTACAGATTGCGTTATTGGTAAGTTAAATGAGCAGAATATATAAACTGGCATTTGGAAGCCTTGCGGTCAATATAGCGTTTAGTGGCTATAACATTGTTATTGGGTGTGTAACACATTCTTGGTGGTTGTTGACGGTTGGTACATATTACGCAGTTTTAAGCGTAGTCAGGTATACCGTTCTTCGTTCAAAAAAAGAAAGCACCGCCTTTATAAAGCAATTCACGGGAATTTTGCTAATGGTGATGACTTTGCCTCTTGTTGGTACTGTTGTACTCGCAACTGTGCAGGACAGAGGAACTGTCTATCACGAAATCGTAATGATAACCATTGCAGTATATGCCTTTACAAAAATAACCTTGGCTTCGGTCAATTTAGCAAAGTCAAGACGGAGTGCATCCTTAAAGGTGAAAACATTACGCAATATATCCTTTGCCGATGCCTTTGTGTCGATATTTTCCTTGCAGAGATCAATGCTTGTATCTTTCGGAGAAATGGCAGAAAACACGATAAGAATAATGAACATTGCAACCGGATCTGTTGTTTGTATTATTATTTTCTTTCTTGGTGTAAATCTTTTAAGAAAAGTCGATTCTCAATTATTTTAAAATTCACATACAGCGGCGGTGAGGAACATAATTCCTTACCGCCTTTATCTTACGGAATAAGAGAAGTTTTTCCGGGACAGCATTGAACGCTGCACGAAAAGAGAAAAAGCCGAAAATCCCTGTAAATAAAGGATTTACGGCTATCGCAAACAAAGAAGTCACCTCGCAAAGAGATGACTTCTTTGTATCAACGAATGTTGACTTTTCTGAATTATCACGCAATTTTTGATACGGGTTGCATCGGGTTGCAAAAGTTGCATTTTTGGTTGCATTTCTATGCGACCTTTTTTCTTTATGCAACCGTAAGACAGAAGACAGATCAATTAACGACAATGTTAAAATAATCCTTAAAATCATGATACTCCTGGAAAATTGGTCCTTTACCATCCCATATAGAAACCAGGCTGTCGTCTCTTTTCCATACCATTTGTTCAAGAATCAATCTATAGAAAATATCTCGCTCTTTTTTGAACACACTGCCATCTGCTGCAATACAATAATACTCCGCAGTGTTTTCGTAATGCAAAGTATTATCTTTGATTAGGTTCAGTGTAATCCATTTCTGAATTTCAAGTCTGCTTTTTGTTTCTTCGTGTGTGCTACTGTGGTCTTTTCCTACACGTGTTTTGGGGTATATTTTAAAACCGGATGAATCAGTCAGTCGGTTGTACGAAGACATTCTCCCTTGTGCTTTTTTGCCAAAAAGGATAATTGCATCGATAAATTCCTGAGGCAAATATTCATTTGCTTTCAAAATAATTTCATCATGTGTATCCGCATATATATCGAGATAGAATGCCCATGCGATAGAACCGGTTATTGCAGCAATGGTATCCGTGTCGCCACCAATGGAAACTGCATTTCTGATAGCATCCTCAAATGAAGAAGATTCAAGAAAAGCAATAATAGCTTGAGGTACAGTACCTTGACAAGTTTCATCGAAGGTGTAGTATTTGCGAACATCCTCGACTGTTTCCTGCAACGGATAGAAGTTATTCTCTATGTATTCTTTAATTTCTGCTTTTGTTTTTTTCTGTTTAGCCAAGAAAATAGTAGCAGCTACGGCCTGTGCACCTTTTATTCCTTCAGGATGGTTATGCGTAACCGCGGCTGAAAGTTTAGCAAGTTCCAAAGCTTCGTTCAATTCCACTGCATAAATTGCGCAGGCGGACACACGCATAGCGGAACCGTTGCCAAAACTGTTATAGGGTTGAGAGTTGTCACTTTCTAACCAACCTGCAAATCGCCCGCCATAACCACCTTGCGGATGAGGGTATTTTCTGCCCAACGTTTTCATTTCGTTGATTAAGCAAGATGTAAATTCTTCTTTTTTATCCCAGGAGTTCTGCAGTGCATTTGCGACAGCAATCGTCATAATTGTATCATCGGTAAAACTGCACCCATCCGAAAAAAGAGGGAAATCTTTACTTTTTATATTGTTAAATTCATATTTAGATCCTACTATATCACCGATGATCGCACCATACAATAGTGATCGTTGCGCAATAGCATCGTATAAAGCATCAGCATTTTGTTTCATTTTGGAAATCATTTGTTTGCGTGCTTCTGGATCATCAGGCATACTTAGACAACAAAGTTCTACACTCGGAGCGGATATTTCAGAACTAAAAGTCACATCGTTTGTGACTTCACTTTTGGCTTTTTTCTTAAATAAATTCCTAAAGAACATAGTTTATACCTCCAACATTCGTTAATTATTGTACCATAAGCCAAATTAAGTTACAACAATTTATAATGAAACTATTCTCCTTCACGCTACAACTTTTCTCCCACAATGAAACGAATCTCATTTGCAAAAGTACCGAAAACCCTTGCACCAAACGGTTTTTGACAAAAAGAGAAGGAACGCAAGTATCGTATCAACACTTGCGTTCCAATATGTCTATGGCTACGAAAAAGATATTTTTGGCATTATTTAATATGAATTCGAACTCTTACATAAATCACGGCGAAAGCCGTGTATATCATCAATTCCGCAGGAATTGCATATCATCAAAACGAAGTTTTGTATATCATCATTGCGAAAAGAAATGCAGCCTGCGGCTG
>SVQO01000005.1 GCA_015065325.1 Oscillospiraceae bacterium | reverse complement strand
CAACTTCTCTGCCTTGCTATGACTTCGGTTCTTTCCTCCCTTGGGCCGTCCCATCTCTTTTTTCCTCCTATACAAAAATGTTGGTAGACACTTTTTTTGTGTCTACCAACATTATATCATTTCACTTGAGGGGAGCTCTTAATTTCATGATTCAGAACGGTATATCTCCAGGGAAAACCAAAATGAACTTCCCTTTCCAAGCGCACTGCTCACACCATACTCGGCGTTATGAAGTATCAAGAGTTTTTTCACAATGGAAAGACCAAGACCGGTACCAACAGCCGAAGCGCGGTGATTGCGATCAACTCGGTAATAGCGATCCCAAATCAGAGCAATTTGATCCTCCGGAATTCCTTCGCCGTGATCAATTACCTCAATGAAGACGCGGTTGTCAACAAGCGAAATTTTCACAATAACACATTGATCCTCGCCACAATAGTGTATGGCGTTGTTCACAAGATTGTAAACGATCTGATTCAGTTTGACAACGTCAGCTGAAACGTAAGCCTCTTCAAGATCAGTTTCCAAGGAGAGAGAAAATCCTTGCAACTCGGTCATTTTCTCGTAACGAGACAAGATTTTTCGAACAAACGATATGATTTCAACTTTTTCATAATTCATTTGTTCCATTCCCGCTTCGAGCTTAGACAAATCCATCAGGTCGGTAACCAGCTCGGAAAGCCTGCGGGATTCATCGATCACGACCTGAAGATTCTCAGGGGTGTTTTCACCGGGGATATCTCGCATAACCTCACTATACCCGGAAATCAACGTGAGAGGCGTTCGCAAATCATGAGAAACATTCGCAATCAGTTCTTTTCTCAAGCGATCAACCTGCTGAATCTCCAACGAGGACAAACGCAGAGTTTCTGCAAGCTCCTCTACCTCCCGATAACCTTTGATATTTTGTCCATCGAAATCGCCTTCAGGCAGAGATTTGGATGCCTTATTCAATTTCACAATGGGACCGGAAATCGTCTTCGAAAGAATAACGGACATTAAAACTGAAATGATAATAAGAATTCCGATCAAAAGGTTCAAAATAAAACGAATTGTCTGTACTGTCGGTTCAATAGGCAAAAGCACCGCTGAAATCAGCGCATATCGTTCCTCGCCCACATCATTTTCAAAAATTTGACTGTAAAGAACGCAGTCGTACGTTCCCGAAGTGGATTCACTTGTGTGATCTCGTTCAAAAAAGAAACCGGGCGGGAATTGATAAAAATCCAAAACGTGTTGATTTCTTTTTAAAATACTCGTGATTTCTTCGGCAGATAAGTGGCTCTCAAACCGCGCTCCTTCAAACTCCTTCGTTGCTTCAAAAAAAGTTTTGATCGTTCTTGAAGAAACATTGTGAACAACACATCGGCCACCGTTATGTCCTTCTCCGATCACGTTCAGAGAATCGTCGTATATACTGACACACAATCCAACAGAAGAAGATGTTTCTTGCGAAAAACGCAATAATTGCTCGTCACTCAAACCGTGTAATTCTTCAGCAGCATTTCGGACGGAACTGATTTTAATTGATCGGTAGATTTGATCAAGAAAAACAACTTCAAGCAGCCAGAGCAAAGTTATTACGACAACGCTAAACGCTATAAAAGAAATCAAAAGCTTTGATTTCACACCGAAATTACGCCTCAAAACGATACCCTACCCCTCTGAGCGTCACGATTTGCTTGGCATATACACCAAGACTCTTTCTCAACAGCTTAATATGAGTATCCAGCGTTCGATCGTCTCCGTAAAAATCGTAACCCCAAACGTCGCAAATCAATTTTTCACGGCTTAACGCCAAATTTTTGTTCTTCACAAGATAAAACAGCAATTCATACTCTTTTGGGGAAAGATCTATTCGTTCACCGTCGATGGAAACGATCCTTGCAGAAAAATCGATCTTCAATCCATCCAAAACGAACAGATTGGCAGAATCGTTTTCGTTTTTTCGATTTACACGACTCAGAATTGCCTGAACGCGCATCATAAGTTCCTTGGGAGAAAAAGGCTTAACCACGTAATCGTCAATTCCAAGTTCAAACCCATGAATTCGATCGTACTCCTCCCCCCGTGCTGACAACATCAAAACCGGAACGTTGCTGAATTTTCTGATCTCACGAACAGCGGAAAAACCATCCAATTCAGGCATCATCACGTCAACGATCACAAGATCATAAACATTCAGTTTGCACAGCGATACCGCCTGCATACCATCACATGCTTCTTCAACTTCAAACCCGTCAAATTCAGCATATTTTCGAATTATCGTACGAATCTTTAACTCGTCATCAACGATCAAAAGCTTCATATTATCAACTCCTTTGCCACATTATACAAAGAGAATGTGACTGTCAGGTGAAAAACGTTAAATCTCAACGATCTTTGCAAAAACAACATAGCGATTGATCTGACCAACAGCGCCGGAACAAGTGGACATCATTATAATCTTATCATCCGTTGTTACTTCAACGTTCGACGAAAACGTAGAGCCTGCAAAGGCTGAGTCGATAAAAGCCTGGCGTTTATCAGCTTCCGGTTCCGTATAAAGGCTGGAGGTGGCGATCGTATTTAAGCCTGCAAACAGTTCCAGACGATAAGTCTTATCCTCGGTAAAATAGAACATAAAGGGATGTTCTTTAAAATAACCGTCTTTGCGATAATCCAAAATCGTGCCAAACATTGAATTGTTCTTCATATTGTGACCGTACAGAACATGCGTAAAATCATTCAAATCGGCACTGTCGCGATAATCCATAAAAATGCTGCCGGCAGCATTTTCAGCACCGTTTGGCAAACGATCCACAAAGTAAGCATTATCCTTCCCCTGCATAACGGGATAATTGATCGGAGTACCGGGAGAATAAATCCAACCAACGGCCTTGGGATATTTTTCTTTCAACTTTTTAAAATCGACTTTAATATCCGGGTATATGAGTGTTTGCGCAGAATCGGGATCAAACCCCTCAAAAGGAGTTATATTTTCAATTACGTCGGAAGAATAGTCATACTCTTTTTCAGGATCAACTTCTTCAACTACGGTTTCCGCAAGTGATCTGTTAAAATTTTCCTCTTTATTTCCTTCTCTGAAGTACAAAACAACCTGCCAAACGGAGAAAATGAAAACAGCAACCAAAATCAGCTTAATTGCAATTCCAAAATAATTGATCTTTCTCGGTTTATCGGTACGATTTTCCAAATTACTCATTTGATCCCTCCTTGTCTCTTAGTATTATATCAGAAAACAATCGCACTTGCAAGAAGAAAAAACAGGAACGAATGTTCCTGTTTTTCGCATCAATTTAACGATTTTAAATCATAAGGTGTAGACTGATACACAAAATAGTTCAGCCAGTTAATAAACAACAGGCTTCCATGCGCACGCCAATTCACAAGGGGCCCCAAATCGGGATCATCGTTTACGTAATAATTCTCAGGAAGAGCCGTACCGAGTCCTGCAGAAGCATCACGACGATATTCAGCGTCCAAAGTCAAAGGATCGTATTCCGCATGTCCCATAATAAAGAACTGACGGCCACCGTTTCTGGCTACGATGTGAACGCCTGCCTGCTCCGAGGACGCAAGGATCTTTAGCTCCGGCACTTGCTCAATCTCTTCCCGTTTCACCATCGTGTAGCGGGAATGAGGGACGTAAAATACGTTGTCAAAGCCTCGAAGAAGCATCGAATGCGGATGGTCGGCTTTGTGAGGAAACACACCGAAAAGCTTTTCTTCCATCGTGTATTTTTTAATTCCGTAATGGTAGTATAAGCCGGCTTGAGCACCCCAGCAAATATGCAAAACGCTATGCACGTGAGTTTTGCTCCACTCCATGATTGAGCAAAGCTCGGGCCAATAGTCTACTTCTTCAAACTCTTTCAGCTCAACGGGCGCTCCGGTAATGATCATTCCGTCGTAATTCTCACCCTTGATATCGTCAAAGGTCTTATAGAAAGCAAGAAGGTGTTCCTGAGCCGTATTCTGTGATTGATGTGTCGCAGCACGAATCAAAGTTAATTCGATCTGCAAAGGAGTATTTCCCAAAACCCTAGAGATTTGAGTTTCAGTTTCAATCTTCTTTGGCATCAAGTTTAAAAGCAATATACGCAAAGGGCGAATATCCTGGGTGATCGCTCGCTTTTCAGTCATAACAAAAATGTTTTCCTCTGCAAGCGTCTGAACCGCGGGAAGATCATTCGGGATTTTAATTGGCATTTTGAGCTCCTTAAATGTTATTCAACGCATTCTCGATATCAGAAATCAAATCGGCAGCGTCTTCGAGACCGACAGAAAGACGAACCAGATCAGGTCCCACGCCACAGGCAACAAGTTCCTCATCGCTGAGCTGACGGTGCGTGGTAGTAGCGGGATGCAAACAGCAGGAACGAGCATCGGCTACGTGAGTTTCAATCGCAATCATCTCAAGTTTGGACATAAAGGTTGCAGCGGCTTCCCTACCACCCTTTACCCCAAAACTGATAACGCCACAGGTTCCGTTGGGGAAATACTTCTTAACGAGCTCGTAATCATCGGCTCCTTCAAGACCGGGATAGGTAACCCAGGCGATCTTTTCATGAGACTCAAGAAATTTTGCAACTGCGTAAGCACTTTCGCAATGGCGCTTCATTCTGACGTGCAAACTTTCAAGTCCCAAATTCAAAATGTACGCACTCATAGGAGCAGGGGTAACACCCAGATCTCTCATCAACTGTGCGGTCGCTTTGGTAATATACGCGCCCTCAATGCCAAAACGCTCGGTATAAGTAATGCCGTGATAGCTTGCATCGGGCGTGCAAAGACCGGGAAACTTTTCGGGATACTTGGTCCAATCGAACTTACCGGAATCAACGATGGCACCGCCAACGCAACTACCGTGACCATCCATGTACTTGGTGGTAGAGTGAGTAACAATATCCGCACCCCACTCAATAGGTCTGCAATTTGCAGGCGTGGGGAAGGTATTATCAATGATCAAGGGAACGCCGTGGCGATGAGCGATCTTCGCAAAGCGCTCAATATCCAAAACGTTCAGAGCAGGATTTGCAATGGTCTCGCCGAATAAAGCTTTGGTCTCGGGACGGAAGGCAGCATCAATCTCTTCATCAGAGGAATCAGGCGTAACGAAAGTTACGTCGATTCCCATTCGTTTTAAGGTAACGGAGAAAAGATTAAAGGTGCCTCCATAGATGGACGCAAGAGAAACAAAGTGGTCTCCGCAGCTACAAATATTGAAGATTGCAAGGAAGTTGGCAGCTTGCCCGGATGAAGTCAGCATTGCAGCCGTACCGCCTTCCATTTCGCAAATTTTTGCAGCAACGGTGTCGCAAGTAGGATTTTGCAACCTGGAATAGAAATACCCGCTTGCTTCAAGGTCAAAAAGCTTGCCCATTGCTTCACCGGTAGCATACTTGAAAGTAGTGCTCTGAATAATCGGGATCTGTCTGGGTTCGCCGTTTCCGGGGCGGTATCCTCCTTGAACGCATTTTGTTCCAATTCCTTTTTTCATTTTCATTCCTCCAGAAATAGTATAACCTATTATATCACAAAAGTTCAGGTTCTGCAAGGGTGGCAGCCATTACAGCCTTAATGGTGTGCATTCTATTTTCAGCTTCGTCGAAAACAATGGAGGCATCACTTTCAAAGACCTCGTCGGTAACCTCCATACAATCAATTCCGAATTTTTCATAAATCTGCTTACCCACCGTGGTTTTCAGATCGTGAAAAGCGGGCAGACAATGCATAAATTTACACTGTTCACCGGCGTTCTTCAAAAGCTGAGCGGTCACGCGGTAAGGAGTTAATTCGCGAATCCTTTCCTGCCAAACGTCATCGGGCTCACCCATAGAAACCCAAACGTCGGTATAGATCACGTGAGCTCCTGCAGTAGCCAGCATGGGATCCTCGATAAACTCAAGGACGGCACCGGTCTCTCTTGCTATATCAAAAGCCTGTTTACGCAAGTTTTCTTCAGGGAAATATTTAGAGGGTGCACAAGCAACAAAATGCATACCCATTTTAGCACAGCCAACCATCAAGGAATTGCCCATATTGTAACGAGCATCTCCCATATAAACGAGCTTTTTGCCCTTCAGATCACCGAAATACTCACGAATGGTAAGAAAATCGGCAAGGATCTGCGTCGGATGAAATTCATTGGTAAGACCGTTCCAAACCGGCACGCCAGCATAGTGTGCCAATTCTTCAACAATCTCCTGTCCAAAGCCGCGATACTCAATTCCATCAAACATTCTTCCAAGAACGCGAGCGGTATCGGCGATACTTTCTTTCTTCCCCATCTGAGATCCGGTAGGTTCCAAGTAAACGGGGTGCATACCGAGATCGGCACCCGCTACTTCAAACGCACAGCGGGTTCTGGTGCTGGATTTTTCAAACACAAGGGCAATATTCTTTCCCTCGCAAATACGATGCGGGATCCCCTTCCTCTTTTTCTCCTTAAACTTCGCGGAAAGATCTAAAAGATACTCAATCTCCTCGGATGAAAAATCCAAAAGCTTCAAAAAGCTCTTATCCTTCAAATTCATAATTTACTCCTTATCTGCACAAACCGATACAATAATCTCAAGAGCCTCTTTCAGACACTCCTCGGTAATATTCAAAGCAGGCAAAAGACGAAGTTTATCCTTGGCAGTGAGACAAAGAACACCGCGAGCCATACATTCTCGAACGATCTCCTTTGCATCGCCACGGGTCTTGATGCCGATCATAAGCCCCATACCGCTGACTGACTCAATTCCCTTTTTTCCATTCAAATACTCAAACGCAATCTCGCTTTTTCTCCTTACGGATTTCAGAAAATCCTCATCCATACGCTCAATGACGCTCACAGCTCCTGCACAAGCAATGGGATTCCCTCCGAACGTTGAGCCGTGATCACCAAAGCCAAAAATCTTTTCAACCTTTTCACCAAACAAAGCTGCTCCGAGAGGAAGACCACCTCCGATGCCTTTCGCAGTGCTGACAAGATCGGGTTGAATCCCGAAATTTTGATAAGCATAAAGAGCACCGCTTCGTCCGTTGCCGGTCTGAACCTCATCTACGATCAAAAGGACGTCTTCATGCTTGGAAAACTCAGCAAGCTTCTTAACAAAATCCGCATCCAAAGCAATGACACCGCCCTCACCTTGTACACATTCGATCATTACAGCACATGCTTTATTCTTCAGCACGCACTCCTTGAGCGCATCAAAATCGTTTGCGGGAGTATGAACAAACCCAGGGGTCAGCGGTAGAAACTGCTCGTGATAATGATCCTGTCCCGTTGCGGAAAGAGTAGTAATCGTTCTGCCATGGAAACTGTTTTCCAGGGTAACAATCGTATAGTAATCAGGGCCTTTTTTCTCATAACCGTACTTTCTCGCGGCTTTGATCACGCACTCGTTGGCCTCAGCGCCGGAGTTGCAGAAAAAGACCTTCTTCATACCGCTTTTTTCGCAAATCAGCTCAGCCAAACGAACACAAGGCTCAGTATAGTATAAATTAGAAGTATGCTGTACCTTGCGAAGCTGGTCGGTAACCGCCTTCACCCAAGCATCATCGGCAATTCCAAAGCAGGTTACACCGATTCCCGAACCCATATCAATGTAGCGCTTTCCGTTTTCATCGAAAACCTCGGAGCCCTTTCCCGAAACGATCGATACGGGAAAACGCGCGTAAGTTCCGGCAATATATTTCTGATCTAAATTTTGCAAATTACTCATATTTCTTACCTGTAACCATCGTGCCTGCGCCTTCGTCGGTTAAAAGCTCCATCAAAATTGAATGAGGAACTCTACCATCCATAATTACTACGTTTTTCACGCCCTCACGAATTGCCTCAACACAACATTCAACCTTAGGAATCATTCCACCTGAAACGATTCCTTGCTTTTTTAGTTCCTCGGCTTCATCAATACTTACGTAATGGATAAGAGAGGAAGGATCGTCGCGGTCTCTCAGAATACCTGCGATATCGGTCATCATGATCAATCTTTCGGCACCCAAGGCTCCTGCAATAAAAGCAGCGGCAGTATCACCGTTGATATTATAAGAATTTCCTTCGCGATCACAGCCGATGGTGGAAATGACGGGAATATAATTCTTCTCAAGAAGATCCATAACGGGAGCAATATTGATATTCGTGATCTTCCCGACGTATCCGAGTCTTTCGTCCTTGATCTTCGCTTCGATCAAACGTCCGTCCATACCGGAAATTCCCATCGCCTTGCCTCCTTTGGATTCAATGAGGTTAACGAGGGTTTTATTCACCTTGCCGGCAAGAACCATCTGTGCGATCTCTACGGTTTCCTTATCCGTCACGCGGAGTCCATCGATGAATTCGGTCTTTTTACCGAGTCTCTCCATCATTTCGCTGATCTCCGGTCCGCCTCCGTGAACCAAAACAATCTTCACACCGATCAGCCACAGAAGAGCTACGTCTTCCATCACCTGCATTTTCAGTTGTTCGTCGATCATAGCGTTTCCGCCGTATTTCACAACAACGATCTTGTTGTTATAGCGCTTAATATAGGGCAATGCCTGTGTAAGCATTTCTGCTCGAACGGCATTTGAAATATTCATATCCATTTTCAGTCACCTCAAGTTCGGTAGTCACCGTTAATTTTTACGTAGTCATAAGTAAGATCGCATCCCCAGGCGGTTGCGCAAGCCGTTCCATCCGCAAGTGCGATACGGATCTCAATTTCTTTTTCCAGCAAAATCTCTTTCGCTTTTTCTTCGGAGAAATCAACACCTGCACCGTTTTTGCAAACAAAAATCTCTCCTTTTCCGTTTGCAAAAGAAACGGCAACTTTATTAATATCCACGTTTGCTCCGCTATAACCGATTGCACAAAGAATTCTACCCCAGTTGGCATCTGCTCCAAACATAGCCGCTTTCAAAAGGCTGGAGCAAATAACGCTTTTTGCAACGATTTTCGCATCCTTTTCTGAAGCAGCCCCGCTGACAGAGCACTCCAAAAGCTTCGTTGCACCTTCACCGTCGGCTGCAATCATTCTGGAAAGCGCAACGGTTACGGTATTCAGAGCTTTCATAAACTCAGCAAAATCCTCGCCTTCTTCTTCGATTACGGGATTCTTTGCCGCACCGTTTGCCATTACGATTACGTTATCATTCGTGGAAGTATCCCCGTCGACGCTGATCATGTTAAACGTATTCTTAACGTCTGAGGAAAGCGCCTTTTGAAGCATTGCGGGAGAAATTGCAGCATCTGTCGTAATGAATACGAGCATCGTAGCCATATTGGGATGGATCATGCCGCTTCCCTTCGCGATCCCTCCCAAATGACAAGTTTTTCCGCCAAGTTCAAACTCAACCGCAACCTCTTTTTTCGTAAGATCAGTCGTCATAATTGCCTGTGCGGCACAATCAGAACCATCATCGGAAAGCTCGGAAATCAGCTGAGGCAAACCGCCCTTGATCGGTTCCAGTGGCAAAGGCTGACCGATCACGCCGGTAGAAGCGACGAGAACATCGTCAGAGGAAATACCAAGACTTTCAGCAACGAGAGCACACATTGCTTCTGCGATTTCAATACCGTTAGCATTGCAAGTATTTGCATTACCACTGTTGACGATCACTGCTCGAGCCGTGCCGTTATGGAGGTGATTGCGAGTTACGGTCAAAGGAGCTCCCTTGACCAAATTCGTCGTATATACCGCTGCTGCGTTGCAGGTTTTTTCACTGTAAATCAAAGCGAGGTCACGTTTGGTTTTATTCTTGCGAATACCACAATGTACGCCGGCAGCAAGAAAGCCGCTTGCCGCACAAACACCACCACTAATCAATTTCATCTTTATACCTCCATCAAACGGTAAGACCGGTATCTTCCGGTACACCGAGAATCAAATTCATATTCTGAATCGCAGCACCGCTTGCACCCTTGCCAAGATTATCAAATCTTGCGGTCAGCAGCATTCTTTCATCATTGCCCGTTACGGTGATCTGAAGGTCATCTCTGCCGGAGAATGCACCGGATGACAAGAATCCGTTTTCATCTGCCTCAGCGGCAAAATGAATCAGCCCGTTTTGATAATACGCCGCAAAGAATTCCTCAAGCTCCTTCTTTGAGCAATTTAGATCTTGCGCAAACACAGGAACCGAAACCTCCATACCGCTGTAAAAAGGAGCAACTATGGGGCAAAATGCAGGAACATTCTTCAAAGAGCAAAGAGAAACGATTTCCTTCAGATGCTTGTGTGACTGCGTTAGGCCGTAAAGTCTGGGTGCATCCAAAAGCTTATCACGCTCTGCACCTTCATACTCGGCGATCATTTGTTTCCCGCCTCCCGAGTAACCAGTAAGAGAAAAGCAGGATAATTGAACGTCTTTTTTCAAAAGACCTTCGCGCATCAAAGGAGCAACCAAAGCTACAACGCCGCTGGCGTGACAACCGGGGTTTGCAATACGCTTTGAAGAAACGATTTTTTCTCTTTGTCCCTTAAGTTCGGGAAAACCGTACGTCCAATTGGGATCTACGCGGTGAGCAGTTGAAGTATCAATCACAACGGTATTGGAGTTTTCAACAAAAGAAGCAGACTCGACTGCCGCGGCATCGGGTAAGCAAAGGAACGCGATATCGGCAGAATTCAGTGCTTCTTTTCGTGCAGCAGGATCCTTTCTGCAATCGTCAGACAGCGTGATCACCTGTAAATCTTTGCGTTCAGCCAGACGTTGGTGAATACGAAGCCCGGTCGTACCGGCGCTTCCGTCAATAAATATTTTTTTCATCTTACTTCGAAATCCTTTCTTTCACGTATGCGATCTGACAATCAACGGAACGGAAGGAGGTCCCCCCCTCACTGATTCTCTTTTCAACACAGGTCACAAGGTCAATATCTTTATATACGTCTTCATCAATGAGTTCCGAAAAAATCTTATACTCGTCCAGGGAAAGATTTTCAAGAACAGTTCCCTTCTCGATGCAATATGCAACAGCTTTTCCCGATATCTTATATGCGGTGCGGAAAGGAAGACCTTTTTTTACAAGATAATCAGCAAGATCGGTTGCATTGATAAAGCCGTTCTGAGCAGCCTTTTTCATATTATCACGATTTGCCTTCATTCCCTTGAGCATACCGGAGAAAACATCCAGGCACATTTTTACTGTATCGCAAGCATCGAAGATGCTTTCTTTATCTTCTTGCATATCCTTGTTGTAAGCCAAAGGTAAGCCCTTTAAAGTGGTAAGCAGTGCCAACAGATCACCGTAAACACGCCCTGTCTTTCCACGAACAAGCTCGGCAATGTCAGGATTTTTCTTTTGAGGCATAATAGAGGAACCGGTCGTGTAATCGTCGGAAAGCTCGATAAACTTGAATTCCCAGCTTGCCCAAAGAATAATCTCCTCGGAAAATCGGGAAAAATGCATCATCAAGATCGACAAAGCACTCATCAATTCCAAGCAAAAATCCCGATCAGACACGGCATCCAGTGAGTTCAGACATACGCCGTTAAACTCGAGCTCATGCGCTTCAAATCTTCGATCGGTATCGTAGGTAGTACCGGCAAGAGCACAAGCTCCGATGGGAGAAACGTTCATTCTCGCTTTGCAGTCTGAGAGACGCTCAAGGTCTCTGAGAAGCATCATTGCGTACGCCATCAAATGATGACCAAAGGAGATCGGCTGAGCACGCTGAAGGTGCGTATATCCGGGAAGGATATAATCTCGATATTCCTCTGCCTTTTCACAGATAACCGCGATTAAGGCATTCACTTTATCTTCAAAAGAATTGATCTCATCCCTTAGGTACATACGGATATCCAAAGCAACCTGGTCGTTGCGGCTTCTCGCGGTATGAAGCTTTTTACCTAAATCGCCCAAGCGCTGTGTAAGCTCCTGCTCAACAAACATATGAATATCTTCGCAAGTCAAATCAAAATCAAGAGTTCCGTTTTCAAGATCGTTTAGAATATCACCGAGGCCTTGGATGATCTCCGCTCCCTCTTGAGCAGAAATGATCCCCTGCTTTGCAAGCATGGCGGCATGAGCCATACTACCTTTGATATCCTGACGGTACATTCTGCAATCAAAATGAATGGATGAATTAAAATCGTCAGCAATTTGATTTACGTTACCGTCGGTGCGGCCGGCCCACATTTTTGCCATAATCATTCTCCTTAAAAACATCCACAAGTTTCTGAATAAATATTCACAACAAATATTCTGACTGAAATATTATAAACATTTCAAACTCCATTGTCAATACTAATATAAAAACAAATTTGCATTTTATAAAACAATTTACAAAAAATAATACCGACGAAAAATATTCAGTCGGTATTATTCATTATTCGCGGATATTATTCACTTTACATTCATTTAGTCATTTTTTCCTGCTTCACCTTATGATCGATGACGTGTCTGGATGCAAGTTCTTTGTGAATATCTTCCAAAGAAATACCCATTTGAATCATCAGTACCATCACGTGGTAAGCAAGATCGGAAATTTCGTAAATGGTTTCTGCCTTATCATCTGCCTTTCCCGCGATAATTACCTCGGTGCTTTCTTCGCCAACCTTCTTCAAAATCTTATCAATACCTTTTTCAAAAAGGTAAGTTGTATAAGATCCTTCCTTCTTTTCGGATTTTCTCCCTTCAATCAGCTTCATTAACGCCTGCAGTGAAAATTCTTTTCTTTCTTCACTTTCCCAAAGGGGATTTTCAAAGCAAGAAACAGCCCCTGTATGACAAGCAGGACCGTCAGGCTCAACCATAACGACAAGTGCGTCCTTATCGCAGTCCGCAGTAATGGAAACGATATGCTGATAGTTTCCGCTGGTCTCACCTTTCAACCACAATTCGTTTCTCGAACGGCTCCAAAAACAAGTAAGCCCCTTCTCCATAGAAATCTCAAGGCTCTCCTTGTTCATATAAGCCAAAGTCAAAACCTGCTTGGAAATCGCATCTACGACAATGGCAGGGATCAAACCTTTTTCATCAAATTTCAATTCATTGATATCGATCATCGTTATACTCCTCATATTCTCACGGGAATCCCGTTTTCTTTCAATTCTCTCTTTAAATCAGTTATTTGCAGTTCGCGGTAATGAAAAATAGAAGCCGCGAGACCCGCATCCACGTTAGGTAAAGCGTTGAATAGCTCAGTAAAATGTTTACTGCACCCGGCTCCGCCTGAAGCGATAACCGGCACCGAAACCACTTTGCACACTGCTTCAAGCATCTCGAGATCAAATCCGTTCTTTACGCCGTCGGTGTCAATAGAATTCACTACGACCTCACCGGCGCCGTTCTCTACGCAACGTCTGATCCATTCGATTCCATCCAGTCCGGTATCAACCCTTCCGCCCTTTGCGAAAAGACGGAAAGAGCCGTCAACGCGCTTAATATCTGCTGACAACACAACACACTGATCACCATAGCGCTTCGCAGCCTCACCGATGAGAGCAGGATTTCGGATCGCGCCGGAATTCACGCTGACTTTGTCAGCACCGCATTTCAGAACACGGTCAAAATCGTCCAGAGAATTAATACCGCCACCTACAGTTAAAGGAATAAAGATGGTAGAAGCAACCTCTTTCAGAATATCCGTAAACAAAGCACGTCCTTCGGCGGAGGCGGTAATATCGTAAAAGACAAGCTCATCAGCGCCGCATTCATTATAAAATTTTGCCAATTCAACTGGCGAAGACACATCGTTCAGACCAAGAAAATTCTTCCCTTTTACAACACGTCCATCCTTTACGTCAAGACAAGGAATAATTCTTTTCGTAATCATTTTGCCACCTCAATCGCTTTTGCCAGATCAATGGCGCCGGTATAATACGCTTTGCCAATAATCGCTCCATAAAGATTCATCGAATTCAAATTCGCTACGTCTTCCATAGACGAAACACCACCGGAAGCGATGATCTGCAAATCAAACTTTTCAGAGAATTCCCGATAAAGAGGGAGATTCGTTCCTTGCATAGCGCCATCCTTTGAGATATCGGTGCAAATGATCGTCTTTACCCCCATTCTTTGAAGCTGTAAGCAAAAATCATATGCAGCAACACCGGAGCCTTCCGTCCATCCTTTGATGGCAACCTCTCCATCCTTCAGATCCACGCCGACGGCAATACTTTCACCGTAAATATTCAGAGCTTTTTCAAGGAACTCAGGATCCTTCACAGCAGCCGTGCCTAAAATTACACGGCTGACGCCGTTTTCAATATAGGTCTTGATGGTTTCCAAATTGCGAATACCGCCGCCAACTTCAACGGACAAATTCGTTTCACGCACGATTTTGCAAATCGTTTCGAGGTTGGGAGTTGTTCCGGTTTTCGCACCTTCCAAATCAACGAGATGCACCCATTTTGCTCCCGCGTTCTCAAAATCACGGGCTACGGAAACCGGGTCGTCGCTATAAACTGTCATTTGTGCGTAATCGCCTTTGAACAGTCTTACGGCTTTTCCTCCTACGATATCGATTGCGGGAAAAATCAGCATAAGGTTCCCTCCAACTCGCAAAATGCGCGTAAAATTTTCAAGCCAACCTCGCCGCTCTTTTCGGGATGAAATTGGCAGCCATAAACGTTTTTATTTTGAACGGAAGCAGTAAGCTCGGCGCTGTATTCAGTAGTAGCCGTAACGAAATCATCGCATGCAGCTGCGTAATAGGAATGAACGAAATAAACGTAATCAGCCTCATTCAAGTACTTAAAGATTTCAGAACGCTTGGATGAAAAGTGCAAAGCATTCCAACCGATATGCGGGATCTTGAGTTCCGTAGAAATAACGTCAGAAATCGGACGGATTTCTCCCGGGATCAAGCCGAGCCCCTCGTATTCGCCGTATTCGTAGCTTTTTTCAAACAAAAGCTGCATACCGAGACAGATTCCCAGCAGCGGCTTTCCGCGAGATACCTCATCCATCAAAACCGGAACAAGACCGCTTTCGTGTAGCTTTGCAATTGCATCAGAAAACGCTCCCACTCCGGGAAGCAGAATTCGGTCAGCATTTCTGATCAAATCAGGATCTCCTGTTATGATCGCATCGTGTCCAATTGCGCCAAAAGAGCTACAAAGAGAAAAAAGATTTCCAACTCCGTAATCAACAATCGCAACCATTACAAAACTCCTTTTGTGGAAGGGATCGCGTCAGGATTGAGCTGATCAACCGTACAAGCCTGACGTAAAGCTCTCGCAACCGCCTTGAACGATCCTTCCGCAATGTGATGAGAATTCTTCCCTGCCAGCATCCGAATATGGAGAGACATCGGACAATTCCGTACAAACGATACCCAAAACTCCTCCAAAAGCTCCGTATCAAAAGTACCGATCTTTTTTGCACGGATCGGAAGTTCGTAGCAAAGACAGCTTCTGCCGGAAAGATCGACAGCAGAAAGGATCAAAGCTTCATCCATCGGCAAGATCATCGAGCCGTACCGAATGATGCCGCGCTTATCTCCCAATGCCTTGTCGAACGCTTTTCCAAGGCAAATTCCAATATCCTCAACGCTGTGATGATCGTCAACGTTGGTATCTCCCTTGCAAGAAACAGCAAGATCAAATTTTCCATGGGAAGCGAAAAGAGTCAACATATGATCTAAGAAGCCGCACCCGGTATCAACATCAGCTTTCCCACTTCCGTCTAAAGACAGAGTCAGCGATATTTCCGTTTCATTGGTTTTTCTGTTGATATGATATTCTCTCATACAAGTTCCTCCAAAATTATTTGGATCTTCTTCAAAAGCTCATCCATTTCCTCTCTCGAACCAATCGTGATCCGGCAGTACTCGGAAATGCGCGCCTTGGAAAAGTGGCGCACCAGAATACCGTTTTCTTTTAAGAACAAATAGAGCTTTTCCCCGTGGATCGCAGGATGTCTGACGAAAATAAAATTCGCTTTTGAATCGGTCATCTCAAAACCGAGTTTTTTAAGTTCACTGCTGATATACGCACGGTTTTCAATAATTTTTGCGCAATTTGTGCGCGTATAATCCTCATCGCGCAGAACTCCAATACCTGCTGCCATAGTCATTGTGTTGATGTTGTAAGGATTTGTTGCATACCGAAGAGTATGAATATCAGAAATCAAATCCTTTGAACCGACGGCAAAGCCAAGTCTGGCGCCTGCCATAGAGCGGGATTTCGAGAAGGTTTGCGTTACCAACAGATTGTCATATTTTTTAATCAGAGGAACGCAGGACTCACCGCCAAAATCAACGTAAGCCTCGTCAATGACAACAACACGATTTGGATCGGACAAAAGCAGATCTTCGATCTGCTCCAAGGTTAATGCAATACCGGTAGGCGCATTGGGGTTGGCAATAAAAACCGTCCCTTTTTGTCTCTTAAAATCCTCGATCGAAATCGAAAAATCCTCTTTCAAGGGGATCACGCGATACGGAATACGGTTTGCTTCGGCAAAAACAGAATAGAAACCGTAGGTGATGTCAGGAAAAATCGCAGGATGCTCGTCATCGCAAAAAGCCATAAATGCAAAATTCAAAACGTCGTCAGATCCGTTTGTCCAAACGATCTCATCCGTTGATACATCGAGCAAATCAGCAAGAGCTGCAGTCAACTCCTTGCAGTCGGGATCCGGATAGAGCATCAAGCGTTTTGAGGCCTCCGCCGCCATTTTCAACGCAATTTCTGAGGGAGGAAAAGGAGATTCATTGGTATTTAGTTTAATATATTTTCGCTCCTTCGGTTGTTCACCCGGCGTATAGGGAACAAGATTTGAATATTTTTCACTGAAAAAGCGACTCATTTCTTATCCTCCGACCGAACAACAGCGCTTTTGGCATGTGCAGTCAAGCCCTCTTTTTTCGCAAAATAAGCAACATCTTCCGCAACGTCGTTCAAAGCACTTTCAGAAAAATAGGTGTACTGCATTTTCTTAATGAAATCATCTACAGACAAGGGACTTGAGAAACGAGCAGTTCCACTGGTAGGCAATGTGTGATTGGGACCGGCAAGATAATCCCCCAGCGCCTCGGGACAGTTTCTTCCGAGAAATACGGATCCGGCATGACGAATTTGATCCAGAAAATCAAAAGGCTGATCCACACAAAGCTCTAAATGCTCAGGTGCTATTTCATTGGAAATCTCGATTGCTTCCTGTAAATCCGAAACCACGATGATCTTCCCGTTGTCATCAATCGAGCATCTTGCGATTTCAGAACGCTCCAGAAGTGGGATCTGTCTTTCCAATTCCTCTTGGACCTTCTCCGCCAACTCAAAAGAGTCTGTTACAAGCACAGCACTGGCAAGCTTATCGTGCTCCGCTTGAGAAAGAAGATCAGCCGCAAGGTGAACGGGATTGCTCTTTTCATCCGCAACGATCAAAATCTCGCTGGGACCTGCGATCATGTCAATAGAAACCTTACCAAACACCTGCTTTTTTGCCTCAGCTACGAACGCATTCCCCGGTCCAACAATTTTATCAACGCAAGGAATCGTTTCCGTTCCATATGCAAGGGCAGCAACGGCTTGCGCTCCGCCGACCTTAAAGATTCGGTCAACTCCGGCAATGGAGGCAGCCGCCAGAATAGCAGGATTTACCTTTCCGTCCTTTCCGGGAGGAGTTACCATAACTACCTGCGGACATCCGGCAATTTTCGCAGGGATCGCATTCATTAAAACGGAAGAAGGGTAAGAAGCTGTACCTCCGGGAACGTAGAGCCCTGCTCGATCAACGGGAAGAATCTTTTGCCCCATGACAATTCCGTTTTCGCGGTTCAAGATAAAACTGTTTCTGACTTGCTTTTCGTGGAAAAGGCGAATATTTGCCGCCGCTTCGTTCAAAATGTGAAGAAACTCAGGCTCCATTTCCGAAAGAGCCAAGTTGATCTCTTCCTTCGTCACTTCCAAGGATGACAGCTTCACTCCGTCAAATTTTTCGCAATATTCAAAAAGTGCGGAGTCCCCTTTTTTCCGAACGTTTTCAATGATCTCCGCTACGATAGACTCAACGTCAAACTTCGGTTGAACCCGAGAGAAAATTTCGGAGGATGATACTTCATTCTTTTTCAAAATACGAATCATGCGTTCTCCTCCTTTAACTGTTCGGAAAGACTTTCCATAATCTTTCTGATTGCTTCGTTTTTAAATTTAAAGCCGGATTTATTGGCAATCAACCTTGCACTGATCGGTACGATATCCTCAAAAACCTCCAGATTGTTTTCCTTCAGCGTCTTCCCTGTTTCTACGATATCGACGATCACATCTGTCAGTCCCAAAATCGGTGCAATTTCGATAGAGCCGTTCAAATGAATGATATCGATGTCTCTACCCTTCTTCAAATAGTAATCCTTGGCAATATTGGAAAATTTCGTTGCAACCTTTAAGGTTTTCCGAACGTCGTCGCGAAAATCAACCGGTGCCGCCACTGCCATTTTACAAATTCCGGTTTTCAAATCCAAGAGCTCATAGACATCCGGATTATACTCAAGAAGAATATCTTTTCCGGCAACGCCGAGGTCTGCTGCGCCACGCTCTACGTAAATCGCTACGTCAGAGGGTTTCACCCAAAAGTAGCGAACGGCACGTTCTTCATTTTCAAAAATAAGTTTTCTGGTGTTCTCCATTACTTGAGGGCACTCAAAACCAGCCTTAGCAAACATTGAATATACCCGTTCTCCAAGTCTCCCTTTCGGAAGGGCGATGTTAAGCATTTCTTTCAAGAAGTTCAACCCCGCTTTCCGTTAATTTCCACATTTCCTTGTACTTAATTTTCGCAGGTACGCTTCTCTGCGCCAAAACCGTTTTCCCTTCGGAAATCAGTTTTTTCAAAATCAAATCGATATCAAAAAAAGAGACATTATCGGTATATACGATCAGCGAATCAACGTCAAAAGTCTTCTTTTCGATCAAAAGGTCCTCCATCAGATCCAAATACAGAGCGAAGCCGATCGCTCCTGCGTTTCTCTGCATTTTCTTCATCAGGCCATCGTATTGCCCTCCGGAAAGAACGGCAGAAGGAATTCCTTTCACGAACCCTTTGAATACGATTCCGTTATAATAGTCAACACCATTGACGATTGAAAAATCAATGCGGACCATATTACTGAAACCGCTGTCACAAAGACTCTTACACAGAGTCTCCAATACATTCAGTTTTTCGCTGTCGATCTTATCGGATAAAATCGTTTTAATCCTTGGCAAAACCTCTGTCGGATTTCCGTAAAGCCGAACCAGTTCCGTTAAAATACCGGTGTCATAAGCAGAAATACCGCCATTGGCACAAATGCGCTCCAAATCGTGAACGTTCTTCTCGCCGATGGCGACTAAAATTTCTTTTTTCAAAGAAGTGTTGATCCCAAAGGATTCCAAAAGATCGGTCAAAATCCCAAAATCGGAAACGTCCAGGACCACCTCATCGGACAGCAAGGAAAGACTCTTTGCCGCCAGGCTTAAAACCTCGAACTGACAGTACGTATCAACGTGCCCCATGCATTCAACGCCAAGCTGCAAAATCTCCTTAAAGGAATGGGTTCCTCCTGAAATACGGTAAACGTTTTCATTATAATAAACTTTATCGACTACACCTTCCGATGCACGAAAATTTTTAATAATAGACAACGTTACGTCGGGCTTAAGTGCCAAAAGCTTTCCGTTGGTATCGGTAAACGTGATAATGCCGTCAGAAATCAAAAAATCTTTATTTCTGACGTAAAGATCGTATTCTTCAAACTTGCTCATTTTAAATTGAGCATACCCATATAATTCGTAAAGCGAGCGGAGACGATTGATAATCTCTTCCTCTTTGCGCAAATTGAACGTACTCATTTCTTCATTTCCTCTTTTTTCCCCATTACTTCCAGAACGGCTTGATATCCACCGCTTCCATAAGAAAGACATTTGTTAACACGGCTGATCGTAGCCGTACTGACACCGGTCTTCTTGTTAATCTCCTGGTAATTGGTTCCATTTTTAAGCAAAATAGCAATTTCAAGGCGCTGGGACATATCCTGGATCTCTTTGATCGTGCAAAGATCCTCCAAAAAAGAATAGCATTCCTCGGGCGTATTCAATTCAGAAAGCACCTTCATTAAACGGTCAGTCATTTCGTTATGCCAATTTGTCATATTCTTCCCTCACTCTACTTTGATTTTAATATATTAACACTTTAAAGCGGTAAAGTCAAGCAAAAAATGAAAATTATTAAACAAAACAATGATGCAAAAGATCTTACTCTCTTGCATCATTGCCAAAATCACTTCAGACCCAATTTTTCGACCGCTTCTTCGCGCATTTTATATTTCAAAATTTTACCGGCAGCATTCATCGGGAATTGATCAACAAAATCAACGTAACGAGGAACCTTATGACGCGCCATACTTGCTCCAACGAAGGACTTCATTTCATCCACGGTCATAGTTTCACCTTCTTTTAGGATAATGCACGCCATGATTTCTTCACCGTACTGTTTATCCGGAACGCCGATCACCTGCACATCACGAACCTTGGGATTGGTGTAAATGAATTCCTCGATTTCCTTAGGATAAATATTCTCACCGCCGCGGATAATCATATCCTTCAAGCGGCCGGTAATCAAGTAGTTTCCTTCCGGAGTTCTGCAAGCAAGGTCACCGGTATGGAGCCATCCGTCATCATCAATCGTGGAGGCTGTTGCACCGGGCATTTTATAATATCCCTTCATAAGGTTATATCCGCGAGCAACAAATTCGCCGTTCACGCCGTCGGGACAATCAAGACCGGTCTCAGGATCAACGATTTTGCATTCAACGTTAGCAAAGGCACTTCCTACTGTCTCGGTACGAACCTGGAGAGAGTCATAGTAGCTGCTCATGGTACAGCCTGGGCTAGCCTCGGTCTGACCGTAAACAGATACGATCTCCTTCATATTCATAACATCCGCAGCCTTTTTCATCAGATCCGCAGGGCAATTTGCACCTGCCATAATTCCGGTACGGATATGTGAAAAATCGGTCTTTTCAAAATCAGGATGCTGCATCATCGCGATAAACATGGTAGGAACGCCGTTAAACGTTGTAATATGCTCGTTATGAACACAAGCAAGGGCGGGCTTAGGTGAAAAATACGGCAGCGGAAACATCGTTGCACCGTGGGTCATTGCCGCAGTCATAGAAAGCACCATACCAAAGCAGTGGAACATAGGAACCTGTATCATCATACGGTCAGCAGTAGAGAGATCCATATGGTCACCGATATACTTTCCGTTGTTAACTACGTTGTAATGCGTCAACATAACGCCCTTCGGAAATCCAGTGGTACCGGAGGTATATTGCATATTACATACGTCGTTCTTGTCAACGGCTGCCGCCATACGGCGAACCTCTTCCATTGGAATCTGACTGGCACGCTCCAAGGACTCCTGCCAGGTCATACAGCCCTTCTGCTTGAAACCGACGGTAATAACGTTGCGAAGGAACGGCAAACGTCTTGCGTGCAGAGAGCAACCGGTTTTTAAAGATTCAAGTTCAGGGCAAAGCTCGGCAATGATTTTGCCGTAATGGGTATCCTTTGCCCCCTCAGTCATGATCAAGGTATGAGTATCAGATTGACGCAGCAAGTATTCTGCCTCATGAATTTTATAAGCTGTATTTACCGTAACAAGAACTGCACCGATCTTTACGGTAGCCCAAAATGCGATAAACCACTGAGGAACATTTGACGCCCAAACTGCAACGTGGGTGCCGGCTTTTACACCGAGTGCGATCAAGCTTCTGGCAAAAGTATCCACATCGTCGCGAAACTGGCTATAGGTTCTGGTATAATCCAAAGTGGTATATTTGAATGCGTACTGATCGGGAAATTCTTCAACCATACGGTCAAGAACATCGGAAAAAGTAGCGTCGATCAAAAGATCCTTTTTCCAAACAAACTTTCCGGTTCTTGCACGGTTATAATACAAGGTTTTCTGATTTTGCGAGGGATCACCAAACTGATTCATGAAACCAACGAACTGAGAGAAAATGATCTCCATATCATCCAGCTCGCTGCACCAGGTAGGATCCCAAACCAAAGAAACAAATCCGTCGTAATTTACGGATCGAAGTGCGAGAATAATATCTTTAATGGGAAGATCACCTTCTCCTGCCAGACAATACTCAACGCCATTTTCCGTTCTGCGAGCATCGTTAAACTGCACATGTCGAATGTAAGCACCAAGATTTTTGATGACCTCTTCGGGCGTCTCGCCTTTGCCGAAATATGCAGCAGACATCTGCCAAAGAGCTGCAAAATAATTGCTGGCAAAGCGGTCCAAAAGATCACGAAGAACGGAAGTATCACTAAAAGGTCCGGTGGTTTCCAAAAGCAAAGTAACAGAACACTCCTTGGCCTTCGGCAAAACCTTTTCAATCAAGCGGAAAACCGTATCTACCGTTTGTTCTGCATTTTCAGTGTCATTTGCACGCAATCTGATATAAGGAATATGAAGATTTGAAGCAATACGAATACACTTTTCAATTTCATCCTCTGCTCGTTCCTGCAAAGAAGCATCGCCAACATCGGTAATCGTGTCAATGCAAGGAATCTTCAGATTCTTTTCATAGAGCTTACGCAAGGTTGCACCGGCGGCATAATCGTGAAAAGCACCATCTTTATCTGTAAAAAGGCGATTATAAATGTTATGAAGCTCAATCCCCTGAAAATGCAGTTCTTCAGCAATGCTGCAAAAACCGTCGAAATCGCTATCGTGCCAACCTTTTGTAGAAAAGGAAAGTTTCATCCTTTAGGCCTCCTCATATACAATTTTGTTCACAGCATTCAGGTAAGCGCGAATGCTGGCACCGATAATATCGGTAGAAATACCGTTTCCTGAATATACCTTGCCACCTGCGCGAAGTTTAACCAAAGCAGATCCCATTGCTTCCTTTCCCTCGGTAACGGACTGTATCTGGAAATCGTCAAGCTCATAATGATGACCGATAATTTGATCAATGGCGCGGAACGCTGCATCAACCGGGCCATCCCCGATACATACCCCCTGCAAAATACTCTCGCCTTTTTCCAAGGTGATCTGCGCGCTTGCAGAAATAATATTTCCGTTATTAATTACGTAATTTGCCAGTTTAAAGGTAGCGGGCACTTGAAGTGCAACGCTGGCAACAATGGCATCAAGCTCCTTAGAACCAACAGTTTTCTTGGCAGCAACACGCAAAAATTCTTCATAAACGCGCTTCTGATCTTCCTCAGATAAGTCATAACCGAGTTTTGCAACTGCAGAAATTACCGTAGTTTGATCATCACTTTCATTCAAGAAGGATTCAATATCCTCTTTTGTTGCAACCGTCATTGCAGATTTTTCATCCTTGGCGTTATTGGCAATCCAAGAGATCTGCTTCAAAATACGGAAAAGCTCAGTCTGATTGATTCTTGCAGAATACGAATAGCGGTTACCGCAATTCTTCAGCATGGAAGCTACGTCAGACATAGGTGCATATACGCCGCTTACATCTGTTTTGATACAGGAAGCACCGGCGCGAATCGCGAGAATGGAGGCAGCTGCTGCCAAACCGTTTGCATTATCGCAACGAACGGAAACGGGTACGGAAATTCCTTCCGAAATCTTTTTGACAAATCCGGCAAAATCATCAGGTAGCATTTCTGCCGCACTGTCGCACACTGCAACTGCGGTTGCACCTGCGTTTACTGCTACAGCAATCGCTTTAGACAGGAAATCTTCCTCTGAACGGGTAGCATCCACAGCGCAAAATTCAACGTCATCAACCGCTTCTTTTGCCAAGCGGATCGCTTCTTCGATCCAAGCCAACATAGGATCGGGCTTCTTTTTCGCAATATATTCCATTCCAACCGGAGAAACAGGCACCTCAATTCGAATGCGCGCATTTTTTGCGGTTGTCAACGCACTGATCGCATTGGAAACACTTTCTTTACTGCTTCCTGCAGCAACAGAGATAACACTGTTTTTCACAAAGGAGGCAACCGTACGGACAAAAAGACAGTCAGCCTTAGCATTTTCGATTTCTGGAAGCTCAATCGTATCCACACATAATTTATCAAGCTGTCGTGCGATCTCCAATTTTTCTTTAAAGCCAAATACGCCGTTTTCGGCACAAAGAGTCGTGTCTGCTACTTTGATCTGTTTCATATCTTTATCCTTTCTCTTTGAAAACCTCAAGAAAAAAGTCCCTGAGGTTTGAAACCTCAGGGACGAAATAATCCGCGGTACCACCCTGTTTGCCGAAAAAACGGCCATCTCTACGAGTTCTAACAAACCCTTTGCCATGATAACGGGGCAAGCCGTAGTCGCTTACTGTAATTCAGCAACTCTGCTCCGGAATGAGACTCCGCCCCCCACATCTTGCTGTCTTGCACCACCCGACAGTTCTCTGAAAGATGCTACGAGAGGAAGATAGTTCCTTCATCGCATTTAAAAACTTGCAAGGATTATATCACAGCAGAATCGTATTTGTCAATACCGTTTTGGATTTTTCATTCGAATTGCGCACCAAGGCTCATAGCCTTCAAGTTCACATCGATCATATCAGCGCGCTTCGCGGAGATCACTTTGGTCAAGGTCTTCTTAACCTGCTCCTCGTCAAACTCATCGAGAGTCTTGAAGATTTTCCCCATCAAGATCATATTGGCAAGCGTCGGAAAGCCATTTTCACCGGCAAGCTTCGTTGCGGGAACGGGATAAACCTTGACGTCCGTACGCTTCACCTCTCTCTCTACCAAGGAGGAGTCGTAAAAGATCATACCGCCGGGTACAACGCTGTCTTCAAACTTATCCAAAGAAGGAAGGTTCATTGCCACAAGGATATCAGGCTTTGACACGATGGGAGAACCAACGGGCTCATCGCTGATGATGACACTGCAGCTTGCAGTACCACCACGCATTTCGGGACCGTAAGAAGGAAGCCAGCTTACCTGCTTGTCTTCAATCAGACCTTTGTATGCCAACATTTTACCGGTGAACAGAATACCCTGTCCGCCAAATCCGGAAAGCAAATACTGTTTTGCGCTCATTTGTTCTCCTCCTTTGCACTGCGATCCTTATAAACACCGAGAGGATAGTAAGGGATCATCTTTTCATCAATCCACTTCAAGGCGTTCTGAGGAGTCATACCCCAGTTTGTGGGGCAGGAAGAGAGGACCTCTACCAGAGAAAAGCCTTTTCCATCGATCTGGTTCTGGAAAGCCTTCTTAATGGCCTTCTTTGCATTTTTAATATTCTTTACGCTGTTTACGGTTACACGCTCAAGATATTCGGGTCCGTCAAGTTCGGAGAGCATTTCACAGACACGAATGGGAAATCCACAAGCGTTGGTATCTCTGCCGTAGGGAGAGGTCTGGGTAACCTGCCCGGGGAGAGAGGTCGGTGCCATCTGACCGCCGGTCATACCGTAGATCGCGTTATTGATAAAGATGATGGTAATGTTTTCGTTTCTTGCCGCGGAATGAACCGTTTCAGCCATACCGATAGATGCGAGATCGCCGTCGCCCTGATAAGTAAACACAATGTGATTTTCAGGATCTGCACGCTTCACGCCGGTTGCAACTGCAGGAGCTCTGCCGTGTGCAGCCTCGATCATATCGCAATTGAAATAGTCGTAAGCCATAACGGAACAGCCGACGGGAGCTACACCGATAGTCTTGCCTTCAATACCAAGCTCGTCGATTACTTCGGCAACCAGACGGTGAACGATACCGTGGGTACAGCCGGGACAATAATGCATCGGCACTTCTGCCATTGCATGGGGTCTATCAAATACTACCATAGTTCACACCTCACTTCTGCGCATTTCTGATGGCTTCCAAAACCTGCTCGGGAGAAGGAATCATACCGCCTACACGATTGCAAAGGGTTACGGGAACCTTGCATTCGGTCGCAAGTCTTACGTCCTCAATCATCTGACCCATGGAAAGCTCAACGGAAATAATGGATTTCACCTTCTCGGCAGCCTTCGCAAAGGGAGCCTTGGGGAAGGGCCAAAGAGTAATGGGTCGGATCATACCAACCTTGATCCCCTCTTTGCGCGCTTCGTTAATGGCATTCTTTGCAACACGAGCTGCAATGCCGAATGCTGCGATGCAAATCTCGGCATCGTCCATCATGTACTCTTCGTACATGGTTTCATTTTCCTCGATAACACGATAACGGTCATAACGAGCAAAATTAAATTTTTCGAGAGCCTCGGGAGCGAGGAACAAAGAATTCACAATGTTATGCTCTCTTTCCATTTTGGTTCCGGTAGTAGCCCAAGGCTTTTCAGGTGCTTCCTTTACGGCAAAATCAAGAGATACAGGCTCCATCATCTGACCCATGGTACCGTCAGCCAAAATCATAGTGGTCATACGGTAAGTATCAGCAAGCTCAAAGCCTTTCACAGTGAGCTCTGCCATCTCCTGTACGGAGCTGGGTGCCAGAACAATCATGTGGAAGTCGCCGTGACCTGCGCCGCGCGTCGCCTGAAAATAGTCGGACTGACTGGGCTGAATACCGCCGAGACCGGGTCCGCCGCGCTGTACGTTTACAACGAGTGCGGGAAGGTCTGCACCGGCAAGATAAGATAAGCCCTCGCCCTTCAAAGAAATTCCGGGGCTGGAAGATGAGGTCATAACACGCTTACCGGTAGAAGCAACGCCGTAAACCATATTGATAGCGGCAATTTCGCTTTCTGCCTGAAGGAATGTTCCGCCGATTTTGGGCATTTTCTTCGCCATATAAGCCGCAACCTCGGTCTGAGGAGTAATCGGATATCCAAAGTAATGACGGCAACCTGCAAGAATCGCAGCTTCCGCAATCGCCTCGTTACCCTTCATCAAAATCTTTTCTGCCATATTCTTCACCTCTCAACCTTGATTACGCAGTCGGGACACATCTGAGCACAGAAGGCACAGCCAACGCAATCTTCCTGCTTGGTAATTTCTGCAGGATGGTGACCTTTCTTATTGATCTTATCGGGGGCAAGTCTGATCAGCTTTTTAGGACAAGCATCGACACAAAGACCGCAACCCTTACAAAAATCAGTATTGAATGTAAGTTTTGCCATACAAGTTTCTCCTTTTTACAAATCAATAATACTTTTTTTGCAGCTTCAGCGGAAAAAGATCATTGATCTTTCCCCGCAAAGTTTCATAAAGTTCTTCTCGCACAGACGTCATCACAACAGGTAACCCGCAAAGTTCGGAAAAAGCCTGAACCTTTTCAACCGTGGAAATCACGTCATCGGGAGTCGTTTCTTCTCCCAAGTTGGAATTATTCACGATTCCGGTAAAGCGAATACCCGCTGCCTGCTCCATTTCCCGCATCACCTCAAGCATCGACTGACTGTCTTTGGTAAGCGGGCGGAAAAAATTAACGACAAGCAGCATCTCGTAATTATTCTCCTCCAGAATGGAAGGGGCAAGCCTGCCAAGTGCCAAAGCACCTCGATCGTCACCACCGATATCCAGTACAAAATGGCTCTCTCTGTCATCCATTACTGCATACATTGCCTGCGGCAAAGCCGGAACGTCAACGTTGGTGTTGGCAAACTCGGAGGAAATCAACCGAATTCCTGCTTTTTCAAAATCCTCCAAACTGTCTTTTGTGCGAAAATACGGATTTACAATATCAAGATCACAAACGGACACGTTCTTCCCTTCTCGTTTCAAAAAGAAAGCCAGATTCACCGCAATATTTGTTTTTCCGCTTCCGTAATGACCTGCAAGAATCGTAATTCGTTTATCCATTGCAGACTTTAACAGTCCAGCCGTTCACATCCTCGACTTTCCCCCACTGGATTCCGGTCAGATTATCATAGAGCTTCTGAGTGAGCTCACCGATCTTATTGTCGCAAACGACGTACTCCTCACCCTTGTAGAAAAGCTGACCAATGGGAGATACAACGGCAGCAGTACCGGTGCCCCAAGCTTCCTCCAGCTTGCCGTTTGCGGCAGCCTCAAAGAGCTCGTCAACGGAGATCAGTCTTTCTTCGACGGTGTAGCCCCAAGAGCGCAGAAGCTCAACGCAGCTCTTTCTTGTAATACCGGGGAGAACGGAACCGGTCAACTCGGGAGTTACGATCTTTCCATCGATCTTAAACATTACGTTCATCGCACCGACTTCTTCAATATATTTTCTTTCAACGCCGTCCAACCAAAGAACCTGAGTATAACCGTTCTTCTCTGCTTTCTCACCTGCGCGCAGGGATGCAGCATAGTTGCCGCCACACTTTGCGTAGCCGGTACCGCCTCTCACAGCACGAACATCCTGAGACTCGATAGCAATCTTAACGGGATTGATTCCTTCTGCATAGTAAGCGCCAACGGGAGAACAAATCACGGCAAAGGTTGCATTTTTAACGGCGTGAACGCCGAGGTGAGGATCGTTACCGTACATAAAAGGACGAAGGTAAAGGCTGGTACCTTCAGAGTGAGGAACCCAATCCTTTTCCAGTTCAACCAGAGTCATAAGAATATCAAGGCAACCCTCCTCGTCCAATTCGGGAAGGCAAAGACGCTCTGCACTGTTGTTCAGACGTTTAATGTTCTCCATAGGACGGAACAAGGAAATATCACCGTTTGCCTTGCGATAAGCCTTCATCCCCTCAAAGATCTCCACGCCATAGTGGAAGACTGTGGATGCGGGATGCAAAGGAATCGGACCGAAAGGAACGATTCTGGCGTCGTGCCAACCTTTTTCCTGCGTGTAATCCATCAGGAACATATGGTCGGTAAAAAGCTTTCCGAATCCGAGCTTGGACTCGTCTGCGGGCTTCTCCTTAGGGGAAGTGGTCTTGGTAACAGAAATGGAATATTTCATTTTCTTTCTCCTTTTCTTTCAAAGCTTAAAGCTTATTTCTCTGAATTTTTCCGCTGACGGTTTTCGGAAGTTCATCGCGGAATACAACCAATCTGGGATACTTATAGGGAGCCGTATGCTCCTTTACGTAATTCTGAATTTCTTTTTTCAGTTCTTCGGTGCCCTCGGTACCCTTCGTCAACACGATACTCGCCTTTACGATCTGTCCTCTGACTTCATCAGGAGCAGCTGAAACACCGCATTCCAGAACATAAGGAAGCTCCATGATAACACTTTCAATCTCAAAGGGCCCGATTCGATAGCCGGAAGACTTAATTACGTCATCTGCCCTGCCAACGTACCAGAAGAATCCATCCTCGTCACGCCAAGCAAGGTCTCCGGTATGATAATAACCGTCATGGATCGCTTCGTTGGTTTTTTCATCATCATTATAATAGCCAACGAAAAGACCGCAAGGAGCACCGTTTTTAAGGTTAATTACAACCTCTCCTGGTTCACCGTTGGCAACGGCATTGCCGTCGGCATCAACAAGTTCAACGTCATAAATCGGCGCGGGTTTACCCATAGAACCGATCTTATGAGAGGCACCAATCATATTACCAACGATCATCGTGCTCTCAGTCTGACCGAATCCTTCAAGGATCTGAAGACCGGTTGCCTTTTCAAATTGACGGTAAACCTCAGGGTTCAAGGCCTCGCCGGCAGTGGTCATATGACGAACCGATGAAAGATCGAACCGGGAAATGTCCTGCTTGATCATCATGCGAAGCATCGTAGGAGGAGCACAGAAAGTTGTGATCTGATGCTTGGCAAACATAGGAAGAATCTGCGAAGCATCAAAACGATCAAAGTCATATACAAAGATCGCTGCTTCACAAAGCCACTGACCGTAAAGCTTTCCCCACATAGACTTTGCCCAACCGGTATCGGAAATCGTAAAATGCAGTCCGTCCGGATCAACGCAATGCCAATACTTAGCAGTATGGAAATGACCCAGGGGATACTTGTGATTGTGTGCTGCAATCTTAGGATATCCGGACGTACCGGAGGTAAAAAACATCAAAAGCAGGTCGTCGCCGCAGGGAGAATCCTCGGTGCGATTGAAATGAGAGCTGTAAAGCGTGTACTCTTCATCAAAGGAGCGCCATCCTTCTCTCTTTCCGTTTACGATCAGTTTTATGGAAAGCTCAGGGTGGTTAGCAGCTGCGCGATCGGCGTGTTCAGCAAGATCGCCATCAGCAGTACAAATGATACCTTTCACACCGGCGGCGCCGAATCTGTATTCCAGATCATGCTCTAAAAGCTGATTTGGAGCAGGAATTGCAACAGCTCCAAGCTTATTCAAGCCAAGCATTGCAAACCAGAACTGATAATGACGCTTCAAAATCAGCATCACCTTATCGCCCTTTTTAATACCAAGTGATTTAAAATAATTCGCGCACTGATTGGACGCCTTCTGGATATCCTTAAAGGTGAATCTTCTTTCCGTCAGATCTCTTGCAACGTGAAGCATCGCAAGCTTGTTAGGTTCGCGTGCAGCAAGCTCATCGATCAAGTCGAAAGCAAAATTGAACTTCTCGGTATTCTTAAATTTGATGGAAACAGGTGTACCATTTTCATTTTCTACTACGTCGATAAAATTCTGATAAATACGAGGCTTGGTGTCCTTCTTTCCTACCGTTCCGGAGGCAATCGCCTTGGGGCTGGTAAGTTCGGGGATCGGTTCGCCCGTAGGATTCAAAACGATGGCGTAGAAAATACAGTCTTCTCCCTGAACGGCGATCATACCGTGGGGAGCTGAGCTATCGTAGTAGATACTGTCACCGGGACCAAGCACCTCTCTATGTTCGCCGATCTGTACCATAAGATGCCCCTCAATGACGATATCACACTCCTGACCGGAGTGTGTGGTCAGCTCGATGTCGCGGTTTTGAGCCGCTTCGTCATAACGGATCTTAACATACAAAGGCTCGGCAATACGGTTGCGAAAGGAATATGCCATATTATAATAGGTCATTCCGTGCGCATCCGTAACCTCTTGTCCCTCGCCGTTTCTGGTCAAGGTATAGGATTTCAGATTAGGGCTATGACCTTCGATAATATCGGTAACGTTAACGTTCAGGGCAAGAGAACAGCGGTAAATAAAAGCAAAGTTCAAATCGCTTCTTCCGTTTTCGCAATCCAGGTACTCCTCAACCGATACGTCGGTCTTGATTGCCATTTCTTCGGGAGAAAGCCCTTGGATCTGACGCAACTCGCGAATACGAGCAGCCATTTCTTGAATCTTAAATTCAAGACCTGTAATCTTATTCATACTAACTCCATATCCCGGGACAAAAAAGCACTCGTCCCAAAAGTCTTTACTTTGAGACGAGTGCAAAATTTCAAACACCCGCGGTACCACTCAAATTGCAGTCAAACTGCCACTCAGGATCCAACAATCCGTATGCATTAACGCAGCCGTCACGGAGAGGTTCTACTCCCTTTCGGTTTCTTCCTCCCGGCTCAGAAGCTACAAACAAAACATCAAGCCTTTGTGACTTGCACCAACCGTCACTTCTCTGTAAGGTCTTTGCTTTGCCCTCTTCTTCAACGCCTTTAAAGTTAATTTATTGTAGCACTTTTATGCAGGTATGTCAAGAGAATTGCGGAATTTTCCGTCATCAAAGCTTATTTCGTTGAATTTTTCCGCTGATGGTCTTAGGAAGCTCGTCACGAAATTCAACAACGCGGGGATATTTGTAAGGAGCGGTATGAGCCTTCACGTAGTTCTGAATCTCTTTTTTCAGTTCGTCGGTTCCGACCGTCCCCTTCGTTAATACGATACTCGCTTTAACAACCTGACCTCTTACCTCGTCGGGTACTGCGGATACGCCGCACTCCACAACGTAAGGAAGCTCCATGATCACGCTTTCGATCTCGAACGGACCGATGCGGTAACCGGAGGATTTAATTACGTCATCCACACGGCTTACGTACCAGAAGAAACCGTCTTCGTCGCGCCAAGCCGTGTCACCGGTATGGTAAAGACCGTCATGCCAAGCTTCCTTGGTCTTTTCATCATCGCGATAATACTCCTTGAACAAACCGCAAGGAACAACCTTATCGGTGTGAATTACGATCTCGCCAACCTCGCCTGCGGGAAGACTGTTTCCGTCCGGATCAACGATGTCGATATCAAACTGAGGAGAAGCCTTACCCATAGAACCGATCTTCGGAACGGTACCGAACAGATTGGCAATGGCAAGAGTGGTTTCGGTCTGACCAAATCCCTCCATAATCTCGAGACCGGTTGCTTCTTTAAATTTCTTAAAAACCTCGGGATTAAGCGCCTCGCCGGCGGTAGTCATATGATGGATTGAAGAAAGATCATATTTTGAAAGATCACCGCGGATCAGCATTCTCAGCATCGTTGGAGGGGCGCAGAAGGTGGTGATATTGTATTTTGCAAACATGGGCAGAATATCGTTTTCATCAAAACGATCAAAGTCATAAACGAATACGGCACCTTCACAGAGCCACTGACCGTAAAGCTTGCCCCAGAGAGATTTGCCCCAACCGGTATCGGAGATCGTCAGATGCAAACCTTCTCTTTCACAGCAGTGCCAGTACTTTGCGGTTACAAAATGGCCAAGGGCATAGGTATGCTTGTGTGCAGCCATTTTGGGATTGCCGGTGGTACCAGAAGTAAAGAACATCAAAGCTGTATCATCACCTGCGGAGGCATTTTCGGGACGAACGAATTTTCTACTGAAAAGCTTATACTCTTCGTTGAAATCGTGCCAGTTCTCTTTTTGTCCCCCAACGAGAATCAGGTTCTTAACGGAGGAGCAATTTTTTGCAGCAGCCTCGGCTATATCGGCTACGTCTCCATCTGCCGTACAAACGATCGCCGAAACCTCAGCGGCATTGTAACGGTATTCAAAATCGTGTTGCTTCAGCTGATTGGTTGCAGGAATCGCAACGGCACCAATCTTATGAAGCGCCACCATAGCAAACCAGAACTGATAATGGCGCTTTAACACCAACATAACCTTATCCCCTCTTTTGATTCCAAGGGAAGTAAAATAATTGGCACACTGGTTGGAATGCTGCTTGATATCCTTAAAGGTAAATCTGCGCTCGTTCTTATTTACATCCAAATGCAACATGGCGAGCTTGTCGGGATATTTTTCTGCAATACCGTCAACAATATCAAAACCGAAGTTAAACGTATCGGTGTTTTGGAAATCTATACTTTCCAACACACCGGAGGTGGATTCCTTAGTCTTTACGAACTTCTCGCAAATCAAGGACTGAGAGCTCTTAGCGGTAACGAGACTATTACGAACAACGTCTTCTTTGGTTTCTTCTCCGGGAAGCACAACTGCACAGAACACACAGTCTTCGCCATCTACCGCTACCATACCGTGAGGAGTAGAGCTATCGTAGTAAATACTGTCACCTTCGGACAGAATCTCTACATGTTCACCAACCTGCACTTTCAGTTTTCCGCTGATTACAAGATCAAATTCCTGACCGCTGTGGGTAGCAAGATGAATAGGTCTGTTTTGTTGGGCGGGGTCATATTCATAGCGGACCCAATGGGGCTCAGCAATCTTGTTGCGAAAGTTGTGAGCCAAATTTTGAATGGTAATACCATCTTCTTTCGCAGTTACCTGACCCGAACCCTTTCTGGTTACGGTATAAGAAGTCAGTTTTGCACTCTTTCCCTCCAAAAGCTCGGTAATTCCGATTCCGAATTCAAGAGCACATTTATGCAAAAATGAAAAGGGAAAATCAAGTTCTCCGTTTTCATAGCGACAGTAAAGATCGAAATCAACATCTACCTTCTTTGCCATTTCTTCACAGGTAAAGCCGGAAATTTCACGCATTTCGCGAATTCGCAGCGCTACCTCGTTTAATTCATTGGGTTGTTTCGTAGACATTTCGGGATCCTCCTTTTCAAAAAATAAAAACCGTCTCAAAGAAAAACTTTGAGACGGGTAATTACATTACTCGCGGTACCACTCAAATTGCAGTAAAACTGCCACTCAGGATCAAACAATCCTTATACGTTAACGCAGTAGTCACGGGAGACGTCTACTAACCAAACGGTGTTCGGATCTCCGGCTCGGAAGTGATGGGCAAACTCAAATCCTTTATATCGGTTTTCACCAACCACCGACTCTCTGTATAAAGAATTCAAAGCCGTCTTCGTCATCGCCTTTAGGTGTATTATAGCACGCGCTTTTTATTTGTCAAGACAAATTTTCATTTTTTTAGAAAAAAATATTTGTTTGCTTACAGCAACTTTTCAAGCTTGAAAAAAGCTCCCCATTCAAAAATAAGGAGCTTCGTTTCAAAACAAAGAATTAGAACAAACCGGTAATCCTGCCATTCTCATCCACGTCAATTTTTTCAGCAGACGGAATCTTTGGCAAGCCGGGCATCGTCAGAATATTGCCGGTCAACACAACGATAAATCCAGCGCCTGCGGATACTTTCACGTTTTTCACGGTAACGGTGAAGTTTTCAGGTGCTCCGATTTTCGTGGGATCATCGGAAAAGCTATACTGGGTCTTAGCAATACAAACGGGGAGCTTATCAAATCCGAGATCAGTCAGCTGTTTGATCTGCTTTGCTGCGGCAGGAGTAACAATAATGCCGTCTCCGCCGTAGACCTTTTTAACAATGCCGGTAATCTTGTCCTCAATAGAGCCATCAAGGTCATAAGAGAAGGTGAAATCACCCTTTTCTTTCTCACAAAGACGGACCACTTCGCGAGCCAGTTCCTCGCCTCCCTTTCCACCTTCTGCCCAAACAGTAGAAAGAACGGTATTCACGCCAAGCTCCCGACACTTCTTAATAATGAAATCAATTTCAGCATCGGTATCGGTTGGGAAACGATTGACTGCAACAACACAGGGCAAACGATAAACGTTTTTAATGTTGGAAACGTGACGAAGAAGATTGGGAATTCCCTTTTCAAGCGCAATAAGATCTTCCTCGGCAAGTTCAGTCTTCGCTCTGCCACCGTGCATTTTCAAAGCTCTGACGGTCGCAACGATCACAACGGCGTCAGGAGTCAAACCGGCCATACGGCACTTAATGTCAAGGAACTTTTCGGCGCCGAGATCAGCACCAAAGCCTGCCTCGGTAACCGTGTAATCGCCCATCTTCAAGGCTACTCTGGTAGCCATAACGGAGTTACATCCGTGGGCAATATTGGCAAAAGGACCGCCGTGCACGAAAGCGGGAGTTCCTTCCAGGGTCTGAACCAGGTTCGGCTTCATTGCGTCCTTAAGAAGAGCCGTCATGGCACCTACGGCTTTCAAATCACCTGCAGTAACGGGTTTATCGTCATAAGTGTAGCCAACGATAATACGCGAAAGACGTTCCTTCAAATCAGAGATAGAGGAAGCCAAGCAGAAAATTGCCATAATTTCACTGGCAACCGTAATTTCAAAACCATCTTCCCTGGGTACGCCGTTTGCTTTTCCTCCCATTCCATCCAAGACGAAGCGAAGCTGGCGGTCATTCATATCAACACAGCGTTTCCAAGTAATTTTACGAACGTCAATTCCCAATTCATTTCCCTGCTGGATGTGATTATCCAACATCGCAGCAAGAAGGTTATTTGCCGCACCAATGGCGTGAAAGTCACCGGTAAAGTGCAGGTTAATATCTTCCATAGGGACAACCTGCGCATAACCGCCGCCGGCAGCACCACCCTTAATACCAAACACAGGACCAAGAGAAGGCTCGCGAAGAGCAACAGTTACGTCCTTGCCAATACGGGAAAGTCCATCAGCAAGACCGATGGTCGTTGTGGTCTTACCTTCCCCGGCCGCAGTAGGCGTAATAGCGGTGACAAGGATTAGTTTTCCATCCTTGCGGTCGCTTTCCTTGATTAGGGCCGGGTCGATCTTTGCTTTGTATTTTCCGTACTGTTCCAGATATTTTTCATCCACGTGCGCTTTCGCCGCAATTTCGGTAATCGGGCGCATCACGCATTCCTGCGCAATTTCAATGTCAGTCTTATATGCCATATAAACACCTCAACTTATTTAAAATACTTTACCGCCGCCTCAAACATACGGATATCGTAGTTACCGGGAACGTTAACGTAAAGCCCTTTCCCCACGCGCTCACTATGCCCCATCTTACCAAACACTCTGCCGTCGGGAGAAGTAATACCTTCGATGGCGTACATAGAATCGTTGGGATTGAAATGCACGTCTGCAGTAGCATTTCCATCAAAATCAACGTACTGAGTGGCGATCTGTCCGTTCTCAGCAAGCTTTTTGATCAATGCCTCGTCTGCGAGGAAGCGCCCCTCGCCGTGGGAAATCGGAACGTTATAAACATTGCCAACCTCAGTCAAAGCAAGCCAAGGTGATTTGTTGGAAGCAACCCTGGTCTGAACGATCTTGGACTGGTGACGCGCAATGGTATTAAAGGTCAAGGTCGGGCAATTCTCGTCCGTGTCAATGATCTTACCGTAAGGAACGAGACCTAGCTTGATCAAAGCTTGGAAACCGTTACAAATACCGCACATCAAGCCGTCACGCTTTTCAAGAAGCTCGGTGACGCCATCTTTGATGGCAGCATTACGGAAGAACGCAGTAATAAACTTGCCGCTTCCATCGGGCTCGTCACCACCGGAGAATCCACCGGGGATAAAGATCATCTGGGCGTCCTTCAATTTATTCGCAAAGGTATCAACGCTTCTTTGAATACCCTCCGCAGATAAATTATTGATTACCATAATTTCAGCTTCCGCACCTGCAGCTCGGACAGCCTTTGCAGAATCAAATTCGCAGTTCGTGCCGGGGAATGCAGGAATCAAAACCTTGGGCTTTGCACAGCGTACTGCGGGAGCAGGCCAAGACTTTGCAACGAAAGAGAAGTTCTCCATGGGAGCAATATTCGTAGGAATGTTGCAGCTGTAAACACTCTCAAGCTTATCCTCGTACTTACCCTCAAGCTTTGCAAGAGCAATATTTTCGCAGCAAAAATCAATGCTCTTTTCTTCCTTCACACATCCGATCAGCTTTCCTTCCGAAATATCTTCGGTTACTTCCAAAAGAAATGCGCCGTAGCGATAGCCAAAGATCTCGTCAAGAGAAAGATTATCCTCAAAATCGAAACCAAGCTCGTTGCCGAGGGTCATCTTGAGAACGGCTTCCGCAACACCGCCAAGTCCGGGAGTGTAGCATGAAACCACCTTTTTCTCTCTCATCAATTTGGTAACCTTTCCAAACACAGAAAGCAAAGACTCGGTTACGGGAAGCCCGTTATCGTCGTATTCGGGAGTAAGAAGGATCACCTTATTCCCTGCTTTTTTAAATTCGGGAGAAACGGTTTCATAAGTCTTACCCATTGTAACCGCAAAGGAAACCAAAGTGGGAGGAACGTCCAAATTCTCAAAGGAACCACTCATGGAGTCTTTTCCTCCAATAGAACCGATTCCGAGAGCAAGCTGAGCCTTAAATGCACCGAGCAATGCGGCAAGAGGCTTGCCCCAACGCTTTCCGTCTTTTCTGGGATGTTCAAAATACTCCTGGAAAGTAAGATAAACATCTTCGAAAGAAGCGCCGCTGGCAATCAGCTTTGAAACAGACTCAACAACGGCAAGATAAGCACCGTGATAGGGGCTCTGCTCCATAATAAATGGATTATATCCCCACGCCATATAAGAACAATCGTCCGTATCCTTTTTCTCAACTGAAACCTTCTGAACCATTGCCTGAATGGGAGTTCTCTGCTTTTTGCCACCGAAGGGCATCAAAACAGTACCGGCGCCAATGGTAGAGTCAAAGCGCTCGGAAAGACCTCTCTTGGAGCAAATATTCAGATCCTCAGCAAGAGCAAGATAATTTTCCGTAAAACCGCCGGAAATCTTCTTAGGCTCAAATTTTCCGGCTGCGGGAGTAATGGTAATATGTTTGTCAGCACCGTTGGAATTCAAAAATTCGCGACTGATATCCACGATTTTCTTACCGTTCCAATGCATGACGAGACGCTTCTCTGCAGTAACCTCCGCAACTGGGCAGGCCTGCAGATTTTCTTCCTTTGCCAAAGCAAGGAAGCCGTCGATGTTTTCTTTTTCAACGACAACAGCCATTCTCTCCTGAGATTCACTGATCGCAATTTCAGTTCCGTCAAGGCCTTCATACTTTTTGGGAACCGCATTCAAATTAATGCACAAGCCGTCCGCAAGCTCACCAATGGCAACGGAAACACCGCCGGCCCCGAAGTCGTTGCAACGCTTGATCATTCTGGTTGCATTGGGATTACGGAACAAACGCTGAAGCTTTCTTTCCTCGGGAGCATTGCCCTTTTGAACTTCGGCTCCGCAGGTTTCAACGGAATGAGAATCGTGAGCCTTAGAGGAACCGGTTGCACCGCCAATGCCATCGCGTCCCGTGCTTCCGCCGAGCAGGATCACCACGTCGCCGGGAGCAGGAACTTCTCTGCGAACGTTTTCAGCAGGAGCTGCCGCGATCACCGCACCAATCTCCATACGCTTCGCAGCGTAGCCCGGATGATAGATTTCATCCACGATGCCGGTTGCAAGACCGATCTGGTTACCGTAAGAAGAATACCCCGCGGCTGCAGTAGTAACGATCTTACGCTGAGGGAGCTTACCCTTGATGGTATCCTTGACGGGAGTCAAAGGATCGGCGGCACCGGTAACACGCATTGCACCGTAAACATACGCTCTGCCGGAAAGAGGATCACGGATCGCGCCACCGATACAGGTTGCAGCGCCACCAAAGGGCTCGATCTCCGTGGGATGGTTATGAGTCTCATTCTTAAACAGAAGCAACCAGGGCTCTTTTTTGCCGTCAGCTTCAATTTCAATCTTAACGGTACAAGCGTTAATCTCCTCTGATTCGTCCAATTTATCGAGCTTACCGTTCTTGCGAAGATACTTTACCGCAATCGTAGCAAGGTCCATCAAGCAAATTGATTTGTGCTCACGACCCAATTCCTTGCGAATAGAAAGATACTCCTCGTAAGCCTTTTGCAGGAGCTCGTCCTCAAAACGTACCTCATCGATAACGGTTTGGAACGTTGTGTGACGGCAATGGTCGGACCAATACGTATCAATCATTCGGATCTCAGTAATGGTAGGATCGCGTTTCTCGCTAATGAAATATTGCTGACAGAAAGCAATATCATCCGCGTCCATGGCCAGCCCGTATTCCTTTACAAACGCTTCCAGACCACTGCGATCCAAAGCGATAAAGCCATCCAAGGTTTTCACCTCGGTAGGAATATCATACTTGATCTGCAAGGTCTCAGGCTTCTCAAGCGCCGCTTCTCTAGCTTCAACAGGGTTAATTACGTATTTTTTGATCTCTGCAATTTCATTTTGAGAAAGAGAGCCGTAAAGAGCATAGATCTTCGCCGTACGGATCGTAGGACGATCACCTTGAGAAATGATCTGAATACACTGTGCGGCAGAATCTGCTCTTTGATCAAACTGACCGGGCAAAAACTCAACACCGAATACGGTTGCACCCTGCAAAGAAATCTCGGTGGAACAAATGTCAAGTTGAGGCTCGCTGAACACAGTCTTTTTCGCATATTCAAACAGCTCTTCGCTTATATTTTCAGCATCATAGCGGTTGAAAATACGAACGTCGGTCAAGCTCTCGATCCCCAAAAGCATGCGAGCCTCGGAAAGCAAAGCTTTTGCTTCGTTAGCAAGTTCTTTTTTCTTTTCAACAAATACTCTGTAAACCATTTTTACCTCTTAAGCATCAAAGCTTTTTTACCGATATCACTGCGGTAAAAAGCGTTATCAAACGAAATTTTTTCAACGAGTTTATAGGCACCGGAAACCGCTTCCTCCAGCGTTGGAGCAAGAGCTGTAGCGCCCAGGACTCTGCCACCGCTGGTCACTAAAACACCATCCTTGATCGTGGCGCCGGCAACATAAACGTTGGAAGCAATTTCATCCGGAATCTGCAAAGGAAAACCCTTTTCATAGGAAGAAGGATATCCTTTTGAAGCCATAATCACGCAGCAAGCGCTCTCCTTCTTAAAAACAACTTCAATCTGAGAGAGGGTCTCGTTGGTCACCGCTTGCATCACCGTCAGCAGATCACTCTCAAGAAGCGGGAGCACTACCTGCGTTTCGGGATCGCCAAAGCGGCAGTTATACTCAATCACCTTAGGACCTTTGGGAGTCAGCATCAAGCCAAAATAAAGGCAACCTTTAAACGTTCTGCCTTCCGCATTCATCGCGTTCATCGTGGGAAGGAAGATCGAGCGCATACATTCTTCAGCGATCTCGTCGGTATAGCAAGGATTGGGAGCAACCGTACCCATACCGCCGGTATTAAGGCCGGTGTCGCCGTCACCTGCGCGCTTGTGGTCCATTGAAGAAACCATAGGAACCATTGCTTTACCGTCTGTAAAGGCGAGAACGGAAACCTCGGGACCGGTCAAAAATTCTTCAATGACGATCTGATCACCGCTTTTTCCGAAAACCTTATCCTGCATCATAGAGCGAACGGCATCCATTGCTTCTTCGCGAGTCTGAGCAATAATAACGCCTTTTCCAAGAGCAAGACCATCAGCTTTGATAACGGTGGGGACGGGTGCATTTTCCAAATATGCAAGAGCTTCTTCCATCTTGTTAAATACGGCGTATTCCGCAGTCGGAATACCGTACTTTTTCATCAGATTCTTGGAAAACACTTTGCTTCCCTCAATAATCGCTGCATTTGCACGCGGACCGAAGCAAGGAATGCCCTTTGCTTCCAAAGCGTCAACAGCACCGAGAACAAGAGGATCGTCCGGAGCAACGACCGCATAGTCGATTTGTTTCTCTACGGCAAAAGCAGTAATCGCGTCGATGTTCTTAGCGTCAATAGCAACGCAAGTAGCATCCTTTGCCATTCCACCGTTGCCGGGAAGTGCAAAAATCTCGGTGATCGTGGGATTCTCTTTTAACTTTTTGATAATGGCGTGTTCTCTGCCTCCGCCACCTACAACCAATAATTTCATTATTTCCTCCGATCAATGGTGGAACAATCTCATTCCGGTAAATGCCATCACCATATCGTGCTTATCGCAGCAGGAAATAACAACGTCATCTCGAATGGATCCGCCGGGCTCTGCAATATATTTAACACCGCTGCGGAAAGCTCTTTCAATGTTATCATCAAAGGGGAAGAAGGCATCAGATCCGAGAGCAACACCATCAATGGTAGCAAGGTATTCTTTGGCTTCTTCGTCGGTCAAGGGTTCGGGCTGACAGGTAAAGTACTTCTGCCAATTTCCTTCTGCGCAGACATCTTCCTCGTTTTTGTTGATGTAACCGTCGATCACATTATCGCGGTCAGGTCTTCCGATATCGGATTTGAAGGGCAGATTCAGAACCTTTTCATGCTGGCGAAGGAACCAGGTATCGGCCTTTGTACCGGCAAGTCTGGTGCAGTGGATTCTGGACTGCTGACCTGCACCTACGCCGATCGCCTGACCGTCAACTGCGTAGCAAACCGAATTGGACTGAGTATATTTCAGGGTAATAAGTGCAATAATCAAGTCACGCGCTGCATTTTCAGGGAGATCCTTATTTGCAGTTACAACATTTTCAAGCAAAGCGCGGTTGATTTCAAAATTATTTCTTCCCTGCTGGAAAGTAATACCGAAAACCTGCTTGCGCTCAATGGGATCGGGAACGTAATCAGGATCGATCTTAACCACGTTATAGCTTCCCTTTCTCTTTTCTTTGAGGATGGCAAGCGCTTCGTCGGTATAACCGGGAGCAATGACCCCGTCCGACACCTCGCGCTTGATCATCTTTGCGGTAGTGGCGTCGCATACATCGGAAAGCGCCACCCAATCGCCGAAGGAGCACATTCTGTCAGTACCTCTCGCTCTGGCATAAGCGGTAGCGATGGGAGACTCGTCCAATCCTTCAACATCGTCAACAAAATATGCTTTTTTCAATTTATCGGAGAGAGGAACCGCAACAGCAGCAGAAGTAGGACTAACGTGCTTAAAGGATGTTGCGGCAGGCAAGCCAAGAGCTTCTTTCAACTCCTTCACCAACTGCCAAGAATTCAAAGCATCCAAAAAATTGATATAGCCGGGACGACCATTCAAGATTTCAATAGGAAGATCACTTCCGTCGTGCATATAGATTTTAGAAGGCTTCTGGTTGGGATTACAACCGTATTTCAGTTCAAATTCTTTCATAGCTCTTTCCTCTCTTATTTGTTCTTATTGATAATAATTTCTTCGGCTTCGGATCCGTCCAGAGGAACTACTCTGACAAACAAAGAAACCTTGTTATCTTCGTTCAGATTCTCCCATACAAGATCTGCAAGCTCCTTTGCAGTGTTAGGGAGAGACACCTCCTCGGGCTCACCGTAGAAAGAAGGGATGGGATTCCCGTCGCAACGGTAAGTATGAATAAAATGACCGATACCGTTTTCGGGAACGGCATAATCATACGTAAAACGATTACAAGCCTCGGGTCTTCCGTTTGCAGACTTCAAAATGGACATTTTATAGCTAAAGGTATTTCTGGGGAAGCAATAATACAAAGCAGAAGAGATACGAGGAGTAAAGTTGGGTGCGTCAGGTTCAAATTCACGGGTACGAAGGGCTTTTTCAAAAGCAAATCCGTCGTCACTGTCTTTCACAAAATCATAGATCGTGTTGGTCTGGTCACCATTGGTAACGATATCAACACCGCCGCTTTGCAAATAAGGATTATAAATAATCAGACTGGGATCAGAAAGCTTGGATTCATCAAAAGCTTTCGTTCTCATACCACCCTCGAAACGTTCAAAAACGCGGTTGCGGCTGTTTTCACTGCGACCCATAATAAAATATGCGATCATCGCTTTCTTACCGTCTGCAGATTTACCGACTACAATTCCGCGACCGGGATAAGTATTCTCGGACAACAGTTTTTTCAAATCGTACAAAGCCATTTTCATACCTCTTTCATTACGTTATTTCACAATTTCAGCAGAAACCTGCTCTACCGCCATAGGAAGAATTTTCCATTCTGCAAGGCGCATTACACGCTTTTGCAGAGTTTCAGGGGTATCGTCAGGGCGAATACTGACAGCTTTTTGCATCAGGATTTCTCCCCCATCAGGAATTTCGTTCACAAAGTGCACCGTAGCACCGGTCACCTTCACACCGTATTCAAGCGCAGCTTCATGCACGCGAAGTCCATAAAAGCCTTTTCCGCAAAATGACGGAATCAGCGAAGGATGAACGTTGATAATGCGTTTGGGAAAACGCGAAGTAAAGCGCTCGCTGAGGATCGCCATAAAACCTGCGAGAACGATCAAATCGATCTTGTATACTTCTATCAGTTCTAAGATTTTATCCTCAAAAGCTTCCTGGCTTCCCAAGACCTTCTTCCATGCAATATCGCAGGGAATCCCCGCGATTGCGGCGCGTTCCAATGCAAAAGCATTGGGGTTGCTTGCAACAACCAAAGAAATCGTTCCGCTTTTCAATATTCCCTTTTTTTCGGCATCAATCAACGCCTGAAGGTTGGTTCCTCCTCCGGAAACCAGAACCGCAATTCTGGCTTTCTTCATAAGATCACCTTATCTTCAGACTTTACAACCTCACCAATCACGTAAGCGTCTTCACCGTTCGCTTTCAGAATTTCGATTGCCTTTTCAGCTTCCTCGGGAGAAACGATCACACACATACCAACACCCATATTAAAGGTATTGAACATATCACGCTCGGAAATACCACCAACCTTTGCGATCAGATCAAAGATCGGAAGAATGCGGACTGCGTTTTTGTCGACCTTTGCGCCAAGTCCGTCGGGAATGCTTCTCGGAATATTCTCATAGAAACCGCCGCCGGTGATATGAGAAATGCCTTTCACCTTAATCTGTTCAAGCAAAGCAAGGATCGGCTTGACGTAAATTTTGGTAGGAGTAAGGAGCGCTTCTCCAACACTCTTTCCGCCTAATTCTTCCATGGGCTTTTTTATATCGGCGTTTTCAACGTCGAAAACCTTACGAACCAAAGAAAATCCGTTTGAGTGAACGCCGGTTGAAGGAAGGGCGATAATAACGTCCCCCTCTTTCATTTGCTTATTGTCGATAATCTTGGACTTATCAACGATTCCGGTGCAATAACCGGCAAGATCATACTCATCGATCGGATAGAAGCCGGGCATTTCCGCAGTTTCGCCGCCAATCAAAGCGGCGCCGGCCTGAACACAGCCCTCAGCAACACCCTTCACGATATCGGCAATACGCTCGGGCACATTTTTGCCGCAAGCGATATAGTCCAAGAAGAACAAGGGCTTTGCGCCTGCACAAATGACGTCATTAACACACATAGCAACACAGTCGATACCGATGGTATCGTGCTTATCCATAATAAAAGCAATCTTCAGCTTCGTTCCTACGCCATCCGTACCACTGACCAAAACGGGCTTTTGAATCCCGTTCAGATCCAGCTCAAAGAGCCCGCCAAATCCGCCAACGTCGGAGCAAACTCCGGGAGTGTTGGTTCTGGCGATATGCTTTTTCATAAGTTCAACGGCCTTGTAGCCTGCGGTAATATCAACACCTGCTGCAGCGTAGCTATCAGATTTAGACTGATTATACATTTTCTTTATTCCTTTCCGTTCCAACAATATGTACAAAGTTTTTTGGGATCGATCCCAATGGCTTTGATAATCCCTTCCAGGGATTGGAATTCCAATGATGAAAAATGAAGTTTCTCACAAATTGCATTGCGAAGCTTTTGTCCTCTCTCTGTAGAGGAATCACTGTATTCGTCCAAATGAGAGAGACCTTCCTCCCCTTCCAGCTCGATAACCGTGCGGCGAGCAATGAGTTCCATTTCATTTCTGGCACGGGTAAAGCCAAGATACGGACAGTTATACATAATCGGAGGGCAAGCGGAGCGAATATGAACCGCTTTGGCTCCATGGGAATACAAAAATTCAACGGTTTCTTTTAACTGCGTGCCCCGAACAATCGAATCGTCAACAAACAGCAAACTCTTATTCTTGATCAGCTCATGCACGGGAATCTGCTTCATCTTTGCAATCTTATTTCGCTCTTTTTGTCCACTGGGAATGAAGCTTCTCGACCAAGTCGGCGTATATTTGATAAACGCTCTGGCAAAAGGAATTCCGCTTTCCTGTGCATAACCGATGGCGTGTGGAGTGCCGGAGTCAGGAACTCCACTGATATAATCGATATCTTGATCCTCTCCATTCGCTCGATCGTTTTCGGCAAGAATCTGACCGTTTCGATACCGCATTACCTCCACATTTTTTCCTTCGTATGTAGAAGTGGGATATCCGTAATAGCTCCATAAGAAAGAGCAAATTTTCATACTCTCGCCTGGCTCAGACAGCTGAACGATTCCATCGCTAGAAATCTCAACGATTTCTGCAGGACCGAGCTCGCGAAGAGGTACGTATTCAAGTTTCTGAAAAGCGAATGACTCAAAGGATACGCAATACCCGTCATCATCAGAACCGATCATAACAGGAAGCCTGCCAAGCTTGTCACGTGCTGCAATGAGTTTTCCGTCTTCTTTGAGGATCAGCATCGTAACGGATCCTTCGATTGCGTTTTGTACACAACGAATGCCGTCACAGAAATTCTCCTTTTGACTGATCATTGCAGCGACAAGTTCAATAATATTTACCTTACCGCCGGTCATAGCATCAAAATGCCCACCCGGAGATTGCTCCAAGTACTGTTTCAGCAATTCTTCTGCATTGTTTATCTCACCGATCACGCAAAGAGCAAAAACACCCAGTGAAGAACGGATCAAAAGAGGCTGCGGGTAGTAATCGCTGATACAGCCAATGGCGCTGGTGCCATGCATTTCTTCAAAAACATGCTCAAATTTCGTACGAAAAGGAGCATTTTGAATGCTTTTGATCTCTCTTTGCAATCCGATTTGAGCATCGTAAGCCGCAATTCCTGCTCGGTGTGTACCAAGGTGAGAATGATAGTCGGTTCCAAAAAAAACATCGGAAATTGCTTCTCTTTTACTAACTACGCCAAAAAAACCGCCCATTTTCATCCCCTCCTTTTCAAATCATACTTTATCATCATATACTCAATTTTGAAATTCACGGACAACTTTTTCATCCTTTTCCAAAACCTTGACTGCATCTGCTTTTCTTTTTGCATCAAGTTTTTCAGCAAGTTCAACATCGTTGACCGCCAAAATCTGTGCCGCTAAAAGTGCAGCATTGGTTGCACCGTCAATGGCAACCGTTGCTACGGGAATTCCGGAAGGCATCATCACGGTTGAAAGCAAAGCATCCAAGCCGTCAAGATTGGTTGATTTACATGGAATACCGATCACCGGCAGAGTTGTGTTTGCTGCAATAGCGCCGGCAAGATGCGCAGCCATACCTGCAGCAGCAATTAAAACGCCGAAATCACGCTTTCTGGCATTCACGGCAAAATCCTTTGCTTCTTCCGGGGTGCGATGTGCAGAATAAACGTGAATCTCAAAGGGAATATCAAATAATTTCAACGTATCAACTGCTTTTCTTACAATGGGAAGATCGCTATCGCTTCCCATTACAATTCCAACTTTTTTCATTTTTTCTCCTTATAAACAAGTAAAAAAGGGCGCACTTAACTTGAGAAGTTAAATGCGCCCAGACGGTCGGCTGACAGGGAAAACCCCAAAATGCGCTCTTTGTTCCTTTGTGGTGCTCCACAATTATCCGTCAGTTGCAAAGAGCTTATATTTACCTCGAAATTATAACATAGAGGCAATTTTGTGTCAAGGGCGCAAAGCGTGAAACTTACTTAATCGGTGCTCCTTTTTCCTTTTGAATTACGTCGTGAGCACCGCCCTCTACGATACTGGTAGCAGAAACCAAAGTTAACTTGGCTTTCTGCTGAAGCTCGGGGATGGAGAGAGCACCGCAGTTACACATTGTAGATTTTACTTTGCTTAAGGAAAGAGCAACGTTATCTTTTAAACTACCGGCATAGGGAACGTAGGAATCAACGCCTTCTTCAAAGGAAAGCTTCTTATCACCACCAAGGTCATAGCGCTGCCAGTTACGGGCTCGGCTGGAGCCTTCTCCCCAATACTCTTTATAGTAAGTACCACCAATGTTAACCTTGTTCGTGGGGCTTTCATCAAAGCGAGCAAAATATCTTCCAAGCATTACAAAATCTGCACCCATAGCAAGTGCAAGCGTAATGTGGTGATCGTAAACAATACCGCCATCAGAGCAAACGGGCACATAAACACCGGTTTCTTCAAAATACTCGTCACGAGCCTTGCAAACCTCGATTAAAGCGGTTGCCTGACCTCTGCCGATACCCTTAGTCTCGCGGGTAATGCAGATCGAACCACCGCCGATACCAACCTTGACGAAGTCTGCTCCGCACTCTGCAAGGAAACGGAACCCTTCGGCATCCACGACGTTTCCGGCGCCAACTTTTACAGTTTCTCCATAGTTTTCGCGAATCCACTCAATGGTCAGCTTTTGCCATTCGGAAAAGCCTTCCGAGGAATCAATACAGAGAACGTCAGCGCCCGCCTCGATCAAAGCGGGTACACGCTGAGCATAGTCGCGAGTATTGATTCCCGCGCCTACAACATAGCGCTTATCGGAATCCAAAAGCTCGTTAGGGTTCTGCTTGTGAGTATCGTAGTCCTTGCGGAAAACAAAATAGCAAAGCTTTCCTTCCTCGTTGATGATCGGCAAGGAGTTTAACTTGTTATCCCAAATAATGTCGTTCGCTTCCTTCAGGGTAATCCCCTCTTTCGCCCAGATCAGCTTTTCAAAGGGGGTCATAAATTCTTTTACGGGAGTATCGGGACTCATACGACTTACGCGATAATCGCGACCTGTTACGATACCGAGCAGTTTTCCTTCGGAGGTTCCGTCGCTGGTAATGGCCACTGTGGAGTGACCGTTTTTCTCTTTCAGGGCAACTACGTCTGCAAGAGTTGCTTCGGGTGTCAAGTTAGACTCGCTGGTAACAAAGCCTGCCTTGTAGTTTTTTGCCCTCTTTACCATAGCTGCTTCATCCTCTACAGTTTGAGAACCGTAAATAAAGGAAACACCGCCTTCGACGGCAAGAGCGATCGCAAGACGATCCCCGGAAACGGACTGCATAATCGCAGAAACCATCGGGATATTCATCGTAATCGCAGGGATCTCCCCTTTTTTGTATTTTACAAGAGGAGTTTTCAAAGAAACGTTCGCGGGAATACATTCACTGGAAGAATACCCGGGAATCAGCAAATATTCATTAAAAGTATGTGAAGGTTCATTGATAAAAACTGCCATTATTTTTCCTCCTTGAGCACAGCATCTTTCTCACAAAAAATACAACGGTAAACACGTTCCTTTAATTCTACACTGCGGAATTTAGGAACCAATTCCTGTTCAACAGAAGTGATACAGCGGGGATTGGCACAACAAAACTCGGAATGCTCAAGTCCCTCGTCCCTCGACTCAACCTTATCAGTTTCACCAAGAAGCTTTAAAATCAAAGCCATTCTGATTAGTTTACCGTTCAAAACCTGCTTGAAATAGCAAGCTCTGGGATCTGAGTCAATGGCTACACTAATTTCATTTACGCGGGGAAGCGGATGCAAGATGCACATATCGCCTTTGGCTTCCTGCATTTTTTCACAAGTCAGAATATAGCTATCCTTCAGTCTTTCATAGGTTTCCAAATCATCAAAACGCTCTCTTTGAATTCTGGTCATATACAGAATATCGAGTTCGGGCAACGCCTCATCAAGAGAATCCGTTTCAAAATAATGCATTTCGTTAAGATCCATAACGTCGGATTTAACGTACTCGGGAATTGCAAGCTCCTTTGGTGAGATCAAAACAACCTTAATGTTGTGATAACGACTCAGAGCGGAAATTAATGAATGAACGGTTCTTCCGTACTTCAAATCACCGCAAAAACCGATCGTCAAATCAGTAAGTCTTCCCTTTTCACGGTAGATCGTCAGCAGATCCGTCAAAGTCTGAGTAGGATGCAAATGTCCTCCATCACCGGCGTTGATCACAGGAACTGTCGCATTGCGGGAAGCAACCAAAGGTGCACCCTCCAAGGGATGCCGCATTGCAATAATATCAGCATAGCAGCTGATAACTTTAGCGGTGTCAGCAACGCTCTCCCCCTTTGAAGCGGAAGAACTGGAAGCTTCGGAAAAACCAATTACGTTTCCGCCCAACTCATACATCGCGGCTTCAAAACTCAAACGCGTACGAGTCGATGGCTCAAAAAACAATGTAGCGAGCTTCTTTCCCTTGCAGGCATCAGCATATTTTTGAGGATTCTGATGGATATCGCAAGCAGTTGCAATCAGTTCATCAACCTCTTCCAATGTGAAATCGACAATGTCAATCAAGCTTCTCATTATTTAGCTCCGTTTACGGCAAGATAGTTCTTGATTCTTTCAACATTTTCAGTGTTGGAAGGATCCTCCTCGAGATACTCAATGATGTCATACACGTCAACAACAGAATAAACAGGGAATCCAAACTGTTCTTCAATCTCCTGCATTGCCCCCTTTTCAGTCTGACCCTTTTCCTTGCGGTCAACCATAATGAAGGTAGCGGAAACCTTTGTTCCCTCGAGATGGCTGAGTATTTCCATAGACTCACGGATTGCAGTTCCTGCAGTAATTACATCTTCAATTATGACAATTTCTTCGCCAGCCTGAGGAACGTAACCGACAAAAGTACCGCCTTCGCCGTGGTCCTTAACCTCTTTACGATTAAAGAAGAACGGCAAATTCAGACCATTTCTGGAAAGAGCAACGGCGGCAGAAATTGAAAGGGAAATTCCCTTGTAAGCCGGTCCGTAAAGAACCGCCTGCTTCTTGCCGAGCTTCTCAAAATATGCTTTGGCATAAAATTCACCCATTTTCGTAATCTGATCACCGGTCTTGATCATTCCTGCATTTACGAAGTAAGGGATCTTACGACCGCTTTTTGCAGTAAAGTCACCGAACTTCAACACTCCGGCGCTCTCCAAAAATTGGATAAACTCTCTCTTATAAGCTTCCATATCAATACCTCCTTAAACATTATTTATTATTTCAAATCAATCACAAAACTCAGAAACACAACGCTCGTATGCCGCTACCGGATCTTCTGCTGCGGTAATGGGGCGACCCACAACGATATAGTCAGAACCGATTTTCTTTGCTTCAGCAGGAGTCATAACGCGCTTCTGATCACCGATATCACCGTCAGCAAAGCGAACACCGGGAGTTACAGTAATAAAATCCTTGCCACAGGTATCGTGAACCTTACCGGCTTCCAAAGGAGAACAAACAACACCGTCAAGTCCGGCAAGCTTTGCGTTCTTTGCATAATGGAGAACAACCTGATCGATGGGTTCACGGATCAAAAGATCCTTTTCCATACTCTCCTGATCGGTAGAGGTCAACTGAGTCACGGCAATCAAAAGAGGACGAGTGCCATCGGGACGTGTCAGACCCTCGATCGCGGCTTCCATCATTCGGATTGTACCGCTTGCATGGAGGTTGCAAAGATCCACGTCAAGACCGGAGAGAACTGCCATAGACTTCTTAACGGTATTGGGGATATCGTGAGATTTCAGATCCAAAAAGATCTTATGACCTCTCTTTTTGATCTCTCTTACGATTTGAGGTCCTTCCGCATAAAAAAGCTCCATTCCGATCTTAACAAAAGGCTTTTTTCCCGTAAAACGATCCAGAAAAGAAAACACGTCTTCCGCACTGGCAAAATCGCAAGCAATAATTACATCCTTACCCATTATCTAACTCCTCCAATAATCTCATTTAATGATTTAATTCCGTATTTTTCCATAGCGACCGGCAGAGAATGAATAATATCTCTGCAAGCATAAGGATTCACCAAATTTGCTGCACCGACCTGAACTGCAGTAGCACCTGCAAGCATCATCTCAATTACATCTTCCGCATCGGAAACACCGCCCATGCCTACAACGGGAACAGAAACTGCTCCTGCCACCTGATAAACCATTCGAACAGCAACCGGGAAGATTGCACTACCGGAAAAACCACCCATGGTATTGGCAATAACGGGCTTGCGCTTTTTCAGATCAATTCTCATACCAAGAAGCGTATTGATCAAGCTGATACCGTCTGCTCCGGCATTCTCGCAAGCAGAAGCAATCGAAACGATGTCGGTAACATTCGGTGAAAGCTTAATAATAATCGGCTTAGTCGTAACCATTTTTACTTCGCGAGTCACTTCTGCAGCTGCTTCGGGACTGGTACCGAAGCTCATTCCACCGCCATGCACATTGGGGCAGCTTACGTTGACCTCAATCCAACCGACTTGATCGCAAGCATCTAATTTTGCACAGGTATAAACATAATCGTCAACAGAAAAGCCGCTGACGTTTGCCATAACTTTCTTATGAAAGCACTTGGCAAGCTTTGGAAGTTCTTCCCCGATGACCTTATCAACACCGGGATTTTGAAGGCCTACTGCGTTGATCATCCCGGCTGTACATTCCGCAATACGAGGAGTCGGATTGCCGAAACGAGGATCCTTCGTGGTTCCCTTAAAGGAGAAGGTTCCCAAAATGTTGATGTCATACAACTCGGCAAACTCATATCCGAAGCCGAAGGTACCACTGGCGGGAATAACGGGATTATCCAGCTCAATTCCGCAAAGATTCACATTCATTTTTCCCACAGGATCTCCTCCTTTCTCAGAACCGGACCTTCCTTACAAATTCTCTTATAACCGGTAACGGTTTTGCAGGAGCACCCCATGCATGCGCCAAAGCCGCAACCCATTCTTTCCTCGAAGCTAAACTGCCCAGAGGTTGTGGAAGCACGAAAAATCGCTTTTAGCATCGGCTCAGGACCGCAGGTGTAAAAATACGAATAGGAAAGATCCTTCATCGCATCGGTAACAAAGCCTTGGATCCCGAAAGACCCATCAACCGTAGTGACGTAAACCTTAGCTCCGAGTGCTTCAAACTCTTTTTGATAGAAGATCTCATCCTTAGTGTTAAATCCGAGGATAACGGTTACATTCTTTCCCTCCGCAATCAGCTTTTTTGCAAGGAGATACAGAGGAGGGACGCCTACGCCGCCCCCGATCAAAAGAGGGTTCTCGCCCGAAGCAGCAGTATCGTACCCATTGCCGAGTCCGGTAAGAACGTCAAGAGATCCTTCTTTCATTCTGCACATCTGCTCGGTTCCCTCACCTACCACCTTGTATAAAATGGTCACGGAATCTTCACCGACGTCACAGACGGAAATGGGGCGTCTGAGAAACAGCCCATCAAGCTTAATGTTGATGAATTGCCCGGGAGTTGTAATTGCGGATACATCGCCAACCAAACGCATTTTATAAACGCTTTCGGTTATCGGCACATTCTCCGCGATGGAAAATATTCCTTGTTTCATAAAGACCTCTTATGCATCGATGGTAGAAATCGTCAAGGTAGTTTCTTCAAGAACGTCAAGCAAAACGCGAACCGTATCAAGAGCGGTAAAGATAGTCACGTTGTTCTCGGTTGCAAACGAGCGGATCTGAGAACCGTCATTAAGCTGGTTGGAGTCACCGATGTCACGAGTATTGATCACGTAAGCAATGTGGCCCTGGCGAAGCGCCTCGGGAATCTCACTGCTGCCATCGGTAATTTTCTGAAGGATTCTGGTGCGAATACCGTTCTCTTTCAAGAATTTTGCGGTACCTTCCGTTGCTTCGATATTAAATCCGAGATTGTAGAAACGGCGGATCAAAGGAAGTGCTTCTTCCTTGTCCTTGTCAGCAATGGTAGCAAAAACCGTTCCGTAGTTCTGTAATCTGGTACCGGCAGCCTGAAGTGCTTTATAAAGAGCACGGTTCAGCTTATCATCGTAACCGATCGCTTCGCCGGTGGATTTCATTTCGGGAGAAAGATATGCGTCAAGACCGCGGATCTTACTAAAGGAGAAGACGGGGACCTTTACGTACCAACGATCCTTCTCATCGGGGTAAATATCAAAGATTCCCTGTTCCTTCAAGCTCTTTCCGAGAATTGCTTCCGTTGCAATATCTGCAAGACTGTAACCGGTCGCCTTGGAAAGGAACGGAACGGTACGGGACGAACGGGGGTTTACCTCAATTACGAAAACATCCTCGTTTTGATCAACGATAAACTGAATGTTATAAAGGCCTACGATTCCGATTCCGAGACCAAGCTTCTTGGCATATTGAAGAATGATTCCCTTAACACGGTCCGAAATACTAAAGGTGGGATATACGCTGATGGAGTCGCCGGAGTGAACGCCGGTGCGTTCAACGAGTTCCATGACACCGGGCACGAATACGTTGCGACCGTCACAGATTGCATCGACCTCTACCTCTTTCCCCTGAATATATTTATCAACAAGCACAGGTTTGTCTTCGTCGATTTCAACTGCAGTTTTCAGGTAATGACGGAGCTGATCTTCATTCGCAACGATTTGCATTGCTCTGCCGCCGAGAACGAAGCTGGGACGAACCAGAACAGGATAACCAATTTCAGCTGCAGCTGAAAGGCCGTCTTCGATTTTGGTAACTGCTCTGCCCTTAGGCTGAGGAATTCCCAGGCTGTTTAAAACCTTCTCAAAGCTATCACGGTTTTCAGCTCTTTCAATTGCCGCACAATCGGTACCAATGATTTTAACACCACGCTGCATCAAAGGTTCAGCAAGGTTGATGGCAGTCTGACCGCCGAGAGATGCAATAACCCCCTCAGGCTTTTCAAACTCAATGATATTCATTACGTCCTCTGCAGTCAGTGGCTCAAAATAGAGTTTATCTGCAGTGGTATAGTCGGTAGAAACGGTTTCGGGGTTATTGTTGATGATGATTGCTTCGTAACCGCATTTCTTAATGGTAGTAACGGCATGAACGGTGGAGTAGTCGAATTCTACGCCCTGTCCGATACGGATGGGTCCGGCACCAAGAACCACAATCTTTTTCTTATCAGTGAGTACGGAAGTATTCTCGCCGGTATAGGAGGAATAAAAATAAGGGATATAGGCATTGGTATGGCAAGTATCCACCATACGGTAGATCGGGAACATACCGAGAGATTTTCTCAGATTATATACCTCGATTTCTTTGCAGCCCCACAAACGAGCGATACAAGCATCACTGAAACCGATCTTCTTAGCGTCCAAGAGAACCTTTTCATCCTTTACAGCACCTTTCAGACGCTTTTCCATTTCGATAATGTTTACGATCGCCTCAAGGAAATAAGAGGTAATCTGGGTCAACTCGTGAAGCTGAGCAACTGTTGCACCACGGCGGAGAAGCTCTGCGACACAGAAAATGGTATCGTCCTTGAACTGACCCAGATAAGCCTTCAACTTGTCATCACTCATTGCCTCAAATTTAGGCAAATAAACGTGATTTGCACCAATTTCAAGAGATCGTATCGACTTCAGGAAGCACTCCTCCAGATTGGAGCCGATTCCCATTACTTCACCGGTTGCCTTCATCTGAGTCCCCAAAGTATTGGGCGCAGTAGCAAACTTATCGAAGGGGAATCTAGGAAGCTTTGCAATCACGTAGTCGAGTCGAGGCTCGAATGCCGCGTTGGTATTGGCGATCGCAATATCCTCAAGCGCCATACCGACCGCGATCTTAGCGGAAACTCTGGCAATGGGATAGCCGCTTGCCTTGGAAGCCAGGGCTGAAGAACGGGAAACGCGAGGATTTACCTCGATCAAATAGTACTCGCTGGTCTCGGGATTCAAGGCAAACTGAACATTGCAGCCCCCCTCGATCTTCAACTCACGAATGATCTTGATTGCACTGTCGTTAAGCATTTTCAGATCGTGATCGTTGAGGGTCATGATCGGAGCAACAACAATGGAGTCACCGGTATGAACACCAACGGGATCTACGTTTTCCATACCACAAATGGTAATGGCGTGATCGTTGGAATCGCGCATAACCTCAAACTCGATTTCCTTGTAGCCCTTTACGCTCTTTTCGATCAAAACCTGATGTACGGGAGAAAGCTTGAAAGCGTTGGTTCCGATTTCAATCAATTCCTGTTCGTTATAAGCAAAGCCGCCTCCGGTACCGCCAAGGGTAAATGCGGGACGAAGAACGACGGGATAGCCGATTCTTTCAGCAGCTTCCTTTGCTTCATCCAAATTATAGGTGATTTCAGAAGGAATGGTAGGTTCGCCAATGGACTGACAAAGCTCCTTGAACATTTCTCTGTCTTCCGCACGCTCGATACTCTGACTGCTGGTACCGAGAAGCTCTACGCCGCATTCGCGAAGGATGCCCTTCTTTTCCAGCTGCATCGCAAGGTTCAAGCCGGTCTGTCCGCCGATACCGGGAACGATCGCATCAGGGCGCTCATAGCGGAGAATTTTGGCAACATACTCCAAGGTCAGAGGCTCCATATAAACCTTGTCAGCGATGGACGTATCGGTCATAATAGTCGCGGGATTGGAATTACAAAGAACAACCTCGTATCCCTCTTCCTTCAAAGCAAGACAAGCCTGAGTTCCTGCATAGTCAAACTCTGCTGCCTGACCGATAATGATCGGGCCGGAACCAATAATCAAAATTTTCTTTAAATCGGTACGTTTAGCCATTTTCTACCTCCGAATTTTCATCCTGTTTAAACTTTTTAAAATTAAGATTCTTTCTTATAAACGATTTGTCCGTTGTGAACGGTCGCAAGACATACACCGAAAAGGCGTTCTCCTTCAAAAGGAGTCGCTCTTCCTTTGGACATAAAAGCTTCGGGATCAACACAAAAACTTTGATCGAGATCCCAAAAAGTAACGTCCTCACCTACGGGGAGACCAAAACGTGCGCGAGGCGCGGACGAGAAAAGATCAACCATTTTTTCAAGAGTAATGATCCCTTTTTTTACTAAGTGCGTATAAACGACCGGGAGTGCGGTTTCAAGTCCGACAACGCCGAAAGCACTGCCCGCAAGTCCCTTAGATTTCTCCTCAGCAGAGTGAGGAGCGTGATCGGTGGCGATCATGTCGATCGTTCCATCGACAAGCCCCTCGACCAAAGCTTCCCGATCCTCGCGAGAACGCAAAGGAGGATTCATTTTAAATCTTCCGTGCTCCTGCAAGCAGGAATCATCCATCACAAGATAGTGAGGACCGGTTTCACATGTTACGTCAAGACCGGCTTTTTTCGCCTTTCGGATCAGATCAACGCTCTCTTTCGTAGAAATGTGGCACACGTGATAAGAACAACCAATCTTCGAAATTAGCTCAAGATCTCGGCGGATCTGCTCGTATTCGCTTGCACTGCAAATTCCTTTATGACCGTGAGCACGAGCATACTCGCCATCATGAATATATCCGCCGTGAAGTAAAGAATTCACTTCACAGTGGGCAACGATCATCTTTCCGAGTGCTTTAGCTCGTTTCATTGCCTCTGCCATCATTTCATCAGACTGTACGCCACGCCCGTCATCGGAAAAAGCAATCACAAAAGGCGCCATTCCCTCGAGATCAGAAAGCTCTTCACCTTTCTCTCCGACCGTGATCGCGCCGTAAGGAACAACTTGAATCAACGCACCTTCGCGAATCAGATCAAGTTGAATCTTTAGATTGCTGACAGAATCGGGAACAGGCTTCAGATTCGGCATCGTACAAACAGATGTAAATCCACCCGCCGCAGCCGAAAGAGAGCCTGAATGCATCGTCTCTTTATAAGAAAAACCCGGCTCGCGAAAATGCACATGCACATCACAAAAGCCGGGAAAGGCGGCAACAGTACCGCCGGTAGAACAAGAAAGGTCGGTGGGAACGGAAACAGAGGAGGGGGTTACTCCAATAAAATCGATCTGTTTTTTAGATTTAAGGCACCCCATAGCAATCTCCTTCCGCGATAAATAACACTCAAAACAATTCAACTGTTTACTTTTTGACAAAAAATTTCTATTTCTAGAATTATACAACCAAAAGCAATCTTTGTCAACAGTTTTTCCAAAGGGAAAGCAGTGCAAAAAAGCACAAATTTTTTCTATTTTCGCACCATATATCTGCTATTTTTTGCAAAAGACGACAAAATAACCGAAACCGATCAAAAAATGTGTATTCCTACATTTTTTCACTTCTTTCCTCAGTGATCTTAATTCGATCCTTGATCAATTCGGCAACGTTATAATAAACCTCCTTTTGAACGCTGGAAAAACGTCCCTCACCAATGATAAAATGGTCAATGAGTATCACGTTCATCTGAGATAAAAAATTCTGAACACGGCTCGTGGTATTCAGATCCTCGGAAGAAGCGATCGGAAGTCCGCGCGGATGATTATGCGCCATAATCATATATGCTGCATTGTGCTGAAGCGCCGCATCGCACACCTTTCGAAGTGAGAATGTAACGGAATTAATATCTCCTTCGTGCAAAAGGACCTGTCCACGAAAACCCAGAGAATTATCGTAAAACAATACCAGCACCTGCTCGTGGTTCACACCTGCAAACTGCAAAACCAGATCCTGCCCCATTTGATGATACATAGGCAATCTTTTTTCTTCCTTGAAGCGATCTTGATAATACCTTTTGGCAACTGCAGGGTAAGTTTTAATCAAGTGTGCGGCATGTTCGCCGATGCCGTCAACGCTGCACAGTTCTTCAACAGAAGCTTCGAACACACGGGAAAAACTTCCGAATCTTTCAATCAAAGCATGTGCGATTTCATTGGTATCGCGTCTGGGGATTGCAAAAAACAGAATCAATTCAAGAATATTATGGTCTTCAAATCCCTCCAATCCTTGCGTTAAAAACCGTTTTTTTAATTTCAAGCGATGCCCCTGGTGTGGATTTTTCTTGTTTTCAGACATTTTTTTACTTTCCTTTTCCTTCTTTTTAAAAAACAGTTGAAAAATATCAAAATGTATAGTATAATAGAACAAATTGACTGAATCTACAATTTATTTTTCCCTTAAAAAGTTAATCGTCGTAAAGGAGAAACAAATGAAATCTACGATTATAGGCACTCTTCTTTGCATCCTTGTCATCGGTGCAACCTTTTGGTTGATCCAAAAGGCACCCATTGAACCTACGAAAGTCCCCGTAAAACAGGAGCAAGAAACTTACGTGCCGCCAGAACAAGACCTCATTACAGACAACGCTCAAGTTTCCAGAGCTTACGTCATCAAGACCGCGCACGACGCAGAGGATCTGATCACCGAGCTTGCCTACGGCTCCAATCCCGAATATAAAAAAAGCATCCAGGATATTTCAACCAGATTATCAAAATCCGCCGAGTATTTAAAAGATGAGCTGAAAGAGTACGATGCCGCTTCTTATTTTAGCATGCTATCCGATAAATTTCAAGGTCTAGTTGATGATCCCTTTGACTCAGGCGAAGATTTCTCACAAAAAGCAAAAACCTTTTTAACTGAAATAGAAAATACTTATTCTGCAGCAATTAAAACCTCACCGGACGAAAACGATCCCGAGAATCCCATGTATTACCCAAAATTTGATACCGAGGTCAATGGGAAGACGACTCTCGCTCTTTTGGCAATTTACAGAATGCAGTATCAAGAAAGCAACGGTTGTATTCTCTTAACCTTCGGCGGAAATATGGTTCCCGGAGACACTTTACTTGAAACAGACAGCAAAGATAGCTTTAAATCAAACAGCGAAAGCAGCGAGCGCCCCTATCCCTTGTACCCCTTATCCTCCATTCTCTCAACCGATACGTCCTCTTTTGCTAACCTTGCCGTTCCTTTGACCGATTCCATCGGGAACGCCGTATCTGCAGGCTCCTTGAAAGGGTCACCTTCCTATGCAAAACTTTTAAAAGATGGCGGAATCGACGTAGTTTCCATTGCAAACAGCAACGTTTTATCATTCGGAAAAACCGGCAAAGAAGATACAATCAACGCCCTCAAAGCGGCAAATCTCCCCTATTCAGATGAGGGAACCATTCATTTTCAGGATACAAAGCTTGGAAAAGTCGCCTATATCTCCTACGACATCGTCGAAGAAATGCAAGTCAAAGGTAAAGCTTTCGAAGATGCACCAAAGCAAGACATTGAAACTGCTAAAAAAGCAGGCGCTACCTTTGTAATCGTTCATTTCAACTGGATTACTACCGATAATACTTCTTGGGAACCCTCCCAGAGCCAAGCAAAAACAACTCGAGCTGCCATAGATAACGGAGCAAATCTTGTTTTCGGGTCCCACCCCAGTGTCATTGAATCCATTGAAAAATACAAAGGTGTCAGCGTTGTTTACTGCGCCGGCGATCTGTTCCGCAGAAACGGCGGAGAAGGGTCCTCCTTCATTTTCCAGCAAGCTTTCTCTCTTGATAACGATAAGAAGGTCGTTCCAGGAGAAATCCTTTTGATCCCGATTGTTGGTGCAGGCAACGAAAAAGGTCTTCCCTCTTTAGCATTTGATAAAGATACCACCGATACTTTCAGTAAGCAGATCAAGAATATTTCCAAGGGAATGCGTTACGGAGTTGACAGAGATGACAACCCAGGCTTTACCTTGAAACATCTCAACATTATTACAATCGAAAAATAAAAAATAAAGGATGCAAATTGATTTTGCATCCTTTATTTTTTACTCTTATATTTTTTACTCTCTGTTAGGAAAGGTCAATGCGCATAGCCGGTCTGGTCGCAAAAATCATATCCGTAACCTTATGGTAAGCGCCGATATAAACCTCTCCATGGTCAGCAACTACCGCTGCTTTGTTGCTCTTAAAGCTGGGGGAACGAAGCCACCAAGCAGTATTACCGAAGGGATCACAATATGCGTAGTGAAGCTTTGCTACCTCGGTTGCCGAGGTCTTGCGAGCTAAATCATTTTTAAAGTACTTCTGCGCTTCTTCGATAGAAAGGAGGAATACCTTGTCGTAGGTGTCGTTACCACCATCGGTTCCGTACAAGGGATTATCGTTGTTAACAACATAGCTTGTAGGAATGATCCACTGTTCTTCCTTGGTAAAGCAGTCATCCAAAAAGCCCTTGTTCAACCAACTGCGGATATAACAGGTTTCCCAAGTTACGTCTTCCGCTTTTTTATGATACGAAACACGCTCGATCGCATATTTTGTAATCAAAACCAAACGTCCGTCTTTTTCCTTTTCGAGAACAATCCATTCAATGGGCTCTTTTCCGTTGCTCTCGTTATCATCCTGATCGAGTGAACCAAAGGTAATGATGTCGCCGACCTTTGCCTTGCGAACCTTGTTATAAAACTCCTCGCCGTAAAGAGAAATATACAAATCCTTGCGCTTAGCAGCGGCTTCCTTTTCGTCACAGTTTCTCAAAGCGAGAATGGCATTTTCTTTATCGCCTTTGTCTAAAAACGCAGTAGCTTCCTCATACTTATACTTTTTTTCGCCAAGGTTCTTGTTAGAGCCTTCGGCATTCTCTTGTGCACCGGATTGCCCTTGGCAAGAAGTAAGTGAGACGGCAAGCAATACCAATGCGACAAAAAATGTAAATAAAGATAAGATTTTCTTTTTCATATCGCACCTCCAAATATCCTGATACTTCGATTATAAATGAACCAAAAAATAATATCAATATAAATTTGTTAACATTTCAAAAAGCCTGCCAAAATCGACAGGCTTTTTTTGTATATTTTCTACAATCACACAACTCCTTGACTCATCATTGCTTCCGCAACTTTTTTGATTCTCTTGTACTGTCCAAAGAGATATCCTATTTCTCTGGCGCCAACACCTATATCACCGGCAGGCACATCAACAATTTGTCACTCAGCTGATCGGATACTTTCAATTCCGGCGTCAATTTTCACAGAAACACTTGAATCAAAGGATTTGTTAAGCTATAATGTCAGTATATGAAATAAACAGAAGCAGGTTACAAGAATGGATATTTTCACTCGCACAAAAGCACTTCTCGGCGAACGGAATGTCAAACGTTTAAATAATGCCCACGTTCTCGTATTCGGTTTAGGCGGAGTCGGCGGACACGCCGTCGAAACTCTTTGCCGCGGCGGAATAGGAACTTTATCTCTAGTTGACAGTGAATGCTTTGAAATCTCAAATTGCAACAGACAGATTTTTGCAACCAAAGACACCCTTGGAATCAGAAAAACCGATGCCGCAAAAGAACGGCTGCTGAACATTAACAGCGAGTGCAGAATTAAAACCTACTCCTTCTTCTATGGCAAAGACCAGACTCCCGTTGATCTTTTCGATGGCGTTGACTATATCCTTGATGCCATTGATACCGTATCTTCAAAAATGATGCTGATAGAGGAAGCTAAAAAAAGAAACATACCAATTATCTCCTGCATGGGCACAGGAAACAAGTTGGATCCAACACAATTCCGTGTTACCGATATCAAAAAAACGAAAGTTTGCCCCCTTGCACGGGTCATTCGAGCTGAATGCAAAAAGAGAAACATAAAATCCCTGAAGGTCGTTTATTCCGAAGAAGAACCGATTTCCGCAATCGTTTCAAGTAACGGCGGAAGACACGTTCCCGGCAGCGTCAGCTTCGTTCCCGGTGTTGCCGGAATGATCATGGCAGGAGAAATCATAAAGGATATTATAAAATAATGTTTATTATCGGAACAGAGAAGCTCGGTGTCAGCTTCGGAGAAAAGGTTCTGCTGGAAAACGTCAGTTTTTCCGTTAACCAAGGAGAAAAAGTCAGCATCGTCGGCGTTAACGGCGCCGGGAAAAGCACTCTGATGCGACTTCTTTATAATCGGTCGTTGCCTTACACCGGAAACATTTTTATTGCAAAGGGAAAAACCGTAGGTCATTTGGAACAGCAAAGTCAGTTAAATCCGGAAGCCACGGTTTATGAAGCGGCGCTTGGTGTATTCAAGACTCTTTCTGAGGAAGAAAGGAGACTTGAAGCTTTATCGGAAGAATTGAAATATGATTACAGTGAAGATAAAATCAAACGCTATTCAGCATTACAGCAACGATTTGAACAACAAGGCGGATACGAATATAAGAGCCGAGCAAAAGGTACTCTTATCAGTATGGGTTTTGAAGAAGAAAAACTCAATCTGAAGGTATCGGCACTTTCCGGTGGTCAAAGGACGATTCTTCAGCTCTCTCTTTTAATTTTGGAAGAACCCGACATTCTCCTTTTGGATGAACCCACCAACCATCTTGACATTCGCTCTCTGGAATGGCTGGAAGAAAAGCTAAAAAAAATTCGCAGTACCGTTTTATTGATCTCGCATGACCGACTCTTTTTAGATCGTATCACGGAAAAAACTTTGGAAATCGAGAACACGCACGCAAAGCTTTATTCCGTCCCCTACTCAAAATATCGAGAGCAGAAGAAAGCAGAAAGAGAAATTCAGGACAGGCACTATAAAAATCAACAAAAAGAAATTGCCAGAATTGAAGCTTTTATTGCCCAACAAAAAAGATGGAACCGCGAGAAAAATATTATTGCGGCAGAATCCAGACAAAAAGCTTTGGACCGAATGATTAAGGTTGATAAAGCAGAAGCATTGCCGGAGTCTCTTTCCTTCCGCTTTTCCTCGGCGCTTGAATCCGGAGAAGACGTTCTTACCGTTAAGAACTTAAGCAAGGCATACGGTCAAACAGTGCTTTTTCGAGATCTTTCATTCGAAATAAAAAAGAAGGACAGATTTTTGATCATTGGAGCAAATGGAAGCGGAAAATCAACGCTTCTCCAAATCCTGGCAGGTAACGCTTCTGCCGATTGCGGCATCTATCGGTACGGTTACAACGTGCGTCTCGGCTACTACGATCAATATCAGCACTTGAACGAGAATTCTACGGTTTTAGAGGAGCTTTGGAGCGAAAGTGACCTGACTCATACCGAAATCCGAAGCTTACTTGCTACGTTTTTATTTAAAGGTGACGACGTTTTCAAAGAGATACGAGTACTCTCCGGCGGAGAGCGAGCGAGACTTGTTTTAGCTAAATTGATGCAGAGAAAGGTCAACCTCCTGCTCCTTGACGAACCTACCAATCATCTGGATATTGAATCGCGTGAAGCACTGGAGGAAGCAATTTTAAGCTTTGAGGGAACCGTCATCGCCGTTTCACACGACAGATACTTCATCAATAGAATTGCTACGCGTATGCTTTCGTTTGAGGGAGCGGGTAACGTTTTTGAATACAACGGTTCTTTCGCTGACTTTTCAGAATACGTATCCAAAACAAAGAATACGAGCGATGTGCCTTCCGCTCTTCCCCATGATATCAACTCAAAAAATAATTGGGAACAAAAAAAGAAACAAAAGCAAGAGGAGCGAAAGAAGCAATCACGCCTTGCAAAAATCGAAATCGAACTGGAAGAAGCGGAAACTCGCATCAGAGCCATCGACGAAGAGTCTGAAAAGTGTGCAACCGATTACGTTGCTCTGCAAGCTCTTTACGAAGAAAAAACAAATCTAGAAAAAAAGTGTGACCTTCTTTTGGAGGAATGGAGCTCGCTGGAAGAAAATTAACATAAAATACCCTACCCCGTCATATACATCAACTACGTGTATAATCAGGAGGTAGGGTATGTTTGTATATTCCGTTAAAGCACAAACCTTGAAATTGTATTCATCCATCGTTCTTTCGGTCTTATCGGTCATCCTCGTTATCGCTTTAGTACCTTTTAATGGGATTAAAGAGGATTTTGCACTGCAAGCAGGAAAAAACATTGAAGAAAAGAATTTTAAGAATATTCAAACAGCAAAAGACAGAATTGCTTTTTTAAAGCAATTCGGATGGGAGGTGGAAACGGAAGCAAGAGACGTCACACAGGTTACGATCCCTGTAAAATTCGATCCAATTTACGAAAAATATAACGATCTGCAAATCAAAGAAGGTCTTGATCTGGAAAAATACAAGGGAAAGACCGTAAAAAAATACACCTACTTGGTCAACAATCACGAATACGAGGGAATCGTATATGCAAATCTTCTGATCTATAAGGATCAAGTGATCGGCGGAGATATCTCATCTGCAGCAGCCGGCGGCTTTATGCATGGGTTCAGCAAAGGAAATCTTTCCCTAACATAAAAGATATATGCGAGGCAAAAATAGAGAAAAAAGGAATAAAAACAATGCAAATGCTTCATGATTTTTTCTTTGCTTTTGCCATAGGCGTAATCTGTGCCGTGATTCTGGTTTATTTTGTATTCCAAATATTTTCGGAATTACCAACATTTTTTATATCGTGATAGAAAAGCGGTTCCTTCAAAGAAGGAACCGCTTGTTCTTTATTTCGATCTTTTTCTTTGGAAAAACTTAACGATCTCAACGATCGGAATAACCAAAACGGAAAGTCCGAGACCGATACCATACTCAAGCCAATCGATACGAGTAAACTTGAAAATGTCTGCAAGAGGCTGAATCTCAAGAACGGCAGTTGTGAGCAGAAGTGCTGCGCCGGCTGCCATCCAAAGCCATTTGTTTTGCTTTTTCAAGGAGAAAATTGAATTTCTGCGTGATCGCAAGTTGAAGGATTGGAAGATTTCCGACATTGACAGGGTGAGAAATGCCATGGAAATTCCATGCTTTGCGGCTTCCTCTGCGACAAGATTATGGTGATTGAGACCGAGCTCAACGCCGATAAAGTAAGCACATAACGTAAGAATAGCAACCAAAGCACCTTGATAGAAGATATCAAAACCTACACCACCGGCAAAAATTCCCTCTCTGGAATCACGGGGCTTCTTTTTCATCGCATCGGGTTCGCCGTGCTCAAGTCCAAGTGCCAGGGCGGGAAGGCTATCCGTAATCAGATTGATCCACAAAAGGTGAACCGGCTCAAGAAGAGTAAATCCGATCATAGAAGCGACAAACACGCCGATCACTTCACTCAAGTTGGAGGAAAGAAGAAATTGAATTGCTTTTTGAATGTTGGAGTAAACCTTTCTTCCCTCGTCAACTGCCGCAACAATGGTTGCGAAGTTATCATCAGCAAGAATCATATCGGCAACGTTTTTGGTAACGTCAGTACCCGTAATACCCATACCAATACCGATATCTGCGGTCTTAATACTGGGAGCATCATTGACGCCGTCACCGGTCATAGCGGTAACCTTGCCTTTTCTTTTCCACGCGGAAACGATACGTACCTTATGCTCGGGCTGAACACGAGCATATACGGAAAAGCGCTCAACAGCAAGATCGAGCTCTTCATCACTCATAGAATCGAGATCGGAGCCGCGAATAGCCTGAGATGCGTCTTCAAGAATTCCGAGCTCTTTACCGATGGCAACAGCAGTATCGATATGGTCACCGGTGATCATTACGACACGGATGCTGGCACCGCGGCATGCGTCAACTGCAGCCTTTACCTCGGGACGAACAGGGTCGATCATCCCGCAAAGACCAAGGAAAATCAGGTCGTTTTCCAGCGTTTCGGAATCCTGCTTTTCGGGTAATTCGGTAAGATTGCGATATGCGCAGGCAAGTACACGAAGAGCCTCGTCGGCCATAGACTTGTTCTGAGCAAGAATCTCACCCCTCTTTTCTTCCGTCAGAGGAAGAACGCCGTCTTCGGAAAGGTAAAAGTTACAGCGTCGAAGAAGTTCATCGGGAGCTCCCTTTGTAAACTGCAGGAAAGACTCTGCATCCGAGTGAACCGTAGTCATCATCTTTCTTCCGGAATCAAAAGGCACCTCGGCAACTCTGGGGTAGGTCTTTTTCAGTTCATTCTTGTCTTCGCCGGAAGCATAAGCATAATTCACAAGAGCACATTCGGTAGGCTCACCGATAGAAGTCTTTTTATCAACGTCATACTCTGCATCAGATGCAAGAGCCATTCCACGTGCAAGCAGCTTCTCATCGACAGAATATGCTTTAACAACAGTCATTTTATTCTGCGTCAAAGTGCCTGTTTTATCAGAACAAATAACCTGAGCACAACCAAGGGTTTCGACAGCGGTCAGCTTACGGATCACCGCTTTGCGCTTAGACATTTTCGTTACACCGATGGAAAGCACGATGGTTACTACCGCCGCAAGACCCTCAGGGATGGCGGCAACTGCCAAGCTGATTGCAGCCATAAACGCCTTCAGGAAGGTCTGAAGACCAAGCCCGCCCTCAGCGCCAAAAACAGATCTGAGAATTTCCACGCCAAAGATAACGACACTGATACCAAGCACCAGCCAAGTCAAGATCTTGGAAAGACCTGCAAGCTTGATCTGCAAAGGGGTCTGTTCGTCTGCAGCTGCTGACAAAGCTCCTGCAATCTTGCCCATCTCGGTTTCCATTCCGATCGCGCAAACAACCGCTTTTCCTCTGCCGTAAACAACCGTACTGCCCATATAGCACATATTCTTTCGATCGCCAAGAGGAACGTTGTCCGTATCGGTAGTTAAAACATCGCTGATCTTGTCAACAGGGACTGATTCGCCCGTTAATGCCGCCTCTTCAATTTTCAATGAAGCAGATTCCAAAATGCGACAGTCGGCAGGCACGGAATCACCTGCTTCCAGAAGGATCACGTCGCCGGGAACCAGGTCTTCGCTTTTTACTGCTTCAACCTTTCCGTTGCGCAAAACGCGAGAAGTGGCAGCAGTCATGGTTTTCAAAGCCTCAATCGCCTGCTCCGCTTTGCTCTCCTGAACGACACCGAGAACGGCGTTGAGGATTACAACAAACAAAATAATGAAAACGTCGGCGAAAGATTCTTTGTCATTGCTCGTGCTGTTCTGAATTACGGTCGTGATCGCAGATACGGAAGCGGCGGCAATCAAAACCAAAATCATAGGATTCAGAAGCTCTTTGATAAACTTCTGGAAAATAGTTTCCTTCTTTCCTTCGGCAAGTTTGTTTTTTCCGTATTTTTTCTCACGCTCATTTGCCTGCTCAGTCGTCAAGCCATTTTCCGTCGCAGAAAGCTCGGAAAGAACCTTTTCATGTGGCTCCAGATAAGGTTTCATCTTGTTAAGTTCCTTTCAAAAAATAAAAAAACTCGGTAAGCTGTACCGAGAACATTTCTCTCATACAGCAACCTGTACAAGAGTCTGGTTATTTAAGGTATGCCAAACCTATAAAAGGTTGGAGTGTTGACACACACACGCTTACGCGCAAACTACTCCCTCATGTAGATCTATTATATCAAATCTTAATCCTTTTGTCAAGAAAAAGAAATCGCCGTATTTCGACGATTTCTTTTAGTTAAAATTACAAGGGCTTTTTGGTCATCTGAGCCCATTTTCTGGGGTAAACGTCCAGCGTTTTCTTATTCTTTTCAATAAGAACAGTATAACGTGAAGCAGAAGAAAATTCTCGGATTTTATCTTTTTCTTCATCGTTGAAATCCATCGACAAAGCAAAATCAAGATCAACCTTTACTTCTCTGACGTCAACGATCTTTCCTCCGAGCATCGGGATCGCGCGAAGACTCTCCCTCACTTCCTCTCCCGTCTGCATTCCCTTCATTGCTGCAAAGAGTCCGCCGACGGAAACAAAAGGCAAGCATAGCTCACAAAGCACCGGAAGACGAGCCACAGCGCGAGAAAAGCAAAGACGATAGGCTTCACGATATTGACCTCTCTTTGCTGCAGCAAGATCTTCTCCTCTGCCACTGACGGGAGAAACACATTCGAGAGAGAGTGCCTCCGCATTCTCTTTTAACGCCGCAATTTTTTTTGCGGTGCTGTCTATCATCGTAAGAGGAAGAGTAGGATAAGCGCAAGCAACGGGAAGACCGGGAAAACCACCGCCGCAACCGATATCGCAGCACTCATAGCCCGCATCGAGACACTTTTTTACTTCGGGGATAGTTGCAAGGGTAAGCGAATCAATTAGGTGCTTCAAGCTCACGTCAATCGGTGAGACAAGTGATGTAATATTAATTTTTTGATTGGTCTCAACGACCAGATCGTACAAATGGGAAAGCCTATCCAACGTTGCAGGATCATCTACGGTGGGAACGGCACCGCGAATCAAATCCAGGTATTTTTGTTCCAGCGGCATAACTACCTCTCATTCATATTCAAATAAATCAAAAGAACGGAAATATCTGCAGGCGAAACCCCCGAAATTCGGGATGCTCTGCCGATGTTCTCCGGTCGGATCTGAGACAGTTTTTGTCTTGCTTCAAGTCGAAGACCGGTGATAGCATTGTAATCTAAGTTTGTCGGCAAAGGCTTGGCTTCCAACTTTCGAAATTGCTCAGCCTGAGCCTTTTGTCTTTTGATATATCCGGCATATTTGATCTCAATCTCTGCCTCACGCAATACCTCGTCGGAAAGTATTGGGCGATCAATGTCAACCGAAGCAAGAGAGTCATACCCTATTCCTGGACGGCGAAGCAAGTCAGCAAGTTTGATGCCACAGGAAACAGGCTGACTTCCAAGTGAAATGAGCAAATTGTTCAGCTGCATCGAAGGGGGAAAATAGGTATTCTCCGCCCTTTCGATCTCTGCATCCACGGCAGAAAATTTATCCAATTTTGCACGATATCTCAAATCGTCGATCAAACCTACCCGTCTGCCGTATTCCAATAGTCTGCGGTCGGCGTTATCTTGCCGCAAAAGCAAACGATACTCACAACGGCTGGTCATCATTCGATAAGGTTCGTTGGTTCCTTTTGTTACAAGATCATCGATCAGTGTTCCAATATAACTGGATTCACGAGTGAGAACCAAGGGCTCTTTTTTCAGCACGCGAAGCGCGGCGTTGATGCCTGCGATCAATCCCTGGCAAGCAGCTTCTTCGTAGCCGCTGGTACCATTAAACTGACCTGCGCCGAAAAGCCCCGGAAAATCCTTGAACTCCAGAGTAGGACGAAGCTGAGTAGGATCAATACAATCGTACTCAATCGCATACGCAGTTCTCATGACAAGAGCATCTTCAAGACCGCGGATCGAGTGAATCACCTGATTCTGCATGTCTTCCGGCAATGACGATGAGAGCCCTTGAACGTAGATCTCCTTGGTATCCTTTCCCATCGGTTCCAAAAAGAGCTGGTGACGCTCTTTGTCCGGGAAACGCATTACCTTATCTTCAATACTTGGACAGTATCGAGGGCCGGTGCTCTTTATCTCTCCTGCATACAAAGGCGAGCGGTGAATATTGGCGCGGATGATCTCATGCGTTTTTTCATTGGTATATACGACATAGCATCGTTTTTGCCCATCCTTCAGGAAAGTTTCACGATCCGTATAATCGGAGAAACAGATGGGACAATCATCCCCGTTCTGAACTTCACACAACTCGTAATGAATGCTGTCCGCGTGAATGCGAGCAGGAGTTCCGGTCTTAAAGCGGCGGAATTCGATTCCCATTTTCATCAGAGACTGTGTCAGAAAGCAAGCCGGATAGGAATGATCTGGCCCGGCAGAATAAGAAACAGCTCCGACAACGATATTGGAGTTCAAATACGTGCCTGCGCATACAACAACGTTTTCACAGACGTATGCACCGCCAAAACGGGTAATTACTCGATACTTGCCATCAACAGGCTCAACAGAAACGATTTCAGCCTGGATCAAACGAAGATTTCTCGTATTTTCGCAAACGACCTTCATATAGTGATGATAAGCTCTGCGATCCGATTGCTGACGCAGAGAATGCACAGCGGGACCTTTACCGAGGTTCAGCATACGGCTTTGCAAAGCATTTCGGTCTGCTGCCTTGCCCATTTCTCCCCCCAAAGCATCGATCTCAAAAACCAGGTGACCTTTCCCGGTTCCTCCGATGGAAGGATTACACGGCATATTCCCCAGAGACTCAAGGGAAAGCGTAAACAGCACAGTGTCAACGCCCATTCTGGCTGAAGCCAGTGCTGCCTCCAAGCCGGCGTGTCCGGCACCAATAACGGCTACGCCGCAAGAAGACGCCTCAAAAATTACGTGTTCCAATTTTATCTCCTTTATTTACCTACACAGAAACGGGAAAAAACTTGATCCAGAATCATTTCGCCGGCACTCTTTCCATCCGTTTCAAGAATAGCGGCAAGAGCCTCCTCAAGAGATAAAGACGCCAAGTCTTTCGCCCCGTTAAGAATTTGCTCCCTTGCCGTACAAAGTAACTCACAGGCTTTCATAATCTGCGCTTTTTGTCTGGCATTGGTCAAAATACGTCCATCACGAAGTGCTCCGTGATCAGAAATGAAGTAGCGTTCAACTTCTGCAAAAAGCTCGGAAAGATCCGTGTCTTTCGAAAAAGAAAACTTAAAAGTTTTTCCAAAATCAAGCGTAGTATCGCCATCAAATTCAGGCTCAAGATCAGCCTTCGAGAAAATCGGTATAATTTTGGCAGAGCCTTCTTTGTCCTCCAGATACGAAAGAATTCTTCTATCGTCCTCCTCGAAGGGGCGTGATAAATCAAACAAAGCAAAAACAAGCTCAGCTTCACTCAAAACGGTCAGCGCTTTTTCTATTCCGATCCTTTCAACAGGATCGCCGGTGTCGAGTCGGACACCGGCAGTATCCGAAAGATTTAAAAGAACTTTTCCGGCTTTAACGGGATACTCTATCACGTCACGGGTCGTACCGGGAATACTTGTAACAATCGCTCTTTCCTCTCCCAAGAGAAGATTAAAGAAAGTGCTTTTACCAACGTTCGGCTTTCCGACGATTACAGCAGAAACACCGGAATTGACCGCTTTCCCCGTAGAAAAAGAATCGATCAATTTTTGACAGGCTTCGATATTTTGATCAAGCAAGGTACAGAGCTCGTCATCGGAAAAGGCTTGAAGATCCTCCTCAGGATAATCCAAATACGCCCAAAGTGACGAGGCACAGGACAAAACTGAATCGGAGATTTCCTTAATTGCTTCGCTTAGCTTTCCACGGGAGGTTTTTGAAGAAAGTAAGGCAGCTTCTTCGGTTTTTGCATCCAAAAGGTCGGCAATCCCTTCCGCTGCGGTCAGAGACATTTTTCCGTTTACAAAGGCACGACGGGAGAACTCCCCGGGTTGAGCCATAACGGCACCTGCCGCAAGAACTGCGGAAAGAACCATACCCGTGACGACTTCGCCACCATGGCACGAAATCTCGACAATGTCTTCCCCCGTGAAAGATGAGGGCGCAAGAAAATACGTTAAAAGACCATCGTCGATCACTTCATCTTTTTCATTGGAAATAATATCTCCGTAGATCTGTACCCGCGAAGAAAAATCTTTGATCTTCTTTCTGTTTTTAGGTCTGAAAATACGGGAAGCAATATTGACTGCGTCTGTCCCGGATATGCGAATTACAGCAACACCGCCTTTTCCGCGGGGTGTTGAGACTGCGGCAATGGTAGAAAAATACATTTTAACACTCCAAATGCAAACCGACACACATTTTCCGTCGGCGCAACCGAACTTTTTTATAAGAAAATTAGCGGCGGGAATCCGCCGCTAATTTTATAAATTCACCATTTCGGTATCTTCAACATCGGCGAGATTGATATCTTCGATGCTCTTTGCTTTCACAATGGTACGAGGCTCACGAACAGGGTTATACTCATAAACGACCTTCGGCTTGTCCTGAGTCTGTTCGGTCTGCTTCTTCGGTCTAAAATCCTTCTTGGGACCTCCAACGGGAGACATTACGACACGGCGCTCGTCGCCGGAGCCGATAGAATGGGTCGTAACCCCGCCGATCTCCTGAGCTTGGGAGTGAATAATTCTTCTTTCATAAGCACTCATCGGCTCAAAGGTTACGTTTCTTCCGCTCTTTTTCACGCGATTTGCAGTCTTGCGAGCGAGGGATTTTAGCGTATTCTCACGCTTTGCGCGATAATTTTCGATATCGATGGTAATTCTCACGTAGTCATCACCATGACGGTTCGTCACGAGGCTTAAAAGATACTGGAGAGAATCCAAAACCTCACCGTGATGTCCGATAAGAATACCGAGATCTTCACCCTCAAGGGTGTACGCCAATTCTCCGCCTTCCTTTTCTTCACAGTGAACTGTCGCTTCAATTTTCGCATTGCGGATAAAGGTTTGCAAAAATTCATCGGTCGCCTCTTTCAAGGTAGGCGTATATTTCACAAGAATTTTTGCATCAGAAGATCCAATTCCGAAGAAACCTTTCTTGGGTTCCTCCAAAATCGTATAATCAAATTCATCCTGAGACTTCTGAAGCTGCTGTGAAGCAAGGGCGAGGGCGTCTTCTACGCTTTTCGCAGTAAAAGTCAATTCCTTCAAAATTGCCACTTCCTTCCTGAGATTTATTTATCTTCTTTCAAAGGAGCCTTGTCGATGATCTCATTACCACCAGACTCCTTCTTTTCCTTAAGAACGTTTTTCGGGTTTACACTTGAAACGGATTCGTATTCATCGTCGTCATCATAAACAAGAGATTTCTTCTTGCCGGTTGCCGTGTTCCCTTTTCTTTTCTTTTGCTTTCCGCCATAAAGGCGCTCAGCCTCCTTCATCTCCTCGGGAGTGATCTCCTTGATGGGGAAAACTTTGGAAAGGACGATCTGCTGAACTGGGCTGAGAACATTGGACATAATCCAGTAAACGCCGAGAGCAGCGGGAAACGTGGTAGCGATATACGCACTAAACAAGGGCATAAACACGTTCATCATCCGCATCTGCCCCTTCACCTCTTCCGCTTGAGGCGGCTGATAGGTAAATTTTCTCGTAATCGCCTGACCCAAATAGGAAGTAACCAAGGAGAGGACGGGTACGATAAGAAGAAGCTTGGAGGCAAGTCCCTTTTCTCCAATGGAATCGTAAGGGGTTTTGGAAAGATCGAAGTTCTTGAAAACCTTCAAATCGGGAAGGCTTTCGGAAATCTTTTCGGGAGTAACGATTTTCTTATCCTTCTTCCCACCGTCGGTCTTCTTGTATTCCTCGTAATTCTTCTTATATGCCTTTTCAAACTCTTCCGGATGATCCTGCATATAGCTGATTGATCTGATCTCGGAATCACGGGTGAATTTGTCCTTCTCTGCGTTTAACTTGTTTTTGACTGCATCCTTATAATCTTTTAATGCTTCTTCTTTGGCCTGCTCGTACTCCTCGTCCGACTGCCCCTTTTGCTTTTGGGGCTCTTTGTAGTTAACACCGATAAGCTTGTTCACCACGTCGTAGTCCTTCGCCTCAACGGCTATTTCAACCGCAGTGGTCTGAACAAGCTCGGTCGTGGATTTTGAGATACCGGACGTATAAGTCAAAGGCATTCTGACAACCGCGTACACCGCAATCAGAACGAGCATCTGAAGGAGCAAAGGAAGACAACCGGCGAAGGGGCTGTAATTCTCCTTTTGATACATCTCTTGGATCTCGGTGTTCATTTTCAGCTGGGTTGCACGGTCAGTGCGCCCTGCATACTTTTTGCGGATCACGTTTTCCTTGGGCCGGAGCGCTGCCTGCTTTTGAGAATTCTTCTGCTGTTTGATACCAAACGGGAACAAAACAAGCTTCAAAACAACGGCAAACACCAAAATGGCAATCAAATAATTGCCCGTTAATGAATAAAACCACTCAGTCAGCCAGCCGAAGGGCTTGCAAATCAGATCGAAAACTCCTTGCACTTTACTTTTCCTTTCTTGTCGGAAATTGCTCGGGGACGGGGTCGAAGCCGCCCTTCCCGAATGGGTTGCAACGAAGAATCCGCCAAATGGACAAAACCGAACCTTTCCAAAAGCCGTGTTTCTGATAGGCCTGTACGGCGTATTGGGAACAGGTGGGCGTAAAACGACAATGGGGCCCAAAAAGCGGAGAAATATATTTTTGATACGATCGTATCAAAAAAATGCAGAAATACTTCAATTTTTATTATCCTCGGAAAAAGCCTGCAATTTCAAAAAAGCTTTTTCCATATCATAAAAAACAGCATCCATTTTCCTCTTGTCATCGACGATCGCATTTCTTGCAACAACAACGATCAAATAAGGCCTTTGAAAGTTGTACTTTTTCAATAACAATCGATACGCCTCGCGAATCAAGCGTCTGGCTCTGGAACGCTGAACTGCATTTCCAAGCTTTTTGCCGGTGGTAATCCCAAGACGGGTCTCATTCGTTTTATAATTGTTCAAAACGTAAACGGCAATATTCTTTTCAGAAGCCTTCTTCCCTTTCGCATAGACCTTGGAAAAAAGATGATTTTCTTTAATCGGTACGATTTTTGCCATAACACCAATCCCGTTTCAAAACGGTCAAGATATAGAAAAAACCACCGGTATTCACAGAGCAATCCGGATCTCGGTGGTTTTTTTACTAAATCTCTTTTGCAAAAATTAATAGGTGAGTCTTGCTCTCATTTTTGCTCTGCGTCTTTTAAGCACCTTTCTTCCGTTTGCGGTCTTCATTCTCTTGCGGAAGCCATGCTCCATTTTTCTCTGACGCTTTTTAGGCTGATAAGTTCTGATCATATTTGCACCTCCTTAGCGTAATGCGTAATTTTCAACTCTATGATTATACAACAACGCACCTGTAAAGTCAAGCGTTTTAAAAAAATTTACAAAAAGCAATTCAAGCGTTTCTCAGCTTATGAAAATGCAACAAAGCAGCGCCGATCACAGTGCCATACCGAGCATTTTCGGGAAACAAAAAATTCATGCCAAACATTTTACCGAGAACACCGAAAACAGACTTTGCTTTTTTCATTGAAGAAAGCTTACCGGTAAGAACCACGTTTTTGATATTGAAATTCCGCGCCGCAAATACGCTGACCATACCGATGGTTTCGAAAACAAGATTAATGATTCCGAGTGCAAGATCCTCTCGGGTTGCAAGGTCGGAAAGCTTTCCGAAGTTTGAAGCGGTCGTATCCAGATCCAAAGTGGGACCAAGATCCTTCTTGGAAATGTCGGAAATACGAAGATCGATTTTTGATATATCCCCTTGCTCAGCCAATGCTTCAAGGTTATCAATATCCCGAACACCAAGCATCGTCTCAGCAAGACCAAACAAGGTGCCTCCACCAACTCCGGTTCCTCCCAGATAGGTCATAGAATCCCCTTTTACGTGAACGAGCGCCGTTCCGGTTCCCATGCTGACGACGATTGCTTCGTCCAGAGCGGCAAGATACTGACCGCCGAGCCCGATACAGTCAAATTCCCGAACGTGGTGCGTAGGAATGCCATACAAATCTTCCCCGATAAAGCTACTGCCAACTCCGGTTACCATAACGCATTCCACGTCGGAAAGAGCAATTTTATGAAGCGAAGTAAATTTTCCGAAAGCGCCGTAAACAGAAGAGATCGGGTCATCAGCCTTCACAGAAAGCGGTTCGATCAATTTTCCTTCACCACGGAAACCGCAAATTTTGGTCGTGCTTCCGCCGATGTCAATTCCAAGTACAATTCCCATAATATTGCTCCTTCTATCAGTATGCGCAGATTATAACACAGTTTCCCTTTTCAGTCAAGAAAATTGATATAGACAAAATCCCAAAAACAGAATATAATGTTTGAAACAAGAGAGGATGCCTTTATGGAAGATTCATTATGTTCGCTTTGCCCCAGGAAGTGCAAGATTGACCGCAGAACCGAACGCGGCTATTGCGGAGCTTCCTTACTTCCCACCGTTTCAAAAGCGATGCTTCACAAATGGGAAGAGCCCTGCATCTGCTACGGTAGCGGCAGCGGCGCTGTTTTTTTCTCGGGATGCCAGCTTCGTTGCGTTTTTTGCCAAAACCATAAAATATCCAAAAATCTTTTGGGTAAAGAAATGGATTCCGAAGAATTATGCAATCTGTTTTTATCCTTGCAAGATCACGGTGCATGCAATATAAATCTGGTTTCCCCAACACCGTACATCAATACGATCGCACTTGCTTTGTCCAAGGCGAAAAGCAAAGGTCTCACCATTCCGACAATATTCAATTCCGGTGGATACGAATCAATAGAGACACTAAAGACACTGGACGGTCTGATCGATGTTTATTTACCGGATTTTAAATTTTATTCACCCGAGCTTTCTCGAAAGTATGCAAAAGCCGGCGATTATGCAGAACGCACTTTGGAAGCAATTCTTGAAATGTATAGACAAGTTGGCAAGCCCTTAAAAAGCGGCGATTATTTGCTGAAGGGCGTCATCGTAAGGCACCTGGTTCTTCCCGGATGCACTTCAGATTCCGTTGAGATCCTAAATCTTCTTGCAAATAAATTTCCGAAAAACGGTTTGATTTTGTCCCTAATGCGTCAATATACCCCTATGGCTGATGCAAAAGACTTCCCGGAGCTTTCGAGATGCATTACTACTTTGGAATACAATCGCGTTGTAAAAGAAGCGAAAAAACTCGAATTCACCGACGTGTATACGCAAAGCAAGCAAAGCGTCGGCGAAGAATACGTTCCCGATTTTTCCACTTTTTTTGACGAAAAAAATTGACAAAAATTGCTGAGCGTGATAAAATTTTTTCATTATTTTTCGGAGGTATTTTATGAAAATCGGTATTTTTGGCTACGGCAATCTTGGACGCGGCGTTGAAAAAGCTGTTTTAAAGAATAATGATACAGAATTGGTTGGCATTTTCACCAGGCGCGATCCGTCAAGCATCAGTACGTTAACGGGAGCACCCGTTTATTCTGCAAACGAGGTTGAAAAATTCAAGGACATCATCGACGTTATGATCCTATGCGGCGGAAGTGCCACCGATTTGGTTCACCAATCCCCGAGCCTCGTCAGCCTTTTCCATATCGTCGATAGCTTTGATACCCATGCAAAGATCCCCGAGCACTTTGCTACCGTTAACGCGATCGCAAAAGAAAGCGGAAAAATCGGCATCATTTCCTGCGGTTGGGATCCCGGTATGTTCTCCCTTGCAAGAGTATATTCAGAAGCGATTCTTCCCGATGGAACCGATTACACCTTTTGGGGTCCCGGAGTCAGTCAAGGACATTCCGACGCCATTCGCCGCATTGAGGGCGTTTTGGACGCCAGACAATATACGGTTCCCGTTCCGTCCTCTGTCGAGCTGGCAAAAAGCGGAAGCCGCCCCACTCTCACAACGCGGGAAAAGCACACTCGTGACTGCTACGTAGTTGCAAAAGAAGGGGCTGATTTGAAGAAGATCGAAAAAGAGATCAAGGAAATGCCAAACTATTTTGCCGATTACGATACTACGGTAACGTTTGTTTCTATGGAAGAACTAAAGGAAAAGCACGCTTCCCTTCCTCACGGCGGAGTCGTGATCCGCTCCGGAATCACCTCGGAAGGAAACAACCAAACCATCGAGTACCGTTTAAATCTCGATTCCAACCCTGAATTTACCGGAAGTGTTTTGCTCGCCTGTGCCAGAGCGGCAACGAGACTTGCTGCGGAGGGGGTCAAGGGTGCAAAAACTATTTTGGATCTGCCTCCATCCGCACTTTCTCCCAAATCCCCCGAAGAATTACGTGCTCATTCTCTTTAAGGTATAAAAAACAAGGACTGCAAATTGCAGTCCTTGTTTTTTTATTTATCGGCTTCGTTTTTGTTGTAGATAATGCCGAGGCCTTTTAGCAGCAATGCCTCGTCTTCCACCCATTCGTGACGGCAGAAAGGCGCTAAGATCCCCGCAACACCGCCGGTACTGACGATGGTTGCAGGCTCATTTCCAAGTTCTTCGGAAAAACGATCCAAAACGCCGTCGATCGCTCCTGCGCTTCCGAATAGAATACCGGAGCAAAGACTGTCAACGGTGGAAGAAGCAATGATCTTCTTCGGCTTTTTCATTTCAAAACGCGGAAGCAAGGAAGCCTCTCGGCACAGCGCCTCCATCGAAATGTTAACACCGGGCATAATGACTCCGCCGATATACTTTCCCGCCTCATTGACACATATGAGCGTGGTTGCGGTTCCCATATCCAGAATCACGCAGGGCAAAGGATACTTCTCTTTCGCCGCAACTGCCATAGCAACCAGGTCTGCGGCTATGCTTCCCGGATCATCGATCAAAATATGAAGTCCGGTCTTGATACCGGCACCAACGACCAAAGGAGTCTTTCCGCACAATAGAAAAATTGCTTCCTTTAACACCTCGGTCAAAGGCGGAACGACGGAAGAAAGGATCGAGCCTTCTACACTCGAAAGATCGGCTCCGACCAGCTCCAGACTCTGCTTGATTCGGGCTGCATAACCGACGGAAGTCTCTTTCAGCTCCGCCGGAAGCTTCAGCATTCGTTCAACCAGGGAGTCGCCCTCAAGAAGACCGAAAACGATGTGAGTATTACCTACGTTAACAGCTAAGATCATACGTTACCGGTTTCAAAATCCAAGAGTTTCTTATCCTTCAAAGCTTTAATTACGCGAACGATCACGGGGGAAACGATCAGATTGAAGATAAATTCAAGAGCAAACAAAGTAAGAATCAGAGTCAAAAAAGCCCCCTTCGGACCGGTTTCGGCATCAAAAATCCCGTCGGAATACAAAAACTGAAGTCCAAAAGCGAAAATTCCGGTATTTACAATGGGACAAATCGCAGCGGAAAGCAGAGATGCAACAGTCAGATTTTTCTTGATTAACAGTTTAGCAACCAGACCGGAAACAAACCCCGCAGCAATTCCCTTAAAGATGCAAAGCGAAAGAGTTAAAGCGGGGTTTTCAGCAAACATATTTGCTGAGACAAGGCCCTGCTTACCCATCAAAACTTGTACAGCAACGACGATGCCGAAGGTTCCTCCAAGAACAGCACCGTAAACAGGACCGTACATAATTGCTCCCAACACGATGGGAAATAGGGATACCGCCATTCCGATTCCAATGGGAATCATCACTCCGAAGCCTTGCAAAACGATGATGAGAGCGACCAGTACTGCAAGAATCACAAGTCTTTGAATTTTGTTTTGAAGCTTTTTTTGACTTCCCGTTTTTGTTGACATAAAAATATACCTCCTTGCTACTGTCTCGATCAAGTCAAGTACAGTGCACGGGTATTCTAGCACCAAACGTCAAAAAAATCAAGTCATTAACGAAAAAAGAGTGCCGAAGCACTCTTTAATGGCGTTCATCCTCGCAGTCGAAGGTTTCACAGAATCTGGCAGCAAACGCAGGAGGCTCTCCCGCAATATTCAAATGAGAAATATCGCCGTAGGACAGGCAACGGAAAATCGCCTTTCCGTCTTCGCGCTCCTCCGTCACCAAGGTTGTGACAGAACTGGGCGCGGCACAAAAATGCTGCCAAAATACGTAAGGTGAAAAGCCGGTTAAGATCGAAAGCACCATTCCGAGAAGTCCGAAATGGCAAAAAAGAACCACCGTATCTCGGTTGGGTCTGACCGCCTTGAAAACAAGAGAGTCTTCATCCCTCTCGTAACCGTGCTTTTTCAAAAGTTCTTCAAGTCCGTTTTTTACCCAAAGATATTGCTCCTCCATATTATTGTTGGCAAAAAGGGTATCCTCCAGCCAGCGGTCGCTGCTATAAAGAAGGGGGCGTTTGGTAAAGAAGGAGGGCATTTGATCCCAAGCATTGGTTCTGAAATGTCTGGTCGGGCAATACACCCTTGCCTTGAATTCCCTGAGCCACTCGAGGGTCTCAAACTCAAAGCCGCATTCCTTCTGAGAAGCAAGACAAGTGTCCTGCGCTCTGCCCATGGGAGAGCAATACACGTAATCCATTTTTTTGTTTTTTAAAAACTTTGCCAAAAGCGCCGCTTCAACGCGCCCTTTTTCGGTAATGGTATTGTTAGGGTAGTCGGGATCGGCGTGACGAATAATTACAAGTTTCATTTTTCTTCCTCCAATTTTTTGAAATACGCTTCCACTGCCTTCATGCCATCCATTGCAGAGGACATTATCCCCCCTGCATATCCGGCACCTTCACCAATGGGATAAAGTCCTTTGATCGTACTCTGAAAATTCTCTCCTCTGGCTATGCGAACCGGGCAAGTCGCTCGGGATTCAACTCCCGTCAAAAGTGCATCCCCATCATCAAAGCCTTGAAGGAGCTTACCCATTTTTACAATTCCCTCTTTAAGAGCATCACACAACTCCGAGGGGAGGATGCGATGCAAATCGGTCAGAGTCACTCCCGTTGCAATGCTGGGATAAACCGAACCGAAGCATGAACTTTCGACCCCTTGCAGAAAATCGCCGAATCGCTGGCATGGAGTGGCATAGGAGTTTCCCGCGTCCAAAAAAGCTTTTTCCTCCAATTTCTTTTGATAGGTAAAGCCTGACAAAACGTCATCCGGCAACTCTTGCGGCAAGACGTTGAGCAATAAAGCAGAATTTGAATTTTCCGCATCTCTGGAAAAATTGCTCATTCCGTTCGTAACGACACAGCCGTTTTCACTTGTAGCAGGCACGACCACACCGCCCGGACACATACAGAATGTATATAGATTTTTTCCAAGAGACGTAGGAACCGCAAGCTTATAATCCGCAGCAGGCAAATTGTATTCGTTCGAGGCACCTCCGTACTGCGATCGATTGATTCTTTCCTGTCGGTGTTCAATGCGCACACCGACAGAAAAAATTTTCTTTTCCATAGGGATCCCGAGATCGTGCAACGCACGGAACGTATCTCTTGCACTATGACCGATAGCAAGAAAAACCGCGCTGCAAGAAAGCTCTTTATCGCCCTCACGATCACGGCAACGGACCCCAACGACTCGATCACGTTCCATGATAGGCTCCAAAAACAAGGTTTCGAAGCGAATCTCTCCACCGAGACGGATGATCTCATTCCTTAGATTTCGCACGACACCCCGAAGTTTATCTGTGCCGATATGCGGCTTGCTCAAATACAGAATTTCCTCAGGAGCGCCGAATTTAACGAATTCTTCCAGGACGAAACGTCCACGGAAATTTTTATCCTTCAAAAGCGTATTTAGTTTGCCATCTGAAAAAGTACCTGCTCCGCCCTCGCCAAACTGGATATTGGAGGACGTATCAAGCTTTCTTGATTGAAAAAAGCAAGATACATCGCGCACTCTTTCCTCAATCGCCCTTCCCCTCTCGAGTACAATCGGCCTCAAACCGGCACGCGCCAAAAGAAGCGCGGAAAACATACCTGCAGGTCCAAAGCCGATTACAACAGGGCGTTCCTGATACACTGATATAATCGGGATCTTATAGGAAAAATCTTGATCGATACGCTTGCATTTTGCGGAGGGCTTTGAAAAAGCTCCCGTTCTCGGATAAACGTCAACGGTATAACGAAACAAAACAGTTCCCTTCCGCGCATCCAGAGATTTTCGAAAAAGTTTGAATTTTTCTATTTGAGAAGGAGAAAGACGCAACTCTGCGGCAGCTTTATGTAAAAGCTTGCTTTCGCTTTCATCGGGGCGCAACGAAAGCTCTGAAACGCGATAAAACATTTTCTCCCTCCTTGACAAAAAAGATAAAATCGTATAATATGATAACACATTCGCGGGTATGGCGGAATTGGCAGACGCGCCAGATTTAGGATCTGGTGGGTAACCGTGCAGGTTCAAGTCCTGTTACCCGCACCAAAAATCCCAAGGACAAAGCGTTCTTGGGATTTTTTAGTAATCCGATAACAGTGGAATTATACTCCATATCCCCCTCCCCGTCAAGTTACCGTTCACTTTTTTGATATGCTTTACAAAAAAATCCCAACAAGGAGAAAAAATGGATTTCCAGAAGAATGCGTTAGGTCTATCACATAAATTTATATCAGAGCACGTGCACAGCGGCGATACCTGTGTTGATGCCACTGCAGGCAGAGGACGTGACACTTTATTTCTATGCGAGCTTGTAGGTGAAAAAGGCTCGGTTTTCGCCTTTGATATTCAAGAGGAAGCGATACGCAGTACAAATGAGCTGCTGGAAGCAAATAAGAAAAAAGCCACTCTTGTTTTGGATTGCCACAGTAAAATGGATCTGTATCTTGAAAAGGAAAGTGTTGACGCCTTTATGTTTAATTTCGGTTGGCTTCCCGGCGGCGACCACACAAAATTTTCCCACGGTGATACTTCTTGTATTGCTATTGAAAAAGCACTCGATCTTTTGAAGCCGGGCGGTGTCATAAGTCTTTGCATCTACTGCGGCAAGGAAACAGGCTTTGAAGAAAAGGAAACACTGCTCACCTTTTTAAAGACTTTGGATCAAAAAAGATATTCCGTCCTTCTTACAGACTACATAAACCGAGCCGGGAATCCCCCCATCGCAGTATTCATCACAAAAGACGCATAAAGAACGCCCTGTAGCGCAATAGCACTACAGGGCATATTTTTCGCTTAGTCCTGAACGATCAGGTAGTAGCAAGCAGGATTGTTCTCGTCGCCGACACGGAAGCAAAGGTAGCCTTCCTCGTCATAGGTCGTATCGATCAGCCCTGCGTAGAAGCCTTCTGCGTTAACTCCCCAAACCTTCAGATTGGGACGGTTGGTCTTAATGCGGATCTGAGCATCAATTACTTCAGCCATAATGGGAGCATGACCAACTTCGAGCATCTTATCACCGTCAAACTGAGCACCGCTGTTGCGTGCTCTGCCGATGGTGGTCAAAAGCATATTGTCAGATTCGCAAATGGGTGCATCGGTCAATGAAGACAGAGCGATGCAAGCAAAATCGGTCTTACAAGCAACGTGAAAGCCTTCTACCATCGTATTGTACTTGATAGCGCTCTTATGGTTGGACTGTCCACGGGAGAAGCGATTGTGCAAGCCATAAACCGCCTTGGTGCGATCCGTATCGATATATGCGGTCATCGCTTTCATATCGCGGATCAGCTGACCGTTATCGGAACGGATAATACCTTCTTCGTCTGCGATAGGCTCCTTCACAGTCTCGTGGATTACTTCATCATAGCCCTCGGGCTTGCCGTCGAAGCAGGTCTTAACCCGGTTCTTCTCAAGGCGGCTTTCAAAGGGCCCAACCAGAGCCTTTGCCATAGCATCAGCCTGAACGCCTACCTTCTTATTTGCGGGAGACACGTCTGCACGTCTGGTGATCAGTGCGGCGTGATAGAACATACCGAACTTTGCGGGGTCATTCCAAATAGAAAAGATTCCTTCTCTGTAAGGAACGCCGGCAACGGGACTGGAAAGCTCTCTGCCGAGGATGTCCATTTTGTCAAGCAGGCAGCTATAAGCATAGGTATGGATCGCAAAGCCGCTCCAATTCTGAAGAGCACCTACCGCTGCATAGTAGAGAGGACCTTCAGCACGGTAGGAATTCGGCCAAGGCATATCCCACTCGGAAACGAAGTAGGGCTTACCTGCCAGAGCACGCTTGCCGAGGTTGGGGAAAATGAAGGGAGAGGAGTTGACGGAGCGATTCATACAGGTTCTTTCCGTGTTGCCCCACTTCCAGTCGTAGTAATAATGGTGTCCGTCAAGGAAGTCCATTTCCGTCTCTGCCTTGACACTTGCAGTGGTTTTCAGCCAGTTGGTACCTGCGATCGGGATCTTAACACCCAGAGAACGAATGTAATCGTACATTTCCTGGAAATAGGTTCTGGATACGTGGATCTTGAACTGGATCATAGGATCATCGGAGCAGTAGAGCTCACAATTCTGCCAATCGAATTCCAGATTGTTCTCAGCAAGCCAATCGCGGAACATTTCGCGGAACATATTTTCATAATATTCGCTATGCTTGTGCTCTGCTCTGACGGAATGGTGATCAATAAAGAGGTCTTCTTCATTGATGATCTCGGTCATAACGAAAACGGGATCCTCTTTATAAAGAAGCTTGGTATAGGGATTATAGTGATTCCAAAGCTGATCGCAATACTCCTTCTGGAGCTCTCTCATCTTTCTGTCAACGATTGCCCAAGGTCTTCCTTTGTCGAGCAACTTTTCACAATCAACAACACCGTCACCTTCTTTATAATGACGGTAAGTGATCATATCCAAATAGCAGTAAATCCCCTCTTCTTTCAGGCAATAAACCAAATAGTCCAGCGCATCCATGGATTTTTCATCCAAAACGCGGGTGGTGTATACTCTCTTACCCTTGGTAAATGCAAAAATATTGGGAGTATCCCATTCCGCATCAAGCTGATGGAAGCGAACCAGGTTACAACCAACCTGAGCCAATCTTTGAGCTACCTTTTTGGCATACTCTTTATCGGGGAAACATGCGCCACCGTTGAAGTTTACACCCCAGAAGCGTGCAAGGGTACCGTCCTCAAAACGGAGGTCTTCGCCCACTGCTTTTACAAAACCGCGCTTACCTGCGGGCTTTTCATCTGCGAATACAAACGAAATATCAACAGGCATACGGTCGATATAAGCGGGCTGAGGAATATAGCGTGACATATTGATAATCTCCTTTCGGCAATTAGATTTCGTCTATAGGATAACAAAAAATGATAAACTATGCAAGTAAAAACCGAAATTTATGCAAAAGAAGGCAAAATCAAAGCAAGTTTTAAGAATTCGCTCTGCCGTTCTCCTTGACAAAACAGTGAAAAAAAGTGATAATAGAGCGAAAGGACGTGAAACGATGAATACCCTTGACGCTATTGAAAAAAGAAGATCGATCCGAAAATTCAAGCCGATCCCTGTCCCCAACAAAGTGCTTTACGAATTGGTACGGCTGGGCAGGCTGTATTCCTCCGCTATGAACGGTCAGCCCATTCGCTTTGCCGTCGTCACACAGAAAGAGGACCGTGACTTTCTTTTTAAAAATTTGAACTGGGCAATGCGGCTTCATCCCTATCCCATCGCAGAAAGCGAACGCCCTATGGCATACGTTTTACTGCTGGGGAAAAATCGAGAAAACGACTTTTTCGAGTTTGATGCAGGAAGCTGTGCCTCCACGTTGATGCTTGCAGCGGAAAGCTTCGGGATCGCAAATTGCTGCCTGAAAATCACGAAGCGAGAAGAAATCCGTTCCCACTTTTCTTTCGGTGATCTTCTTCCTTATTACGCCATTGCTTTGGGCTACGCCGGTGTCGGCAGCAAAGCAGTTGAAAGCAAAGGGGATCTGTCTTACTACCTGAACGAAAACGGTGATTTTCGCGTACCGAAAAGAAGCGTGGAGGAAGTGCTCGTTTACAACGATACAAACGAATAACAAACGGAGGAATATTTATGAAAGAATACACAATCATCAAAAAGCCGGAAGCTTTTTCCTGGGAAAAAATTCCCGCTCTCACCATTTGTGAGCCCCTGGAGCCTGTTGAAGTTACCATCCACGCAACTGCACAGATCTGCTATGACCACGAGGCGCTTTACGTTCGCTTGTCCTGCGACGAGAAAGAGATCCGCGCAGAGTTGACCGGTCCTCTGGACGAGGTGTGCAACGACAGCTGTATGGAATTTTTCTTCTCCCCTATGGAAAACGATCGTCGTTATTTCAACATAGAAAGCAACTTTAACGGTGCAATCTACCTGGGCATCGGTACCGACGCCCACACGTTGGTTCGACTCATCCCCGAGGAGCCTTCCATCATTCCCTGTCCTGCCAAAACCGAGGAGGGATGGGAGCTTACATATCGAATTCCTTACGAGTTTATCCGTCGGTTCTTCCCCGATTTCAGCGTTTATTCCGGCAAGGAGATCCGTGCGAACTGCTTCAAATGCGCCGATCTCACCGAGCCTCCCCATTATCTTACCTGGAATCCCCATCCGCTTTTGGAATACGCATCCTTCCACAATCCGAATGCCTTCGGTAAAATGAAATTCGAATAATCAATCCTGCAACACCGCCGTTAATTCGGCGGTGTTGCATAATATAAAGGGGTAGTCCCTTCCCATTTTGGAGGAATCAAAAAGAAATACGCTATTTTTGGAGACGGAGAGCATCACCTTTCTCAATGCGATTTCCTCTTCACTACTGTCAGTAATATCTCCGTTTTCCGATACACCTTGTGCGGAAAAGAAAAAATAATCCGCCTTAACCCCGGAAACGAATTCTTCGGCAAAATGACCTGCAAAGCACTCTCTGTGCGGCAGAAGACTGCCTCCTGTGCAAAGAACGCGCACGGAGCTATCCCTCAGTTCACTGCAAACACGTAGACTACTTGTGATCACGGTCAGCCCTTCCCGATCCAAAATGTGCCTACAGATCCTCCTTGCCGTGGTAGAGGAATCGATCAATATGGTTGCGTGATCCGGGATCATGGCGGCAGCTCTTTGAGCAAGACGCTCCTTTGCCGCGTGATTCTCTCCGTCGCGCAAACGGATCGGGACTGGAAGCATTTGATATTCCTTGTGAATAACGCCACCATAGACACATTTCAGGATCCCACGCTTTTCCATTTCCTTCACACAGCGTCGCACGGTAGCTTCACTGGTATATACGATTCCGGCAAGCTCTGCAATGGTAGCAAAGCCACGGTCGGCAAGATAATCGAAAATCAATTTTTCACGGTTCATTCGTTTCTCCTGTTTGAAAAAAGTTTTTCATTTTTGCAAAATCAACGGCAAGAGTTGACAATTCTTTGATCCTTATATAGACTTATTTTATCAATAAAAAATCAATTTGCAAGAACTTTTTCAAAAAAGGAGAAAATTATGGCTATTGTTACAATCATCGGCGCAGGTATGATGGGCTCCGCGCTTGCTTTCCCTGCACGCGAAAACGGACACGAGGTTCGCTTGGTAGGAACGCATTTGGATCGTGAGATCATCGAGAACTGCAAAGCAAAGAACCAGCACCCGAAATTTAACAAAGCATTTCCCGAGGGGATGAAGTATTATCAGATCGAGGACGTAAAAGAAGCCATTGCCGGCTCTGATATGATCATCGGCGGTGTTTCCAGTTTTGGTGTGGACTGGTTTGGAGACGAGATCCTTCCTCTGATACCCGAAGAAATTCCCGTATTAAGCGTAACCAAGGGACTTGTGAATACAGATGATGGAAAGCTCCTCACCTATCCCGACGTATGGGAAGCGAAGATGGAAAAGCTGGGAAAGAAGCTTTCCATTAATGCAATCGGCGGTCCTTGTACCAGCTACGAATTGGTTTTCCACGATCAGTCCAACGTCGCATTTTGCGGCAGAGATATGAAGATTTTGGAAAAAATGAGAGAGATTATGACCACCGATTATTACCACGTCAGCCTTTCCAATGACGTGGTAGGTATTGAAAGCGCCGTAGCTTTGAAGAACGGCTACGCTTTGGGCATTGCCCTGACTATCGGTCTTCTCCAGAAGGAGCACGGAGTAGATTGCGATCTCCACTTCAACTCTCAGGCAGCGATTTTCGGACAGGCAGTTAAGGAAATGTATCGCTTACTGGATTATCAAGGCGCCGCAACACTGGAAAACATGACCGTAGGCTACGGTGATCTTTACGTAACCGTTTACGGCGGCAGAACCCGTCTGGTCGGAATTCTCCTTGGTCGCGGTCTTGATATCGACAGCGCCAAGGCTGAGTTGAACGGTGTTACGCTTGAGTCCCTGGTCGTTGCCGAGCGCGTTGCAAACGCCATCAAAACCGCTGCAAAGCTGGGCAAACTCAATCTCGAGGACTTCCCCCTTCTGCTCCACGTGGACGAGATCATCACAGAAAAGAAGCCGGTTCGGATTCCCTGGGAAAAATTCACCTTCAGATACGAAAAATAAGAGCATCAAAAAAGCACGGCTGTTGCCGTGCTTTTTTCATCAATCTACGTTCACGCCCTTTTTCAAAAGAAGCGTATTCAAAACAAATCCTGCGATGCAGAAACCGGCATAAAAGACAGATCCAATCAATGCCAGAGAGATCACCGTTCCGGGCTTGACCGTGCTCAAATCCACGAATTCGAAGACTTTCATAAATTCGGAATCCAAAAGTCCAAACAGAAACATCCCCGCCAAGGTAATACCTTGGGTGACCAAGTAGGTTCCAAAGCCGATCAAAACCGACCAGAGTACCTTGGACTGATGCAAGCGATGTCCCACGATCAATCCTGTGAAGCCGATTTGAATGATGTTGAAAAACTCCAAAAAAAGTAGAATAAAAAGAAAAACCGGAATCGTCCACGCAGGAATATCAAAATACAGAGCCAAGGAATCAACGTTTACCTTCAGGCTCTCCCAAACACTTTCCGTCAGATACGTTACACCAATTACGGCAAGAACCATGGTAAAGCAAAGTAAAACGCTGATTGCTGCCGTGAACGCCTTTGCGGCGTAATGCGTTTCTCGTTTCACGGGAAGCGTATGCGTCAGATAAGATTCATCACCGAACATAGACGCTTTGAACGAGACCCACGTGCGCATAAAACAGTTGATCATAAGGCTGAACATCATTGAAATTGCAGTACCGTTGCAAATTCCCTCGATGATCTCTAAAACGAGAGAGGCGTCGGGACGACGCAAGACCCTTGTCAATACACCGAAAAACAGTGCAAGGATCATAAACACACACAGGAACCTAAAATTCTTTTTCAAATCGTACTTCATCAAACGCGTCAGCATCGGAACATCCTCCTGAAAATCTCATCAACGGAAGCTGCTTGGGCAGTACGAAGTGTATCACAATTTTCGCTCAAAACGATCTTTCCGTCGTTTATGATAATTACGTCATCCAAAATGCGCTCGATATCACTGATCAAATGAGTAGAGATCAGAACGGAGGCACCGGGATTGAAATTGGTTAAAATCGTATCCAAAATATAATCTCTCGTCGCGGGATCCACACCTCCCAAGGGCTCATCCAAAACGTAAAGATCTGCTTTACGGCTCATAACCAGTACAAGCTGAACTTTCTCCTGCATCCCTTTACTCATTTTCGAAAGGCGCATACTTTCATCAAGAGACAGATCCTTCAGGAGCTTTCGCGCTTTATCCGCATCAAAATCCTCGTAAAAATCCGAAAAATAATGTAGAACCTTTCTCACGGTCATAGACTTATCCAAATAGGTACGCTCAGGCAAAAACGAGATTCTCTTTTTACTTTCAACGCCGATCTGTTTACCGCAAAACAAGATCTCCCCTCGATCGGGTGTGAGAAGATCATTCATCAATTTCAAAAGCGTAGATTTTCCGGTTCCGTTTTTCCCGAGCAAGCCGACGATTCTTCCTTCTTCGATCTTTAAATCGATTCCGTCCAAAACCTTTTTACCGCCAAAGCTCTTTTCGACTCCAATACATTCCAAAAGCATCAGTTGCAGCCTCCTTTCAAATTTTCAAAACATTTCAAAGCCTCATCCGGATTCAATCCGATTTTGGCTGCTTTTTCAAGATATTCCATCGCCAAACGTTCCGCCTCGCATTTTTTACAACGTGTAATCAGATCACGGTCGTTTGTTACGAATTTCCCGTTCGTGCGCTCGGTTATAATAAGCCCCTCCGTCTCAAGTTCGGAAAGAGCCTTCTGCATGGTATTTGGATTTACACGCTCCGAAAGTGCCCATTCTCTTACGGAAGGAAGCCGCTCCCCAGGCAGAAGCTGACCGGAAATAATGCAAAAACGAATTTTTTCTACCAGTTGCAAATAAATCGGTACGTTTTGCTCGAAGCTCAGTTCTTTCACCTCCATTGTGTTACTCAACTAATACAATGATACACTCTCGTTTTCGTTTTGTCAAGACATTTGGAAAAAATCTTGTTTTTTTCTTCCTCGCCTTTACAAATTCGAATTCAAATGTTATAATATTCTAGAATAGGTATTTGTATATCTTTGCAATCAACCTTCTTTTAAAATCCGGAAAGGAAACACTATGAAACGGAAGAGCTCAATTAAAAATACGATTTTTGATCGGCTGCGAAATACACACATTATTTTGATTTCCTCGGCGGTTTTATTGCTGTTTGCCATTCTCGCTTCTACACTGTTTTCCAGTTGGCTGATCCTTCCCTTGGGTATCAGCTTGCTTTTGGTTGAGATCACGGTATTTTGGCTCTATGCCACTTTGTCCTCCAGGATCAACCACAGCAACGAAGCGCAACTTTCCTACCTGAGCGGTATGACCTTGCAATTTCTCTCGAACCTGACCTCTCCCGTTGCGATCCTCAATGAAGAAGGAGTAATTCTTTGGTTCAACAAGTCCTTTCAGAAGGCAAGCGGTCTCATTCCACAGCAAAGAAGGGACCTTCGCGAGGTCACGGATGAAAAAATCTCTCTGCGCAGACTTCGTGAAGAAGATCCCGCCACGCAGGATGAAAAGCCCATTATCGGCTCTTTGGGCGGCGAACGATACCAAGTAAATTCTTACAAGATCAGCGGTGACGGTAATGCAAACTTTATCACGCTTTGGCATTCGCTCGCGCGTGAGCAAGCACTGGAAGATATGCTTGCACAGCAGAATGCTATCGTATCCTACATTGCAGTTGATAACTATTCCGAAGCAGACGGCTTTTTACAAGGGAATTACAGGACCATTACTGCAAGGATCTCCATTCTGTTAAAAGAATGGGCTGAGGAAATGGACGGTATTCTGCGTGAAGTTGAAAGCGACCGATACATTTTGATCGCAGAAGAAAAGCATCTGCACGCATTGACCGAAAAGAGATTCGACATTTTGGATCGCGTTCGCGATATTTCCAAGGATAACGTTGGAGTCCCGGTAACCATTTCAATCGGTATGGCTTGTATTGACGGTACTATGGACGAAAAAGAGGCGGTTGCCTATCAGGCACTCGACCTCGCTATGCAACGAGGCGGTGACCAGACCGTTCTGAAGCGTCGAGACAATGCTACGGAATACTTTGGAGGCAAAACGAAAACCGTTCAAAAGCGCACAAAGATCCGCAGCCGAATCGTCGCCACCGAGGTTTCTCAGTTGATGGAAAAAGCATCCAACGTGCTTATTATGGGACACCGCTTTGCGGATCACGATTCCATTGGCTCTGCAATCGGTATGGCTCGCTTTGCTATGAATTATTGTCAGAATGTGAACATCGTTGTGAACATTCACGATTCCAATTTGAAGGGGATTTTCAAAAAACTCGGCGGTCTCAGCGAATACAAGAGTATTTTTATTGACGGTGCAACTGCGCAAAACACCATTACCTCCTCTACCCTTTTGATCATTACCGACGTAAACAACGTTCGTCAGTTTGAAGCACCGGAGCTTTTTGAAAACATTTCCACGGTGGTCATTATCGATCACCACAGACAAAGTGCCGAATACCCGGTAAAACCCACCATTACCTACATTGAACCCAGCGCATCCAGTGCAAGTGAGCTCGTTTCAGAAATGTTGGAGCAGCAGCTTCCTCCCAGAAGTCTTCTGAAAGAAGAAGCGGAGCTGCTTTTTGCCGGCATTATTCTGGATACCAAGCAGTTTGCAAACAATACCGGTCCCCGTACCTTTGCCGCAGCACACTTCCTTCGCTCCGAGGGCGCAAATCCTGCGGAAGCGCAAATGTTGTTCCGCTCGGATCTGGAGGACTTCAAGCGCGAGATCAAGTACGAGACCAACGCTTTTATCTATCGCGATATCATTGCATTTTCCTACATTGAGGAGGATGCAACTCAGGAGGACAAGATCGCCGCATCCAAAGCTGCTGACAGACTTCTGTCTCTGGACGGCGTTCTCGCTTCCTTTGTGCTCTGCAAAATGGGAAATACCGTACACATTTCCGCTCGCTCCTCCGGCACCGTAAACGTACAGCTGATTACAGAAAAATTGCACGGAGGCGGACACTTTGATATGGCGGGCGCACAGATCAAGGATTCCGATATCAAAGACACCTTCATCCGCTTAAAGGAAGCGGTTGATCAATACCTCAACGAAGCATAAAAGGAGAGTTCAGTCATGAAAGTTGTATTAAAAGCAGACGTAAAAGGAAAAGGCAAAAAGGGGGAGATCATTAACACCTCCGACGGATACGCCCGCAACTTCCTTTTTCCCAAAGGACTTGCCGCACCTGCAGACGCAAAAGCGGAAAACGAATTGAAAAACCAGATCTCCTCCAGGGATTATAAGGCAAAGGTCGATCTGGAAAATGCTAAAGCAATGAAAGAAACGCTGGAAAAGATCGAAGTTCGAGCAAAAGCGAGCGCCGGCTCCGACGGAAAGATTTACGGAAGCGTTACCAACGCACACGTTTCCGAGCTTCTTGCTTCTCAGCACAAGATTGAGATCGATAAAAGAAAAATTGCCATCGCGGCAATCAAGAACTTTGGAACCTTTACCGCCGAGGTAAAGCTTTCCTCCGGCATCACCGCCTCTTTGAAGGTTATCGTTGAAGAATAAACAAGGATGGAATTATGAACAGTTCACCCACCTCTTTTCTCGGGAAACAGCCCCCCCATTCCGTCGAAAACGAAATGGCACTGCTCGGCGCTTTGATTCTCGACAGTGAAAGGATCGGCGATGTCTCCTCGGTTGTGAGTTCCGATGACTTTTACGTTGATAAGCACTCCGAGATCTACAATTCCCTGGTCAGCCTTTCCAATCGAAGCAGCGGTATTGACGTTGTTACGTTGCTGAGCGACCTAGTTAAAAACGGCGTTTACACCGAGGAACAAGGCTCTCAATATATCCGTCATCTGGCGGAAAGCGTTCCCGCACTTTCCAATATTATGGATTACGCCGCCATCGTCCACGAAAAGGCGTTGCTTCGCAAGCTGATTTTTATTGCAGAAGAAATTCAGGATTCCGCTTACTCCCAGCACGAAGAAACCGCTTCCGTTCTGGATCAAGCCGAACAAAAGATTTACGCACTCTCTCAGAACACGGTCAAGGATGACTTTTCACCACTCAGCGAAATCATCACCGCTTTTTACAAGGAACTGACCGAACTGAGTAAGGGTGGTGATAAGACTTCCACCATTCAGACGTTTTACAGTGATATTGACCGCATTCTGGTTGGCATGAACCCCGGTGACCTGGTGCTGATCGGCGCCCGTCCCGGTATGGGTAAAACCAGTTTTGCACTGAACATTGCCGCCGAGATCGCAAAAAGAAGAACAGATAAAACCGTCGCTATCTTTTCTCTGGAAATGACAAAAACCCAGCTAGCTTCCAGACTTCTTTCCTCCGAGGGAAGAATTGAAAGCCGCAAGCTTCGGGACGGTAATCTGGAAGCGGAGGATTACGCCAAGCTAGCGGATGCCGCCAGCGCTTTGGCGGAAACCAGAATTTACATCGACGATTCCTCCGACCTTTCACCGATGAAAATGCGAACCAAGCTGCGCCGACTAAGAAACCTCGGCATCATTTTTATCGACTATTTGCAGCTGATGCATTCTGACGATAAGAAAAAAAGCGAGAACCGAGTTCTTGAGGTTGCTGATATCACCCGTAATCTGAAGATCATGGCAAAAGAATTCGGCTGCCCCATCGTATTGCTTTCCCAGCTTTCCCGTATCTCTCAGGACCGAAAAGATAAACGGCCTCAGCTGACCGATCTTCGTGACTCCGGTGCCATCGAGCAGGACGCTGACGTTGTTATGTTCCTGCACAGAGAGTTTTATTACGACAACAGAAACACCGATATTCAAAATATGGCTGAATGTATCATTGCCAAAAACCGTCACGGTGCCGTCGATACCGTAAACCTTGGTTGGGACGGCCAGTACACGCGCTTCTGCACCCTTGAAAAACGCTTTGACGGTGCTCCGCCCGAAGCTTGATATGGATATTCTTACCCGCTTTCAAAAAGATTTAAAACAGAATAAAATGATCGTAAAGTCAGACCGTGTCCTTGTTGCCTTCTCCGGTGGCAAGGATTCGGTGTGTCTTCTTTTCTTGTTGCACGCTTGCAGTAAGGAATTCGGTTTTGAGATTGCCGCATGCCACGTGCATCACGGAATTCGCGGACAGGAAGCTGACGAAGATCTTTCCTTCTGCAAATTTTTTTGCAAACAACGGGATATCCCTTTTTACTCTGAAATCGTTGACGCCCCCGGTTTTGGGAAAGAAAATGGGCTCGGTCTTGAAGAAGCTGGCAGGATCCTTCGCTACCGCATCTTGGAGCAAATAGCCGAAAAAGAGGGCTTCAACAAGATTGCCACGGCTCACACTGCATCCGATCAAGCAGAAACGGTCCTATTTCATTTGGTTCGCGGAAGCGGCTTTTACGGGATGAGCGGAATCCCGCAGCAACGAGGAAAGCTGATCCGCCCCCTATTGGCTTTTTATCAAGACGAAATTTTGGATTTTTTAGATACTCTTCACCTATCGTTCAAGGAAGACTCAAGCAACCGCGATACACTTTACTCCAGAAACCGTTTGCGCGGCAACGTGATCCCTGAATTAAAAAAAATAAATCCTTCTGCAGAAAAAGCCTTGGTACGTTTTGCTAACATTGCAAATGAGCAAAGCGAATTGATTAAATTTTCGTGCAATTGCTGGGAGAATGAAAACAAAATTAAAGCAACCAGCGGAAAAGTAAGTCTTTCTGCAATTTCAGAACTCGCATCCAAGCCTGAAATGTCCCCCGTTTTATACGAAATTTTTTCCAGAATGGCCTCGAAAGAAAAAATTGTCATTGATTATCAGCACTTTAAATCCTTATCCGCGTTATTAAAGCAACCCGAAACGGGTAAAATAATTGAAATCTCAAACGGATTCGTTTTTCAAATCTCCTCTGAGGAACTCGTTTTTAAAAAGAATGAAAAAAAGCCTGCCGGCATAGATTATCAAGTAAAGCTACAGATCGGAGCCAATACGCTTCCCATTCCCGAGACTTTCATTTATATTTCCGACAAAAAACAAGGAAAAGTGGAAAATATTAACAAAAACCTCTTGATTATTCACGCCGCATTCGATAAAATAGAAGGTAATCTGTTTGCTAGAAATCGCAAAGATGGCGACGTTGTTCAAATTGACGCCATGACAAAAAAAGTAAAAAAATTGTTTCAGGAAGCAAAAATACCTCAAGAAGTTCGTGACCGCATTCCCATCGTGTGTGATGATGTCGGGATCGTATGGATTCCCTACGTCGGGCTGAGTGATCGCATTCGGGAAAGTGACCGTGACGAATTTTTTACAATGACGATCCAAAGCTCATATCTGCCTGAAGCATAGCAACTTGAGAGGAAAGAAAAATGTGTGAATTCGAATCCTTGACCCCTGATTTGCAATGTATTCTTTACGGCGAAAAGGAACTGAATGAAATGCTGGACCGACTTGGTCGCGAGATTACCGAATACTACCGTGACCGCGTAAAGAATCGCAAATTGATCCTGGTTGGCGTACTGAAGGGGTCGTTTATTTTTATGGCAGATTTGATTCGCCGGATCGATCTTCCCTGTCAGGTTCTTTTCCTTCGCGCATCCAGCTACGGTTCCTCCACCGTTTCCTCCGGAAACGTTGCGGTGGAACCCCTGCCCGAACAAGATCAGTTAAAGGGAGCGGACGTGCTTTTGGTGGAAGATATTCTTGACAGTGGCAGAACACTGGAAAAGCTTGCCGGTCTTTTTATTGAGACCGGAGCTGCTTCCGTAAAGATCTGTACCATGCTTGATAAGCCTGCAAGGCGGGTAGCAAACATTACCACCGATTTCTGTGGTTTTGAAGTTGAAGATCAGTTCATCGTCGGTTACGGTCTTGACTACAACGAGATTTACAGAAATCTTCCTTACATAGCAATTCTCAAGCCTGAAATTTATTCATAACCCGATTTAAGGAGAAACTAGCGTCGAAATGAAAAAAAGCAATTTCAAAGTAATAATCTTTTATTCAATTTTGATCCTTCTTGTAATTTTCGCCTCCACTTCCCTTTTCAATATGTCTGCGGAGGATGAGCCCAAATACAGTGAGATCATCGCCCTTTTTGAAAAAGATGAGGTGAAGAGTTTTACGGTATCGGCAGAAGGAAATCTGTCACTGGTAACGACAGAAGAAAAGGAAATCGAATTTGAGCTTCAAAAGATCGATTACTTCCGAGAGGACGTAGCGGAATACGTAAAAAAGAATGCAAAGACGGAAGACGGAAAAGGCGGCAACTTAGAGAAATACAACTATGAGCCGATCGAAACGGATCCTTGGTGGCTTTCCTTCCTCCCCTACCTTGTAATCATCATTCTTTTCGTTGCGCTTTGGTTCTACGCTATGAAGCAAGCAACCGGCGGCAAGGGCGGCAGAATGAATTCCTTCGGCAAAGCCAAGGCAAAGCTCGGTGCTGACGAAAAGAAAAAGGTATTCTTTTCTGACGTTGCGGGAGCTGACGAGGAAAAAGAGGAACTTTCCGAAGTTGTTGACTTTTTAAAGAATCCCGCTCGTTTCCAAGAGCTTGGAGCAAGAATTCCTCACGGTGTGCTTTTGGTGGGTCCTCCCGGTACCGGCAAAACTCTTTTGGCAAAAGCGGTTGCCGGTGAAGCGGGTGTTCCCTTCTACTCTATCTCCGGATCTGACTTTGTAGAAATGTACGTCGGTGTAGGTGCTTCCCGAGTCAGGGACCTTTTTGAAAATGCCAAAAAAACCGCTCCCAGTATCGTCTTCATCGACGAGATCGACGCAGTCGGACGCCACAGAGGCGCAGGTCTCGGCGGCGGACACGATGAACGCGAACAGACACTGAATCAGCTTTTGGTTGAAATGGACGGCTTCGGCTCCAACGAGGGCGTAATCGTTATGGCTGCTACGAACCGCCCCGACATTTTGGATCCTGCTTTGCTCCGTCCCGGTCGTTTCGACCGACAGGTAACGGTAAATTACCCCGATATCAAAGGACGAAAAGCAATTCTTGAAGTACACGCTAAGAATAAACACTTCGAAGAAAACGTAAATCTTGAAACCCTTGCAAAATCCACTCCCGGATTTACGGGTGCAGATCTCGCAAACCTTTTAAACGAAGCTGCACTTCTGTCCGCCAGAAAAGGTAAAAAGCTGATTGGCACTACGGAGCTTGAAGAAGCAACCATTAAGGTTATCGTCGGACCCCAGAAAAAAAGCAAGGTCGTGTCCGAAAAAGACAAAAAGCTCACCGCTTATCACGAAGCAGGTCACGCGATTGTTACTCATTATCTTACCACCCAGGATAAGGTTCACCAGATCTCTATCATCCCTTCCGGCAGAGCCGGTGGCTACACCCTTTCTCTTCCGAGTGAAGACAAGAGCTACACCTCGAAGATTGAAATGGAAGAAGAGATCGTATCCCTGCTCGGCGGCAGAGTAGCTGAAAAACTGATCCTCAACGACATTTCAACCGGTGCTTCCAACGATATCCAGCGTGCGACCGAGATCGCTCGCAATATGATTACGAAGTACGGTATGAGCGAAAAGCTGGGCCCCGTTGTTTATGGAAGCGGCGGCGGAGAGGTCTTCCTTGGCAGAGACTTCAGCAATACTCCCAACTATTCCGAGAAAATTGCCGCTATGATCGACGATGAAACCTTGGCTATCGTCAACTCAGCGTTTGAAAAGGCAGTTTTACTTCTCAACGAGCATATGGATAAGCTTCACTTTGTTGCGAAATTCTTGATTGAGCACGAGGTTATGGATGAAGAACAGTTTGCAGAAGCTATGACCGAGGGTGCCACTATGGAAAGCGTTGAAAAGATCAAGGAAGCAAAACTTCAGAAAAGCATTGATGAAAATGCAAAGAAACGTGAGCTTGATGCTTCCAACAAGGCAAACGATCTTGCCGAAATGCTTGCAAAAGAGGCAGAGAAAGCCGCTAGGCGCGAGCAAAACAATCAATAATCGGAGCAAAAAGGACGTCTTTTCTCAGACGTCCTTTCGTAAAAAGCATGAAAATATCAGTAATTGGTTGCGGCAGATGGGGATCTTTCATCTGCTGGTATTTAGACAAAATCGGTCAGAAGGTGTCCCTCTACGGTTCTCCGGATTCTCCACGAATGAAGCAATTCACGGAATGCAGAAGCAACGGGATCATCACCTTGCCTTCTTCCGTTGATTTGGTATTTAACTTAAACAAGGCACTTGAATCGGAAGTAATCGTCATATCCGTTCCTTCTCAAGGGTTTCGGTCACTGTTGCACGAGATCAGAGATAGCGGATGGGAATATCAAAGCAAGACCTTCATCCTATGCATGAAAGGAATTGAGATTGAAAGCCGCAAAAGATTAACAGAGGTTTTCGAAGAAGTTCTCGGTGTTCACGAAAAGCTTGCCGTCTGGCTCGGTCCGGGTCATCCGCAGGATTTCGTAAATGGAATTCCCAACTGTATGGTGATCGACAGTAAAAATCAAGATTTAAAGCAAAAATTGGTTCACCTTTGGAATAGTCCTTTGGTGCGTTTTTATATCGGAAACGATTTGATCGGAAACGAGATCGGCGCCGCTGCAAAGAACGTAATCGGAATCGCAGCCGGCGTTTTGGACGGGATTGGGCAAAGTAGTTTAAAGGGCGCACTGATGTCCCGCGGCACTTTAGAGGTTTCGCGCTTGATCGATGCAATGGGCGGAAACCCGATCTCCGCATACGGACTCTGCCATCTTGGGGATTACGAGGCAACAGTTTTCTCAAAGCACAGTCACAATCGAAAATTTGGAGAAAGCTTTGCGCGCGGCGAGCACTTCGAGGCCTTGGCAGAGGGCTATTACACTGCAAGGGCTTTACATCTGCTTTCCAAGGAAAAAACGGTAGATCTGCCCATTTGCAATTCAGTTTATGAAATGTTATACGAAGGACTTGATATTCAAATCGGTATTGATCGATTATTTCATCGAAATTTGAAAACGGAATTTTAAAAAACAGGCTTGCAATTGCAAGCCTGTTTCTTTTATTTCTTGCGGTCAACGGTAATCGTTTCACCCTTCAGAATGCCGGTGCAAGCAGTAATGATCTGCTTGACGTAATCTCGGTTGATATAGAATTCTCCGCTACCGTTTAAGGTATAGAACGCTTTGCGCGCAGTCATACCGAAGAATTCAAAATTAAACTCTTTACCGTCACGGAGAACGATGCGAACCTTTAAGATAGACTCTGCATCTTCGGGCTTTTCGTCGGTTCCGTCCATGGTAATAAAGAGGATCGCCTTGTAAAGCTGACGGAAATTGTCCGTATCAACGGCAACGCCATTGGATGAGGTGATCTTCAGTTCTTTTCCGGTACCCTGCAAGGTAAACTTTGCATTGGTATCACCATAGGAAATCTCGACGGAAGCCACACGATCAATAGAAACGGAGAAGGAATGATTATCCATCAACTTGAGAATATCCCATTCAACCCATTTCAACTCCGAAGCATCAAATTCGGCGATCAGATCAAAATCGGGCGAATAGATATAGTAAACGTATTCCGGATCCTCAGTGCTACCTTCCTCTGCGGCAACCTCCAGTTTTTCACTGATATACAGATTGACGTCAAAGTCAGCGTATCGGTAATACAATTCATAAACCCAACGGTTTTCGGAATCAAGCAAGCTATACTGCCTAAAAAGCTTATACACTTCCTCGCTCTGAGAAGGATCCTGCAAGCGCTTGGTAATGTCAAATTCAACTACGGATTCACCCGAAAAACTTATAAAATGCTCCAGAAGAAGCTGCAAATTATCCGTAGAGGGATAATAGCCTTCAGGGCTGGTAAACACGTGAGTAAACAGTTCCCCGCTCTGCTCATACTCCTCATCGGTAAGGTCACGGAGCGCGGCAAAGGTTTCACCCTTTTTCTTAATAACAAGCTCCTGAACGTCCACGTATGCAGTAGAAGAAACAGGGGGCGCTACCTGAGGAAGAATATAGGATTTCAAATCGGTAAATACACAACGAGAAATATAGATATCCTGCATCGTATACAGAGCATCTCTGCCTTCAAGCATCACGTAATATGCGTTCCCGGTAATCGTAGGATTTCCGAAAAGGACGGTTTGCGACTCAGTCTCTCCCTTATCGTTCAAATAAGTAAGGGTAAGGGATGCTTTTCCTCCATTGTCCAAACCATAGATCTGCAGGTTGTTTTTATCGTAACCGACGACTTCACCTGCAGAGAGCATATAACGAGACAGGCTTACGAGAGACTCTACCATAGAGGTACTCTCCGTCAAGTTGCTGAGGTCTTGTTCTTCGCCTTTCATCCAGTCACTGGTCTGGTCGTAAAACATTGCCTCGGCATTCTCAAAGTAGAATTGACCGTCAGCTCCCTTATAGTAATGGAAGCCACCGAATTCATTTTCAACCTTGATGCCGGTCATTTTATCCACTTCAACGGGATTCATAACGAAGGGCTTATCCTTAGACATTTGCTCTCCGTGGTTTCCGACGGTAGGATAAACCTTTTGCTTCTCATCCGCAGGCTTTAAAATCGTCATTAAAAGAACGATATAGATCACAGCACAAACGAGAATCACTCCCGCTGAAACGATGATCGATCTGGATCTTTTATTCTTCCAAAGCTCGGCAAAAGAAAACTTGCCGCCCTTTTTCGAAGTAACTTTTTCTTTCATAAAAAACTCCGTTATTTATGCTTTCTCTTGAAATATACAACAGCACCGAAGGAGAAGATGACAAGAGGGATCAATACGACAGAAACGATACCGTACATATAAACGGTTCCGCTGTCGATCACGGTATTCAAATCGTAATCCTGCAGCACCTTATAATGGGTGTTCATCGGAATATCTTCATCTGCCAAGAGCCGAACGACGTTGTAGAGGATCTTCGTGTTACCGAACTGCTCACTGAAGGCATTCGTAGAAACAAAATCAGTGCTTCCGATCAAAAGAAGGTGACCGTAAACGTCAACGTTGTTCTCAATGGTTTTTCGGGTTGAAAGTGCCATCAGATTATAAGAACCGGTTTTTTTATCCACACCTGCGTCGGAAACGATCTCAACGTAGGAATTTACGGAGCTGGTAAGAATAGGCTCTACCCAATAATCCTTTGATGCATCGCTCTCCTTCAAAATGCGAATGGGAGCGGAATTGGGAGAAATCGTTCTGGGTGTATTGGTCAGGTCGGTAAGCGACTTGGTCAATGCGGCAGCGGGAGCGGGAATCTCGGGATATTCAACGTAAAGATTTTTGTTGTTCTGAACGTGACAATACATATCATCCATTACAAGCTGATTGCGCTGAAGCTCCAGCCCCCAATCCGACAAAAGCTCATCCAAAACCGGAAGGGATTTTGTCGTATTATTCCCGATCACGATCATAGAACGATAATCATTCAGATAGTCGGAGATCTTTGTGTATTCAGACTCGACGGTATCGTCATTAACGGCAATGATATCCGTCTGAGGATCGCACATAATGAGGATTTTCGTTTCAGGAGGAATAACGCTGCCTGTTTTAGACAGATCAACCTCTTGAATATCAAAACCGCAATTCTTAACAAGCTCAACCAAACGCTCGGGAATCGACTCGCCGTGATTGGTAGTAAAGGATACGACGGGTTTTTCGGAAGTGGTGATATCAATCAAAGCGGCGTTAAATTTCATTTCGCCCTGGAAAGCCCATACGTATTCACCGGTTTCGTTATAAACCAAACAAGCATCCAAACCGGTCACGTGGAATGCACCCTCCTGGGTCGTAAAGATGATCGCAGTGGAATCAATCGCATAGTTCTGGTTGGAATACTTCAGATACTTATCGGGATGTGTGGTCAGATCCTCGTTGTATTCCACAGTAATTTCAGAAAACCTCTCCGCATAGCTTTCCGCAAGAGTAACAGCCCAGCTATGCTGAACGTTTTCAACGATGCGGTCTCTTGCATTCAAAAAGCTGATTTTGATTTCCGGCTTTTCTCCGAATTTCTTTTCGTATTCCTTGATTCTTTCATTGACCAGAGTAACAGTTTCATCGCTGATAGAAAAGAGCTGATCCTTGGTCATATCAAAATGGAGACTGTACTTTGAGTCAACCGCGGATACAATGGCATTCAGTAAGATAACCGCAGCGATGAAAAGCGCGGTAAATACGGTCGCTGCTGCACCGTATTTAAACTTTTTTGTAGAAAAGAAACTTTTCTTGGTACTATTCTTTTTATCCATAAATTCGTTAATCCTCTCAGATTGGCATTATTCCCAGCGGCGCTTTTCGTACACACGGATCGTCAGGAAAATGAAAATCACGGTGATGGAAATATAATACAAAAGCGCTACAACGTCAAAATATCCGGTCGTGAATCTGCTGAAGCGATCAAATACGGAAAGCCACTTCATAACAACGCGCAAAGGGGTAAAATTCACGTACCCTGCGAGAATGCTGAGAACAAGCGTAGAAAGAATGGAGACGATGGTTACCAAAGCGGATACCAGCTGATTCTCGGTGCAAGCCGATACGAAAACGCCGATGGCAACGAATGCTGATCCGATCATCAAAATACCGAGAGTAGTTGCAAACATAACGGGTGTGTTCGGCTCTCCGTAAAAATAAAGTACAACAAAGTTCAAGCAGGAGGCAAGCAACGTTCCGGCAAAAAGTGTGAAGGCGGCAAGATACTTTGCAAATATCACACTGAAAAGTGAAACGGGCGAGGTTAAGAGAAGCTGCTCCGTTTTCGTCTTTTTCTCCTCACTGAGGATACGCATGGTCAAAAGCGGAATCAAAATGGCAAACATATACAGCATAATAAGGTAATAGCTGCCAAGATCACAAGTGCCCGAATTTAACGTGGTATAAGTGAATACCAAAGAGGAAACAGCCAAAAAAAGTGCAACGAAAACGTAACCGATGGGGTTTACGAAAAACGAGCGAAGTTCTTTCTTATAAATGGCAAACATAATTATTTTCCTCCTTTCTTGGGCTTGTTAATCTTCTTTTCGGTAATCAGGGCAAGGAATACGTCTTCCAGATCCATGCCCATAACGTCCATAGCAATGATGGGCCATCTTTTCTCAGCCATTGCGTAGAACAGAGGCTTGCGTACGTCGATGTTGTCAGCACTCTCGATCATATAAGCAGTGCTGTCATTGTCTCTGGCGCCGATCACTTCCGCATAAACTACACCGGGAGTAGATTTGATCACCTTCAGGACTTCATTCTGAGGACCGCAAATATGATAGGTCATTCTGCTCTTATCCTCGACGGCGCGGGCAATATTCTCCGTTTTCTCATCCGCAACGATTCTGCCGTTGTTGATTACGACGATACGGTCACAGATCGCCTGGACCTCGGAAAGAATATGGGTGGAAAGGATGATCGTATGCTCCTTACCGAGTTTTTTGATCAGATTTCGAATCTCGATGATCTGCTTGGGGTCCAGACCTACGGTAGGCTCATCAAAGATCAAAACGGGGGGATTTCCGATAAGAGCTTGGGCAATTCCAACTCTTTGACGGTAACCTTTGGAAAGGTTTCCGATGACGCGATCACGCACATCAGAGATCTTCACAACGTCGCAAATCTCTTTTAGATGCTTTTCACGATCCATGCGGGGCTTTTTCAATTCGTACACGAAATTGAGGTATTCGTTGACGGTAAGATCAAGATAAAGCGGAGGATGCTCGGGCAAAAAACCGATTTTACTCTTGGCTTCAATCGGATTCTCAAAAATATCGATGCCGTCAATCTTCGCAGTGCCTTCCGTTGCGGAAAGATAACCGGTCAAAATATTCATCGTAGTTGATTTTCCGGCACCGTTGGGACCCAAGAATCCCATAATCTCGCCTGCGCCAACCGTAAAAGTTACGTGATCCGCGGCAAGCTTTTTACCGTAGCGCTTGGTAATGCCATTAATTTCGATCATAAATGAAACGTTTCCTTTCAGAAAATTATTCTTCTTCCTTGCAGACAGCGATCTGAAGCTCGTCCAACGACTCCTTCGGTACGGGAGCGGGACAATCGGTCATCAATTCGCAAGCGTTTTGCACCTTGGGGAACGCGATACAATCGCGGATCGCATCAAGTCCGAGCAAAAGGCTGACCAGACGGTCAAAACCGAATGCAAGACCTGCGTGAGGCGGAACACCGTAACGGAACGCTTCCAAGAGGAATCCGAATTTTTCGTGAGCTTCCTCGTCGGACAGACCGATAATATCAAAGACCCTCTGCTGAATATCACCGCGATGGATACGAACGGAACCTCCGCCCACTTCCCAACCGTTGATAATAATATCGTACGCCTTTGCACGAACCTGCTCGGGAGCGGTATCCAAAAGTGCAAGGTCTTCATCCTTGGGGGCGGTAAAGGGGTGATGCATAGCCTTGTAACGACCGCTTTCTTCATCCTTCTCAAACATAGGAAACTCGGTAACCCAAAGAAGAGCAAACTCCTTCTTATCGTAGAAGCCGTACGCTTCACCGCATTTGCATCGAAGGGCTCCCAGCGAATCAAATACGACCTGATTGGAAGCATCGGCAACGATAAAGACCACGTCGCCCTTTTCAAAGTTCATCGCCTTTTCAATGGCAAGGTTTTCTTCTTCAGACAAGAACTTCGCATAGGAGGAAGTCTTTTCTTCTCCGCCCTTGAGCCAAGCAAGCCCCTTGGCGCGGTAGGTTTTCACAAAATCGGTAAGTTTGTCGATCTCCTTGCGGCTCATACGGTCTGCAACACCCTTTACGTTGATGGCGCGAACGGAACCGCCTGCGGCGATTGCACCGGAAAACACCTTGAAATCACAGGCAGCAAGAATAGAGGAGAGATCGCAAAGCTTCATTTCGAAACGGACGTCGGGCTTATCGGAGCCGTAATTCTCCATTGCCTCTTTCCATGGCATTCTGGGGAGAGGAGTTTTCAGATCGATCCCCAAGACCTCACGGAATACTTTTTTCAGAAATCCTTCATTTACGGACATAACGTCATCTTCATCAGCAAAGGACATTTCAAGATCCAGCTGGGTAAATTCGGGCTGGCGGTCGGCTCGAAGGTCCTCGTCGCGGAAGCACTTGGCGATCTGCATATAGCGGTCAAAGCCGGATACCATCAGAAGCTGTTTATAAAGCTGAGGAGACTGAGGCAGGGCATAGAAGGATCCGGGATGAACACGACTGGGCACCAAGTAGTCTCTGGCGCCTTCGGGAGTGGATTTGATCAAAATAGGAGTTTCGATCTCCAAAAAGCCCTCGGTGTCAAAGTAATCTCTTGCGCTCTTGGCAAGCTGATGACGGAAACGAATATTCTTCTGCAATTCGGGGTGACGCAAATTCAGATAACGGTATTTTAACCGCATTTCCTCTCTGACGTCCATAGAATTAAGAACCTCAAAGGGAGGAGTAGCCGCCTCGGAGAGAACCTCCAGACGGTCAACAGCAACCTCGATAGAGCCGGTAGGCAAATTGGGATTGACAGCTCCTTCCCCGCGAGCGCGGATCACACCCTCGGCAGACAGAACGTACTCAGAACGAACGCCGAAAGCAAGATCAAAAACTTCTTTGGGCGTATTCTCGTCGAAAGCGAGCTGCAAAATTCCGCTACGGTCGCGCAGATCCATAAAGATCAGTGAACCGAGGTCGCGCATTTTCTGCACCCAACCGCAAACCTTTACTCTTTTTCCAATGTCATTTGCCCCAAAGGTAGCACAATATCCTGTTCTTTGCATAATTTTATCTCTTTTCTTAAATATGTTGTTTATTTAATATTTTTACGCCAATCCAGATCACCGCGGTCCAGAGAAAGAATCAAAGCTTCGGCAGTGGCAAGATTGGTTGCCAGGGGAATGTTATACGTGTCGCAGAGCTGGATCAAATTCGCATCCTCGGTGTCAAATTCATCCATCGCATCACGGAAATACAACAGAAGGTCGATTTCATCGTAAGCAATGCGAGAAGCAATCTGCTCCGTGCCACCTCCGGCGCCGGGGAGAACGAGTTCAATATCAAGACCGGTTGCTTCCGAGATAAATCGGCCAGTGGTTGCGGTGGAGCACAGGGAATGCTTTGCCAAAATTCCACAGTAGGCAATACAAAGCTGTGTCATTAATTCTTTTTTATCATCCTGCGCAATCAAAGCAATGTGCATATCCAAACCTCCATACAAAATTCAAATCTCAATAAAAACGTTTTCTTCTTTTCTTTTTCATGACCCCGGTCAAGAGTGGGATCTGTTCACCTTCCAGACGCAAACAAATATTTCCCATCGCCTTACCTGCGTCACTTTTGGAAATACCTGAAAGGGGGATCCCCTTTGCAAGCGCTTTTTCGGCTCCGACGTCGAAGGGAACGACGCCAATGATAGGTACGCTGGTACGATTGATGATCTCAACCACGCCGAAAGGATTGTCACCGGGCTTTGTAACGCGGAAGGAATTGAGAACGAGTTTTGCTTTCTCCGATTCTTTCAAACGCATAGCACAGCGCTCCGCGGCGCGAACCGATGTGGGGGCGGCAGTGCTGACCAAAAGGATTTGATCTACAAGTCCCGAATCTTCAAAAAATCGAAATGCGGCTCCGCCACCGGCGGGCATATCGAAGATCACAAAATCAAAAACGCCTTTCAAATAATTCAGTAAAGCATTGAAGTGCTCCTGACTTACCTGATCCAAAGATGACTCATTGAAAAACACGGGAGCGGAGAGAAAGTAAACCCCATCCTCACCGGGCAGAAGAGCATCCTCTGCCTGAACGGAGCCACTAAGAAGATCCAAAAAGGTTGGGATCACGGAATCTTCCCTACCCAGAGCAATATCAAGGCCACCGGTACCAAGATCCATATCCACTGCCAGGATCCGTTTTCCCAGATCCGCCCAGCGATGAGCAAGGCTGGCAGACAAGACCGTCTTTCCGACTCCGCCTTTTAGACTGGTTACAACAATAATTTCTCCCAAGGCTTTCTCCTTTGCAAAAATCGCATAAATATCGATTTTCATTCCATAGTAGTTTACCACAAATCACAGACAGAGTCAAGTTTTTCTCCCTTCTTTCGGCACTTTTTACAAAAGAATCACTCTTTTTTCACACAGGATAAAAAAAGAAATTTGTTTTTCGTCAAAGATTTTCTCAAAATGACTTTTTCGTGCAAAAGTCTTGATTTTACGTCGGCATTTGTTTATAATGATTTTGTATGAGAAAAAACTACAAGCAAAGGAATGCAATTATGAAACAGTTCTTTACTTCAGAATCCGTTACCGAAGGACATCCCGATAAAATTTGCGACCAGATCTCCGACGGTGTTTTGGATGCTATTTTAGAAAAAGATCCCACCGCGCGCGTTGCCTGTGAAACAGCAGTAACCACCGGGTTGGTTTTAGTGATGGGAGAGATCACCACCACCGCTGCTATCGACTTTCAGGAGATCGCGAGAGAGACCATCCGTGAGATCGGCTACGACAGAGCAAAATTCGGCTTCGACTGTGACACCTGTGCCGTAATCAGCTCCGTTCATCAGCAATCCCCCGACATTGCTATGGGTGTTGATGCAGAAGGTGCCGGCGACCAAGGTATGATGTTCGGCTTTGCTTGCGATGAAACGCCCGAGTTGATGCCTTTACCCATTTCCCTTTCCCACGCCCTTGCAAAATCCTTGACCGCCGCCAGAAAGAGCGGGCTTCTCC